>CANQIP010000008.1 GCA_947623955.1 uncultured Clostridia bacterium | reverse complement strand
CATATCCGCTAAGGATAGCATTATATTCTTTCCTTAACCTTTGCCGCCTTGCCGACTCTGTCACGCAGATAGTAAAGCTTCGCGCGTCTTACCTTACCCTTTCTCGATACTTCAATCTTCTCGATGTTGGGCGAATTAACGGGCCAAGTCTTTTCTACGCCTACGCCGTAAGAAACACGTCTTACCGTAAATGTTTTGGCAATGCCGCCTCCCTGAACCTTAATGATTGTACCCTCGAACATCTGAGTTCTCGTTCTCGAACCCTCGACAATTCTCTGGTAAACCTTTACGTTGTTGCCCACAACGAGCTCCGGAAGGTCTGTTCTGATTTGGTCTTTTGTCAGGTTGTTGATGATTTCCTGTGTATTCATCATTCTTCCTCCTTAATTTTCAAGACTTTCGTGCCGACCGAGGCAGAGGACTGTCCGTAATAACTTTGACATTATAACACAACCGATATAAAAATGCAAGAGTTTTTTTCAAAAAATTAGCAACATATTTATGTAAACGCGGCGTATGAATAGAAATAAGAAGTTATACAGGCAATCGTGAGGTTACATAATGAAGTTTAAAACAATAGTAGTCACCAAAAATAAGATATACGCAGCCGCGGCAGTAACGCTCTGCATTGCCGCGGCAGGCATAGTTGTACCCAATTTAATACAAAACAGGGATTTTTTCGGCATTGCGCAAGTCGAGGATGCATTTTCACCCGCCGATGATTATGAGAACATTTTAAACGAGGGTATTCCCATGGCTGACGCGGGAGAGGGGAGTATTTTAAAAAAGCTTACCGGTATAGACATATCCGACCCGGGGTCGGTAATAGGCGAGTACAGCGCCGTGATAAAGGGGACAACCCCGCAGAACGAACAGCCTTCGGAAAGCGATTACGACGGTGAAACGGAGACCGAGACGCCCCCGACGGAAACGCCCGCGCCCGAAGAAACGCAGCCTGCCGCGTTGCCCGACCATAATGCCGTTTGCTCGTCGGTGGGGCTTAAAATCAACAATGCCACCGACTACGACGTTAATCTTGACGCAATGTGCGCCGATAAACTTGCCATAACGCCGGAGGACGGCAAACCGCTTGTGCTTATTATGCACACGCATACCACGGAATGTTACAGCGGCGACGAGATGAGTGGTGAAACGGAGCGTAACACCGACGAGAACGTGAACGTTATCGCCGTCGGAAACGAAATAGAAAATGTGCTTACAAGCTACGGCATAGGCGTAATACACGATAAGACGTACCACGATTATCCGTCGTACCAAAGCTCGTACACGCGCGCGCTGTCGACCATAGAGGGCGTGCTTAAAGAAAATCCGTCAATACAAGTAGTGCTCGACGTACACCGCGACGCGTTCGTGTACAGCGACGGCTCGCGCCTGCGCGTCACATGCGAACAAAACGGTGTGCCGACGGCGCAGGTAATGCTCGTTGTCGGAACGAACAGCATGGGCTTGTGGCATGACAACTGGCGCGACAACCTGACATTCGCCGCAAAGATACAGAACAGCGCGGAAATAATGTACCCCGGGCTTATGCGTCCCGTAAACCTGCGCACGGAGCGTTTCAACGGTCACACAACGCGCGGCAGCCTTATATTGGAGGTCGGCAGCAACGGCAACACTCTTGACGAGGCGAAAGAGGGAGGACGCGACGTTGCCCGCGCCATAGCCGCCGCGCTTATAAACGGATAGCCTGCGCACGTGAAACAGCCTCTATTTCACGGCTTAATACGTTTTCAAACTCGTAAAACCGCTTATACAAGAGATAGCTCCTGTCGGACATTCTCGCAAGACGCGCGGACGTGAGCGCACCACGTTTTGCCGCCTTTTTCACCGCGCCGTTAAAAAACGCCCTGTACGCGTCCGCCATAACGCCGAGCATATATAAATAAAAACTCTGAAAAATAACTTTCATTTTTTACCTCCGTGTGGTATACTATAATTTACCGACATAATTCGGCTGATTTTGAATAACCAACCTTTATTATCCGCGTAAAACGTGCGTGTAGTCATGTAATATTTAGAGAGACGCGAAAAAAATGGGTCGGAAAATTTATCGGATATTATTAACAAAACTATTGTAAAATCTATATATTGGTGCTATAATAATATATAAACACAATATATTGTATATAAAAACTCGCGTAAAATACAGAGGTGATAAAAATGAGAGTTGTAAAAAAGGACAATACTAAGGAAGAATTTAATGTACAAAAGGTTGTTACGGCGGTCAATAAGTCTGCTTACCGCGCTCTTGTGAAATTTACGGACGAGGACATTGCGTTTATATGCAAATTTGTAACGGAGCAGGCGGAGGCTATGGGCAAGGAGGACATTCAGATTGCCGAGATGCACAACATAGTCGAGGGCGCGCTTGAAAGGGTCAACCCGAAGGTCGCGAAAAGCTACCGCGACTACCGCAACTACAAGCAGGACTTTGTGCAGATGCTCGACGAGGTTTACAAAAAGAGCCAGTCAATCATGTACATCGGCGACAAGGAGAACTCGAATACCGACTCCGCGCTCGTGTCCACAAAGCGCAGCCTGATTTTCAACCAGCTTAACAAGGAGCTTTACAAGAAGTTTTTCCTGACCACGGAGGAACTGCAGGCTTGCCGCGACGGCTATCTTTACATTCACGACATGTCGGCTCGCCGCGACACGATGAACTGCTGCCTGTTCGACATTAAAAACGTGCTGTCGGGCGGTTTTGAAATGGGTAATTTGTGGTACAACGAGCCCAAGACGCTCGACGTTGCGTTCGACGTTATAGGCGACATCATTCTGTCCGCAGCGTCGCAGCAATACGGCGGCTTTACCGTGCCGAGCGCGGATAAAATTCTCGAACCGTACGCCGAAAAGTCGTATAAGCTGTATATGGAGAAGTATACGTCACTCGGTCTTAGCGAGGAGCAAGCCGAGAAGGTGGCAATGGCGGACATTCAGCGTGACTTTGAACAGGGTTTTCAGGGCTGGGAGTACAAGTTTAACTCCGTATCGTCGAGCCGCGGCGATTATCCCTTTATAACCGTGACAATCGGCACGGGTACGGGTAGGTTTGCGAAAATGGCGTCAATAACCATGCTGAATGTAAGAAAGGGCGGACAGGGCAAAAAGGGTCACAAAAAGCCCGTACTGTTCCCGAAGGTGGTATTTTTGTACGATGAGAACCTCCACGGCGAGGGCAAGCCTTTGGAGGACGTGTTCGAGGCGGGTATAGACTGCTCGATGAGGAGCATGTACCCCGACTGGTTGTCGCTTACCGGCGAGGGCTATGTGCCGTCAATGTATAAAAAGTACGGCGAGATTATTTCACCGATGGGCTGCCGCGCGTTCCTGTCGCCGTGGTACGAGAGAGGCGGTATGCAGCCCGCCGACGAAAACGATAAGCCCGTGTTTGTCGGACGCTTTAACATAGGCGTGGTTTCGCTGCACCTGCCGATGATTTACTCAAAGGCGAAACAGGAAAACCGCGACTTTTTCGAGGTGCTCGACTATTATCTTGAACTTATCAGGAATCTGCACCTCCGCACATACGACTATCTCGGTGAAATGCGCGCGTCAACGAACCCGCTCGCGTACTGCGAGGGCGGTTTCTACGGCGGCAAGCTGGGAATACACGACAAGATCAAGCCGCTGCTAAAGTCAGCCACAGCCTCGTTCGGCATAACTGCTCTTAACGAACTTCAGCAGCTCCACAACAAGAAGTCGCTCGTTGAGGACGGCGAATTTGCGCTTAAAACTTTGCAGCATATAAACGATATGGTTGACAAATTTAAGAAGGAGGACGGCAGACTTTACGCCATTTACGGCACGCCCGCGGAGTCGCTGTGCGGCTTGCAGGTCACGCAGTACAGAAAAAAGTACGGCATAGTCGAGAACGTGTCCGACAGGGAATACGTGTCGAACAGTTTTCACTGCCATGTCACCGAGGACATTACGCCGATTGAAAAGCAGGATCTTGAAAAACGTTTCTGGAATTTGTGCAACGGCGGTAAAATTCAGTACGTGAAATATCCCGTAAACTATAATCGCGACGCCGTAAAGACGCTTGTGCGCCGCGCAATGGATATGGGCTTTTACGAGGGCGTAAACATGTCTTTGGCGTACTGCGACGACTGCGGCTACGAGGAGCTTGAAATGGACGTATGTCCGAAATGCGGCAGCAGAAATCTCACAAAAATCGAGAGAATGAACGGCTATCTGTCATATTCGCGCGTAAAGGGCGACACACGCCTCAACAGCGCAAAAATGGCGGAAATAGCGGAAAGGAAAAGTATGTAAATGCGCTATCACAATATAACAAAGGACGATATGCTTAACGGCGACGGTCTGAGAGTTGTTTTGTGGGTAGCGGGGTGCGACCATCGGTGCGAAAAATGTCAAAATCCGGTGACGTGGGATATTGACGGCGGTCTGGAGTTTGACGACGCGGCTAAGGACGAACTTTTTACCAAAGCGAACAAGCCGTATATATCGGGTCTGACCGTAAGCGGCGGCGACCCGCTGCATCCGCGTAACCGAAGTGACGTCGGCGCACTTATATGTGAGTTTAAAAAGAGGTTTCCCGACAAAACAGTGTGGCTCTACACGGGCTACGAATGGCATGAGATCAAGGATTTGTCGTTTATGAGCATGGTGGACGTGCTTGTGGACGGCGAGTACATAGACGCGCTGCGCGACGTAAATCTGCCGTGGCGCGGCAGCTCAAATCAGAAGGTCATAGACGTTAAGAAAAGTCTCGAAATCGGCAAGACAGTACTTGTCATGAAATAAAGGAGAATAAACAAATGCGGAGAATAGCTAAATTTGAGAAGGTGAGTATGGAACGGTTTAAGGCTGACTGGACAGACACCTTCGGCGAGACGGGGAATATAGAGGAAATATATAACTCAATAAAGCTGCCGTCCCGCGCAACCGCGGGCAGCGCGGGATATGATTTTTTCACGCCGTGCGCCGTTAATCTCGCGCCGGGCGAGAGCATGAAGATACCGACAGGTATACGCGTAAAAATTGACGACGGCTGGGTGCTAAAAATATACCCCAGAAGCGGTCTCGGCTTTAAGTTCCGCCTGCAGATGAACAACACAGTCGGCATAATTGACAGCGACTATTATATGAGCGACAACGAGGGGCATATTTTCTGCAAGATAATGAACGACTCGAACGAGGGTAAAACAGTGTCGCTCGACGCGGGCGCGGGATTTTGTCAGGGAATATTCGTCGAGTACGGCATAACCGTCGACGATGACGCCGACGCCGCCCGCAACGGCGGTTTCGGCAGCACGGGAAATTAAACTGAAAAGACCTCCGTTTCGATAGCCCCGCATAAAAAACAAAATTAAAATTTTAGTGCGGCGGTCTGCCAAAAGGGTGCTAACAAAGCCATATCCGAGCAATCGTATATGGCTTTTGTTTATGTGATTTTTTTCTCGAGCGTCTTTTCACGTCTGCTCGCCCTGTTCTTTAAAATCGTTAACTTCTTCAAAATGCCAATCAGGGTAGCAAATTAAACTGTTACCCGAAAACTTTCATGCGATACACAAGGCATGGCGGGGGCACAAAATAACTCTCCAGGAGGCGGCAGAAGGAGTGCAGGTTGCCGGTCGGAACGTTTTACCATAAGGCGCGGGAATTTGAAAAAAGCCGACTAAACAAACTCGACGAAAATTTGAAAACTGGAATAAAATTCATATAAAATTGACAAAATCTCTTGACTTTTCCCCATTTTTCTACTATAATTTATGTATTAAAGCGAATTTGAAAAAGTACACTTTTCTAAATCGGCAATAAATTGCGGTCAAAGGAGAGAAAAGAGAATGGCAATTTTAGATGTTGTTCGATTTGATGGACTAAGAAGCCGTGACTGGCTGATATATAAATATCCGTCCGAAAATTTGGTATTTGGCACACAACTGATTGTACAGGAAGGGCAGGCTGCCATATTTGTAAAGGGCGGCTCTGTGGCTGATGTCTTTTATCCCGGCACATATACTCTGTCAACTAATAATCTGCCTATTCTGAACTCTCTTGTAAACCTGCCGTTTGGCGGGAAAACTCCGTTCAGTGCGGAGGTTTATTTTGTTAATACTGCGGTGAAACTCGATATAAAGTGGGGTACTATCGACCCGATACAGCTTATAGATCCTAAATATTATGTAAAGCTGCGTATAAGAGCCTTCGGTCAGATGGGGCTGAGAGTTTCGGATGTATTTACTTTATTTAAAGAACTGATTGGCGGTATGCAGAAAAACGACATTGTAAAGTTTGATAAGATAAAGGAATATTATCGCGGTATTTTAGTTATTAAGGTAAAATCAGCTATAGCGGACGCAATCATTACAAACGGGATTTCGGCTCTTGAAATTTCCGTGAAACTCGAAAGTTTGTCTAATGAGGTAAAAGAAAAAATCGTACCGGAATTTGAAAAGTACGGGTTTACTGTAGCGAACTTTTATATTCAGTCCATTAACTTTCCCGATGAGGACTTTGAAAAAATCAACAAGATTCTCGAAAATAAAGCGGAATTTGAAATCATGGGCGACGGACGGTATGCAACCAAAAGATCGTTTGACGTATATGAAGGCGCAGCTAACAATCAAAACGGTGTAGCAGGAGCATTTGCAGCGGGCGGTATCGGCTTTGGGGCAGCTATGGGAATGGGAACTATGATGAATCAGACCGTTGGAAATCCGATTCACAAGGAAGATACAAAAGAATGTATTTCATGCAAGGCTCGTATTCCCATCGGATCCAAATTCTGCCCGGAATGCGGAGCCAACAATTCCGAATTGATATGTGAATGTGGAAACAAATTGACTCGCGGAACAAAGTTTTGCCCTGAGTGCGGAAAGAAGGTAGAATAATGAGAAGAGGACTTCTTAGCATATGCCTGTCAATAAGTGCTTTGATATTTTACATAGGGATTATACTGTATTCTTTCTTTGCGATTTTGCATATTCAGACTCTTGCTAATTTCGGAAGCGCAGTATTATTTGAACTGATAGGCTTTGCGCTCCTTGCGTATTTTATTATTGTAAATCTGTCGTCAAATCCCATCAAAACGGGATATTTTGTTCCGCTTGTTATAGTTACAGTAATTTATACGGTGCTTCTTGACGTCATCAATTTTGCTTGTGTTATGATAATGCCTAACATCTTTTTCGTGTTGCTTCATCTCACGCTGTTGTTTTTATATTGTGTGATATCAATACCTATGTATATAATGGGTAAAAGATAAATATTATTAAATTATTGGAGGAAAAAAATATGGCAGATAGAGTTTGTCCACAGTGCGGCGCACCTATTGATCCGAATGCAACGGAATGTAAATTCTGCGGCGAAAAATTGGCAGTCCAGCAGGCTGCTCAACAAGTTCAGGCTCAGCAGGTTTATGCTCAACCTCAGCAGCCTCAGACACAGGTGGTGATTCAACAGGCGGCACCCCAGCAGGTGTATGCTTCGGGAATTAATCCTGCATGGCCTGTAAAAAGTAAAGTTGCAGCGGGACTTCTTGCAATTTTCTTAGGAGGGCTTGGCATACATAAGTTTTATTTGGGAAAAATCGGAATGGGAATACTGTATCTTGTTTTTTGCTGGACTTATATACCGGCAGTTGTCGGCCTTATCGAAGGCATAGTATATCTATGCTCAAATGATGAAAACTTCCAGCTTAAACACCATGTACGGCTTAATTAATTACGGTTGAAAAGGTTTATTAAAAATTTATGCATTGGCTGAACATGTCACTTATATTTCTTGTGACTTGCTACAGACATAAAAAACTTGAGCAAATATATACCTATAGCAATCAAATAAAATACACACTGTTTTCTCTCTGAAAGCAGTGTGTTATTTTTGATTTTTACAATATATGCTCTTTTTAAGACAATATCTGAAAAGTGACAAGTGAATACAATCACGAAGTGCGCTCTGCGAGGCTAACCGTCTGACATACGTCAAGGCGGTTTTCGTCGCATTACTCTGTATCAAGGAGTGCCTCGAGCCCCTGACGGGCTATTCCAATAGCTTAACACCGTCTGCCCTGCAGGCGGTAATTTTATGTCATAAAGGATGAAACATGAACAGAATCGAAGAACAAATCAAACAAACCGAACTAGGGGCTGCCATTCGGAAGTCTTTTTTGCGTTCATTATTCATTTACGGGAATGGAAATTGTAACCTCCGTACCCTTATGCAGTTCGCTTGAAATCTTGATCTTGCCGCCGAAACTTGACTCGATTGACTGCTTTGCGATTGCGAGACCGAGACCGGTACCTCCGGTGTCGCGCGAACGTGCCTTATCGACGCGGTAGAAACGGTCGAATATGTGCGGCAGCTTATCCTCCGCGATACCGATACCGTTGTCCTGAACCTTTATATTTATATCGGTGTAAACCTTGCTCGAATACACCTCGATCGTGCCGCCGTCGCTCGTGTATTTAAGAGCGTTTGAGATTACGTTTATAATCGCTCTTTCGAGAACGTCGCGGTCGCCTGTTATTATGGGTACGTCGTTGATAGGCGTGTATGTGAGCGTCTGCCGTTTTTTCTTCGCCTGCAAATCCATTCTGTCAACTATGGTTTCAAGCATCTTGCGCACGTCTATCTGCTCGGGCGGCTTTAATAACGTCTGATTTTCGTCAAGTTCGCTAAGAGTAAGCAGGTCGCTTATAATTCTCGCCATCCTGTCCGACTCGGACGCTATGACGTCGAGGAAACGTATCTGCAATTCCTTGTCAACGTCGGGGGAGTCGGCAAGCGTTTCGGAATAGGATTTAATTGTTGTAAGCGGAGTGCGAAGTTCGTGCGACACGTTCGCCACAAAGTCGCGCCGGGACTGTTCAAGCTTTTCCTGCTTTGTAATGTCGTGTATCACAACTATAATGCCGCCCGCCTTGTTGTCGGCTTTGAAGGTCGCAAAGTTGAGGTGGAGATAGTGGTTATCCACCTTAATTTCACGTTCCACACTGCCGTCGGTCTGCATATACAAAAGGTCTCCGAGTTTTATATCCGCGTTTATTTCCTTGAAAAATCTGTCAAAATTTATATCGTCAAGATAACGACGCTTTAACAGTTTTTTCGCCTCGGGATTGCAGTGCAGGAGCCGTCCCTTCATATCAAAGGCGAGTATACCGTCGTTCATGTTTTGCAGTATTGTCTCAACCTTGATTTTTTCGCCCTTAGCCTGGTCGGACGACTGCTTTCTCGTGTGCGCAAGGTATAAAAGCGAGTTTGTGAGGTTGCCGAGTTCATCGTTTGAATCCGATCTTTCAAGCGCGTTTATGTTGCCGTCCGCAAGCTTGCGCGCTTTAATCGACAACTGCTGTATCGGTATTGTGATCGAACGTGCGATAAGTATGCCCACAACAGCCGAAATAACAAGCGACAACAGCAGTGAAATCAACAGTATCCGTATCAAATTTTGAGTAACAGCCCTTTGCGTGGAACAGTCGTCGCGCACGTATACAATAAAGCTTACGTCTCCGCCGTTTGACAGGGGAAGAGCATAGTCCATATACGGTTTTGTGATGCTTGTTTCTTTCTTCTCGGTTCCCGCTGCGGCTTGTTCTATCGTCGGCGTTGTGCTTACCGACGAAGAACCGTCGGACGCTTTCAGGACGTCGCCCGACGATGTCTCAATGATATAATATACCCTTGAAGACGTTATACCGAGTTTGCCCGAATGTGATGAAAGCACATCGTTTATCATATTCACGCTGTTAAACGTCTTATTCGATATTGTCAGTGAATTGTCGCCGGTGTCGTCTGACGGAACGGGAAGTTCGTTTGCTGCGGCAAGCAAATCGTTTTTGACCTCCGCGCCGAACACCTCGTTTATATCGTCGGAAAACGCCTTATGATAGTAATTTGCCACTCCGAATATATTGAAACTGCCTATTAAAAGTTCCGTGGCTATCACAAGCAGCACAAACAGCAGCGTTATTTTCCATCGTATGCTTTTAAACATATATTCTGCAATCCTTTCGGTAAGATACGGTAAAGCACCCAAAACAATGCCGTTTCGGGTGCTTTATCCTGATTATTTTATGTTATTTGTTGAAGTAGTAGCCCACTCCGCGCTTTGTAATGATATACTTCGGCATACTCGGGTCGTCCTCAATTTTTTCGCGCAGACGCCTTACCGTTACGTCAACGGTTCTTACGTCGCCGTAGTATTCATAGCCCCATACGTTTTCGAGGAGTTTTTCTCTTGAAAAGATTTTTCCGGGCTGCTGGGCGAGGAAACGCAAAAGCTCAAATTCGCGGAGTGTTATATCTATAACCGTACCGTTCTTCGATACCTCGTATCGGTCTATGTTAATCGTCAAATCGCCGGATACGATTGTGTCCTGATTGTCGGACGGAGTATCCTGTACGGCAGCGGCAGCGGTACTTCTGCGGAGATTTGCTTTAACTCTTGCCGCGAGTTCACGCATGGAGTAGGGCTTTGTGATATAGTCGTCCGCACCGAGCTCGAGACCGAGTACCTTGTCCACTTCGTCCTCTCTCGCTGTAAGCATTATAATGGGAACCTGCGACTGCTCACGCACCTTTTTACAAACCTCCCAGCCGTCGAGACCGGGCAGCATAACGTCAAGCAGAATAAGGTCGGGGTGTTCCGTGAGAGCCATTTCAAGACCCTTAACACCGTCAAGCGCGGAAAGCGTCTTATAGCCTTCCTTACCAAGTGAGAATGTAAGTATGTCGTTGATGTTCTGCTCGTCCTCAATTACAAGTATCGTACGTTCCATTTACCTCAATTCCTTTCAAAATCCGTATTTTCAGATGTATGCTCTCAAAATAGTTACATATATTTTATCACTAAATGACATTTTTTTCAAGAGAATTTTACAAAAAAATCATAATTAACTATATTTTTTTGAATATTTTTACTATGATATGGACAATTCGGTAAAAATGGTGTATAATGTTAAGGATAAAATGCTTTTAAGACGGGAGGAAGAAGGCGTATGGCAAAGTACATCGAAAAAACGGTGCTTATGGACGCTATGGCGGTAAAACGCGCCGTCAGCCGTATGGCGTATGAGATAGTCGAGCGTAACAGAGGAACGGACAATCTTGTCATTATCGGAATACAGACAAAGGGCGTAACGCTCGCTAAGCTTATTTTGGAGCGCATAAAGGAAATTGAGGATATACGTCTGCCGCTGGGCAGTCTCGACATCACCTTTTACCGCGACGACTTAACGAGACTCGGCAAGCATCCCATTGTTGCGGGCAGCGATATTGCGTTTACCATAGAGGATAAGAAAATTATACTTGTGGACGATGTGCTTTTCTCCGGCAGAACGGTTCGCTGCGCCATGGACGAGATTTTTGACATGGGCAGACCCGAGAGGATAGAACTTGCGGTGCTTGTGGACAGAGGCAGGCGCGAACTCCCGATAAGCGCCGGATATATCGGCAAAAGCATACTGACCTCCGCGGACGAATATATAAACGTCGAGGTAACGAACGGGGAGATAAGCAAAGTATCTCTGTGTGAAAGAGAGGGAAGAAGATGAAGAGAAAAGACCTTTTGGGGCTTAAGGATTTGAGCGCCGAGGAAATAAGAAACATACTGCGTGCGGCTGAAACCATGAAACTTATAATAAAACAGCCGAGTAAAAAGACGCCGCATTTGCAGGGAAGAACGGTAGTAAACCTCTTTTACGAGAACAGCACGCGCACGCGTCTCTCATTTGAACTCGCCGCGAAGTACATGAGCGCGAATGCGGCGAATATAACAGCGAGCGGCTCGTCGGTTCAGAAGGGAGAGACGCTCATCGACACCGCGAATACCATTAACGCCATGGGTACGGATATACTCGTAATGCGCCACAGTATGTCGGGCGCGCCGCACCTAATCGCGCCGCTTGTGAGCGCGTCGGTCGTAAACGCGGGCGACGGCATGAACGAACACCCGACGCAGGCGCTTTTGGACATGCTCACGATAAAGGAGAAAAAGGGTCATATTGGCGGCTTGAAGGTCGCGATTATAGGCGATATAAAGCACAGCAGGGTCGTAAGGAGCAACATATACGGCTTAACCAAACTCGGCGCGGAGGTAAGCGTCGGAGGCCCCGCCACGCTGATACCGCAAGGCATGGAGAAAATGGGCTGTAAGGTGTTTAAGAGCATACAGGAGGCTATTATAGACGCCGATGTTGTAATGGGACTTAGAATACAGCTTGAACGCCAAAAAAGCGGACTGTTCCCGAGCCTTCGGGAATACTACAGATTTTTCGGAGTGGACGACGCGCGGCTCAAATACGCCAAGCCCGACGCGCTTGTAATGCACCCCGGACCCGTAAACCGCGGCGTGGAATTTTCCACAAGCGTCATAGACGGCGAGGCGAGCGTCATAAACGAGCAGGTGACAAGCGGCGTGGCTGTCAGAATGGCTGTAATGTATCTTCTTTCCAGAGGCGGATTTGACACAGAGGAGGATGACGGATAATGAGAATACTTATAAAAGGCGGCAGAGTTATCGACCCCGAGAATAATATCGACAAGGTTACGGACGTATTTATAGATAAGGGCGTGATTTCCGAAATAGGCGACAACCTCGGGCTTGAAGGCATAGATATGGAAGTTATCGACGCCGCCGGAAAAATCGTGTCGCCCGGTCTTGTGGATATGCACTGTCACCTCCGCGATCCGGGTCAGGAGTACAAGGAGGATATAGAAACAGGCACGAGGAGCGCCGTAATGGGCGGTATAACGTCGATTGCGTGTATGCCGAACACCAAGCCCGTCGCGGATAATGAGACGGTTATTTCGTACATTATAAACAAGGCGAAGGAAGTCGGATATGTAAACGTGTACCCGATAGGCGCGGTGTCGAAAGGACTTAAAGGAGAGGAGCTTGCCGAGATAGGCGAGATGAAGTTTGCCGGTGCGGTCGCGATTTCCGATGACGGACGCCCCGTGACCGAATCGGGACTTATGCGCCGCGCTATGGAGTACGCCGACATGTTCGACATGAAGGTAATATCCCATTGCGAGGATTTGGGGCTTGCCGACGGCGGCTACATGAACGAGGGCGCGGTCGCCACGGCTATGGGACTTCGCGGCATAACGCGCGCGGCTGAGGAAGTAATGGTATCGCGTGATATTATAATTGCAGAGGCGATAGGCACGCCCGTGCATATCGCGCATGTAAGCACGCGGCTTTCCGTAGACCTTGTACGTCAGGCGAAAAAGCGCGGCGTGCGCGTCACATGCGAAACGTGTCCGCACTACTTTACGCTTACGGAAAAGGCTGTCGAAGGCTTTAACACATTCGCGAAGATGAACCCGCCGCTGCGCACCGACGACGACGTTGCGGCAATCAAGGAAGGACTTAAGGACGGCACGATAGACTGTATCGTAACCGACCACGCTCCGCACCACATAGATGAGAAAAACTGCGAGTTCGCGCTTGCGTTAAACGGCATAGTCGGCTTTGAAACGTCGCTCGGACTCGGACTTAAATACCTTGTAGAACCGGGCGTGCTGACGATAAACGAACTCATTGAAAAAATGGCGGTCAACCCGTCGCGCATTTTAGGTCTTAACAAGGGCAATATGAAAATCGGCAACGCCGCTGACATTACGATATTCGACCCGAACAAGGAGTGGACGGTGGATATAACAAAGCTGCACTCAAAGAGCAAAAATTCGCCCTACGATGGCTTTAAACTTTTGGGCAAGCCGGAATACGTTATCGTGGGCGGCAAAATAAAAGTAAACCGAGGCATACTTGTGTAAACGGATAAGGAGGAATAACATGTCGGTAGATTTGCTTGTAAAGAAGATAAAGGAAAAGGGCAATCCGTCGGTCGCGGGTCTCGACCCGAAAATCGACTACGTACCCGAATATATACGTAAAAAAGCATACGCGGAGTACGGTCAAAACCTAAAAGGCGCGTGTGCTGCAATATGGGAGTACAACAAAGGTCTTATCGACGCGCTTTACGACGTAGTATCGGCGGTAAAGCCGCAGAGCGCGTTTTACGAGATGTACGGGCTTTACGGCGAAACAGTCCTTCACCAAACAATTCAATACGCAAAAGAGAAGGGGCTGTACGTAATTCTCGACGTTAAGCGCAACGACATAGGCTCGACCGCCGAGGCGTATTCGAAAGCGTACCTCGGTAAAACAGCCGTTGACGGCGTTGAGGAAGAGTCGTTCGGCGTTGACTGCGTGACGGTTAACCCGTACCTCGGCACGGACGGCGTAATGCCGTTTGTAAACGACTGCAAGGCATACGATAAGGCGATTTTTGCGCTTGTAAAGACATCAAATCCCTCGTCGGGAGAACTTCAGGATTTGATAGTCGGCGACGCGCATATATACGAAAAGGTCGCGGAATGCGTAAACAAGTGGAACGCGGACACCATAGGCGAAAGCGGTTACGGCGCGGTCGGCGCGGTAGTCGGCGCGACATACCCCGAGCAGGCGGCGGCGCTGCGCAAAATAATGAAACAGTCGTACTTCCTCGTGCCGGGCTACGGCGCACAGGGCGGCGGTGCGAAGGACGTTGTGCCGTGCTTTAACGGCGACGGTCTCGGCGCGATAGTAAACTCGTCGCGCGGTATTATGTGCGCGTACAAAAAGGGCGATTGGAAAGAGGAACAATTCGCCGAGGCAGCGAGAACGGAGGCAATACGCATGAGAGACGAGCTCACGTCCGTAATCAAATAAGGAGACAGCGTTATGAAAAAACAAGAGATTTGCAAACTTATAAAAAAACGCGAAATCGCGGACGGTATATTTGACTTTACGATAGAGAGCGCGGATATAGCCGCGGCAGCGCAGTGCGGACAATTTCTGCATATCGCGTGCGGCGGAGATACGTTTCTGCGCCGACCGATAAGCATATGCGACGCGTCAAACGGCGAGGTTCGCTTTATATTTGAAGTAAAAGGCGAAGGTACAAAGCTGCTCGCGAAAAAGGAAATCGGCGATGAAATAGACATTGTGGGTCCCTTGGGACACGGCTTTGAAATAAAGCAGACCGTCAGAAAGCCAATCGTAATCGGCGGCGGTATCGGCGTATTTCCTTTATACAAGCTCACAAAGCAGCTTACAAACGCAACGGTGTTTTTGGGTTTCAGGAACAAATCGCGTGTTGTGATGGAAGATGAGTTTGACGCGGTATCGTCAATGACCATCGTCGGCACGGACGACGGCAGCTACGGCTACAACGGTTACATTGCCTCGGCTATGGAGGGGTATTTGAACCTGAACGAATGTGATATGATATACTCGTGCGGTCCCATGCCGATGCTGCGAGCCGTTAAGAAAATAGCCGAGGAACGCGGCATACCCTGTCAGATTTCGCTTGAACAGCGCATGGGCTGCGGCATAGGCGCGTGTCTCGCCTGCGCGTGCGAAACAAAGAAGGACGGCACGGAGCGTTACGCGAAGGTGTGCGCCAACGGCCCCGTATTTTACAGCGAGGAGGTAACGCTCAATGACTGATATGAAGGTAAATTTCTGCGGCGTGGAGTTTAAAAACCCGATAGTAACCGCCTCGGGAACGTTCGGTTTCGGTATGGAATACAACGAATTTGCGCCGCTTGCGGAGTACGGCGGCATAGGCGCGAAGGGGCTTACAAGAGTTCCGCGCGCGGGCAACCCGCCTCCGAGAATAGCCGAAACACCGTCGGGAATTTTAAACAGCATAGGACTTCAAAATCCCGGTGTGGAATATTTTGCGGAGCATATCATGCCTATACTCGCGGAGTACGACACGAACGTCATAGTCAACATATCCGGCAATACCGTCGAGGAATACTGCGAAATGGCTGAAATAATTTCGGCGACCGACGCGGCAATAGTCGAGCTTAACATTTCCTGCCCGAACGTAAAGCACGGCGGTCTTGCGTTCGGCACGGACGCGAACGTTGTAAACTCACTCACTAAAGAGGTCAGAAAACGCTGCGCAAAACCGCTTGTCGTAAAACTGTCGTCGAACGTAACGTCGATTACGGAGATTGCGAAAGCTGCCGAGGACGGCGGTGCGGACGGGCTGTCGCTTATAAACACGCTGCTAGGCATGAAGATTGATATTGAGACGAAACGACCGATTTTAAAGAACAATACAGGCGGACTGTCGGGGCCCGCGATAAAGCCTGTGGCTGTGCGCATGATACACGAGGTGCATAACGCCGTAAAACTGCCGCTTATCGGCATGGGCGGCGTTATGACCGGCAGCGACGTAATAGAGCTGATGCTCGCGGGAGCGTCGCTTGTCGCGCTCGGCACATCGCTTTTCGCGAAACCCGACCTTATATATGACGTAAAAAGAGATATGCAAAGCTATATGGAACGCCACAACATCGATGATATAAACACAATAATCGGCGCGGCACAGATGTGGTAGGAACTAAAAAAGAGGATTGCCTCGGCAATCCTCTTTTTGTGTTATCTATTATACGTGATACAAAAGCTCCGTATAAGTGGGGAAGGGCCAGTATTCCTTTGAAACAATCGTTTCAAGTTCGTCGGCAACCTTACGCAGCGCGTCCATGGCGGGGATAACGGTGTTCTTGTAATACATACCGATTGCGTAAGCGTCCTCGTCGGGAACTGCCGTCGCCGCGTCGAGCGCGTCGATTTTCTCCATAAGCGACTCGGTAAGAGATGTAAGTTTCTGAGCCCGTTCAGTTTCGTTGGGAGCGTCAAGACCGAGCGCCTTCTTCGACGCGAGATCGTCGGTTACGAACTTTGTATATTTCAGGCAAGCGGGGAGAATTTCCTGCTTAGCCATTTCAAGCATTGTGAGCATCTCGAAGTGGAGCGTGTTGTCGTACTCCTCCATCATAATCTCACCGCGCGTCTTAACCTCAACCTCGGTAAATACCTCCTGCTTTGTGAACAGGTCGATAGACTTCTGCGATACGAAGTGGGGAAGAGCGTCCGGCGTTGTTTTAAGGTTGTCGAGACCGCGCTTTTCAGCCTCTTTAACCCATTCGTCACTGTAACCGTTACCGTTGAAGATAATTCTGTTGTGGTCGGAGAAAATCTTAACGGCAAGGTCGAACGCGTCCTTCTTGATATCCTTGCTGCCCTCGAGAGCGTCCGCAATTTCAGTAAGCGTCTGCGCAACGATGGTGTTTATTACAATGTTGATACCTGCGATCGACTGTCTTGAACCCGGTGCGCGGAACTCGAAACGGTTACCCGTAAACGCGAACGGCGACGTTCTGTTTCTGTCGGTCGTGTCTCTCTCGATGTCGGGGAGCGAGTCGACGCCAGTGGCGATAACCGAACCCTCGTCGGACTTAATACCCTTGTGCTTAACGAGCTTATCAACAACAGCCGCAAGCTGGTCGCCGAGGTAAATCGAGATAATAGCCGGAGGAGCTTCGTTCGCGCCGAGTCTGTGGTCGTTACCCGCCGTTGCGACGGATGCTCTCAAAATATCAGCGTAATCGTCAACAGCCTTTATAACAGCCGCGAGGAACAGAAGGAACTGCGCGTTGTCCTGCGGGTTCTTGCCCGGCTTAAACAAAAGCTCGCCGTCGGACGTACCGATTGACCAGTTGTTGTGCTTACCCGAACCGTTGATACCCTCATAGGGCTTTTCGTGGAGCAGGCAGTACAGACCGTGATGATCCGCGACGGTCTTTAATATTTCCATAGTAAGCTGGTTATGGTCGTTTGAAATGTTTGTGGTCGCAAATACGGGCGCGATCTCGTGCTGCGCGGGAGCGACCTCGTTATGCTTTGTCTTAGCCAGTACGCCGAGTTTCCAAAGCTCCTCGTCAACCTCGCGCATGAAGTTTGCGACACGTTCCTTGATCTGACCGAAATAGTGGTCGTCCATTTCCTGACCCTTCGCCGGCTTTGCGCCGAACAGCGTTCTGCCGGTAAGAAGAAGGTCTTTACGCTGATTTCTTAGCTTTTTGTCAACAAGGAAGTACTCCTGCTCGGGGCCCACATAGGCAACAACTCGTTTCGGGTGCTTGCCGAACAGCGCGAGAACTCTCTTTGCCGCCCTGTCGATAGCCGCCTCGGAACGGAGCAGCGGAGTCTTTTTATCGAGAACCTCGCCCGTGTACGAAACGAATGAGGTCGGTATGTACAACGAATGACCCTTTATAAACGCGAATGACGTCGGATCCCATGCGGTATAGCCTCTCGCCTCGAACGTTGCTCTCAGACCGCCCGAAGGGAAGGACGAAGCATCAGGCTCACCCATAACAAGCTCTTTACCCGAAAACTCCATAAATACCGTTCTGTCCTCGGTCGGCTGAATGAACGCGTCATGCTTTTCGGCTGTAAGACCCGTCATCGGCTGGAACCAGTGCGTGTAATGCGTGCAGCCGTTTTCTATAGCCCACTCCTTCATTGCGTGCGCAACGGCGTTGGCAACGTTTATATCGAGCCTTGTACCGTCGTTGATCGTCTTTACGAGCGACTTGTAAATATCCTTGGGCAGACGCTCCTTCATCGTGGGCAGGTTAAACACCTTGCTACCGAACATTTCATCAACTTTACTCATTTTTACCATACCTCCTGATTTTTAATTTACAACGGCAGGCTTTTGCGTATCTAAGAAAAAAAGGTGAATTATATCTATTTCAATATAAAACACCTTTGTTCTATCAAAAACCTGCTATTGAATTTTTTCTAATCCGAATTATGTTATAATTATAATCTTAAAAAAATCGTTTGTCAATATGCAAGTTGCAAGATTTAGATTGTTTTTATCTCAAATAATTATGCAAATTGTCACCGCAAGGTCAATTTGCCGCGTTATCCTCACGCTTGCGCTTATGCTTATTTTTGGTGAATTTACGGTGCGAATCGGGCGTAAGATGTCCTATACCGATGTCAAAGCACTCCTCGACCTCGGCGAGATTTAACAGGCTGTAGTCCTCCAAAATCCTCAGCATAACGCACGCGCAGGCGTAAGCGTCGTCGTACGCCCTGTGGTGGTGAAATTTTATGCCGAGCGCGTCGCACAGGTTGTTAAGCTTGTGGCTTTCAAGCTCCGGGTACGCCTTTTGCGACAGCTTGACGGTACATAAATATGTAAAGGTCGGACGCGGTATGCCGAAATATTCCAGCGTCGCGCACAGTACGCCGACGTCGAAATCCGCGTTATGCGCTATGACCGTCTTGCCGTCGAGATACGGCTTGATCTCGTCCCAGTACATATCGAACGTAGGCTTGTCCGCGACCATATCGGGCGTGATGCCATGTATTTTTATATTGTACTCGTTAAACTCAAACGGCTCGGGTCTTATAAGTATTTCCTTCCTGTCCGTTATAATATTGTTCTCCACAACGCATATGCCGAGACTGCACACGCTCGTGAAGTTCGACATAGCGGTTTCAAAGTCTATTGCCACAAAATCCATGTTACTCTCTCCTAACGCCAATTATTATACACTATTATTGCCGTCTTGTCAAAGGTCGGCGAATTTTGGGCAAACAGACCGTTGACACACGGCGAAACGTCATAGTATAATTAAGGTAAAGGAGCTGATATAATGAGGATAGGAATAATAGGCGCGATGGATATTGAGGTCAGGGCGCTTAAAGACATGATGGATAACGCCGTTACCGATAAGGTGAGCAGTATGGAATTTTACAAAGGACGCATTAACGGCGCGGACACCGTTGTAGCCGTCGCGGGTGTGGGCAAGGTAAACGCCGCCGTGTGCGCGCAGACGATGATACTGCGCTATTCTCCCGACTGTATTATAAACGTCGGCGTTGCAGGCGGACTGTCGGACAAACTCGGTATAGGCGACATTGCCGTCGCGGACGCGGTGTGCGAGCACGACATGGACACAACGCCTATAGGCGATCCTAAGGGCTTTATATCGGGTCTTAACGAGGTTTACATTAAAACCGATCCGCGCGTAACTGACATGATATGCGCCGCGGCGAAGGCGCTCGGGTTAAATTATGAGCGCGGCGTTATAGCGTCGGGCGACCAATTTATAAGCACGCAGGAGCAGCGCACCGTGATAAAATCGGAGTTTAACGCCATAGCCGCCGAAATGGAAGGCGCGGCAATAGGTCACGCAGCCGCTATGAACGGCGTACCTTTCGCGGTAATACGCGCACTGTCGGACGGTGCGAACGAGGAAAGCGTCGACGACTACCCGACTTTCGCAAAAAAAGCCGCTGCTAACAGCGTCGCGATTATAACGAAATTTTTGGAGGAAGTACAATAAAATGGAAAAAATTAAAAGCTTTCAGGTGGATCACAGAAAGCTCAATAAAGGAATATACATTTCGCGCACCGACGGCGACGTTGTAACGTATGACCTGCGCTTTGTAAAGCCGAACCAAGGCGGCTACCTCGACAACGAAACGATGCACACAATAGAGCATATGCTCGCCACGTTTGCGCGAAACAGCGATATAAAGGACGAGGTGGTATACTTCGGACCAATGGGCTGCCAGACAGGTTTTTACCTGCTCGTCCGCGACACGGTAACGCCCGAAAAGACGCTTGAAACGGTCAAGGACATACTCAAAAAGACCATAGAACATAGGGGAGAGGTATTCGGCGCGAGTGAAATTGAATGCGGAAATTACAAGTCGCTCAACCTCGAAAAAGCACAAAACGCGTGCCGTGAATATCTCGGCGCAATAGAGCCACTCACAACCATACTCGATTACGAACAAGTCAACAAAGCCTGACATCTACGGACGGGGAAACGTATTATTCGGATTTATCGAAATAATTGAGCAATCCGCATATAATATTGATTTCTTCGTCCGTAAGTCCTTCAAGGGACAATAATCTTTTATTCTCGACTTCCAAAAGATAGTCGGTGGTTACACGAAACAATTTCGCCATTTCAATTATGTGTTTCATCGAAGGCACCGACGTTTGATTTTCCCATGCGAGTACACTTGTTCTCGCGATACCCAAATGCTTAGCCAAATCCGCCTGACTGTAATTGTACTGTTCACGCAGCATTTTTATTCTTTCATGTATCATGGCATAGCCCCTCCTTTTTTTAATTATACATAAATAATATGTCAACATACACGTCTTTATATGTAATGTATATTGACACAAATTATATTTTGTGTTATAATATAACCAAATGTAATAAAAGGAGAGACGGAACATGAAAAAATTTATTTCGATGGTTGTTGCGCTTGCGGTAATCTTCACTGCAATAAATACGATGGCTGCACCGGAACAATCTTTAGGCAGCGTACACTTTTTCTGGATTGATGAGACGAGCATATCTGTTGAAAATTTAAAGGCAGTAACGGATGAGGACGGTATAAGCTGCGTTCCGATTAGAGCAATAGCGGAAAAACTCGACTTTAATATTGAGTGGGACGGCACAAATCAAACCGCAAAGCTTGACAAGGACGGCACTCATATTGAAATAAAAATAGGAGATGATGTTGTCAAGAAGAACGACGATATTATACAGCTAAATACTGCCGCGAAACTGATTGACGACTTTACGTATGTACCAAAAAGATTTGTTACGGGCATATTGGAAAGCGTACAATAAATGTGTGCTATAGAAGGGGAGGACGGTATATAATGAAAAAAATATTATCACTGATGATTATAATTACAATACTTGCAACGGTGAGCGCAGCTGCCGCCGACACGGAAGAGCAAAAAAACGATTTTATATATGTCAACGGTACGAATATAATTGTCGATTACATAGGCACGACCGGTATATGTGAAATACCCGAGGGCAGCGTTTTAAACGCTTTGACCCCTGCCGGAACTACGGGCGCGTCCATTACAAAGCTAATTATAAATAAGGATGTGGAACTCGATTTAAGCCTTACCGGCGAATCGGCAAAGTTAAATAGCTTAAAGGAAGTCGAAATCAGGGAAGGCGTAACGGAAATACCGTACCATTTTCTGGACGGCTGCGCAAACCTTGAACGCGTGTCACTTCCGTCCACGATTGTAAAGATTGATGATTACGCGTTTAGGGATTGTCCCAAACTGAAATCAATAGAGCTTAAGGACGGCTTGCAGTCAATCGGCGATTACGCCTTCTGTCGTGATACGGCTCTTTCGGGCGATTTGATTATCCCCAACACCGTTACATACATGGGTAACAGCGTATTTTCCGACTGCGGTCGGCTTGACAAGGTACACCTGTCGGACAGTTTGTCAAACAAAACCGATGACGGGCGCGGCTGGTTTGCGGGAACGGAAGTAAAGGAAATCAATATTCCCGACGCAATGCTTGACGAGCCGCCCGTGTTAAGAGCGGATGAGATTACATTTAACTCCGATATGACCGTTAAAATCTATAAAGCCGTCAGAGATTCGGTATGGTGCAGGGAGAAGTATTTAAAGGGCAAAACCGATAAAAGTCCGGGCGGCTATAAGGATTTCGCAATTGCGGAGGACACCGTATTAAAATATCTCGGCGACGATAAAAATCCTGTCGTGCCGGAAGGTATAAAATCAATTACCGAATATGCCTTCGCGTACCGCGATATGGATACGGTCACACTTCCGAAATCGCTTGAAAGTATAGAAACAAGCGCGTTCGCTTATACGACGCTCAAAGAGGTCACAATACCCGAAAATGTGAAAACGGTAAGCGACGGCGCGTTCAGGGAATGTGAATTGATTGAAAAAGTAACCTTTGAGGGCGCGTCGGAGGTTGGTTCGGCATTTCCCGAGAGTGGTTTTCTGACAAGGGAAAACGTTATAATCAAGGACAATGCCATAAAGCTGTCAAAGGATTTTTACTCCTTTGAGGATGTGGAAAACAACTTGGATTATTTCTATAAAATGCTTGCTAATAACGGTGTAAACGCGGACAAATCGCCCGCGCCGGAACCGACACCCGCTCCGACAGCAACACCCGAGCCCACGGAAAAGCCGGAAACACCCACGCCGTCACCCACACCCGCGTCCGAACCGAAAACACTCGAAGTAAACGGTGCGGATATGTCGATAAGCGTTGACGGCAAGGCTGTTGAATTCCCCGACGCAAAGCCGTTCGTTGACGATAACGACCGCACGCAGGTGCCGATACGCGCCGTCGCCGAAATGCTCGACTGCGACGTTGACTGGAACGGTGACACTAAAACCGCGACCGTTACGCGTGAAGGCGGCGACGTGATAACACTGAAGTACGGCAGCGACGTTATGACCGTCAACGGAAAAGACGTTAAAATGGACACCTCGGTAATCATCAAGAACGACAGAACATACATTCCCGTCCGTTTTGTTGCAGAAACACTGGGACTTGCGGTCGAGTGGAAATGACAGAGTATCGTTATAATAACCCCTGCCGAATTTGACAAGGTTGTTGAAAAATTTTGGGAGAGGTATTATTTTGGGAGAGGTATTATAATGTGAATATATTGAAAGTTCATGGGAAAGGGAGTTTTGAAATGAAAAAGTTTTTTGCAATTACACTTACAAGCATTTTTCTGACAGCCTGTATTAACATCGCGTTGCCGGTTGGCATATATGCGGAAAGATACACAATGACCGACGAAAACGGCGAGACGTTGGCGAAATTCGATTATGACATAGTTGACGGGTACGCCGTAATCACGGACGTAAACGCGATACAGACCGATGCGCTTGTGTTTCCCGCCGAAATCGACGGCTATCCCGTTAAAGCCGTAAGCGGGATATATTTCACGAACAAGGACGAGAAAGTCCGCGCCAAAATAAAAAGCATAACCTTTGAGGACGGCATAGAAAAAATCGACCAATGCGGTTTTGATTTTGCGGAAAATCTTACCTCGCTCCGTTTGCCGAGTACCTTAAAGGAAGGCGAATTCATTTTCCGTGAATGCCCGTCATTGGAAAGTGTAAATATACCCTCAACGCTTAAAGAAATACCCGAAATGTGCTTTTTTAACTGCACAAGCCTTAAAGAGGTTCATATAGAAGACGGCGTGCAGGCGGTCGGAGTGTCGGCGTTCGGGGATTGTAAAAATCTAACCGATGTCGAATTGCCGGACAGTGTTTTGTACATAAAAAATTCCGCATTTAAATCATGCGAAAATCTTAAAAACGTCAACTTGCCGAAAAATCTGGAATATATAGGTGAATACGCCTTTTACAAGACAGGTATCGAGCAAATAAATCTCCCGTCAAAATTGAAGGAAATAAGCGAACAGGCGTTCGGCTATACTCCGCTAAAGGAGATAAAATTGCCCGATTCGCTGGAAATCATAGGTTATGAAACATTTAAGGGATGCAAGTCGCTCACAAAGGCGTACATACCGAAAAGTGTGATGAATAAGCCCAACAACGCGTTCTATGACTGTCCCGCTTTGTCCGAGGTGACATTTGACGGTGAAATCACAAAGGAACTTTACGACCAGCTTGCGGGCACCGCGTGGGGGCAGGAATATCAAAAAACGGTTGAGGACGAGTTTGTTATTTTTGACGGGAACTATCTCGCCGCGTACAACGGCACCGACAAAAACCCCGTCATTCCCGACAATGTAACGGTTTTGGGCGACCGCGCATTTCGCAACTCGGATATAGACACGGTGACGTTTTCGCCGAATATAAAGGTAATTCCCGCCATGTGTTTCGCCGGTTCGCATATAAAGGAGCTGACCGTTCCGAAAACGATTGAGAAGGTTGAGGAAAGAGCCTTCTACTCATGCGAGGAACTTGAAAAAATAACCGTTGAGGATGGCGTGAAAAGTATAGCGGGCAACGCGTTTCAACTGTGTACGAAACTGTCCGAGGAAAATGTAAATGTTGCCAAGGGTGTGACTGTATCACCCGCGGCGTTTACCGACACGCCTCTCGATAAAAATTCGGACATTAACACAAAGCCGCAGACAACACCCACGCCCGAACCGAGAACTCTCGAAGTAAACGGCGCGGACATGTCGATAAGTGTTGACGGCAGGGCTGTTGATTTTCCCGACGCAAAGCCGTTCGTTGACGATAACGACCGCACACAAGTGCCGATACGCGCCGTAGCGGAAATGCTCAACTGCAGTGTTGACTGGAACGGAGACACTAAAACCGCGACCGTTACGCGTGAAGGCGGCGACGTGATAACCCTTAGGTACGGCAGCGACGTTATGACCGTCAACGGAAAAGACGTTAAAATGGACACTTCGGTAATCATCAAGGACGACAGAGCATACATTCCCGTCCGATTTGTTGCCGAAACGCTCGGTCTCGCGGTCGAGTGGAAATAGTGGGGGACACTAAAACGGGGACACTAAAATTTTAGTGTCCCCATATTTTAATTGACGTCGCCCAACTCATACATAATCATCGCAAGCACCGCCTCGCCAGCCGTTTCGGTTCGTAGAATACGTTTGCCGAGCGTAACGGTGGGGAGGAGCGCATTTTTTATTTTCTCCGTTTCCGTAATGTCAAAACCGCCCTCCGGGCCTATCAGAAATCCTACGGATTTAATGTCAGATTTTGACAGCAGCGTCTCTCGCAGCGTGCGCTTGTCCTCGCACTCGTATGGCGCAAAAAACAGGTCAAAATCCTTTGATGCGTTTATTACCTCGTCAAGCGTCATAAACGGCTTGATTTCGGGTATTATACCTCTGCCGGACTGCTTGGCTGCAGCCTCGGAAATCTTTTGCCAGCGGTCGAGTTTTTTAGTCTCGTCCTTTTTACATTCAACACGCGACACGCACCTCGCAAGCTTTACCGGCACAATCTCGTGTATGCCGAGTTCCGTTGTCTTTTGGATAATGTACTCCATCTTTGACCCCTTCGGCAAGCCTTGAAAAAGCGTCACCTTTATTTCCGGCTCGGACACGCATTTCTGCGTGGAAATTATATCGCACGTCAGCCTGTTTGGCTCCGCAGACGCGATACGCGCCTCATAATCGCTGCCGCTGCTGTCGCAGACGGTAACGGTATCGCCGACACCGAGACGCAGCACATGCGTTATATGCGCGACGTCTCCGCCATCTATAATAATGTGTTCGCCCTGAACATTTTCGCTCGGCACAAAAAATTTAGGCATGTAAAATCCTCCTTAAAACGCGTTTTCAATGTGGTTTATCCGCGTCACTCTCATACGCTCGCCGTCACCCTCGTACAGCACTTCTATAACGTCAAAACGCACATCGTTGTTTACAACGTCCGTGTAACACGCGGCGGCGCGGCGTATACGCATTTGCTTGCGGTTGTCAACGTATTCGGCAGGCTCGCCGAACGCCGTGGATTTGCGCGTTTTAACCTCGACGAAAACAATACAGCCGTCCTTTTCGGCTATAATATCGACCTCGCCCATTTTAAGGCGAAAGTTGCGCTTTAAAATTTCGTAATCGGCGTCCTCGAGGAACTCTGCCGCGGCGTTCTCGCCGAAACCGCCTATTGTCTGTGTTTTCATATGTTTTCACCCAATATCTTAGTCAAAAAGCTTTTGCGGTGTATCTCGCACGCGCCGTATTTTTTAAGCGCATCAATATGCTCCTTTGTGCCGTACCCCTTGTGTTTTGCAAAGCCGTATTCGGGGTATTTTTCGGCAATATTGCGAATGAAACGGTCACGGCTCACCTTTGCGAGAATGGACGCGGCAGCGATCGACGCGCTTTTGCTGTCGCCCTTTACGACCGTTTCATGGAGAATGGTCATGCCTGATATGCGGTTGCCGTCTATAATTACGTAGTCCGGCGCGATTTTAAGATTGTTTACCGCAGTGTTCATGGCATCAAATGTGGCGTTTAGAATGTTGATTTCATCTATCCGCTTTTCGTTCACGCCCGCGACACACCATGCAACAGCCTTTTCCGTTATTTCGTCATACAGCTCCTCGCGCCTTTTCTCGCTTAGCTTTTTTGAGTCGTTTATCCCGCGTATGACCGCGTTTTCCGGCAGTATAACCGCAGCCGCGTACACGGGCCCCGCCAGCGGTCCGCGTCCCGCCTCGTCAACGCCGGCTATAAGCGTGTAACCGATTTGACGCAGACGGTTTTCTATCTCATACATACCCATAACGCGGGCAGTCTCTTCCTCTTCGGTAAGTCTTTTAGCCATGACTTCATCTCCCTTTTATTTTAAGTATAAAAACCCTTTGCTTACGCAAAGGGTTTGACGTGGAGGAGAGGAAGGGAGTCGAACCCTCGAACGAGTTACCCCGTTACAGCATTTCCAATGCTGCGCCTTCGACCACTCGGCCACCTCTCCGCAACGAAAGTTATTATACCATACCGCAGTTGAAAAGTCAACATAAAAAAGCAAAAAACAAGCGGTTCTGATTGAACCGCTTGTCCTTTTAGAAGTTACTTATTCTTTTTCGCGTTTCTTCTGTCCTGGGCGGCAAGCGCCTTAGCCTGAATATCCGACTCCTTCCAAACAGCCCAGAATGTGCTTGCAAGGAAGATTGACGTATACGCACCGGCGATTATACCTACGATAAGTGGAAGAGCGAAATCCTTAATCGTGGACGCGCCGAGAATATAGATAAGAACAATCGTAATAAGAGTTGTGATTGTGGAGTTGATTGTTCTGCCCATGGTCTCCAATATGCTGCGGTCGGTCATTTCCGAAATAGTCTCGTTCTTCTTGCGCATCTTCATGTTCTCACGAATTCTGTCAAAAATAACGATCGTATTGTTGATCGAGTAACCTATAACCGTAAGCATCGCCGCGATAAAGGTTGTGTTAAGCGGAATATACGTAATGGTGTAAACCGACGCCATGATAAGCACGTTTATCGCAAGCGCGATAACAGCCATAACGGCGCTCCTCCACTCAAATCTGATAGCGATGTATATAAGAATACAAGCTATGGCGATAAGCGTGAAGAGAATAGCCTTCGTCTGAACCTCTTTACCGAAACTTGCCGACGCGGAGTTTACGGATATGATGTTGTCGTCCGTAATCTGATACTTCTCTTTGAGAGCGTTAATAATATTCGTTCTCATTTCGTCGTCAACGGTTCTTATCTGGCTCGTCTCGCTTGCCGCATCCTCCGTACCTTCGGCAGCGGTGTTTTCAGCCGCAGCGGGCGCGTTGCCGAGCGAGGGAACCTTAATAATAACCGTCGTATCGTTATTGCCCTTCTGCACAACAGCGTTTACGTTTTCGGGAGTTGACTCCTGTACAAGCTGAGCGACTTCATCGTTGCTGAACTCCTGCTTTAAATCAATTTCCATTCTTGTACCGCCGATAAACTCGACGTCAAAATTGAAGAAACCATCGTTTGCTTTGTGTATAAATCCGAATATTGCTCCTACAACTATTATAAGTGCGGGAATAATGGCGAATTTCCATCTGTTCTTTGTTAAATTCTTAAGCATTGACTTCCGCACCTCCTTTTTTCGCTTTTGCGGAGCAGAACAAGTTTCTGTTCTCAATACCGATACCTAAAAGCTGTTTCATAAGGAACTTGGTAATTACAATCGCCGTAAACATACTGAGTATTACGCCGATACCGAGCGTCCATGCAAAGCCGGTGATTGTGCTTATCTTTGACAGAATAAGAACGATACACGTGATAATGGTTGTTACGTTCGAGTCGAAGATAGCCGAGAATGCCTTGTCAAAGCCCGACATAACGGATGCTCTTATTGTCTTGCCGAGCCTCATTTCTTCCTTTACTCTCTCAAATATGATACAGTCCGCGTCGACCGCCATACCTATCGAAAGGACGATACCCGCGATACCCGAGAGGGAGAGGTTGAAGTGGAACAGACCCATAATAAGTCCCATAAGTCCGATATATATAAGAAGTGATATATCGGCGATAAGACCGGGCAGTCTGTACATTGCAACCATGAATATCATGATAAGCAAAAGACCGATTGCCGCAGCGATAATGCTGTTTTTGAGTGCGTCCGGACCGAGCTCCGCGCCTACCTTGTTCGCGCCCGCGATTTCGAGGTCAACCGGAAGACTTCCCGACTGAATTTGGTTCGCAAGCTGTCTTGCCGAGTCAGCCGTAAACTGACCTGTGATTACGCATGAGGATTCGTTGATTTCCTTCGATACGCTCGGCTGAGAAACGATCTCGCCGTCCTTGACTATCGCGATGTAATTCTTGCCTTCGCTTACGCGTGCTGCCGCGGCTCTTGTTGCGTCCGCGAACTTCTGTCTCGCGTCGGGGTTAAACTCAACCTTTACGTGATGCGTTGCAGCCGTACCCTGCTCGGTCGCGCCGAACTCGTACGACGCGCTCTTAAGGTCTGTACCAGCGTCGAGAATTACGTTGCCGTCCGCGTCGTTAAACGTGAGCTTTGCGGTAGTGCCGAGAAGTTCAGCCGCCGCGTCCGTGTCCTGCATTTCGGGAATTTCAACGGTGATTTTACCGTCGTCGCTGCTTGATATACGCGCCTCGGTGTAGCCCTCAGCCTGCATACGTAAGTCGAAAATTCCCTTCAAGGACGTCATATCCTCGGTTGACGGAACAATATCTCCGATTTTGTTGCCGTTGGCATCTTTTTCGACAGCCTGGAAGGTTATAACCGAACCGCCGGCAAGGTCTATACCTTTCTTGATGCCGTTATTGCCGAACATACCGCCGTATTCAAAGTTGCCTACGTTAATTCCGAAAAATGCAACGTAGTTGAGAAGAATGGCAGCAAGCACGACAATGGTAAGAGTTGCTATGCTCTTATTTTTCATTTGCGTTTTCATTCCTTTCTTTTCGCTAAAAATAAAGCGTATTTAAAAAATCGCACGAGGTTATTATACAACTAACCGCATATTTCGTCAATAGTAATTATGTTACTATAGTGTGACAAAAATGTTACAATATAATACATTCTGCACTAAAATATGTATTGACATATTCAGAATTTATTGTAAAATAGAAAAGTAAGAAAACGGGGGATAATGATGAACAGAAAAGAAAAAGTAGCGTCATATATAAATTCCGAAGGGTATGTGCCTCTTAAATTCGGCGAACTTGCGGCTGTTCTCGACGTGCCGAAGGACGATACGGATAAGCTTAACAATATTCTTTCCGTATTGATAAGCGAGGGAAGGATAACGAAAAGCAAGCGCGGGCGGTACGCGCCGATAAGTACCGAAGGCTGCGCGGCAGGAACGCTCGTATGTAATCCCACGGGACGGTTCGGGTTTGTTTTGTGCGAGGACGGCGACGTGTTCATACCCGGCGCGGATATGGCAAACGCGCTCAGCGGAGACAGGGTTATGTTCAAAATAACCGGCATATCCGCACGCGGCAGAAAGGAAGGCAGAATAATACGCGTTCTCGAACGCGCAAACAAGACCATCGTCGGCGTTATATACCGTGAAAAAGACGGTTTTCTTTGCCTGCGCCCCGACAGCAAGCGAATATATTCCAAAATATATATTGCGCCCGAGGACAGTCTCGGAGCGTCGATAGGGGATAGGGTAACGGTGTCTGAGCTTGATTATACCGCGACAGGAAGAATATATGCCTCGGTAAGCGAAATTCTCGGAGATGAGAACTCCGTCAAGGGTATTATGGACGGGATAATCATATGCAGCGGTATTAAACGTGAATTTGACGCGGAAACGCTTGCCGAGACCGCACGCATGAGTGAAACCGTTACAGATGAGGAAATAAAGGGCAGGGAAGACAGACGGTCGGAACTGATATTTACGATAGACGGCGACGACGCGAAGGATTTTGACGACGCCGTGTCTCTGGAACGTCTTAAAAACGGCAATTATCTTCTGAATGTGCATATAGCCGACGTTTCGCATTACGTCAGGGAAGGTGGCGCCGTTGACAAAGAGGCGTATGAGCGCGGTACGAGCGTGTATCTGCCGGACAGGGTGATACCGATGCTGCCCGAAAAACTGTCAAACGGTATATGCTCGCTGCGTCCAAACGAGGACAGGCTCGCTTTTACCTGTTCAATGGAAATCGACGGGAGAGGAAACATTGTAAACAGCCGTCTCGTGAAAACGGTTATACGTTCCAAAGAGCGTATGACATATAATAACGTCAACGCGCTCCTTGAAGGCTCGGACGCTGCGCTTAACGCAAGGTACGGCTATATGCTGCCGATTCTGCGCGATATGGAGCGTTTGGCGGAAATATTACGAAATAAACGTATGCGGCGCGGAGCGATTGACTTTGATTTTCCCGAATGTCATATTATAATGAACGCCGACGGTGAGGTGGAGGATATAACGGCAGCCGAGCGAGGCGTGTCGAACAGAATGATAGAGGAATTTATGCTCGCGGCAAATGAAACGGTTGCCGAAACGGCTCAAAAAGCGGGCATACCGTTCATATACCGCATACACGAGCCGCCGTCTGTCGATAAAATACGTGATTTTAACAAGCTTATATTGAAATACGGCTTACAGATTGATATAAATTCGGGAGATAAAGCGGTAAGCCCGAAAGAATTTCAGCGCGTGCTTGACGAGGTGAAGGACAGCGCGGGTGAAAGAACCGTGTCTGGCGAAATGCTGCGCTCGATGATGAAAGCGAGATACTCTCCCGATAATCTCGGTCACTTCGGATTGGCAGCCAAATACTACTGTCATTTCACATCGCCGATACGCCGCTATCCCGACCTTGTCGCGCACCGTATGCTGACAGGTCTTGCGGAAGGCAGACGTATATCCGCGCACGGCATGGGCGAAACCGCTTTGCATTCGAGCGAAACGGAGATGACTGCCGAGAACGTTGAGCGTGACGCGGACGATTTGATGAAAGCCGCGTATATGCGCAGGTTCGTGGGAAAAAGTTTCGACGCGGTTGTGTCGGGCGTGACCGGTTTCGGTATATTTGTTGAACTTGAAAACACTGTCGAAGGGCTTGTAAGGTATGACAGCATGAGGGGCGACTTTTATTTGTATGACGAGCAGTCGGGAACAGCGAAAGGCAGCCGCACGGGGCGCAAGTACCGCGTCGGCGACAGTGCGAGGGTAACGCTTGTGAGAAGTGACGTTCTTTCAAGGCAGATTGATTTTATATTTGAGGAAAATTTGTAAGTCCGTTCCGCCTATGCCACGCCCATAAGCAATAATTTTATATTTTTTAGCAATTATTCTTAATGACCCACCGCGTTTTAAGGTGTATAATTATCTTAATAAATATAATTTACGGAGGTCAGGGAAATGAGCGAGGTAATTTTAAGACAGGAGAAGGTAGTTATACCGACGTATGAGCTGTCGGAGTACGATAAGAACCCGATGTTTCTCGAAAAGCGCGTGTATCAGGGCTCGTCGGGACGCGTCTACCCGCACCCCGTGTGCGAGGGCGTTTCGGACGTGAAAACCGATAAGGAGTACAACGCGATTTATCTTGAAAACGATTATATATTAGTAATGATTTTGCCCGAGATAGGCGGAAAAATCCAGCGTCTTTACGATAAGACGAACGGCTACGACGCTGTGTACTACAACGAGGTCGTAAAGCCTGCGCTCGTGGGTCTTGCCGGCCCGTGGATCAGCGGCGGCATCGAGTTTAACTGGCCCCAGCATCACCGTCCGTCAACGTTTGACCCCGTGGATTATACGATTGAGCGTCACAGCGACGGCTCTGTAACGGTCTGGGTAGGGGAGACGGAAAAGATGTTCCACACAAAGGGTATGGCGGGCTTTACCGTTTATCCCGACAAGGCGTATCTTGAAATCAAGGGTCAGGTCTACAACCCCACAGACCGTCCGCAGACGTTTCTTTGGTGGGCTAACCCCGCTGTCGCGGTAAACGATTACACGCAGTCGATCTTCCCGCCTGACGTGAACGCGGTAATGGATCACGGCAAGCGCGGCGTGTCGAAATTCCCGATTGCCGACGGCGTGTACTACAAGTACAATTACGCGCCCGGCACGGATATTTCGCGCTACAAAAATATTCCCGTTCCGACGTCGTACATGGCGTACCACTCTGACTTTAATTTTATCGGCAATTACGATTACGGCAAAAACGCCGGACTTCTGCATATAGCCGACCATCACGTGTCGCCGGGCAAAAAGCAGTGGACGTGGGGCTGCGGTGATTTCGGGCAGGCGTGGGACAGAAACCTCACCGACGAAAACGGCCCGTATATCGAGCTTATGACGGGTATGTTCACGGATAACCAGCCCGACTTCACTTATCTTAAGCCGTACGAGGAAAAGACGTTCACGCAGTACTTTATGCCGTACAAAGCGGTCGGCGCGATAAAGAACGCGTCGCTCGACGCGGCTGTGAATGTTGAGGCAGGGAACAATAAAGTCAAGGTGACGGTGTACACTCCGTCGGGGCTTAACAATGCGCAGCTTGACGTGAAGTGCAAGGGTGAGACGATATTTACGGGGACGCTGAACTTAAATCCCGCCGAAGTGTTCGAAACGGAAATTGACGCGCACGGCGCAGAGTATGACAATATAACGTTAAAAATAACGAGAGACTCTAAAACCGTATTGGAGCATGTGCCCGTTAAAAATACCGAGCCCGTGCCGTCGCCCGCCGAGGCGATACCCGCGCCGGAGGAAATAACGACGAACGAAAAGCTGTTTCTCGCTGCGACGCATTTGGAGCAGTACCGTCACGCGACGTCTTCGCCCGAGCCGTATTACCTCGAAGGTTTAAAGCGTGACAGCGAGGACATACGTTTGAACAACGGCTACGGCAAGTATCTCTATAACCGCGGCAGATTTGCAGAAAGCGTGGGATATTTCCGTGCGGCGGTTAAAGCGTCAACATGGAAGAATCCCAACCCATACGACTGCGAGCCGTATTACAATCTCGGTCTTGCGCTCAAAATGTCGGGCGGCAGCCGCGACAAGGCGTTTGACGCGTTTTATAAAGCGACGTGGGACGGTAATATGCAGGATAAGGCGTTTTACATGCTCGCCTGCATGACGGCTGAAAGGGGAGAGTACGCGGACGCGCTCGCGTTCGTTGAAAAGTCGCTCGCCCGCGGACTTCACAATTTAAAGGCGCGCACATTAAAAACCACGCTGTTAAGGCTTACGGGTCAAATGGAAACGGCGATTGCGTTCGCGAACGAAACAAAGAAGATTGACGCGCTCGACCACGGTTGCCGCTATGAATTGTATCTGCTCACGGGTAAGGATGAATTTACACCTGTTATGCGCGGCGACAACCACAATTATATCGAACTCGCGCTTACATATCTTGCGGCAGGGCTGAGAGACGAGGCGGACAGAGCGTTGTCGCTTGCGCCCGACGACGAGCCTATGACGCACTATTACCGTTTCTACTGTACGGGCGACAAATCGGAACTTGAAAAGGCTGAAAGCGCAAACCCGCTTTATTGTTTCCCGAACCGCTTGGAGGACATTTCGGTACTCGGGAATGCGGCGGGCAAAGGCGGCGAGTACGCGAAATATTATCTCGGCTGCCTGTTCTACGACAAGAGCTTGTGGGAAAAGAGCGTGACGCTGTGGGAATGCTGCGCGGATAAGATAAATCTGCCGACGGTATACAGAAACCTGTCGCTCGCGTACTACAACAAAATGGGCGATTATGACAAGGCGAGAGCAGCGATGGAAAAAGCGTTTGAGATGGACACGACCGACGCGCGCGTGTTCTTTGAGCTTGACCAGCTTTATAAAATGCTCAATTATTCGCTCAAAGACAGGCTCGCGAATATGAACGCGCACCCCGAATTACTTGAAAAGCGCGATGATTTGTACACAGAATACATTACGCTTTTGAACCTCAACGGCGAGTACGATAACGCGTATGAGCGTATTATGAGCCATAATTTCCACCCGTGGGAAGGCGGGGAAGGGAAGATCCCCGCACAGTACAGAGTTGCACTTATCAATAAGGCGAAGGCTGAACCTGAAAATGCGGTGGAATATCTGGAAAAAGCGCTCGTGTACCCGTACAATCTCGGCGAGGGCAAGCTTATCGGCAACCTCGACAACGACATTTACTATATGCTCGGCGGACTGTATGAGGATAAGGAGAAGTCGGATTGGGCATACAAAATGGCTGCACGCGGCGAGTTTGAACTTACGTCGGCGATGTACTACAACGACCAGCCGCCCGAGATGATGTATTACGCGGCGAAGGCGATCGAGGCTCTCGGCGATAAGGACGAGGCGCAAAAGCGGTTTGATATGTTCATCGAATACGCCGACACGCATATGAACGACGACGTTAAGATAGACTACTTCGCGGTGTCGCTGCCGGACTTTCTGATATTCGAGGCGGATTTGAATAAGAAAAATAAAATCCACTGCCTGTATATGGCGTCTCTCGGATATATGGGCAAGGGTGACGCGCAGACTGCCAAGGAATACGCGGACAAAGGACTTGCTCTTGACAAGTGCCACGCCGGACTTAACAACATTAAAAAGTAAAAATTGACATAACACAAAAACCGATACTTCTTTAAGGAGTGTCGGTTTTATTTTTATAGGGGATATAATTAAGTATAAATCCAAGTCGGATAAATCACTCTTTATTTTACTTGGAAGTGTGTTTTTAAGGGTTTGTACGTTATAAATCTATATTGGTTATAATCGAGCCTATATCCGTCAGTATACCTTTTTTCAGTTCTACGACCTCCGTGCCGTGGTTTTTGCAGAAACTTCTTATATTATCTCCGTCCGAATGCGTCGACAGCTCGCCGTTAAACGCCAGCACATTCCTCTCAATCAATCCCGACGCGCCGCCTATAAATCCGTAGTTCATTCCTCTAAGTTCTATATGACCCTCGCGTATTCCAAGCACGTCTACATTGTGCTTTTCCGCTGCGCTCGCTATACTGCTGTCAGCAGTTATGATTGCGTGACCGTTTACGACGCACGTACTGCATTTTGTATACCCCTGTGCGGCGTTCAGAATGTCCGTACCCTTACTTCCATACGTTTCGAGAATTTCTGTAGCCGTACAGCGCGATTTACAAATCACACAGTCTTTGAGTGCCGCGGCGTTGTATGCAATATCATCGGGATATTTCGAGCTTAAACGTGCGCTGCCTTTTATAAGCGTAAAACCGTGCGGCAGCAGTTTTTTGTAATGCGAGTACGTTTCGGGCGCGCAAACAAAACGGTCATCGCCGAGATAATGTATCTGCATATCCGCGTGCGACGCGACAGCGTCGTACAGACAGTCAAGTTTTACCGTCGTAATAACCGTAGAACCTGTTTTTTGTAATTCTTTTATTGTTTCGTTGTCTGCTCTGCAGTCAACTATTATAATTCTATCCATATTTTTCCATATAATGTTAATTTGGTTTACATAATATTATTATGTAAACCTATTTTGTAAAAGTATCTAAAAAGTCTACCGCACACTGCGCCAAAACAGATACTCCAATCGGCAGCGAGTTCTCATCAGCCTTGAATTTCGGACTGTGAATGGGATAAACAGCGCCTATATCCTCATTTCCGACGCCGAGCTTAAAATAGGACGACGGCACAAGCTCGCCGAAATATGAAAAATCGTCGCCCGCCATTGACGCAGTTTTAAGTTCAACCACATCCTTTACGCAGTCGAGTTTTTCCGCGCTTTTCCGCACAATATCGTTCATTTTACCGTCGTTTACAACGGGAGGAAAAAGTATGTTAAAGTCAAGCGTAGCCGTCGCGCCCATGCTTTTTGCCGTGTCCGTTACGATTTCGTTTATAACCTCCACAAGCTTTTTACGCGTATTGCCGTCCAAAGACCGCGCCGTGCCGGTCATAACAGCCGCGTCGGGTATGGCGTTTCTGCACGTGCCGCCGTGTATCTCGCATATCGTCACAACACATGGAAGATTATATTTTTTCGGTATCTCGTGGCACTTTGCAAGTATTTCCGCGGCGACCGTCAGTGGGTTCGCACACTTCTCAGGGTACGCGCCGTGACCGCCTTTGCCGGTTATTGTTATCTTAAAATCGTCGGGCGACGCCATAATCGAGCCGTCCTTGACCTGTATATTGCCCGTCTTTTCGAGCGGCTCGACGTGCAGCACGAACGCTCCGTCAACGTGCGGATTTTCCATAACGCCCGCTTTGATCATCGGCAGCGCTCCCCCGTCCCCCTCTTCGGCGGGCTGAAACACGCATTTTACATTGCCGTTTAGTGTCCCCTTTATTTCGTTTAACAACTTTAGTGTCCCCAAAAGACACGCGGCGTGTATGTCGTGACCGCACGCGTGCATATATCCCTCACGCTCGGATTTTACTTCAAAATCGCTTTCGTCGTTAATCGGCAGTCCGTCTATGTCGGCGCGCAGTAGCACCGTTTTACCGCCATTTTTGCCGTGTATCGTCGCGACCGTACCCGTTTCCGTCACAATTTCGTATTGTATGCCGTACCCAGTTAGCTTATTCCTTATATATTCGGCTGTTTTTACTTCGCTGTACGCCGTTTCGGGGATTTTATGAAGAGCGCGACGCACGGATATAAGCTCGTCCTTCATTGCGAACGCTTTTTCCTCTATCATTTAATCATCTCCTCAAACTCGTCCTCGCTTATAACGGTCACGCCGAGCGCGGTAGCCTTGTCAAGCTTACTTCCTGCCTCCGCGCCGGCAAGCACATAATCTGTTTTCTTCGACACGCTCGACGACGTTTTACCTCCGTAGCTTTCAATAATCGCGCCCGCCTCGCTGCGCTTGTATTTGTTAAGCGTGCCGGTAAGCACGAACGTTTTACCCTCAAAACGGTTGTCGCGCGCCGTGCTTTCCGTATCGTCAACACATCTCACGCCCGCGTCCTCAAGTCTTTTTATAAATTCCTTGTTCTGTTCCTCCGCGAAAAACTCAGTGACGGAAAGAGCCATTTTTTCGCCTATATCGGGTATAACCGTAAGCTCGTCAGCCGTCGCGGTGCGCAGGTTGTCAAGCGTTTTGTAGTGCGCCGACAGTATTTTCGCCGCCTTTTCGCCTATGTGGCGTATGCCGAACGCGTTTATAAGACGGTAAAGAGGGTTGGTTTTGGATTTTTCGAGCGCGTTTATAAGGTTCTGCGCCGACTTTTCACCGAGCTTGTCCATATCCGCTATATCGGCGGGGTTTACATAATACAAGTCCGCCGCGTCCGTTATAAGACCGCGTTCAAGCATCTGCTCAATAATCGACGGCCCTAAGCCGTCAATATCCATCGCGCCGCGCGACACGAAATGTATAATATTTCTCTTCCTCTGTGCCGGACAGCTTATACCCGTACACCTGTACGCCGCCTCGCCTTCCTCGCGCACAACGAGCGCGCCGCATTCGGGGCAGTGCGACGGCATGTTAAACTCCGTTTCCTCACCCGTGCGCTCATCGGTAACAACCTCAACCACGGCTGGAATAATATCGCCCGCCTTTTCAATCACGACCGTGTCGCCTATGCGTATATCCTTTTCGCGTATATAGTCGAGATTGTGGAGCGTTGCGCGTGAGACGTTGGAACCCGCGATACGTACTGTGTCAAGAACGGCAAGCGGCGTTAAAACGCCTGTTCTGCCGACCTGAACCTTTATATCGCGTATCTTTGTCGTCTGCTTTTCGGCGGGATACTTGTATGCAATTGACCAGCGCGGGAATTTGGCGGTGTCTCCGAGCAGTTCACGCGACGCGAGATCGTTTACCTTTACGACCGCGCCGTCAATATCGAAATACAGCTCTCCCCTCTCCTCGCCTATTTCCTCAATACGCTTGTACGCGTCCTCGATGTTCGCGTACTCGTTTTTGTCGAGAATTGTCTTAAAACCCTGCGCTTTCAAAAATTCAAGACCTTCGGTATGTGACTTTATTTCCACCCCGCGTATTTGCTGAATATTGAACACGAATATATCGAGGTTTCGTTTTGCCGCTATTTTGGGATCAAGCTGACGAAGAGATCCCGCAGCCGCGTTACGCGGATTTGCAAAAAGCGGCTGCTCCGTTTCTTCAAGCTCCGCGTTTATCTTCTCAAAGCTGTCGCGTGACATAAATACCTCGCCGCGCACCTCGAGAAACGATATTTTGTCGCGCAGCGTAAGCGGTATTGAGCGGATCGTACGCAGATTTTCCGTCACGTCCTCGCCCGTCACGCCGTCGCCGCGCGTCGAGCCGCGCGTAAACTCGCCGTCCACGTATTCGAGCGATACCGAAAGACCGTCTATCTTCTGCTCGACGACGTACTTGGCGTCGGGTACAACGGCTTTGACGCGTCTGTCAAAATCGAGTATTTCTTCCTTTGAAAACGCCTTTTGCTGGCTCAGCATCGGCACATCATGGCGCACGGGCGCAAACGACGTCACTGCCTCGCCGCCCACGCGCACGGACGGAGAGTTCACGCTCTTGTATTCGGGATGCGCGTCCTCTAACCTTTCAAGCTCCGAGAGCATCGCGTCAAACTCAAAATCGCTTATTTCAGGCGCGTCCTCAACGTAGTACTTATGATTGTGATAATTAAGCCGTCCCCTAAGTTCCTCGATACATTTTTGTATTTCGTTCATTTTAACTCCTTATTCTACGGCAATTTCTCCCGTGCCGTAATACTCCGGCGTGTCGCCGACAATCACCGTCTCGCTCACAAGCGCCGTTGTGCGTACCGTCTGCGAGCGCGAGGACATAAGACCTATATACGACATTTCAAGCGTCACGTCAAGGTAAATTTTATGGTACACCTGATTTATGCCCTCCGACGAGAAATCGTCGCGTAAATCCATATTTATAACGCCGATGGGGCATATTCTTATCGGTATCTTCGGTCCCATACCCGACAAAAAATACCAGTTAAGCGCACTGCCGAGCGGTATATACACCGTCTCACACTCGCTCATGCCGTCGTGTAACGCCTGATTTAACGCGGATTTAAGGCGGTTTATTTTCGCCGTGTCGGTTTCGACGGTTTTAACGTTTTTACCGCTTATTTCGGTGGTGCAGGAATAGTTACCGTCCGAGTAAACCTCTTGTATCGCCTTGTTGACAACGCTGTCGGCGACGGATGACGCGTACTTTTCAGCGTAGTCGATAACGACCGGCTGAAGGCGTATGAGAACGGTTATTGTTATGCCCACGAAAACCATAGCCGCAAACAATATAAGACCGAGCCTGCCGCCGTGCCTTGTTCCTCGCCTTGACGAACGCGATATACCGAGTCTCATAACAACCACCCCTCCCCTTGCCGCATAAGTTATATTATGCCGACAAGGGGTGAACGGTTACTTATCTCACCTTATTGTCAATCTCTTCCTTAATCTGCGCTATAAATTCGCTGATTTCCATAGCGCCCTTGTCGCCTTCTTTTCTGGAGCGCACAGATACCGTACCCGCTTGGGCGTCCTTGTCGCCTACAACGAGCATATACGGCACTTTTTCAAGCTGCGCCTCACGTAGCTTATAGCCGAGTTTTTCACTCCTGTCGTCAATCTCCACGCGCCGGATATTGCTTTCCTCAAACTTCTTTTTGACCTCGTAAGCGTAATCGAGATGTCTGTCCGCTATCGGCAAAATCTTCACCTGCACGGGCGCAAGCCACGTCGGGAACGCGCCGGCGTACTTTTCGATAAGGAGCGCGAGCGTTCTTTCATAGCAGCCGATACTCGTCCTGTGAATGATGTACGGGTTCTTTTTTGTGCCGTCCTTGTCGGTGTACTCCATACCGAATTTTTCGGCGAGCATCTGGTCGATTTGGATTGTTATGAGCGTGTCCTCCTTGCCGTGAACATTTTTAATCTGAAGGTCAAGTTTAGGACCGTAGAACGCCGCCTCGCCAATGCCTATCTTGTAGTCAAGACCGATCTCGTCGAGTATATCCTTCATGACGCCCTGCGCCTCGTCCCACTGCTCCTTTGTGCCGATATACTTTTCTCTGTCGTCGGGATCCCACTGCGAGAAACGGTAGCTTATATCCTCTTTAAGTCCGAGAACGTCGAGCATATAGTTCGCAAGTTCGAGACAATGTTTAAACTCGCCCGCAAGCTGCTCCGGCGTACACATAAGGTGTCCTTCGGAAATCGTAAACTGTCTTACGCGGATAAGACCGTGCATTTCGCCAGACGCCTCGTTACGGAAAAGCGTGGACGTCTCATTAAGTCGCATCGGCAAATCGCGGTACGAGCGTCCGCGGTTCAAGAACGCCTGGTACTGGAACGGACATGTCATCGGGCGCAGCGCGTAAACCTCCTTGTCCTTTTCGGGGTCGCCCAGAACAAACATACCGTCCTGATAGTGATCCCAGTGACCGGAGATTTTGTAAAGGTCGCTCTTTGCCATAAACGGCGTTTTCGTAAGCTGCCAGCCGCGCTTTTGTTCTTCGTCCTCAACCCAGCGCTGGAGCGTTTGGATTATCCTCGCACCCTTTGGGAGCATTATCGGCAAGCCCTGACCGATATAGTCAACTGTCGTAAACAGTTCAAGGTCGCGTCCAAGCTTATTATGGTCGCGTTTCTTCGCCTCTTCAAGCTGCTCCAAATGCGCCTCAAGGTCAGCCTTGTTCGTAAACGCCGTGCCATAAATACGCTGCAGCATTTTATTGTGTTCGTCGCCGCGCCAGTACGCGCCTGTCGCGCTCAAAAGCTTGAACGCTTTTACCTTCGACGTGTAGTTTACGTGCGGGCCCGCGCAAAGGTCGGTAAAATCGCCCTGCTTGTAGAACGATATTGTCGCGTCCTCGGGCAAATCGTTTATAAGTTCGACCTTGTATGGCTCGTCCTTCATAAGCTCCAGCGCCTCGGCTCTGGGGAGTTCAAATCGCTCGATTTTAAGGTTCTCCTTCGCGATTTTCTTCATTTCCTTTTCGAGATTTTCCAAATCCTCCGGAGTAAACGCGTGTTCCGTGTCGAAGTCATAGTAAAAGCCTGTGTCGATAGCAGGGCCTATCGCAAGCTTTGTGTCGGGGAAAAGCCTTTTCACCGCCTGCGCAAGCACGTGCGACGCGCTGTGGCGAAGTGTTTGAAGTTCGTTAAGTTCCATGTTTATACATCCTTTCTTGAATAAAAAGACCCCTAAAGCTATTATAGCCTTAGGGGTGCAAAAAATTACACGGTTCCACCCTAATTACAACCCTTTCGGGCTGTCACTCGGTTAGGTCTTTATCGCAGACATACGGTACAGTTCGCTGTACTGCTCCAAAGTGGTGTTCGCCCATGACCCGCCAAAGAACCCTTCCAGCCGCGAGGTTCTCTCTCTTGTGGTTTTTGCCACGGATTACTGTCTTTTTCATCGCTTTATTGTATTATACACACGACGGAGCCGTTTTGTCAAGGGGATTTTTCGGATTTTCTTCACATTACGTATTCCGCCGTGTCGATTTCGACAGTGTTGTCGTCCTTTTTTGAATTTCTATATTCCTCGTATTCCTCCGGCGCCATAACCGAGCCGACGTTTTTACATACGCTTTGAGCGGCAGCCGTCTGCTCTTTTGAACCGACAATATATCCCACATTCGCGCCTTCGAGCAGATTTTTTATGTCCTCTGTACTAATGTCCTCGTCAATCGTCAATACTGCGCAATTCTGCACGGCAACGCCGTCTGACGCGTGGAGCATTTCATTCGTCACGCGGACGTTTCCGACATTTGTAAATGTCATTTCTCTTACGATTTCAAGCTTTTTATATTTTGCGCCCAAATTTCTTATCGCGGCGGTGTTTTTGCGCGTAGCGGTGATTTTTCCCGTCACAACAAGTTTTTCGAGCTGTGGCAGTACATCCGCGATATTCCCCCGCGCGTCAAGATTGCCGAAAACAAAAAGTCTTGTTCCGTATTCGTCCAAGAGATCCGCGTTCAGCTTTGCACTGCCGCCCACGATCGCGCAGTCGGACGGTGCAGGAATAATTTCCGTGTCATAATCGAACATTGCGTGACACTCATCCACTCTGTCCTCATGCGTGATAAACCGCTTTGTTTTGAATTTAACGTTCTTTTGTGTAAGCCTCGAAACGTCAACCGACCTGTCAGTAAGGCTGACCGTGCCGCCGACGTAATATTTGCCGTCACGCGCCGCGCGGGCGATAAACATATCGTCAATCGTGAGTTTCGAGTGGAGCTTTATATAGTCGTCGGGATACGTGCCAATGCAGCCGTTTACTCTCACGTTCGCAAGCGAACCGACAACGCTTTCGGGACATTCCAGATTGCCGTTTACATCAATGTACGAATACATTTCAACCGCCCTGTTCGCGCCCTTTTCAATCTCCACGCCGCCGTTCACGATAAGCACCGTGCCTTTTTTCGGCAGTGCCGCCGCCGTTATTTTGTGTGGACCATTTATTTCTACCACCGGCACATCGTCTTTTGCAGACAACGTTTTCGCCGCGTGGATTTCCGCACCCAGACGGCTTAGTGCCTCGCGGCTGCGGTCGTCGATAAGCATTACCGCCGCGTTGATTTCAATTGTATCATACTTCTCGTACAATTCCTCGTTGATGTTTCTCGCGTCGCATTTGGCGCAGTTTATTTCCAGTTTTTGCTTTTTCATGATTATTCCTCCTTCAGCATTTTACGCAGTTTCCTTCGCGTTTCACTTAGCCTTGACCGCACCGTGCCGGACGGTATATTAAACATTTCGCCGATTTCCTTCGAGTTGTAACCCTCCAAGTACCGCATACGGAACATTAACCCGTTGGGGTACGGGAGTGTGTTTATAAGTTCGTCCGTTTCCGCATCGGCGTAATCGTCACCGTCGGCGGCGGTGTCGGGCAAGTCATCAGAAACGCTCTCGAAAGCGGAATGACGCACACGGTCGAGGTACATGTTTTTGATTGTGGTATAGAGCCACGCGCGTGACTGCATGGGGATGGAGTTTTTCAAGTGTTTCGGATTTGGTCAGTGCGCGCGCAAATGCCTCCTGAACCATGTCCTCCGCCGTCGTTTCGTCGCCGCACATACCCGCGCACCACGAAACAAGCTCGTCGAAAAACTCACCGTATAACTCATCAATCGTCATATACCTCACCGTTCCTTTTATCCGCGTTCATTTATATAACGTTTAAAAAGGCAAAAATGTTGAAGGTTATAGAAATTTTTTATATCTGTTTCGCGAGATTTATCATTTCAATCGCGCCGAGAGCGCAGTCGTAGCCCTTATTGCCCGCCTTAGTTCCGGCGCGTTCTATCGCCTGCTCGATGTTGTCGGTCGTGAGTATGCCGAACATTACGGGTACGCCCGTGGCAAGCGATACCTGTGCTATGCCCTTTGATACCTCGTTGCAGACGTAATCGTAATGCGACGTCGCGCCGCGTATTACCGCACCTAAACAAATCACCGCGTCGTATTTGCCGCTTTCAGCCATTTTCTTAGCCATAAGCGGTATCTCGAACGCGCCCGGCACCCACGCGAGAGTGATGTTATCGCCGCTTACGTCGTGACGCAAAAGTCCGTCCTCCGCGCCGCTTATGAGTTTCGATACGATAAACTCGTTGAAACGCGACGCGACAATGCCGATTTTGATGTCCTTCGCTACCAATTTTCCTTCTAAGATTTTCATTGTTATTCCTCCTTTTATTTATGTGTTTAATTATGATTTAGCGGTGTAATGTGATGCGGGACGTCGAGGGCGCCGTCCCCTACACCCGTAATTTTAAAAATCGTGCGCCGTAGGGGCTGGCGCCCTCGACAGCCCGTTTTCGTAGGGGCGAACCGTGTTCGCCCGCATAAACCCCTCAGTCACACTACGTGTGACAGCTCCCCTAGTAGGGGAGCCATACGGCGTGCGGCGCATATCGTGAGCCTCTCCTTGAGGAGAGGTGGCATCGCGGAGCGATGACGGAGAGGTGGCAATGTGTTTTTGTGAACCACCTCTCAGTCGCCTACGGCGACAGCTCCCCTCAAGGGGAGCCATACGTAGGGGCGACCCCTTGCGGTCGCCCGTATTTCGCCGCTAAATCATAATTTATTCCTTATCGTAATTCAAATAATGTCCCATTTTATGTTGTTTTGTGAGCAGGTAAAACTCGTCGTCCTTACCTGCCTCGATTTGTATCGGAACGCGCTCGACAATTTCCAGCCCGAATTTTTCCAATCCGTCTATTTTCAGCGGATTGTTTGTCATTAGCCGCATTTTACCCACGCCGAGTTCCGCTAAAATCTGCGCGCCGACGCTGTAATCGCGCATATCCTCGGGGAAACCGAGCGCGAGGTTTGCCTCCACGGTGTCCATACCCTCGTCCTGCAAGGCGTACGCGCGGATTTTGTTTATAAGACCTATTCCGCGTCCCTCCTGTCTTAAATAGAGCAGCACTCCCCTGCCCTCTTTCGCAATTCGTTTCATCGCCGCGTCGTACTGCTGACCGCAGTCGCAGCGTGCGCTGCCGAGCGCGTCGCCGGTGAGGCACTCCGAATGTACGCGGCATAAAATCGGCTCGTCGGGGTTCATTTCGCCCATCGTGAGCGCGACATGATGCTCGCCGTTAAGCTTGTTCACAAAACCGTGAATTGTGAATTTACCGTAACGCGTCGGGAATTTTGCCTTCGCCACACATTCGACTATCACCTCATGCTCGCGGCGGTACTTTTCCAAATCCGCGACCGATATAAGCGTAAAGCCGTGCTTTTGCGCAAACTCCGTAAGCTGCGTCAACCGCATCATATGACCGTCGTCAGCCATAATTTCACAGCATAGTCCGCACGGTTTAAGCCCCGCGTATTTGAGCAAATCGACCGTAGCCTCGGTATGCCCCTTACGCTCGAACACTCCGCCGTTTTTAGCTATAAGCGGGAACATATGCCCCGGACGGCGGAAGTCGGACGGCAGCGCGTTTTCGTCGGCAATTTTGCGAGCCGTGTCGGCGCGCTCGTAAGCGGATATGCCCGTAGTCGTGCCGACCGCGTCAACCGACACGGTGAACGCCGTTTCGTGGTTGTCGGTGTTGTCGGCGACCATAGGCAAAAGGTGAAGTCTCGCCGCCCATTCGCCCGACATCGGCATACAGATAAGCCCCTTCGCGTAGCTTGCCATAAAATTGAGCATTTCACCTGTGGCAAACTCGCATGCGGCGATCAAATCGCCCTCGTTTTCGCGGTTCTCGTCGTCAACCACCATTATCATTTTACCCTGTTTCAAATCCTCTATAGCCTCGGGGATCGTGTTAAACTGCATTTTATGTTAACCTCCTTAAAATCCATTTTCAGCTAAAAACTCATATGTGATGCCTTTTTTCGGAATGTTTTCCGACGGCTGCATCAGCTTTTCCACATACTTCGCGATTATATCACATTCGAGATTTACCGCGTCGCCGACGCGTTTTTCCAAAAGCGTCGTTTCGCCGCCTGTATGCGGAATTATCGAAACCCTAAAGCATTTATTGTCAACGTACGCGACCGTCAGGCTTATGCCGTCAATCGCAATCGACCCTTTTTCGACGATATACCGCAGAATTTCCCTGTCAGCCGCGACGGTTACCCATACCGCGTTGCCGTCGTTTCGAGTGCCGGTTACGGTTCCTGTGCCGTCAATGTGACCGGAAACTATATGCCCTCCGAAACGTCCGTCGGCTTTCATCGCGCGCTCCAAATTAACACGGTTGCTGACCGAAAGCGTGCCGAGCGCGGTACGGCTGAATGTCTCGTTCATTACGTCCGCGGTGAAAATGCCGTTCCCGACCTCAACCGCGGTCAGGCAAGCACCGTTTACCGCAACACTGTCGCCGATTTTAATACCGTCGGTAATGCCGCATTTTATTGTCACAGTGCCGCGCTGTTTGTTTATCGCAGTCACCATTCCGACGGTTTCAATCAAACCCGTAAACATGCACATCACTCCTTTACAACGTCATATTCAGCCATTATATCGCCGTCAACAGGCGATACGGCTCTTAATTTTAGCTTTACGGCGTTTTTCATAAGATCAATTCCCGCGCCGCCCACAGGCGTTTTTGCGCCGGTGCCGCCGATTATTTTTGGGGCGGTGAATACCTTTACTTTATTTACTATACCGCTTTGCAGTACCGCGAAATTCAACTCTCCGCCGCCTTCGAGAATAACGCTGTCTATTTGCATTTCGCCGAGCTTTCGCATAAGTTCTGTCAAATCGACGCGTCCGTTTGCGTCGGGGACGTAAAGTACCTCTATTCCCTTTTCGTTTAACGCCTTTTCTCTTTCCGCGTCCTTTACAGCAGCGGCAACTACGGTTCGCACATCCTTTGCGGTTTTAGCAATTTCACTGTCAAGCGGCAGACGCATTTTGCTGTCGCAGATTATTCTGATAGGGTCATTTCCGTTCTCGATACGGCAGGTAAGGCTCGGATTGTCAGCTAAAACCGTGCCGATACCGACCATGATAGCCGCGTACCTGTTCCTGTCCTCATGCGTGATACGGCGCGATTTTTCGTTTGAAATCCATCTGCTGTCGCCCGTGCGCGAGGCGATTTTTCCATCGGCGGTCATCGCGTATTTCATCATTACATACGGCGTTTTCGTGCCTATATAGTGGAAAAATATCTCGTTCAGCGCGTCGCACTCGTCCTTTAGAACGCCGGTATATACCTCTATGTCGTTCTCTCGAAGTTTTGCTATACCGCCTCCCGCTACAAGCGGATTTGGGTCGTCCGAGCCAATAAACACGCGTTTTATTTTATTTTCAATTATAGCGTCGACGCAGGGCGGCTGTTTGCCGTGGTGGCAGCACGGTTCGAGCGTGACGTACATATCCGCGCCCTCGGGAGACGATGTACAGTTCTTAAATGCGTTCCTCTCCGCGTGCAGTCCGCCGTATTTTTCGTGATACCCCTTGCCGATTATAACGCCGTTTTTCACGATAACCGCACCGACAAGCGGATTTGGATTGACGCGTCCAACGCCCTTTTCGGCAAGCGCGATTGCTCGGCGCATAAATTGTTCGTCCATTTTGCATTCTCCTAAAAAAATAACGACCCCGAAATACATCAGAGTCGTTACAAACAAACCTTCTCGCATCCGGACTATACCGTCGGCTTTGGAATTTCACCAAATCATGCCAAAATGGCTCGCGGGCTGTAACCGCCGGTAGGGAATTTCACCGCACCCCGAAGAATATATTATCTGTATTTATTATAACACCGTTTTATCTTTTGTCAATACCCGCAGACTTTACTTCAGCATTTTTTTAAGAAACTGCCCCGTGTATGAGCCTTTCACCTTTGCGACCTCTTCCGGCGTGCCGTGCGCGACGACCCTGCCGCCGTTGTCGCCGCCCTCGGGTCCCATGTCGATGATGTAATCGGCAGTTTTTACAACGTCGAGATTATGCTCGATTACAACAACGGTATTGCCGCCCTCAACGAGTTTGTCAAGCACTTCCGTAAGCTTATGCACGTCGGCTGTGTGCAGTCCGGTAGTCGGCTCGTCGAGAACGTATATCGTTCTGCCGGTGCTTGTCCTCGAAAGCTCCGTGGCAAGCTTTACTCTCTGCGCCTCGCCGCCGGAGAGCGTTGTGGAGCTTTGACCGAGCTTGATATATCCGAGACCGACTTCTTTGAGCGTTTGGAGCTTTTGCTTTATCTTTGTGATATTGCCGAAAAACTCGTACGCCTCGTCAACGGTCATTTCGAGAACCTCGTAAATGTTCTTGCCCTTGTATTTAACTTCGAGCGTCTCGCGGTTATATCTCTTACCCTTGCACACCTCGCACGGAACGTATATATCGGCGAGGAAGTGCATTTCAATCTTTCTTATACCGTCGCCGGAGCAAGCCTCGCACCGTCCGCCCTTCACGTTAAAGCTGAACCTTCCCGACTTGTAGCCGCGAACCTTCGCCTCATTCGTCTGTGCAAACACGTTGCGTATATCGTTAAAGAGGTTCGTGTACGTCGCGGGGTTTGAGCGCGGCGTTCTGCCAATGGGCGACTGGTTAATGTCGATAATCTTGTCAAGCTGCTCGACGCCCGTAATTTCCTTGTGCGCTCCGGCGTGCGTTCTTGCGCGGTTCAGGACGTGCGCAAGCTTTTTATACAGTATCTCGTTTATGAGCGACGACTTGCCGCTGCCCGACACGCCCGTGACGCACGTTAAAACGCCCGTCGGAATTTTGACGTTTATATTTTTGAGATTGTTTTCCCTCGCGCCTTTAATCTCGATCCAGCCAATCGGTATACGGCGCATTTTCGGAACATCGATCTTACATTCGCCGCTGAGATATTTGCCCGTTACGGACTCGGGCGACGCGATAATATCCTCCACGCTGCCGTAACCCACGAGTCTGCCGCCCTGCGCACCCGCGCCCGGACCTATGTCCACGATACAGTCCGCGGCAAGCATTGTGTCGGTGTCATGCTCTACGACTATGACTGTGTTTCCGAGGTCGCGCAGATGCTTTAACGTTTCTATGAGACGGTTGTTGTCGCGCTGGTGAAGTCCGATACTCGGCTCGTCGAGAATGTACAGTACGCCCATAAGTCCCGAGCCTATCTGCGTCGCGAGACGTATACGCTGCGCCTCACCGCCCGACAGCGTGCCGGATGAGCGTGAAAGCGTGAGGTATTCAAGACCGACGTCCAAAAGGAATTTAAGTCTCGATTTTATCTCCTTTATAACCTGCTCCGCTATCATAAGCTCGCGGTCGGTAAGTTTAAGATTTTCCATAAACTCCATAGCCTGCTTTATCGGCATACACGTAAACTCGTATATGTTCACGCCGCCGACAGTCACGCCGAGAACCGCGTCGGAGAGACGCGCACCCTTACATTTCGGACACGTAACGTCGTTTATATACTTCTCGATATCGTTTCTCACATAGTCGAACGTGTTGCCGTTGTAGCGGCGTTCGAGGTTTGTTATTACGCCCTCGAACGGCGCGGTAAATGTGCCGCTTCTTCCGTCGCGGCTGTACTGCATTTTAATCTGTTCGCCGTCCGTGCCGTAGAGAATTATGTGCTTTATGTTTTCCGGCAAATCCTTGTACGGCTTTGTTATGTCAAACTTGTAATGCTTTGCGAGCGAGGTATAATACGTGTGCGCCATTGTGTCGCTCTTGCCCGCGTTCGACCAGCCGGTAGCCGTTATCGCGCCTTCCAGAAGGCTCAAATTCTCGTCGCTCACGACAAGTTCGGGGTCGATCTTAGGCAGCGAGCCTAAGCCGTCACAGTTCGGACACGCGCCGTAGGGGTTGTTAAACGAAAACAGTCTCGGCGCAAGCTCGGGAAGGCTCACACCGCAGTCGGGACACGCGAAATTCTGCGAAAACGACATTGTGTCGCCGCCTATGACCTCCACGAGTACCAAATCGCCCGTAAGGGATATTGCCGTTTCGAGCGAGTCGGTAAGGCGCTGCGTTATGTTGTCGCGTATGATAAGGCGGTCGATAACAATTTCTATATTGTGTTTCTGCGTCTTTTTAAGCTCGATTTCTTCGCCGAGGTCATACATCACGCCGTCGGCTTTGACGCGCACATAACCGCTTTTTTTCGCGTTCTCGAACACCTTTTTATGCTCGCCTTTTTTCATTCTGACTACCGGTGCGAGTATCTGTATTCTCGTACCCTCGTCGAGAGCCATAACCGCGTCCACAATCTGGTCTATGCTCTGACGCTTTACTTCCCTGCCGCAGTTTGGGCAGTGCGGTATGCCGATGCGCGCGAACATAAGACGAAGATAGTCATAAATCTCCGTCACCGTTCCGACCGTCGAACGCGGATTTTTTGACGTTGTCTTCTGGTCGATGCTTATCGCGGGAGAAAGTCCCTCGATGTAATCGACGTTAGGCTTGTCCATTTGACCGAGAAACATTCTCGCGTACGACGACAGCGACTCGACGTACCTGCGCTGACCCTCCGCGTAAATCGTGTCGAACGCGAGCGACGACTTGCCCGAGCCGGAAAGACCCGTAAGCACCACAAGCTTGTCACGCGGGATCGTTACGTCTATGTTTTTGAGATTATGCTCTTTCGCGCCTTTTATAATAATATCCTTTTCCATTGTCTTACCCTTTACTGCAAATAAAATGTTCCCGTTTCGCGCTGACGGTCGAGCATAGACCTGCGCTGCTCCATGGCAGCTCTGTAATCCTCAACCATTGACTGCGCGAACACGTACTCTATTATCGGATGCTCGCTGTGTATGAGTTCCGCGTTATGTATAACTTCGAGCCGTTCCGACTCGGAAAATTCGCGTATGTCTATTATTTCGGCAATTTGACCCGTCACCGTTTTTATCATCTGTTCAACGTTGTATATTTCCTGCATTGTTATGTGCCTGTCGCAGAAACATATAAATTCGAGCGTGTCCTCGTTTTCTATAAAATAAACAACGGGCGTCAAAATATTGGCTGTTATTATCGCCTTTACCTTGTCAAGCATTTCCTGCGTCATAATCCCGCCTCCTTTTTTAGTCTCTTTATTCTGTCTCTCAAAACAGCCGCCTCCTCAAATTCGAGGTTCTCGGCGGCTCTGAGCATTTTAGCCTCAAGCTCGGCAATTTCCTTATCGTAATTTATCGTGAGTTGCTCGCGCGGCGTATCGCCCTTGTCAAGCGGTTTCATCGACTCTATAATATCTCTTATATCCTTCTTTATCGTTTTCGGCACAATGCCGTGCGCCTTGTTAAATTCGTCCTGCAGCTTTCTTCTGCGGTTCGTTTCGTCTATCGCGCGTTTCATCGACCCCGTCACTGTGTCTGCGTACATTATAACGTGACCCTCACTGTTACGCGCGGCTCTGCCTATCGTCTGTATGAGCGACATCTCACTTCGCAAAAAGCCTTCCTTATCAGCGTCCAGTATAGCCACAAGCGCGACCTCGGGAATGTCGAGACCCTCCCGTAGCAGATTTATTCCGACGAGAACGTCAAACTCACCCGTACGCAAGTCCTTTATAATCTCCGTGCGCTCAATCGTGGAAATATCGGAGTGCATATATCTCACGCGCATACCGACGCCGCCGAGGTAGTCCGTAAGATCCTCCGCCATTTTCTTTGTAAGCGTCGTCACAAGCGTGCGGAAACCCTTTTCCGTACGCTTGTTTATCTCGCCTATAAGGTCGTCTATCTGATGCTCCGTCGGTTTGATTTCAATCTCGGGGTCTAACAGACCGGTCGGACGTATGATCTGCTCAGCCGTAACGGTCGAATGTTCATGCTCATAATCGGACGGCGTTGCGCTTGTAAAGATTACCTGATTTAAGCGTTCCTCAAACTCCGGAAATTTAAGCGGTCTGTTATCAGCCGCGCTCGGCAGACGAAAACCGTAACGGATAAGCGTTTCCTTTCTCGCGCGGTCACCGTTGTACATAGCGCGCACCTGCGGCACGGTCGCGTGGCTCTCGTCGATAATCATTAGGTAATCCTTCGGGAAATAGTCGAGCAGGGTAAACGGTGCGCTGCCGGGAGCACGTCCGCTGATGTGGCGCGAGTAGTTCTCTATACCCTGACAAAAGCCTATCTCCTGCATCATTTCGAGGTCGTACAGTGTGCGCTGCTGTATGCGCTGCGCCTCGATAAGCATGTCATGCTCCTTAAAATACTTTACCTGCTCCCACATTTCATCCTCTATCGTCTGCATGGCGTGTTTCATTTTATCGTCGGTCGTAACGTAGTGCGACGCGGGGTATATTACCGCGTGCTGTCTTACGCCGATTATTTCGCCCGTTATTACATTTATCTCACATATGCGCTCTATCTCGTCGCCGAAAAACTCGACGCGTATAGCATTATCGCCGTTGTTCGACGGGAATATTTCCAGCACGTCGCCGCGCACGCGGAACTTGTTGCGGACAAAATTCAAATCGTTTCGCTCGTACTGCATTGTGACGAGCTTTTTTAAAATTTCGTCTCTGTCGCGCTCCATACCGACGCGCAGCGACAGCATCATGTTTTTATAGTCGTCGGGGTCGCCGAGACCGTATATACACGAAACGCTCGCCACTATTATAACGTCCTTGCGCTCTAACAGCGCAAATGTCGCGCTGTGACGGAGCTTGTCTATTTCCTCGTTCGTCATCGCGTTTTTCTCGATATATATGTCCGACTGCGGGATATACGCCTCCGGCTGGTAATAGTCGTAGTACGACACAAAAAATTCAACGCAGTTGTTCGGAAAAAACTCCTTAAACTCGCTGCAAAGCTGCGCCGCAAGCGTTTTGTTGTGCGCGAGCACGATCGTGGGCTTGTTCACCCTTGCTATTACGTTCGCCATTGTAAACGTCTTGCCCGAGCCGGTGACGCCGAGAAGGGTCTGGAATTTCTCACCGTTTTTAACGCCGTTTACGAGCGTTTCAATAGCCTGCGGCTGGTCGCCGCGCGGCTCAAATTCCGAAACAAGTTCAAATTTATCCATACGGCTCCCCTTCCCTCTTTACTCTCTCACAAGATTTCTTACAAGCACGTTTACGCGTCTCGCATTTATCGACGTGTATTCCTCAATGTTTCTGCGCACCGCCTGCTGTATTTCCTTAGACACGGCTGTCACGTTAAAGCCGTAGCGCATTGAAAGCGTCATGTCGATATGTACGCCGTGCTGCGTTTTACGAAGGTTTATGCTTAACACCTTCGCAACACCTTCGGTTTTCTCCGCCTCATGCACGGCTATTGAATTTATTACGTTGTCCGAAATGGTGTAGTCGCCCATATAGCTGAACGTCGGACGTACAATGGATTTGTCCGCCGCGCCCGTGTTAGCCTCAACGTTGCTGCGTTTCAAAAACCGCCTTAACGGATGCAAAAAATATCCAGAAAAGTCCTGCTTTATCTCAAACGTCGGAACGGGTATCACGTGCTTGCCCTCGACGCGTCTCATACGTATCGCCATATCCATTTCGCTTTTTGTCGCGACGTCCTCAATACGTATTGTTTCGCTTATTTCGCCGACGCCGAGATTTCTTGCGATTTTTTCAGCCATAGCGTCCGACGTGCCGAGAATCATAAGGCATTTTACGCCGCTTGCCGTGAGCGCGTCCTTTATCTCCCGCGCCCTGTCGGCGTTCATAAACAGCGCGTGCTTTACCGAGGCGATTTTTGTCGCCTCTTTTTTTGCCGACGTGCCGGCAATCACTCTGCCGTGCGATATTAAAAGACCGTCGTCGATAATCGCGTCCGCGCCGTGTTCACGCGATACGGTTATGGAACGGTAGCTTTTCCCCGTACCGCTAGGACCGACAAACGCTATAACCTTCATCTCTTACTCTCCTGCTTATTCTCCTTGATTTTATACGAAAGCGTCATAAGCGGGTCGGACAGGTGGACGTTTTCGACCGCCACATCCTTGCCAAGCTTTAACTCCATGTACGAGAAGTTTAAAAGCCCTTTTACGCCGCTTTTTACAAGTTTTTCAACCGTTTCTTCCACCGCGCCGTGCGGCACCGTGATTACGCCTATATCGACCCTTTCGCGCTCTATAAAATCCTCAAGACCGCTTACGTCCATTACCTCTCTGCCGTTTATTACCGTGCCTATTACGTCGGGGTTATTGTCAAAAATGCCGACAAGCTTAAAACCGCGCTTTTCAAACGTGTCGTGGCTCGCGAGAGCCTTTCCGAGATTGCCCGCGCCAACGATAACCATGGTGTCGCCGTCGTTAAGCCCGAGTATATCCCCTATCGCTCCGTGCAAATATTCAACATTATATCCGTATCCCTGCTGTCCGAAACCGCCGAAATAATTAAAATCCTGTCTGATCTGTGAGGCTGTGACATTCATCTTGTCGCTCAAAGCGTTTGATGATATGCGCTTTACTCCCTGGTTTAAAAGCTCCGAAAGATAACGGTAGTATCTCGGCAAACGCTTTACAACCACGGACGGTACATTTTTTTCACTGTCCTTCATCAACATTACCCTTTCGTATTTTTAATATACAATACATATCTATTTTATCACATTTTTTTCGTTTTGTCTACACATAAAAAAAACGAGTGAATCTTCACCCGTTTTTTTGCCTTAATTGTCAAAGCAAGCGTTAAACTCGTCGCCGTCGATGGTTTCCTTCTCGATAAGCTTGTTTGCCACCTTTTCGAGAACCGCCATATTATCCGTGAGTATCTGCTTTGTCTTGTCGTACTGCGACATAAGGATTTTCTTTATCTCGCCGTCAATGTCGGCAGCCGTCTTTTCGGAATACGGCTTTGTCTGCGCGAGGTCGCGTCCTAGGAACACCTCGTTGCCGCTGTCATACGAGACAAGTCCGACCGTCTCCGACATTCCGTATTTCACGACCATTTGTCTCGCTATAGACGTTGCGCGCTGCAAATCGTTCGACGCGCCGGTGCTTATGTCGTCCATCGTAAGCTCCTCAGCCGCACGTCCGCCGAGCATAACCATTATATCTTCAAGCATACCGTTTTTGGAATGGTAATTCTTATCCTCCTCCGGCACGGACATTGTAAAGCCGCCCGCCCTGCCGCGCGGCATAATGGACACCTTATGCACGTGCGTATCGGTAGATATAAGCTTTGTGATAACGGCGTGACCCGCCTCGTGGAACGCGGTGAGTTTCTTTTCCTCGTCGTTTATCTTCCTCGACTTGCTCTCGTTGCCCATCATGACCTTCAAATTCGCGTCCTCTATATCGTGGCGCGTTATTTTTGGATGATTTCTCGCTGCGGCTATTATTGCTGCCTCGTTCATCAGATTTTCAAGGTTCGCGCCGCTGTAGCCCGTTGTCGCGCGGGCGATTTCTTTAAGGTCAACATTGTCGGCAAGGGGCTTGTTGCGGGAATGTACGCGCAGAATATCCTCTCTGCCCTTTAAATCGGGCATACCGACGACTACCTGCCTGTCAAAGCGTCCGGGTCTTAAAAGCGCGGGGTCAAGAACATCGGGACGGTTCGTCGCCGCGATTATGATTATTCCCTCGTTATCGCTGAAACCGTCCATTTCGACAAGGAGCTGGTTCAACGTCTGTTCGCGCTCGTCGTTGCCGCCGCCCATACCTGCGCCGCGCTGTCTGCCGACCGCGTCAATCTCGTCTATGAATATAATACACGGCTTTGACTTTTCCGCCTGCTGGAACAGGTTCCTCACTCTCGACGCGCCCACGCCGACGTACAGCTCGACAAAGTTTGAGCCACTCATCTGGAAGAACGGCACGTTCGCCTCCCCCGCGACAGCTTTTGCGAGCAGCGTTTTACCCGTACCGGGCGAGCCTACAAGCAGCACACCCTTCGGTATACGCGCTCCGAGACGTGTAAACTTGTCGGGGTTTTTAAGAAACTCGACCACTTCTTCAAGCTCCTTCTTCGCCTCGTCCGCACCCGCCATATCCTTAAAGGTCACGCCCGTTTTGCCCTCGACAAGCTTGGCGGAGCTTTTTGTGAAGTTACCTCCGCCGCGTTTGCCGAGGAAGAATATCATAAACGCTATAATTATAACCGTGGAGAGTATGTTGCTTATCGCCACCCACGAAATACCCGATTCGTGCGCCTTCTGCGTGAGCGTACCCGCCGACATCTGCGCGTTTATTTCCTCGCCCACGTCAGACTGCATCGTATCGAGCGACGGTATTGTCACCTTCGCCTTACCGCCGTCCTTGCCCGTGACGGTGACAGTATTGCCCTCCAAACTCATAGAGGATATGTTCTCTGCTTTAATATTCCTTACAAAGTCGGAATATTCCATCTCCGGAAGTGACGCGAACATGTTCACAACTATCGAATATATAAGATATATTGATATGATCAGAACCAACCACATACCTATTCCCGGCAATTTCTTTTTATTCAAAATTCTACCTCCCGAATATCAGAAAATTCTATTTTAATACCCTTGTCCGCAAAGAGGAAACGGCGGTCGACCCTTTCCCCCACGGCTGCGATAACGCCGTTTATCTCGATTATCGGAACAAGCGGACGCATATGACGCGGTATTTTTTCGTTTATAAAATATTCCTTGACCTTTTTTGAGCCTGTCATGCCGCACGGGTAAAACACGTCTCCCGCGCGTCTGCTGCGTATTACTATTTTATCGTCCTCATTCGCGGACAGATAAACCGCGCCATCGCGTTCACGCTTATCCGCGGGCGAGACCGTTACGGTCATCGAAAGCTCCCGAATATAATTTTCCCCTGCTGTGAGAGTATATTCAAAAGGCTCGGTTTCGTCCGTGCGTTTCTCTGTAACCAGAAATCCGTACTCGTTCCTCGCGCGTATACCATACGGCAAATCCATGGATGCGCCGCTTGCCTTTTGCAAAAGAGAAAGTACGCTTTTCACATACGCCGAGCCTATATCGCTCCGCGTTCCCGATGTTTCGGACAGCATATAATACACAACTCTTCGCCTTATTGCCGCGTCAAGGCTTATAAGCTCCTTGATCTCCGCGCGTCCGTTTGTGACAATTCTTTTATACTCCGCGCGCGCTGTTTTATCAATATATGCGCTGTCTTCAGCCGTAAGAACGGCATTTTCCGTAACCGTTTCGGTAAACGACGCGTTAAACTCGCGCTCGATAAGCGGTATCAGTCTATTGCGCACCTTGTTGCGCGTGTAGTCGCACGACAGGTTTGTGCTGTCGGTAATGTATTTGAGATTATTCAGAGCGCAGTAGCGTTCTATTTCGGTGCGGCTCACGCCGAGTAGAGGTCTTATTATATTATCCCGCATGCGCGGTATGCCGCCAAGCCCTTTTATCGTTCCGCCGCGCATAAAATTCATAACGACTGTTTCGGCGTTATCGTTTTTATTGTGCGCCGTTGCAATTTTATCTATGCCGTATTTTCGGCATATTTCATTAAAAAAAGCATAGCGCGCGTTTCTGCCCGCCGTTTCCTCGCTGACGCCGTTTTCCTTGGCTTTGGCGGGAATGTCGAGCCTTACGGAATAAAATTCTATGCCGAGCGACATTGCGAATTGTCTCGCGAATTCCTCGTCACGGTCAGCCTCCACGCCTCTTATACCGTGGTTAATGTGCGCAGCCGATACCGTTATATCCAATTCATCCCGAAGTGCGCAAAGCGCGTGAGTAAGGCACACGCTGTCCGCGCCGCCCGACAGTCCGACAAGCACGCTTTCACCGCCGTGCAAAAGACCGTAATCTGCTATCGTTTTTTTTATCGTATTTAAAATCATGTTTCGTCTGCCAATATATACTCCAAATTTTGGAATTTCGTATATTCACCCTTCCAGCCGAGGTTTATCGTGCCGGTTTCGCCACTCCTGTTTTTCGCTATGATACATTCGGCGAGGTTTTTCTTGTCGCTGCCCTTGTTGTAATATCCCTCTCGGTAAAGAAAAAGCACAATATCGGCGTCCTGCTCTATCGCGCCCGATTCGCGCAAGTCCGAAAGCAGCGGACGCTTGTCGCCGCGCGACTCGTTCGCACGCGACAACTGCGACAACGCTATCACGGGGATATTGAGTTCCTTTGCGAGAATTTTAAGCGAGCGCGAAATTTCCGATATTTCCTGCTGACGGTTATCGGCGCGTCCACTAGACTGCATAAGCTGAAGGTAGTCTATTACCACAAGCGCAAGATTATTCGTTTGCTTAAGCCGTCTGCACTTCGCGCGTATTTCCGCGACCGTGACGGACGCGGTGTCGTCTATATGAATGGGAGCCGTCGCGACGCGGTCTACGATCGCTCCTATCTTTTCCCAGTCATCGCCGTTCAAATCGCCGGTTTTTATCTTTGTCGCGTTTACAAGCGACTGCGAACTGATAATTCTGTTTACTATCTGCTCGCGCGGCATTTCGAGATTGAACAGTGCGACCGTTTTATGACCGTCCATGGCGGCATTTTCCGCGATATTAACCGCAAGACACGACTTGCCCATACCGGGGCGTCCGGCGATAAGCACAAGCTCGCCGCCGTGAAGTCCGCCTGTACGGCGGTCAAGCTCGGTAAAACCGGTCGCAAGCCCCGTTATTCCTCCGCCGTTTACCGAATTTTCCACAAGCTGCTGATACGTACCGCCGAATATCTGGCTTATCGGCAATATCTTGCCGTTCTCACGCGATGCGGACACGTCGAAAATGAGTTGCTCGGCTCTGTCCACAATGCGCCCCACTCTGTCCTCCTCGCCGTAAGCCATATCCGAAATCGAGTTTGAACGCTGTATAAGAGATCGGAGTGTGGATTTGTCCTTAATAATCCGCGAATAGTACGTGACGTGACGCGTGGTCGGAACATTTGTCGCGGCGTTTCGGAGATATTCTATTCCTCCCACCGCCTCAAGCTTGTCCTTCCTCGCGAGGTCTTCGCTGACGGTTATAAAGTCAATCGCAAGATTTTCATTGAACAAATCGAGAATTGACGCGTATATTTCTTTGTTCTGCGGAAAATAGAAATCCCCGGGGGCTACTATTTCCGCGGATTCGGCAACGCTGTGCGCGTTTGTGAGCGCGCTGCCTATGACCGCAAGTTCTGCCTCCCGACTGTGAGGCAGCTCTCTGCCCATAACATCTACGGGCGTTACTGACTCCGGCATTATATTTCCTCCTCTAAGGTCATATCTTTTCCACAGTAACCGTAAGACTGCCCGTTATGCCGCTGTACAGCTTTACGCTTACGTTTGATGTACCGAGCGTCTTTATTCCGTCCGGCATAACGAACTTCTTTTTGTCAAGCTTGATATGGTGCTGCATTTTAAGTGCCTCGGCAACGTCCTTTGACGTTATCGAGCCGAACAGCTTACCGTTTTCGCCCGCCTTTGCTTTAAGCGTAACGGTCATATCCTTCATCTTTTCGGCAATTTCGTTCGCCTCTTCTATTTCTTTCTGCTTTCTGTACTCCGCGGACTCCTGCTTGCCCTTCATTACGTTTATATTTGATTTTGTCGCGGGCTGAGCCAATCCTTTCGGCAGCAGGTAGTTTCTCGCATATCCGTCCGATACGTTTACCATCTGACCCTTTTTGCCCTGACCCTTCACGTCCTTTGTTAAAATAACCTGCATTTTTCTGTCCCTCCGCCTTTTAATTTTCTTGATCCGCAATATAGCTGTAAACGGCGTCCTTGACGTCCTCGACAACCATATCCACGGTCTTGTCCTTTATCTGCGCTCCCGCGACGGTACTGTGACCGCCGCCGCCGAGTTTTTCCATAATAAGCTGCACGTTAATATCGCCAAGCGACCTCGCGCTTACGCTTACCGCGCCTTCAAGCGGATAAACGACGATCGACGCGTGTATATCGGCGATATTGAGCATTTCATCACTCGCCTGCGACGCTATGACGCGCACATTCGGTATTTTTCCGTAACACCGCGCAACCGCTATATGCGGAGCGATAACCTCAGCCGTTTTAACGATGTCGCTGCGGTAGATATAATCTTCCTTGCTGACGTTAAAAAGACGCTTTATTCCGACCGTATTCAGCCCGAGCCTGCGCAGATAAGACGCGGCCTCGAACGTTCTCACGCCGGTTTTTACCATAAAGTTCTTTGTGTCAATCAGTATGCCCGTGTAAAGGCTCTCCGCCTCGATATTTGTAAGCGCGCTGCCGAGATCCATATATTCGAGCAGTTCCGTCGCCATTTCGCACGTGGACGACGCGTAAGGCTCGTGATATATGAGCGAGCACGGGCTTATAAAATCGGTTGAGCGTCTGTGGTGGTCTATAAGCACGACCTTTGACGCTCTGCGTATAAGCGCTTGACACGGCAGCATGGTCGGTCTGTGTGTGTCGAGAACGATAATGAGCGTGTCGGGCGTTAACAGTTCAAGCGCTCTGTCGCCGTCAACGAACATGCCCTGATATTCCTCGTTTTCCCTAAGGTCGTTGTACAGCGTCTTAATTGCCGGAGAGTTGTTGTCAATCACGATATACGGCGTCTTTCCGAGCGCGCGCACAGCCCGCTGCAGTCCTATCGCCGCGCCAAAACAGTCGTAATCGGCGGATGAATGTCCCATAAGTATAACCTTGTCGCTCTTTTTTATAAAATCCTTCAGCGCGACGGCGAAGGCTCTCGTTTTTACACGCGTACTCTTTTCATAATCACGCGCTGTGCTGCCGTAAAAGCGATACTGAACGTCGTTCTTTATGCTTACCTGGTCGCCGCCTCGTCCGAGCGCAATATCGAGCGCGTTTCTCGCATATGTGTCGTTTTCGGTAAGCGTGCCGCTTATGCCTATGCCTATGCTGATGCTGACCGGCAGCTTAATTTCCTCGCCTATATTCCTTACTTTATTCAATATGTCAAACTTCTTATCCTCGTACATCTGAAGATAGCGATGCTCAAACAGAACGTAGTATCTGTCGCGGTCGGTGGATTTTACAATCGCGTTCGATTCGGCTGCCCACTCGCTCACACACTGGCGTATATGCGACAGTATCTGCTGTCTCTCGCTGTCGTTTACACGCTGGAGCACGTCGTCGTAGTTGTCAATGTTGATTATGGCGACGTCGGTGCGCTCGTTATCATACTTTTCGCGTATTTCGTTCTCTGCTGTTTTGTCTATGAGATAGATGTAAACAGACGTCTTATCCTCGTCGCGTGACGCGCTTTGCGGTTTGTTTCTGACCGCCGACGCCGCGAACAGGAACGATTTGCCGTCAACGGTTATCTGCTTTTGGTATATAGACGGCGTTTTGAGGATCGTACCCCATTTTACCGCCGGTATAATGTTCTCAATCCCCGTTTCAAACAAATCGTCGCTGCCGAACACATCGGAAAACATATCATTGTACCACTTTATCGTGCCGTCTATATGACATATGGCAGCCGGAACAGGCATTGTGTTCATAGGGTTGGACGCGACCGAGCCGGCATTTTTCTCCAAAAGGCTCAAATAGTTGTTTATTGCCTTTTGCCTGTACATTCTTAATATAAACGCCAACAAGAATATTACAACGCCCGCTGCCATTTCGGCTGCGCCCACATACGCGTTCGGCATGAAAACAACGGAAATTCCGCCCGCGATAAGCAACGCTGCCGATATAAAAGCAGCGCTCGCGTATGTCGTCGTCAGTTTTCCGTAATTATTGCCCATAATGCTCCTCCGTGCGCGGCCCTCCCGCGCTGTATCAGCGGCTTTTAAGAAATTTCTTTAAATCGGACATGTCCGCAAACTCCAGTTCAAGCTCGTGTCCGTTTTCTTCGCCGATGGTCAAAAGCTCGGAAATTTTATTGTCGATGTTTGAAAACGTCAGACCGAGCCTTCTTGCGAGTATGTAGTTCATGGCTATTATGGTGGCTATCTCGTTTGATACGCTGTCATAACCGCCTACCTCGTCGTAGTCCGCAAGAGTTCTGTAAAGTTTCGCAACCTCCGAGAGTATTTCGCTCTTAATTGTGTCGATTGCGCGTAGATTTGTTGAAATGTTCATAATGATGCCTCCTGTGATGTCTTACATTTGTGTATTCATATCCAAGTATAAATTGTATCACAAACTTCTCCCTAAGTCAAGAAATTGGCGATACTTTCCTGTTGTAATACAAAAAATACCCGTTGCGCGGCATAACGTGGGCAGTACAATCAATAATTTTATGACAGGCTGCAGAAAAAGAACAGGCAGAAACGACAGTTTCCGCCTGTTGCAATCTACCCTTTATCCTATACAATTTTAATGAACCCATTCTATGATATTATTCCCAAGAAGCCACTGATACGGCGTATCATCGGCGGTGCTGACCTTATGAGGGGGAGGGTAGTCATGACCACCTTGAACGACCCTCACCATCGGCATATTTAACGCTCGATACATCAGCTCCGCAACGTCGGCGCGCGTAACCTCCTGATCAGCTGTAAACTCGCCCTCTTTGATAAGCCCGTATTTTACCGCTGCATCCATCCATGATTCATACCACGGCTCCGAGGACTCAACTAAGAAATTATAGTCAGGTATATTCAGACACACTTTTATAAGCTGCGCAGCCGTCACTGTGTCATTTGGACCGAAGGTGTCTTGGTCATAGCCATTGAATATACCCAGTATCGTACCTTCTTTAACCTGGTTGTAAAACCAATCTGACGGGGTAATATCCTTAAATGTTACAGTATCGCCGTCTATGGTTTTCTCAATCTCTCCGTCAGCGGCATAAAACGGATATTCCGCTCTTACGCTGATAGCTGCCATTTCAGCCCTCGTAATTTTATTATCGGGTCTAAAGGTGCCGTCCTCATATCCGAGCATGATTTTCAATTCTGAAAGTGTTTCTGTCGCGTCGGTATTGTAATCCGTATACGCATACGCGGAAACCGCCGCCGATGCCGTTATCGCAAAAGCGGCGAGCATTGATATGATTTTTTTAGATTTCATATAATTTACCTCCGAAATATATAATATCTTGAAAGACCTTTCAATAAAATTATAAATCTCAGGGGTAAAAAATCAATACTTTGTGCAGGATTGGTCATTCTGACGCAGGATTGGTCAATTTTAATCATTCATATTACGATGATTTATTAAAACCGTCGTGTTAAAGGTTTTTGTTTCGC
>CANQIP010000007.1 GCA_947623955.1 uncultured Clostridia bacterium | reverse complement strand
AGCGATATAACGGTCACACAAAACATTTACACACATATCCGCGCTAACCGTATGCACGATACCGCGAATAAATTAAACGCTTACACAGCCGAAAATCTGACTAACATTTGACTAACTTTTACCCGTCTGACTAACAATTTTATGCTATAATTTACAATAATTTGCAACAATTTGCAGACGGTCAAAAACAAGCAAAAACCGCATAAACGCTTGTTTCCTAAGCATTTACGCGGTTTTTGTAGGTGGTACGCCCGAAGGGACTTGAACCCCCGACCTTTCGGTTCGTAGCCGAACGCTCTATCCAGCTGAGCTACGAGCGCATATGATTTTCGCCTGAAAATCACTTCAAATATATTACCACACAGCACCCCGATTGTCAAGAGTTTTTTGACAAAAAGGCGGTACTGTGGTAAAATTATCACGGGGTGAACGATATGAGATTTGTATGGTATTACGACTTCCCTATCGGCAAAATCGCGATAGCGAGCGAGGGCGGATACATAACCGACATAACCTTCGGCTACGCGGACGGCATCGAGCACGAAACGGCTGAAACGGCTGCGTGCGCAAAGGAGCTTTGGGAATATTTCGACGGCGAGCGCAAGAAATTCGACATCAAAATAAAATACGACGGCACGCCGTTCACCCGCGCGGTACTCGAACAGACGATGAAAATACCCTACGGCGAAACGCGCTCCTATGGCGACGTTGCGCGTATGGTTAATAACCCGCGCGCGGCACGGGCGGTCGGCAACGCGATACACCGCAACCGTCTGCTCATCGTTATCCCATGCCACAGAATTATACAGGGCGATGGCTCGCTCGGCGGCTACGCGGGGCGCGAGGATATTAAACGCCGGCTTTTAAGCCTTGAAAAACACAATATCTGAACGCAAAAACGGGGACACTAAAGTTTTAGTGTCCCCGTGTTTTAGTGTCACCAATCAGCACACTTCCACAATTTCGTTTCTGTCTCTGTACTCGGTATGGCGCGGAGACGGCTCACAGCCGTCGGCAATACCGCTAACCGGCAGCAGCGCGATAAGGTCGTACTTCTCTGTGTCGGGGAAAAGCTCCTTCACCTTATTCACGTCAAAATGTCCTATCCACGTCGGGCCGTAGCCCAAATCGTGTATCGCGAGCATCATATGCGTCGCGACAATCGACGCGTCCACGTCGGCGAAATTCTTGCCGTCGTACTGTCTCACCCACGCTGCCGACGGGTCGGCTCCAATCATGAATATCACCTTCGCGGGCGCGATAAACTGCATTTTCGTGCAGCTTAAAAGCTTTTCACGCGCCTCCTCACTCTCAAAAACCCATATTTTGAACGGCTGATTGTTCACCGCCGTCGGCGCGCAAACGCCAGCCTCTATTATTTTTTCCACATCGTCCTTCGGTATATCCGCGCCGTCAAACATACGCACGGAATACCTGTCCTTTGCAAGCTGCAAAAAATCCTTCATATCGGTATCCTCCTTAATAAATCGTAATAATCGTGCCTTCGGTAACGGTTCGCAGCACCCTCGCCATATCATCCTCCGCTACAGCGATACACCCCGCAGTCGCCGTTTTACCGTCGGATATGCAGTGCAGGAACACCGCGCTGCCGACATACGGTACGCGGCACGCGTTGTAACCTATATCTAAAAGATAATTATATGCGCCCTTGTACTCGATAAGATGCTCGTCGTGCGAAAAATCAGTATCTTCGGGCAGCTCCGACGCGTACGCGAGAGTGTTGTAATCCGCGCGCTCACTGTCGCCGCGCCAGTACATATCAGACGTTATTTTCGTGTACGGCACGCGGCTTTCGGGGTCGTCCTTAATACCGTACGCGCCCCTTGTAACGTAAGTGCCGAGGGGTGTTTTCATATCCCCCTCGGCAGCCTTACCCGTTCCGTTTTTACCTATCACACCGCCGCACGAAAACAGCGTTTCGTACCGTCTTTCACGCGCGCGGTACACCGTAAGGCGGCAGGTGTGACTTTCTGCGTCACACCGCACGCCTATCCTGTATTTTCCCTCGTATTCGGCGGGCAATACGCCGCCGAATAAAAGTCTTTCGCATAAATTTTGTTCTTCCGTGATGCTCATAGCTTAATTACTGTGCCGCGTCAATAGCCTTCTTGAGCGCCTCGCACGTCTTTGTGTTCCACAAAAATGCCTTTATTTTTGCACCCTCGGGCAGTTCGGCTGTAAGATTGCTTTCATCGTTGACCTCCACAAGCTGCGTATCCATGTTTATTCCCACGAGCCGTCCGTTACTGTCGTACGACGCGGCTATAAGCGAAATCTCCATCGTGGTCGAGCCGCTGTTTGTAACCTTTGCCGCAGCCACGTTTTTGCCGTCCACTTCTTTCACCGTGAACTCTTCGGCGCTTATTGCGGGTTTTGTCTTGAACGTAACCGGATCGCCGTTTACAACCGTATCACCGGCTATACCGATTGCCTGGTACACGTATGTCGTGTCGGGTTTCAATCCGTCTACCGCAAGACTGTAATCATGCTCACCCTCCGCGCTGAACACGATCGGACTCTTATCGCCGTATCTTATCTTTTCCTCGCTGCCCTGTTCCCAAATCAGGAACATACCTACCGCGCTCGGCTTTATCGTCTTTTCGCCGTAGGACGTTATCTTGATTTGACCGTTAAGCGTCGCTCCCGTGGACGTAACAATTGTCGCATCCTTTGTAGTGTACGCATAATCGGGAGCCTGCTCCGCCGTAACCGTTACCGTCACGTAATTCGTCGTCGTAACCTTTTCCGTCTCCAGCGGGTCGGGATGCGTGAACGTCGCCGTCACGGTGAGCGTCGCGTTTCCTGCCTCGGCAATGCCTTTAACCGTTGCCGACGAGCCGTCCTGCGCGGGAGTTACTTCAATCGCGCCGTCCGTCGGTTTCGACCACTCGGCGCCCTCCAGAACGTAGCTGTTATCGGATATTTCAAGCAAAATTTCCTTCTCATCACCCTGCGCCATATAAACCTGAGTGGGATTTAATCTAAATCCTATCTGAGTCTTATACGGAATTTCAGCCACAGCCGACGAGCCTTCTATATGGAGATACAGCACGCCGCTGCCGGTATTGAGCGCGTCGTCGTCGATATTGACCTTCGTTTTACCGCTCATGTCATCCGCTATGGTAATTACTTCGCTTTCGGGGTCTGTCATCTGAGCATCGCGGAAGAATTGAATTTTATCGCCAACCTTAAGATTCACGTTGTCAACGTTCACGCGCGCGTAATCGCCGATATCGCCGTAGCCTGCCGGCAGGTTATAAATTTCCGCCTCAGCCTTACGCGTGTCGATATTAAACGTAATCTGCGCCGTACCTCTCACGCTCTTGTAGTTATCGTCGTCGGGGTCAAATTCCCACTCGTAATCCTTGTTCGCTTCAACGAGAACCGAACCCTGGGCAACGCCCTCCTGTATAAGCCACCTTGCCGCACCGGCGAGCGGCTCGCCGTTCACGTCCGTAAACGACGGAGTAAGCGTCGAATCGCTGAGGTACGCGCCCTTGTCAACATTACCGGCTCTCACGCTGCCCTCGGGCTCCGCCTGGAGAATGGTCAGCGTTGTTGTTTCCACATTATCCGCGTAAGTCTGCGCGCTGTCGCCGGTCACCGCAGCCGTCGCGCGGACTTCATACGTACCCGCGTTTTCGGGCGCGGCGCGCAGCCAATTCTCCGTATCGGGCGTATTGGAATGAAGCTCTATATCCGTTCTCCTGTACTCAATCGTAATATCCGTGTCCGAGACAGTCGAAGATGCGGTCATGGCATACGGATTTCCGTTGTATGTCACTTCTTTATTCGTCTCGTCAAACGTAATCGGCACGGGCTCCTTATCGCCCGCCGTCACGTATGCTGTGCCGCTTATCGTGTTGTAGTTCTTGTTATCGGTCGGCGTGAATTCCCATTCATACGACTGCTTGCCTTCCGTAAGCTGTGTTTGGGGCGCCTTCCAGCGCAGGTCGCCTTCCACCTTCATGGACGCGTTATTCTCGTTCACAAACGCACCCTCGGGCTTTACGCTTGAAAGCGTGTTGCCGACCATGCCGTTCGGAGCGGTAACGCTGCCCTCAACCTTAGGATTTGCCTTTACAACCTCAAGAGTACCTAGCGCGTCGTCCGTTATCGAGTAGTTATATCCCGAAACCGGCGGCGTGGTCGCCTTTACCGTGTAGCTGCCTGCGGGGGCGTCCACCGCCATGCCATTAGCGCCGTTACTGTCCGTCGCCGTCAGGGTTGCCTTTACGTCCGAAATTTCGTCCGTGTCCACAAGTCCGCCGTTTTCGGGCTGACCTTCTGCGGCAGCCTGATAGTTCTGTGCGGTGAGCACGAACGGCACGCCGTAAGGTTTTGTTATCGTCTTGTTTTCACCCGTCAGCTCAAGCTTGATTGGACGCTGCGACGATATGTAGCCCGTTGTGTGATACGTTGAAAGACCTTCTCCGAGCGTGTAGTTTGACGCGTTCGCGCCCTCAAGCGCGTCCTTGCAGTCAACGCTTATGGTTACGGTCTTCGGATAGTGCTGATCATAACCGGCATCGGCAAATGTCGCCTTGGAAATTGCCGACTTCTTAATTTTAACAATGTCGGAAGAATTTACCTTATTCTTAAACGTAACATTGTCGGGGTTTATAGCGGCGTCGGTTGTACCGTCGTACGTCTTGTTTATTACGCTGCCCGAAAAGTTCGGCTGAAGCGTGAGCGGCGCTATTGTGAAAATCGCGGTAGTATCGCCCTTCGAATAAGCTCTTACCTGACTATTCGTTTCGGGACAGGTAGCGTGAACCTTATATGTTCCCGCTTCAGTCGGCGCTTCTGCTTTATAATCGCTGTAATCCTCGTCGTCAAAGCTCAAATTTCCGTCTTCTACTTTTTTGTATGTTACCGTCACTAGTTCCTCGCGGAACACTCCGTCTCTCGCCCATGTAAAGCTCGGCGACTGCGGCTTACCGTTATATGTCTTTGTAAGCGTTGACGGTTTCGCCTTGAGGTTTGTCGGGATTTTTGCTGAAACTACAACGTTTACTTTTCCCGCAAGGGGGGTGTCATAGTTATCCAAATCTTCCGGCGTAAATTGATATTCGCGTGAGACAACCGTACTCTGTCCCTCATTTATCACATCTTCGCCGTTGACCCAATCCCATGTGCCTTTGACTTCCTCATGTGAATGTGGATTTACATACATGCCCGATACTTTCGAGGTCGAAAGCTTGGAGCCATCGCTTATACCTGTAGCCGAAACGGTGTTTACTCGGGGCGTGGTCTTTTGGACAGTTATGCCTGTTTCGGTACCCGGTTTAAGAGTAACGTCATAATTGCTGTTGCTCGTTTCCGTGACGGCTGTGAAAGGATATTTTTCGCCATTGTTGACGATTGCGTCCTTAGCCATACCGTCGCTTGTGACGTTGACGCCGAGCTGTGCCGCCGTGACGTCTTGTTCGAGCACTTGTTCGCCGTCGTCGTAGACTTTGCACATAATGTCCGCGTCGGTAAGCTCCTTTCCGTAAAACTTCTCGGTGCTCTGCGGCTCGACAAAGACTTCCTTTTGTGAAATGTCTATTTTAAGCTTGCAGACATTCCAAACCATGTTCCTGCTGTTGTAGCAGCGCGTCAGGATTTCCGCCGTATGAGTGCCGGCAGTAAGTCCCTTTTTCGGGGTGATAACGAGTTCCGCGTAGTTTACCCAATCCTCTTCGTATTGTGTTTTTGCGTATTGTACGTCGGCTGCGGAGGGTATGTAGAACTGAGTTCCGCCGCCGTTAAGACCGCCGGCATCGTACGTCAGTTTTGCGTGCTCTTTATCGGCGTTCTTGTTGTTCAGCTTTAGGCTGAAATTGTCGTTGTCCGACTTTATCTGAATATATTCGCGCACGTTACCCTTGTTTACAAGGCGAAGCGTAAGCGGTGCCGCCTCCTCCGTCGGATTGTACTCGACTTTTTGGGGTTCTTCCGTGCTGCCCGCGAGCTCGTTAAACGACGCGGGGTCTGCTGAACCGGTCGGATCTATCGTCGGGAACGCGCTTTCGGCGTTGTCATCGTTTTTCGTAATGTCGTACGCGTAGGACGTCGGCTCCTTGAGTATCGCCTGAAGCTTTATTTCATTGTCGTACGGATTCTCGTCGGCAAAGCCGTCTGCGCCGTCGTCACGAAGGTAGTCGCCTATCGCTCCGCTGAGTGTGGTGGGTTTTCCGTCTTCCTCTTTCATTACGACTTGCCAGCCTGAAACTACCTTTTTCGTTTCATTGCCACGCACACCGGTGCTGTCAGCCTTAGGCGCGATAATCGCCGGCATATCACCAACCGCCGCAAGCTCTTGTATCTCCGTCTTTGCCTCTTCCTCCATGGGGCACTTCAGCAAATAGCCCGCGTCAATATCGTCTTGACTGAGCATGTATGTAACGTGTACAAGCTTAATCTTTTCCGTGTCTACCGTGTCTTTCGGCATTTCTTTGGTTTCGTCAAAGGTGTCGGGCATGTCGGTTGATTGAAACTTTTTCAGTTCTACCGTATAGTCGCCGACCTGATAGGGAACCGTATCATCCTTTTTGAACAGATCATCCTCGTCTTCTCCTATCTTCCAGCCGTGGTAGCGGTGCTTATTACCGTCAATCTCGTCCCTGACAATACCCGAAATATCGTTCTCGGGAACAATTGACGCCGGGTCGTGCGGCGCTGTGCTCGGTCCGTGCGTCGGGCGCGAAATTTCGATTTGGTAGTAGCTGCCGTTTATATGATACGTTCTTGTATTTTTATCGTAGTCATTCGAATGGTCTATTTTTGTGTTAAATTCCGCCCACAGCAAGTCCCTCGGCAAATCATTCGACTTATCGAATATGCTGTATGTCTGCGGGTGCGATCTGAATCTGAGCGAGGTCAATCTGATCGGGTCTTCGTCCGCAGACGCGGTAATAAGGTTTGTCGGCAATATTGATATAATCATCGCCAGTGCGGCGATAAGCGCCGTAAATTTTTTTGCTTTCATAAGTTGTTCCTCCTTAATTCTGTCACTCAAACATATCCGCGCATTTTGCGAGATTGTCGATTATCTTGATATGCTGCGGGCATACGCGCTCGCACTGTCCGCACCTTACGCAGTCGGACGCGCGTCTGTACTCCGGCGCGGCTTTTTCGTAATCCTTTGCCGCCTCGTCGGTCTGACCGCCGAGCCGCTTGTTTGCCGCCGCGAAAATATCGGGTATCGCTATTTTCTTCGGGCAGCCGCCGGTGCAGTACCGGCACGATGTGCATGGGATAGCCGACAATTTGTCCAAAATTTTCTGCGCCTCGCGTATTATAGCCTGTTCCTCATCGTTAAGCGGTTTAAAGTCCTTCATGTACGACAGATTGTCGCGCATCTGCTCCGTGTTCGACATTCCCGACAGCACCGTCAGAATACCGTCGAGCGACGCGACAAAACGTATCGCCCATGACGCGTACGACGCGTCGGGGTTGTAGTCCTTAAACAGCTTTTTTATCTCCTCCGGCGGGTCGGCGAGCGTGCCGCCCTTTACGGGTTCCATTACGACTATCGAAACGCCGTGCGCGCGCGCCGTCTCGTAGTTCGCGCGGGACATTACCTTCGGATTTTCCCAGTCCGCATAGTTAAGCTGCAGCTGTACAAAATCCACCTCGGGATGCTCGTTCAGCACGCTGTCGAGTACCTCCGGCGAGTCGTGGAACGAAAATCCCACGTGCTTTATAAGTCCCTTTTCCTTCTGCTCCTTCACAAAATCCCAAATGCCGTAGCTGTCGAACGTGCCGCGGTTCTTCGCCGAAACGGCGTGGAGCAGGTAGTAGTCGAAATACCCCGCCCCCGTGCGTTCAAGACTTGTGAAAAACTGTTGCTTTGCACTTTTTTCGTCGTGCGACATCATGTTGACGTTCAGCTTTGTCGCAAGCGTGTAAGAGTCTCGCGGGTGTCTGTCAACAAGCGCGATTTTTGTGTCTGCCTCCGATGTTCCGTATACGTACGCGGTATCAAAATATGTAAATCCCGCGTCAAGGAACATATCCACCATTTCCTTTGTTTGTTCAATGTCCGTTACGTCGTCCTTTTTGGGCAGGCGCATAAGTCCGAAACCGAGTTTCGGCGTGTCCTTTCCGAAATAATCCGACAATGCTATCATCCCCTTTACAATATTACGGTCGTCCAACCTACTTCAAAATCTGTCTCAGTGTCTCCGTCAGTTTTCCTACGTTAATCGGTTTTGCTATATGCTCGTTCATACCGTTTTTGAACGCCTCCTCGCGGTCGTCGTCGAACGCGTTCGCCGTCATGGCGACAATCGGTATGTTCGCAAGCTCCTTGTTTTCGAGCGCGCGTATCGCACGCGCCGCCTCGTAGCCGTTCATTATCGGCATCTGTATATCCATAAGCACCGCGTCGTAGTAGCCCGCCTCGGAATTTTTAACCATATCCACAGCCTTGCTGCCGTCTACGGCAGTCTCGACCGTGAAACCGCTCTCCGCGAGTATTTCCTCGGCTATCTCGCGGTTTAACGCGTTGTCCTCAACGAGTAGCAGACGCTTGCCTTTGAGATCCTCCAGCGTCGGTATGACCGGCTCGCCTTCCGCGCTGTTCTCACCCTTGCCGAGCGCCGATATAAGCGTGTCGCGCAGTTCCGACATAAACAGCGGCTTGTTGCACATAGCCGTAACGTTCACGTCGCCCATTTCGTCCTTCACGACGTTGAGGTCGTAGGCGGTAAGGATTATAATCGGCACGGTGTCTCCGACTATCGCGCGTATTTGTCTCGCTACTTCAAGCCCGCCCAGATCGGGCAAAGCCCAGTCTATTATGTACACGTAAAACTCGTCGCCCATTTCGACAGCCTGCTTTGCGCGCAGCACCGCCTCCTTGCCGCGCAGCGTCCACTCCGAGCGCATACCGATGCGCATGAGCATCTTCGCCACGCTGTCGCAGGTGGTAAAGCTGTCGTCAACAACGAGAGCTCGCAGTCCTTCAAGCTCGTGTATGCGTCCGAATTTCTTCGGCTCGCTCACGAGACGGAGTTTCAGATTTATAATAAACTCCGTACCCTTTCCGCACTCGCTCTGCACCTCTATCGTGCCGCCCATCGCGTCGACTATGCTCTTCGCTATCGGCATGCCGAGACCCGTGCCCTGTATACCGCTGACAGTCGAATTCCTCTCGCGCTCAAACGGCTCGAACACATGCTTTAAAAATTCCTCGCTCATGCCTATGCCGGTGTCCTTTATATGTATCTCGTACGACGCGTAACCGACAGGCGCGTCGGGCTTTTGAGCAATCGTGAGCGATACCGTTCCGCCCGCGGGCGTAAACTTTATCGCGTTGCTCAAAAGATTTAAAAGCATCTGATTTACGTGCAGCTTGTCGCAGTAAACCTCCTCGTCCGTCACGTCGAGCGTGTCCATATAGAAGTTAAGCTGCTTGGACTGCATCTGCGTCTGCATGATGTTGCGCATATCCTTGAATATGTCGGACAAATTGCACTCCGTTTCCTCGATGTTCAGCTTTCCGCTTTCGATACGGCTCATGTCGAGAATGTCGTTTATGAGGCTCAAAAGGTGGTTGCCCGACGAGAGTATTTTCGCGAGGTACTCCTGTATGCGCTCTTTATTGTCGATATTCGCCTCCGCAAGCGTCGCGAAACCTATTATCGCGTTCATCGGCGTTCGTATGTCGTGCGACATATTGGACAGGAACATCGTTTTCGCGCGTTCCGCGACCTCCGCCTTTTGCAGCTTTTCCTCCAGCACAGCCTGTTCGACCGCCTGCTTTGTTATGCGCTTGTTGCTGCGGCGCATGAATATGTAGTAAACGGCTATCGCCACAGCCATAAGCACCGCGAATATAAGGAAAATACGGCTTACCGCGTGCAGGTTCTTCATCGCCTCGCTTTCCGGCACGATTACCGCCAGCGACCAGTTGTTTATGTTCGCGGGCGAATAGTACATGTAGCACCACTGACTGCTGTTCATGGGCATAAACGCCATATGTCCGCTTTTGCCTTCGGAAATATTCTTAACGCTCGTTTCCCAGCTGTCGCCCTCTTTTGTGCCGCGCACCTTGAAATCATTTATATTGCCGAACTCGCCCTGCCACGTGTCCATGATAAGGTCGCCGTTGTCGTTGTCTATTATAAGCACCTTCGCGCTCGCGTTATATATATTGTCTATGTTGAGGTCGTTCGGCAGCTCGGACAGGATTGTCGTTCCGTATATGAGCGCAATCGTTTCACCGTTCTTTACGACAGGCACAAAATGGCGCAGCACGAGCGTGTTTCCGTCAACAAGGCTCGTCATTCTGTTCGACACGTGCGAGCCGAGCGCAGCCTCCGTTTCAAACGATATGCTGCCCATCGTGTCAATTACCGCGCCGCTTGGGTCGTGAACGGTGTCGTCCGGCATAAGCACGCGTGTTTTAATCGTCTCCATAAGAGGCGATATTGCGTTTATTATTCTGTTTATGTTCTCCGCGCTCGTGTCGTTCGCCGAGGCTATAAGGTCGGCTGTCGCCTCCAGAATAAGCTTGTCGCGGCTCAGTTTTTGATTTATTTCGGTTACGGCTGTGTTCACGCCTTCCTCCATACGCTGTATGCTGCGGCTTTTCATAACGCGGCTCATCTGCACGTATGTACCGACGCAAAGCAGGGTGATTACTATGATAACCACCACGGTAGCCGTCATGCTCGTTCCCTTCAGCTTGGGTTTTTTTGACATAATATACCCCCGTTCAATCAATTCTCTCCGTTTACGGCGTTCATTACCCTGCCGTATGCAGCGTCTATTTCATTCATAAGCGCCTTTGCGCCCTCCGTGTTTCCGGCGCGGAGTTCCTTGCCCTGACGGTCAAACAGCGTGAAAAGCTCCGTCATGGAAAGGTTGCCGCACACTCCTTTTAACGTGTGCGATGCCGTAAGCATCGTTTCCGCGTCGCCCTCGCTTACCGCCGCCTTTAATTTTTCGTAATTCTCATCGTCCGCAAACTTCTTCAAAAAACGTTCAAAAAGTCCTTCGTTTCCCATAAAACGCTCCAGCGCGTCATTTACATCTATTCCTCCGTCCGTAAGCTGCTTTAATCTCAAATTGTCCATAAAACCCTCCGTTTTGATGTATTCGGCTGCGCCGCGCGTCGGTTCGGATAACCGAATTGCGGTCGCAGTTCTCCATGCTAAAATTATATCACATTATGCTGAATAAGGCAATATAAAATAAGTATATTATTTTTGTATTATTTTTACAATAATATAAAAAAGTCCGCGAGGCTCTATTTATCACTCGCGGAATTTGTATATTCGCTGTAAATTTTATCCGTCGCGGCGCGTGTCGGCAGGTCTTCGGAAAACGCGCAGGCGCTCCCCGCGCATATCCCCCGTTCGAGCGCGTATGCGTAATCACCGCGCTTAAGGTACGCCGCGATAAAGCCCGCCGTCATACTGTCGCCCGCGCCGACGGGATTTATAACCGTACCTTCGGGCGCGGAGCGTTCGTATATTTTTCCGTTCTCACACGCGAGAACCGCGCCATCCGAACCGAGTGAAACGAGTACGTTCCGCGCTCCCATATCACGCATTTTCAGGGCATATTGCGCGGCGTCCGACCGTGTTTTGATGTCCGCGCCGAATATCTCGCCAATCTCCTGCCTATTCGGTTTTACGAGGAACGGTCGGTGCGGCAGCACGTTTAACAGCAGCTCGCCCTCCGCGTCTGCGACGACGTTTACTCCCTTTCGCGCCGCGATTTCAGCCATATCGCCGTATATCGTAAGCGGCACGGACGCTGGCACGCTCCCCGCGAGCACAAGCATATCGCCCTCACCGAGTTTATCGAGCCTTTTTATAAGTTCACCCACAGCCTCGGGCGGCACATCCGCGCCCGAACCGTTTATCTCCGTTTCAACGTCAGACCTTATTTTTACGTTTATGCGCGTCATGCCGCTTTTAAGCCGTATAAAATCCGTCTTGACGCCCGCGGCTTTGACAAGCCGTTCGACCTCCGAGCCCGTAAAGCCCGCGACAAAGCCCGCCGCCTCGGTGTCCGCGCCAAGTTCCGCAAGTACCCTCGAAACGTTTATACCCTTGCCGCCCGCGAAAACTCTTTCGCTTTCGGCTCGGTTCACTTCGCCCGCGCGGCAGTTTTTTACGCTCATAACACAGTCGAGCGCGCAGTTAAACGTAACGGTATATATCATATGCTCACCGCCTTTGTATGTATGACTATATTATACCGTCTGCGCGGCGCAAAGTCAATCCGCGTATTTTTTGCGCCGTTTTGGAGTTTTTGCTTGATAATTTGTGAAAAATATAGTAAAATAATAAATTGGAATATATTGTACAGAATTAAATCGAAAGGAACACCGTAATGACAGCTATAATTTTGATTGTTTTATTCACGCTTTTCGCGATGTACTCCGTGTGGACGTACGTGCTTGCGCCCGCGGTGAAGAAGGGGCAAAAGACTGACAACAAAGCCGTGTATATAATCGCTGCGGCAGCGGCGGCGTTTCTGCTCCGAATTATAATAGCCGCGCTTTACCGCGGTCACGAGCAGGACATGGGCTGCTTTGACGCGTGGTCATACGACGTGTTTAACGGCGGCATCAACGCCTTTTACGCGTCCGAGGGTTTCCACGATTACCCGCCGGGATATATGTACGTGCTGTACGCGATAGGCTTTATACGCAGTATTATACCGCTTTCGGACGGCGCGCTGTACGCGCTTATCAAACTGCCCGCGATTGTATGCGACATACTTATCGGATATATCGTGTACAAAATCGCCGCGAAAAAGTACTCGTCGGCAATATCGGCGGTGTTCGCCGCGCTGTGGCTTTTTAACCCCGTCTCTATATTAAACAGCGCCGTCTGGGGACAGGTCGACAGCGTGTACACACTGTTCGCGGTGCTTATGCTGTACTTCCTTACCGATAAAAAGCTGTACGTTTCATATTTTATGTTCGCGATTTGTCTGTTCATAAAACCGCAGGCGCTTATTCTCGCGCCCGTGCTTATAGGCGGATTTATTGAAAACGTCATACTCGACGATTTCAGCGTGAAAAAACTCATGACGCATATTGGCGCGGGGCTTTGCGCTATAGCGCTGATCTTTCTGCTCGCGCTGCCGTTCGGTATAGGAAACGTCGTTGACCAGTATATAAAAACGATCGGCTCATACCCCTACCACACCGTCAACGCGTTTAACTTCTGGGGCGCGATAGGCAAGAACTGGATGGCGCTCACGACGCTTTCGGAGATTTTGAGAAACGTGTTCATAGCGGGTATTTCGCTGTACATCGTGTATATTGTACTTAAATCAAAGAGGGAGTCGAAGTATTATTTCGCGGGAGCAATTATTACGTTCCTCGTTTATATGTTCTCGACGAGAATGCACGAGCGTTACGCGTTCCCCGCCGTCGTGCTGCTGATTATTACGTTTATAAGCATGACCGACATAAAAACGTGCGGCATTTTGTCGCTTATCACCGCGTCGCAGTTCTTTAACACGGCGTGGGTGCTGTTCGTGTACCAGACCGATATGAACAAATACGCGTTCTCGCCCGTCGTGGCTGTGGCGTCAATAATAAACCTCGCAATAACAGCCGCGCTCTTTTACTACGTGCACAGACACTACCTCGCAAGCGGCGAGAAAAAACCGAAGAAAATTTCGTCTTTGCAGCCGCTTTGGGAAAGGGAAACGCCGCGCATAAAACGCGCCGATATTATCGCGATGGCTGTTATCACCGTCGTTTACTCGTGCGTAGCGTTTTACGACCTCGGCGACATGCACGCCGCCGAAACGGAGTATCTTATCCCGCAAAGCGGTGTTACGATCGACCTCGGGGCGGACTACGACGTAAGCGAGATACAGTACTTTTTGGGTTCAAAGGAGCTTAACTCCGCGCAGAGCCTTCTTGTGTCGGGGCGCAATTCGGCATTGTCTCAAACGTATTCCGAAACACTGACGGAGGGCGATGTATTTAAGTGGGAGAGCACCGACGTCAACGCCTCGGTGCGCTATATAGACATTTGCTCGCACCTCGCCTCGGACGAAAACTGGGTGTCGATAAAGGAAATAGGAGTGCGCGACGCGGACGGCAATCTCATAACGCCCGTCTCGTTTACGGACAACGGCGCGAAAGCGCTTTTTGACGAGCAAAGCGAAGTGCCGTTACTGTCCGACTTCCACAACAGCACATACTTCGACGAAATATATCACGCCCGCACGGCTTACGAGTTTATTCATCACCTAAAGCCTTACGAAACAACTCACACGCCGCTGGGCAAAATATTCATCTCGCTCGGTATACGTATCTTCGGCATGAACCCGTTCGGCTGGCGGTTCGCGGGAACGTTCTTCGGCGTGATGATGGTACCTCTTATATACCTGTTCGCGCTCAAATTCCTTAAAAAATCGTGGGCTGCCGCGCTTACGTGCGTGCTGTTTACATTCGACTTCATGCACTTCGCGCAGTCGAGAATAGCCACAATCGACGTGTACGTCACGTTCTTCATAATGCTGATGTTCTTCCTCATGTACCTGTACTGCACGACGAACTTCTACGATAAGAAGGGCTTTAAAAAGGGTCTTGTGTACCTCGCGCTGTGCGGCATCGCGACGGGAATGGGCATAGCGAGCAAGGTCACGGCTGTGTACGCCGCACTCGGACTGTTCATTATAATGATGATAATGCTTTTCGTTCATATAAACGAGTATAACAAAGCCACGCACAAAGGCAAAAAGAAACCCGACATGACGAACGGCATAAGCAATACTCTTATACGCGATAACTTCAAAAAGCACGTCGTAATAACGATAGTATGGTGCGCCGTTTTCTTCGTGGCAGTGCCGATTATAATACTCATTCTCGCGTATATACCGTTCATAAACGCCTCGACGGGCGGGCACGGCGCGTCTTTCGCGGACAGCATGAAAATTATACAGGACAACATCGACTACATGAAATGGTACCACGGCGAATACATGCTGACGCAAAAAGAACACGGTTATTCCTCGGACTGGTACGAGTGGATTTTAATGAGCCGTCCGCTGCTGTTCAATGACTACGTCATAGCCGACGGCGTGAAGGAAGGACTGAGCACGTTCGGCAACCCTTTCGTATGGTGGGTGGGCGTTCCGGCGTTTATATACCTCGTGTACCGTGCAATAAAGAACAAGGACAAAAGCGCGGTATTCCTTATCATAGCGTATCTCTCGGAGCTTTTGCCGTGGACGTTCGTGGACAGAATGACGTTCATCTACCACTACTTCCCGAGCGTGCCGTTTGTTGTGCTTATGGTCGGCTACTCGATTATGTGCATTTACGAAAACGCGCGAAACAAAAAGCTGACTGTCGGTATGATAGCAAGCTACGCGGTGATTGTTATCGGGCTGTTCGTGATGTTCTATCCCGTGCTTTCGGGCAAGCCGTGCAGCACGGATTACGTAAACAATTACCTCGAATGGTTCCCGCGGTGGTATTTTATGTAAAAACGGAGGGTTAAAAATGAGAATTGTAAAATCGGACGATATAACGAGGGCTGTGCGCGATATGTGCATACGCGCAAACTGCCACATTAACGGCGACATAAAAGCGGCGCTCGAAAAAAGCGCGGAAACGGAAAAATCGGAGGTCGCGAGAGGCGTGCTCAAAAACCTTCTCAAAAACGCGGAAATAGCGCACGAAAAGGAAGTACCTATTTGTCAGGACACGGGTATGGCTGTGTTCTTTATCGAGATAGGCTGCGACGTACACGTCGAGGGCGCGACGATAACGGACGCGGTAAACGAGGGCGTGAGACGCGGTTACACCGAGGGTTATCTCCGTAAATCCGTAGTCGCCGACCCGCTGCGGCGCGTCAACACGAACGACAACACGCCCGCCGTCATTTACTGCGACTTTGTAAAGGGCGACAAAATCAAGATAACGCTCGCGCCTAAGGGTTTCGGCAGCGAGAACAAGAGCTCGGTTAAGATGTTAAACCCGTCCGACGGCGTGGAGGGCGTTATTGACTTCGTGACGGAGACGGTAAGGAAAGCGGGCGCGAACCCGTGTCCGCCGATGGTTGTCGGCGTGGGCATAGGCGGCACGCTCGACAAGGCGGCGCAGCTTTCCAAAAAGGCGCTCACACGCGACATAGACGCGCCGAACGGCGACGAGTACTACGCGGAACTTGAAAAACTGCTCCTTGAGCGCGTGAACAAACTCGGCATAGGCCCGCAGGGTATGGGCGGCACGACGACCGCGCTCGCGGTGAACATAGAGACCTTCCCCACTCACATAGCGGGGCTGCCCGTCGCGGTAAACATAAGCTGCCACGCGACGCGCCACGCAACGGAGATTATTTAAGTGATATGGAAAATAAGGTATTGAGCGCGGAGGAACGGCGCAAAAAAGCCGAGCGCAGCATTATAAAAACGTACAGAAAAAATATATGGCGCAAGTTTATACGCGGCATAAACGAGTACAGGATGATAAACGAGGGCGACAGGATAGCCGTGTGCATTTCCGGCGGCAAGGACTCAATGCTTATGGCAAAGTGTATGCAGGAAATCCACCGTCACGGCGTTGTTAAGTTTGACCTCGAATACATTGTCATGGATCCGGGCTACAACAGTGAGAACCGCAAAAAAATCGAGGACAACGCCCGTCTTCTGGGCGTGCCGATACACATATTCGAGACGCGTATTTTCGACTCGGTCGTGAACGTGGACGACCACCCGTGCTACCTATGCGCGCGTATGCGGCGCGGCTACCTCTACAAAGAGGCGCAAAAACTCGGCTGCAACAAAATCGCGCTCGGTCATCATTTCGACGACGTGATTGAGACGATACTTATGGGTATGCTCTACGGCGCGCAAATTCAGACGATGATGCCCAAGCTCCACAGCACGAACCACCCCGGTATGGAACTTATACGCCCGATGTACATGGTAAGGGAAAAGGATATTAAGGCGTGGGCGCGGTACAACGAACTCGATTTTATACGGTGCGCGTGCCGTTTCACGGAGCGTATCGCGACGGAGGATATGGAGACGGGTTCAAAGCGGCAGGAGATGAAAAGGCTTATCGAGCAGTTCCGCCGCACAAGCCCGTACATCGAGAAAAATATTTTTAACAGCGTCAAAAACATCAATCTCACAACGATTATCGGCTACCACGACAACGAACGTGAGTACAATTTTATGGACGACTACGACGAAAAGAAATAAGGAGCGTGCGGATATGGTTGATTGGCTTTCGAGAACCGAACTTCTGCTCGGCGCGGACGGCATGGAAAAACTCAAAAACGCACACGTCGCGGTGTTCGGCGTCGGCGGAGTGGGCGGTTACGCTGTCGAGGCTCTCGTGCGGAGTGGCGTCGGTGAGATAGATATTTTCGACGGCGACACGGTTGCCGTAACGAATTTAAACCGCCAGATTATCGCAACGCGTGACACAGTAGGCAGATACAAGGTCGATGTGATGAAGGAGCGCGCGCTGTCGATAAATCCAGATATTAAGGTAAACGCGCACAAGTGCTATTACATGCCCGACAACGCCGACGAGTACGATTTTTCGGTTTACTCGTACATTGTGGACGCGATCGACACCGTTACGGGCAAGATAGAGATCATAATGCGCGCAGCTGACGCGAACGTGCCGGTAATAAGCTGCATGGGCGCGGGCAACAAGCTTAACGCCGCGATGTTTGAGGTCGCCGACATATACGAAACGTCGGTCTGTCCTCTCGCGAGGGTGATGCGGCATGAACTGAAAAAACGCGGCATTAAAAAATTAAAGGTCGTTTACTCGAAGGAAGAGCCGATAAAGCCTTTGCCCTCCGATGAGCAGACCGAAAAACGCGCCGTTCCCGGGAGCGCGGCGTTTGTACCGGCAGCCGCGGGGCTTATCGCGGCGGGCGAGGTCGTAAAGGATTTAATAAAAATACAACGGGGACACTAAAATTTTAGTGTCCCCGTATTTTTAGTGCCCCCAAACTTTAGTGTCCCCGTGCGTTACTCCACACCGTCCACCATTTTTATCACATTCTCGCACAAAAGCTTTACACGTGAGCGATAACGGTCTATTTCTTCCTTTATGGCGAGCATTTCGCTGCGGCGTTTCATATGTTCATCGTCAATTTGACGCGCAAGGTACGACGCGTCGAGTTTCGCCTTGCTGATTATCGCGTCAGCCTCAGTCTGCGCGTTCTTTCTCGCCTCTTCGGCCGACTTCTGCGCGAGGTCGAGCGAACGGCTCATAGCCGCCTCCATCTGCTTATACCTGTCGACCGTCTCGGTCAGCAGTCCTATTTTATTTTTAAGCGTCTGATTTTCCTTGCACAAAAGCTCGTAATCCTGAATTACAACGTCCAAAAAATCGTCAACCGCGTCGCAGTCGTAACCCTTGAACTTCTTGTCAAATTCCTTGTTCTGAATATCAATGGGTCTTAGCATAGCTTTCTCTCCTTGCGTCATATATATTTTAAGACTGTTATGTGCAGTCTGCCCTTCATGGTCGCGCCGTCCGCGCTTTGAAACACAAATCTTCCTTTACCCCTGACGGACACGAGGTCGCCTTCTTTAAGCGAAACGCTGCCGCCAACCGTTTCGAGGTGGTTTACCTTTACCGCCCCGTCCTTTACGAGTCTTTCGCTCTGTGCGCGGGATATGCCGTACACCGCCGCGATTACCGCGTCGAGCCTCTCGGACGCGGCGACGCATTGCTTTTTCTCGGTTTTCGGCTCGGGCGGTTCAAACTCGGCAGTCTGTATTATTCGTCCCTTTACGCCCACGTTCGCTATCTTGTTTATATTATTCAAAATATACTCCGATATGCCGCTTTCGGCTATCACATACGCGCCCGTTTCGTCGGTCAGTATATCGCCGATCTTGCTCCTGTCAATACCGAGCGACATCAGGACACCGAGGTAATCGCGGTGAGTGAGAGCGCGGAATTTCGGAACGTCAAAGCGAATGACCGCTATCGGAAACGCGCCGCGGTTCTTTTCCTCCCACTCGGGAAATACGCCGAGCATTTTACGCTCCGCGCCTTCATAACCGCCGAACAACATCGCGTTTTCCGACCGCGATATATGAAAGTTCTTTTCGATAACCGCCGCGCCGCCGCCGTCAAGGAACGAGGAAAACACAGCCGTTCCGCGCCGCAGGCACATATTGAACAAATCGTCGACGCGTGCCTGTATCAGCTTTTTGTCCATTATTTACCTCAATTACAGAAAACGGGCGGTAAATCGTTTCGGTTATACCGCCCGTTTGTTATTTACATACTCCAGTCAAAGGTGCTGCTCTTTGTGCGCTCGTTCAGGTTGTCGCCGGTGATGTCGATGTTTCTGGGAGCCGCGACAAATATATCTCTCGACGCGCGGCGAACGTTGCCGTTTAAGCCGTATGCCGTGCCGGAAATGAAGTCTACAACGCGTCTCGCGTCGTCGTTTCCGAGCTGACCGATGTTGAATATGACAAGTCTGCCACTCTTGATCTCGTCCGCGATCGTCGTCGACTCGTCAAACTGCGACGGAGTCATTATTCTGACTCTCGAGGAAGAGCCCGGATTGAGCGTTACGACCTTCGCCGCGCTCTTTCTCGCTATGCGCGGAGAGCGTCTCGGTTCATCGTCGTCCTCTTCGTCGATCTCGTTTTCCTCGTCGTAATACTCGTCGTCATAATAATCGTCGTCGGTCTCAATTCCTATAAAGTTCTTTATTGAATTTATAAAGCTCATTATACCGTATCCCTTTCTGCATTATTTGTGAGTATAATCTCTTTCGCCGAAAATGGCGCTGCCGACGCGTACGATATTGGCTCCGCATTCGATAGCCGTCTCGTAATCGCCACTCATGCCCATCGACAAATACTTCATATTAACATTATCGTATTTTTTCGCTTGTATGTCAATAAAAAGTTGTCGCATGTTGTCAAAATGTAAAGTGTTTGTAACAGAATTATCGGTTTTGGGCGCGATTGTCATAAGCCCCATGACCTTGACGCGCTTTAGTGTCCCCGCGTGGAGCAAAAGCTGCTCCACTTCATCGGTGCTCACGCCCGACTTTGTTTCCTCGCCGGAGATGTTCACCTGTATGAGTATATCCATATTGACGTCGTGCTTTTCCGCCTGACGCTCTATCTCGTCCATGAGCTTTACCGAGTCGACCGAGTGTATGAGACACACCTTGTCTATCACGTACTTTACCTTATTCGTCTGCAAATGCCCGATGAGGTGCCACTTTACGGGCAAAACGTCCGCGTACTTGTCGCGCAGCTCCTGCGGCTTGTTCTCGCCTATGTCGGTCACGCCGAGCCGTATCGCCTCGTTCATCATATCCGCGGGATGCGTCTTTGTGACCGCGACGAGCAGTATGTCGCCTCTTTTTCTGCCACTCCTTTCCGCCGCAGCCGTTATGCGTCTCTCGACTTCTTCTAAGTTTTCCCTGATATTCATAATTTACTCCCTCTTTCCGCAGGTTTTACCGTTCACCGACAACGATTTTATCCATATCCGACAGCTTGTACTGACTGTCCTCGGACGAGCGCACTATCGCGTAGCCGCCGTCGGCGTATGTGTAAACGAGGTCAAAATAGCAATCACGCTCGACATTGTTCTTTATGCCTATGACCTTCTGCTTGCCGTTTTCCTCGGTACGTATCGCCTGCACGGGTATTTTGTAGCCGGTGTAGCTTGCGAAAATCAAATCAACGTCCGCAATGCGGTATGAAAACGCGTTTTCAAGGTATTCGGGACACTGGACGACTATAAGCGTTCTGCCGCCTTGGTCGTCGCTTACGGAATTTATAATACCCGACCTTGTTTCACCTGCCATATTGTTAAAACGCAGTTTAACGCTGTCGCCGACCGCGCAGCCTTCCGTTTGGTCGGTGGGTACAGCCATCATCACATAGAACAGATGGTTGTTTACCACCTTGCACACCGGGTCGCCGACGTCCACCCTCGACGATATTTTCTGCGTTTCGGCGTTTTCGGGCAGTGTGTCGAGATAATCCACGGTGTAATTCGCCATATCCGAAAGCCTTAAAAGATCCTCGAAACCGTCGGTGTAAAGCGTGAGCACGCCCGACATCTGCGACGTGATCTGCTCCTTTGAAACGCCTATGCCGCCGAGTATTTCATCGCGCTCGGCAAGCAGTTCCTCCCTTTCGCCGTCGGACGCGAGACGGTTACTCGTCCGCAGGCTGTTTATATCGCGTTTAAAATCCGAAATTTTGAGAATATTGTTATCAGCCGACGCCTCTATTATATCGTTCTCACGGCGGTAAATATTGTTCTCGACGTCGGAGGAGTCAAGCTCCGTATCCGCGCCGACGCTGTCGGAAACGTTCTTTAGCCTGTCGTCGATGGACGTAAGGTCGCGGAGTCGGTCGTCGGACACGTCGCCGAAAAACAGTTCGCCTATCACGCCGTCCTTCGCCACGCGGCTGCCCTCGCGGGCGGAGTGGTAGAACGTACCCGCGCTGCGCGAAATCATGAGCCATTCGTCAAGCACTATGTAACCCCTGCAGGACACGGCTGTCTCATGCGTCGTATATTCGGTTTTCTGTGTGTTTACCGGCGTAAGCGCGTATTTTATGCCGTAGCCCGCTATCGCGGCAACGGCTATGCACAGTACCGCCGCAAAAAACTTCTTCATACTTTTTCCCCTTAATTTATACATCATGCGCGTTACGTGTATATTATACCTTTTTTTTCGCGCAAATACAAGAGTATGGGGAGATTTTTTTGTAAGCCGCCGTATATTACGGCTCGGGCATGGAAATAATATGAAACAGATAATACGATACGGGGAGTGTTCGCTATGAAGGAATTAACCAAGAAGGTCGTTATACTCAACAATTTTTCGTCGCCGTATATAAGTCAGGCGATCATCGTCCTGCGCGACTATAATCCGATGCTGGAGGGAAAGGTTATCGCCGACGCGGAAAAAATTGTCGCGAAATATATAGAACGCGCAAAAAAAGACGGACAGCCGCCGTCGTCTGTCCGCCGCAAAAATAAGCTTGTCGGATTTTTATTCGCTTTTTTGTGCGCCGCCGCGTTCGGAACGGCGATTTATTTCCGCGTTATCATTTAAACCGCGAATCTATGGTCTCGATGTACTTTTTATACGCCGGAGCAGAACCCGACGACTCGGAATACTCGAAGTCGTAATAGACCGCGAGATTGTTGCGCAAAACGCATTTTCTGTGGTACACCGTTCCGTTTACTTCAGCCGTGACCGTGTATGAATTTTCACTGTCGTTGCTCTTCATCTCCGTGGGGCTTGTCGCACCTATCTGCCGCAGATAGTCCTTCGCAAGCTCGGTAAGGGAATTTTCCATAACGTCCTGCGCTATAACCATCTTCGCGCCGCCCAACGGGTCGGTAAGGTTCATTTTAACGTTTCCCGACGCGCTGCCCGAATGGAACGCCGCGGGGTACGGACATCTCACATTTCCGACCGTTATTTCCGCGTATTCGCCTTCCGAAACGACCGCCTCCGTCGGCGCGGGCGTTGCCGTCGTCTCCAGCACAGCCGTGCCTGTACGCGCCGCGTTGTCACTTCCACTCTTTCCCGCAAAGAAGAAATATCCTACCAATACGCTCGCGAGCGTGATAAGCAAAAGTACAAATATGTATATCACGGCGCGTCTGCCCCTGCTTTTACGCCGCTTTTCACGCACTGTCCGCTGCCTTTCCTCTTTTTCGGCAAGGCGTTTTTTCCTGTTCAGACGCTCCTCCTGAAGTTCCCTTATCTCTCTATGACGCGCAGCCTGACCGTTCTCCTGCACCTTGCGAACCGACTGTCCGCAGCGGTCGCAGAAACGCATACCGTCTTTAAGCTGTCTGCCGCAATTTTTGCAATACTGCATCTATATATCCTCCGAATGTTTTTTCCTATATCTATTACAGTATACAACATATTGTGGTTAAATGCAAGAGTTTTACCGTATTTTGTTACATATTGATTACGGATTGTTACCGATTTACACCTTAATTGTTAAATTTTTGTTACAAGGACGCGTACATGCTGTACATGTCGGCGTACAGTCCGCCCTTTTCTATAAGCTCCTTGTGCGTGCCGCGTTCCTCTATTCCGTTTTCGGTGAGTACGAGTATCGTCTTTGCGTTGCGTATCGTGGTCAGGCGGTGCGCTATCGTAAGCACCGTTCTGCCCTTCGCAAGTTCCTCCAGCGACTCCTGCACAAGTTTTTCGTTCTCGTTGTCGAGCGCGGACGTAGCCTCGTCGAGCAGAAGTATCGGCGGGTTTTTCAAAAATACACGCGCTATGCTTATCCTCTGTTTCTGACCGCCCGACAGCTTTACTCCCCTCTCGCCGACGTATGTATCGTAGCCGTGCGGCAGAGCCTCGATAAACTCGTGCGCACCCGCACGTTTGGCTGCCTCTTTTACCGCCTCGTAGCTTGCGCCGGGCAAGCCGTAGGAAATATTCTCGTACACCGTACCCGAGAACAAATACACGTCCTGCTGCACAACGCCTATCGCGTTTCTTAAAGAGTGGAGCGTAACGTCTCTGACATCGCAGCCGTCTATGAGTATTCTGCCGCGCGTCACGTCGTAAAAGCGCGGTATGAGGTTGCAGAGCGTCGTCTTGCCGCCGCCCGACGGTCCGACGAGCGCCACACTGTCACCCTTTTTAATATCGAGGTTTATGTTGTGCAGCACGTTTCCCTCCGAGTCGCCGTAACGGAACGACACGTTGTCGAACACAATGTTGCCCTGCACGTTTTTAAGCTCGACCGCGTCATCCTTTTCCTTTATATCCTCCGGCGCGTCCATTATTTCGAGGAAACGCTCTATACCCGTCATACCTCTCTGGAACTGCTCCGTAAACTGTATGATAGTCCTAAGTGACGCGAGCAAAGTGCTTACGTACAGAAGGTACGCCGTGAGGTCGGCGGGTTCGATTATGCTTTTCATTATAAATATCGCGCCCGTCACAAGCACCGTGAGGTACATAAGTCCCTCGAACGCACGGTTCGACGTCTGAAAACCCGCCATGTAGAAATAACCCGTCTTTTTCGTGTCAAGGAACGTCTCGTTGCCTTTTTCAAACTTTTCAGCCTCAATATCCTCGTTCGCGAACGACTTTACGACGCGCATACCCAAAAGCGTGTCCTCGACCTGCGAGTTTATCTCGCCTATCTGGTACCGCTGTGCCTTGAACGCACGGCGCATACGCGTGTTAAAGAATTTTACGAACACGAATATCAAAGGCAGCGCGGCGAACATTATGAGCGTCAGCGTCACGTTCACGCCGCACAGTATTATGAATGACACGATTATTTTAAGCCCCGCTATGAAAAATTCCTCGGGGCAGTGGTGCGCAAACTCGGTTATGTCGAAAAGGTCGCTCGTGATACGCGCCATGATTTGTCCGACCTTGTGCTCCGCGTAGTACGCGTGCGACAGCTTTTCGAGGTGCGCGAACAGGTCGCGGCGCATATCCGTCTCGATCTTCGCGCCCATTATGTGACCGGTATCGGCCATGTAGAAATTCGCCGCGGAGTCTATTACGCGGAGTGCGAGGTAAAAAACGCCTATCCTTACCACAAATCCAATCGTGAGCGACGCGGGGTCGCTTATGCCCAGACTCGTGATCTCGCGCACAAGCATCGGGAAAATAAGCTCGCACACCGTCGTGAGCGATGCGCACAGAAGATCCATAACCAAAATCCACTTATATTTTTTAAAATACGGCACAAACCGTCCTATGAGATAGCTTAACCTCATCCCAAACACCTCCGCAAACTTCCGATATATTTTACTCCACCTCGGATATAATGTCAAGACCCGCGCACAAAAAAACAACGGCTCAAAGCCGTTGCGCTGTGTTTTTATTTTTATATAAGTCTCGCGTATTCCTCTTTCATGTAACCTTTAAGCTCTTCAAGCGGCAGGTGAAATTCGACAAATCCGCGCGCGTAGTAGCTTAAATCATACGGCTGGTAGAATATCACGAGATTGCCGTCCTCTATGTAAAAATCGGTTTGGTTGCTGTCCTTTATTTCGGGCTTTTCCCACAGGTCGGCGTACTCGTCCTTGTTTTCCTCGACCTGCTCGGTTATAAGGCGGTTCAGCGTGTTCACATATCCGCTGTCCGCGAAAAGGTCGGCAAGCTTAATCTCCTTCGACGCGGCGACGTCTATATTTCGCGGCAGCCACGCCGTCTCACCGTGCGCGCCGCCCATGTACACGTACCGTTCTTCTACAAGACTCAGAAAATCATTTTTGTTGTACTTTACGTCCCACGAGGTCTGAAACACGCACTTGTTCCCCATTTTCAATTCGTCTGCGATTTCTGCCGCCGCAGTGTCGAACGCGACAAGCTCGCTGTCTGTGCTTTCCTCGACGTCCTCGTTAAACTCATCCTCAAACTCCGTGTCCGCAAGCCCCGACAGCTCTATTATCTCCGCCTTCACGCTCGAATAGTCCGTTTCATATTCCTTCGTGACAATATCCGTCTCGACGCCGCCCCCGACGGCGCAGGAGGAAAGGCACATCACGCCCAGAACCGCCGCGATAACCCTCTTTATCATCCGCCCTCCACCGATCCTTTCATTACAGAATTATGCAAATAAGCCCGTTCGAGCCGTCGTTAATAATTCTCTGCAGCGTCTCGCGCAGTTTCATTCTCGCGCTGTCCGGCATACGCGACAGCTTGTTGTGCAGACCCTCGTTCACAAGCTCGTAAAGCGACTTTCCGAATATGTTCGACTGCCATATCTTCGCGGGGTCGGTCTCAAATTCGGAAAGCAGGTAATGCACAAGTTCCTCCGACTGCTTTTCCGTGCCGACTATCGGGCTTACTTCCGTCTCGATGTCCGCCCTCATCATGTGAATACTCGGCGCGCTCGCCTTAAGACGCACGCCGTACCGACCGCCCTGCTTGACGATTTTCGGCTCGTCGAGCGTCATTTCGTCGGTTGACGGCGACACGATACCGTAACCCTTTTCCACAACGTCGTTAAGCGCCGACGCGACCTTGTCGTACTCCGACTTCATATCGGCAAGTTCCTTCATCAGCGACATAAGCTTTTTCTCGTTATCGATATTAAAGCCCGACATTTCACCGAGCACCTTAAAGTAAAGCGGCTGCGGCAGCTCCATCGACAGCTTAACCATACCGTCGCCCAAATCCATACCGTCTATGTACGCCCTCTGAACGTACTCGTTCGCGTCGAGACCGTCCGACAGCGCGCGCACATCGCGTATGCGGTTCACGTTCTCCATATTGTTCATAACCGCGTCGTAAAGGTTCTTTTTGAGCCAATGCTCGCCGTCGAGTCCCTCTATCCAGTCGGGTATGCTTATGTCGATCTCTTTAAGCGGGAACTCGAACAGCACCGTCTCTATTATGTCGTGTATGTCGCCCGGCTGCAGTTCCTCGCAGTTTACGGCAAGCACCGGCACGCCGTATTTTGCGGTAAGTTCGTCTTTAAGACGCTGCGTGTCCTTCGCAAGCGGGTTCACGCTGTTGAGCATCACGATAAACGGCTTGTTTATCGCTTTAAGCTCGTTTATGACGCGTTCCTCCGCCTCGACGTAATCCTCGCGGTCGATCTCGGTTATCGAGCCATCGGTCGTCACAACAAGACCTATCGTGCTGTGTTCGGTTATAACCTTGCGCGTACCGATTTCCGCCGCGTCGCCGAACGGTATCGGCTCGTCGAACCACGGCGTGGTCACCATGCGCGGCTCGTCGTCCTCAATGTAACCGAGCGAGCTGTCAACTATATACCCCACGCAGTCGATCATTCTCACCTTCAAATGCGCGTTGTCGCCGAGCGCGATTTCAACAGCCTCGTTCGGTATGAATTTCGGCTCGGTCGTCATTATTGTTCTTCCCGACGCGGACTGCGGCAGCTCGTCTCTCGCCCTCTCCGCCTGGTACGTGTTTTCAATGTTCGGGATTACAAGCATATCCATGAACTTCTTTATAAATGTGGATTTTCCTGTTCTTACCGGTCCTACCACGCCTATGTATACATCGCCCTGACTTCTCTCGGCAATGTCGTTGTAAATGTTATAGTCCTCCACTTTGATTTTCCTCCTTTTGTCCAAATATACTCTATATATATGCACATCGGAGGTGATTATGCTTTTCTACGTGAAAAACAACGCGGGGCGGTATTGTATGCAAACCCCTCCGTCGGCTTCGCCGCCACCTCCCCTAGTAGGGGAGGCTCGCGCAGTGCGGTCGCCCACCGTATGGCTCCCCTAATAGGGGAGCTGTCGCGCGCAGCGTGACTGAGGGGTTTATTTTAACAAAACCCTTCCACCGCCTTCGGCGATCCCTCCCCTACTAGGGAGGCTCACGCAGTGCGGTCGCCCACCGTATGGCTCCCCTACTAGGGGAGCTGTCGCGCGCAGCGTGACTGAGGGGTTTTTACGTTCACCGAAAAAAAACTCCCGAGGTATCAACCTTCGGGAGCATCCTTTTTATCATCGGCATTTATGTACATTTCCTCGGTCTGCTTTTGAACCTCTTTAAGTTCCTCTATCACATCCGTAATCTTGTTAAACAGCGCCTTGTACATTTCCTCGTAATCGTTCATATCCTACACCTCCCCTGCTCGGCGCAAATAAAAAATGCGCAGCCTGTATTTCAAAGCCGCGCAATAAAACGAGGCTTTAAATGCTGCGAAACATTTCAATTCAAGTTAATATTTTTTTTCATTTATATCAACTGTGGTATTGAACAAAGCCTGCGTTTTTAGCAGTCTAAACCACAATTATTGTATAAATGAGAAAAAAATATTAAAAAAACATAACACAAAAATATTAAATTGAAATGTTTCGCAAGAATAGTATATCATTTTTTCACGGAAATGTAAATAGAATTTTTTAAAAAAATGGAAATTTTTGGAAATTTTTACGATTTGCGTATGGCTCCCCTACTAGGGGAGCTGGCGCCGTAGGCGTCTGAGGGGTTTATTTTATAATAATTCCAAAAACCCCTCCGTCGGCTCTGCCGACACCTCCCCTAGCAGGGGAGGCTCACCGTAGGGGCGGATATTATCCTCCCTCGGGCGACCAAGGGTCGCCCCTACGGCGCACAAATTCATAAAATACGGGTGTAGGGGCGACCCTTGCGGGCGCACGTCTTTAGCCTCCCTTGTCAAAGGGAGGGGGACCGCCGAAGGCGGTGGAGGGATTCTTTATAAAAATCCAAAAAGGAATCCCCCAGTCACACTTCGTGTGACAGCCCCCTTTGACAAGGGGGCCTCACGCGATATTCGCACCTACCTCGTAAGCACGCTCCCAATCGGTTCCTTCAGCCGTTTTGTGAAAAACTTCACGACCACTCCGGTGAACAGCGCGGAAATGACCGTTCCCTCGCGTGCGCCGACAATCTTGAAATCAAAAAATATGAGCGACAGTATAATCGAACTCACGACGCAGAAAACGTCGAACGCTATTTTCACGTTCCCGAATTCCTTATGAGCCGTGTCGGCGACCGCCTTTACAAACGCCTCGCCCGAGTTCATTATCACGTTCGCGATTACCGCGAGCGCGATACCCAAGCCCAGTATCACAACGCCGATTATTACCATGGCGAGCCTTACCGCGTAAACATCGGCGGGAATATGCGACACGCACCACAGCCCGAAGTCCGTGAACCACCCGAACAAAAACGACAGCGGCACCTGCAAAAGCTGTATCGGCTGAAATTTTCTTCCGAGTATCACAATCTGTCCGACAATCAGCACGCAGTTCCATATTATGAGCCACGTTCCCATCGTGAAAAACGTGAATTTGTAGCTCATCACGTTCGCCACCGACGATATGGGCGACACGCCGAGCTCGCCGCGCTTTGTGAACGCCACGCCGAGCGCCGACAGAAACAATCCTATTATAAACAGCGTGTAACGCTTTGCCGTCTCCTTTTTTGTCACGGCGCACACCTCCCAACCGCGTACAATTTTACCACAGCGGCGCAGATTAGTCAACAAAATAATATTTGCGTGGACAAGCGCGGCGCATTATGGTAGAATAAAAATATACGTTTCGGAGGGGATAATCATGGAAAAATATCTTGAAAAAATAAACGATGTAATCGCAAACGGACGGTACAAGGACACGTGGGAGTCGCTTTCGCAGTACCGTCCGCCGAGGTGGTACGAGGACGCGAAATTCGGCATATTCATTCACTGGGGCGTGTACTCCGTGCCGGCGTTCGGCAGCGAATGGTACTCGCGCAACATGTACATACAGGGCAGCAAGGAGTACGAGCATCACATAAAGACCTACGGCGCGCACAAGGATTTCGGCTACAAGGATTTTATCCCGATGTTTAAGGCTGAAAAATTCGACCCGTCGGAGTGGGTCGGTTTGTTCAAAAATGCGGGCGCACAGTACGTCGTGCCTGTCGCGGAGCATCACGACGGGTTTCAGATGTACAACAGTGAGCTGTCCGACTGGAACGCGGCAAAAATGGGGCCGTGCCGCGACGTTCTCGGCGAGCTTACGAGTGAATGTGAAAAGGCGGGGCTTGTAAACGGCGCGTCGAGTCACCGCGTCGAGCATTGGTTTTTTATGGGTCACGGCAAGGAATTTGAGTCGGACATAAAAGAGCCGTTAAAACGTGGCGACTTCTACTGGCCCTCGATGAGCGAGGCGGATCATCACGACCTGTTCTCCGTTCCGACCCCGACCGATGAATTTTTAAACGACTGGCTCTGCCGCTGCTGTGAGATAGTGGACAAGTACCGCCCGAAAATCGTGTATTTCGACTGGTGGATCCAGCACAGCGCGGTAAAGCCGTACCTCAAAAAATTTGCCGCGTACTACTACAACCGCGCCGACGAGTGGGGTACGGGCGCGGTGATAACGTACAAGCACGACGCGTTTATGTTCGGTGCGGCAGTTCCCGACGTGGAGCGCGGTCAGTTCGCGGACGCTAAGCCCTACATTTGGCAGACCGATACGGCTGTCGCGAAAAATTCGTGGTGCTACACCGAGGGAAATAATTACAAGAGCGCGGCGCAGATAGTGCGCGACCTCATTGACATAGTGAGTAAAAACGGGCGTATGCTCCTGAACATTGGTCCGAGAGCTGACGGAACAATTCCCGACGAGGATAAAAATATTCTGCTTGAAATAGGAAAGTGGTTAAAGGTAAACGGTGAGGCGATTTACTCATCGCGCCTGTGGCGAAAAAGCGCGGAAGGCCCTACCGTGATAGAGGAGGGTCAGTTCGCCGACAGCGAGGCGAAATCGTACACGTCCGAGGATATTCGATTCACCGTAAACGGCAGCTATCTTTACGCGGTGTGCCTTAATATGCGGGGTAAAAACAGCGTTTGTATAAAGTCGCTCGCCGAGGCTGACGCATCGAGAAAGCCGAATTTTCACGGTATCGTAAAATCGGTCAAGGTTCTCGGCCGCGACACGTCGCCCGAATGGACGCGTAACGGAAACGGGCTGACGGTTACGACTAAAACAATCGACACCGACATGCCCGTGACGTTTAAGATTTTATTGGATTGAGCCGTTTGCCTCTCCTTGAGGAGAGGTGGCATCGCGGAGCGATGACGGAGAGGTGGCAACGAATTTTTAAAACCACCTCTCAGTCGCCTTCGGCGACAGCTCCCCTCAAGTGAACAACACGCTTGCGTGTTGTAGGCGTGTTCGCTTGCGAACAAACGCCGTAGCAAAGGGGAGCCTCACGTAGGGGCAAAATTCACAAAAACGCACGACCCCCTCTCCGAGGTGGACGACGCTTTAGCGTCGTAGGCGTGTTGCGCAGCAACAAACGCTGTAGTAAAGGGTCGCCCCTACGAAAGGCCCCCTTGTCAAAGGGGGCTGTCACACGTAAGTGTGACTGGGGGATTCCTTTTTAATTTTACAATGAATCCCTCCACCGCCTACGGCGGTCCCCCTCCCTTTAACAAGGGAGGCATACAAAATTCCCGCCCTAAGGTGGGAATTTTCATTCACTCACTCAATTTATACAGCATAGCCGCGGTTTCGGCGCGGGTCATGTTACTTAGCGGCAAAATCGAGCCGTCCTCGTAACCGTTCACAACGCCGAGCGTGTACAATTTCTTTACTCCTTCCGCAGCCCAGTCGGGTATATCCGCGCTGTCGGTAAAGCTTACGTTATCAAGGTACGGCGTATCGTCGGGCAGAACCCTGCCGAGAATTGTCATAGCCTCGGCGCGTGTTATATTGTCATACGGCGCAAACTCCGTACCGTTTTCGCCCGTTCTGCCGAGGATATAGCCTTCGGCATACGCGGCTTTTACGGCGTTCTGCGCCCAAAGCGGTATGTCCGCGCTGTCGGCAAAGTCAAGGCTGTCGCCCGCGTAGCTGTCAAGGTCGAGACCCATATACCTCACTATCATTGCCGCGAACTCGGCGCGCGTTATATTGTTGTCGGGCTTAAATACCGTTACGCCGTCCTCTTCCATACCGTTTATAATTCCCGTTTCAGCCATTTCGTCTATAATCGCTCTCGCCCAGTGCGTTTCCGTGTCGGCGAACGCGCTCACGTTATCCGAAATATGCACGGGTATTTTCTTTTCCGTACCGCCGACGCTCACGATTATATTACCCTCCGCGTCGTTCGTGTCAGCGAGCGTGAATATTCCGTCGTCGGTTATCGTACCTATATCGCCCTCAACCTTCCACGTGTAGAGGTTGTTGTTCGAGTGGAGTTCGATACCGTTCACGTATGACGCGGCAGACAATGCAAGCTGCATTTCGTCCGACGGCAAGGCGTTGATTTCATCTATTTCATGCCAGTCCGCCTCGTTATATATTTTTATTTCCTCCGGCGTTTCGTAAGTGGTGTACACAACGCTCGCAACGTCGCCGTCCTCGCCACTCATCACGATATTGACAATACCGCTGCCGCTGAAGATTATATAACCGTCGTCGTCAATATAGCTGTCGGTGTCGGTTTCGGCGCGAAAATCTATATTGTACGGCTCGGACATCTTGTAATTGCCCGTGTCGTACATACTTTCTATCTCAATCTTGCTGCTCATGCCCGAAAGATAATTCGTGTTGCCCGCGTCGCGCAGGTTCACTATCCAGGGGATATTTGTGTTTTCACGGTTATCCTTTAAAAACAGGTAATTCGCGACGCTCCTGAGATAGCCGTCGGACGGTGAGTTTACGACCTTGCTCGCGTCCTCGCCGGGGAAAAGCGCCGATATGACGGTCGAACCGCCGCCGTCAAGGTTTATCGCGTCAACGCAGCCGAGTTCTTTCATGCGTGCGGCGAGCGTTGTAAGCTGCGCGCCGTAGCTGTGACCGGGCTGCCTGCCGTCGAGCGTGTAGAATATTATGTTGCCGTTTTCTTTTATTCCGACGGCTGTACGCGGCGCGGCTCCCGCCTCAAAACTGCTCTGCACCTCGCCGTCCTTGATAAGTCTGCCGCCGACCGAGCTTATGGCGTTTGCAGCCTCCTGCCACAGTCCGTTGTCGTCAAGCGACTCGTTCGATATTATAAGCTCCTCTCCGACATGGCAGCGGCTAAGAAAATCGTAACAATCCGCATCGCCGCTTGTATCCATCACGAGCGCCATCTTGCCGTCGGGAATTTCAATCGCGCCGTTGTAAATAAAAACGTCGTCAACCGTTACAACCATGCTCTCGTCCACGCGCAGCGCGCCCGACGTCGGCGTGCATATTACGAATATACACTCGGACGATGTTCTCGACGAGCCGCCGAATTTGTCCGTAAGCAGGTAAATAGGATCAAAACCGGGCTGGCACCACTTGTTTATATACTGAATTTCAACCTTTTCGCCGTCGGTGCGCGATACGGACGACGCTATGTCGAGCCAGCCGATAAAGCCCGTGCCGTCGTAGCGGAAACCCACCGCGTCCTGACCGCCCAGCTCCTTTGAAACGATCTCGCCGTCTATAATCGTGTAGCCCATCGGTATGCCCGTTTTAAACGAAAAATAGTCGCCGTTTATACCGACAAGCGGACGCAGACCGTTATCCTCCATGTACTGCTCCGCCTGTTTTATCGTGCGCGTTCCCCATATCGTGTAGCCGTTTACGACAATGGGTACGGCATCGCTGTTCGGCGTGTATTCAACGTAATATTCATTTTGCGCGCCGACACTGTCCGAATGAAATTCGGTATTGTAAAAATATGTATCGGCTCCCATGTACGTCGTCCAGCCGCCGTTCGGCGTGCCGAGCACCTCCGCGCCCGCCGTAAGCTGAGCCGCGGCGGCAACAGCCGATATTATTGATATTGCAGTCTTTTTCAATGTTTTCCCTCCTTGATACACAGCATTTACAGTATAACACATTTGATGCTTTATGTAAACTAAAATATTTGGAAATTTTAGGAAAATGTGATGCTGTGTGTGGCTCCCCTTGAGGGGAGCTGTCGCCGAAGGCGACTGAGAGGTGGTCGTTCAAATCAGATGCCACCTCTCCGTCATTGCTGCGCAATGCCACCTCTCCTCAAGGAGAGGCTTGCGGGCGGCTAATAGCCGCCCCTACACATGACCCCCCTCTATGAGGGGGGCGAAATTCGCACCGCTGACCGCATGACCCCCTCTATGAGGGGGTCGAAATCTTTGATTTCGGGGGGTGTATAAAATTCGTATCACATTATAACACCCCCCTAAACTTGCTTTGCAAGTTTAGACCCCCCCCTCAAAGAGGGGGTCTTTTGGGGCGGGCGACCGCGAGGGTCGCCCCTACACCCGTAATTTTGAATTGCCGTAGCCTATTCACCGCAAGGTTCCCCTACTTCCTCTTCATCATAATCGTTACGCAAAAAATAACCCCGACCGTACTGCAACCGCACGCGAGCAGCAGCAAGGGGAGCAGCATACCGCCGAATTTATCATGCTGCCCGTCCTGCTCTGCGTCTCCCGTGTCGGGCGACGGCACGTACGACATAAGCGTTTCCCTATCGGGCGGGTCTTGCCCCATACCGAGACGCAGCAGCGTATACGTATTATCCCCGCGTTCAATCAGCACGGCGTAGCTTTTTTCGGCTGTGTGCGTATTGCCCTCGGTGTAGACGTCGCTGAAATTCACGAGAAAAACACCGCCGCCGAGATGCTCCGTGCCGTCTATGCCTGTTATTTCGGTCGCAAAATACGTGCTGTAGCCGCCGGTGTAAAGGTAATAGCCGTTGTTAAAACAGAACCCGCGCTCCGTGAGGTCGCCTATCGGCGGCTTTTCGGGCGTTATGCCGAGTACGTTCTCCATCACAAAATCCATATACTCGCCGCTTACGAGCGAAATTTTGTTGTAGCCGAGCGTACTGCTCTCGCCCTCCTTCGGGTCAATATCGGTAAGCACGCGGAAATTTTCGTGCGTGTACAGCGCGCAGCGAAAAATTTTATCGTAATCGTAATTTTTTATGTCAAACTCCGCAATGTCGGCGCATGACGCGACGGTCGCCCTGACGGCTGTCATGTCGCGCGGTTCGGCGGCGGCGTATACCGCAGGTGCGGCAAGCGCGAGGTAAAGCGCGGCGATAATTATTTTTTTCATCACATTTCCTCCGTCGGTTTTATATTATATATTTCCCGAAAAACACAAAGGATTGTCTGTAAAATAATCGCTTATGAAACTATTTTTACAATAAGATAAAATTTTTGTAAAAATTATTAACGTTTGCCGAAAAGTGTGATAGAATATAACGCGAATTTAAGGAGATGAATGACAATGAATAAGGATTTACGGGAAATACTCATAACGGAGGATAAAATCCGCGAGACCGTCGGCGCGCTCGCAAAACGCATAAACGCCGATTATGCGGGCAAACAGCTCATACTTATGATTATTTTGAAGGGCAGCGCGGTGTTTTCGACCGACCTTATGCGTATGCTCGACATAGATATTATGATTGATTTTATGCAGGTGTCAAGCTACGGTGCGGGGTCGGTGTCGGGCGAGCTTGTCATAAAAAAGGACTGCGAAAACGACGTGAACGGCAAGAACGTGCTGATTATCGAGGACATAATCGACAGCGGCAACACGCTTGCCTCGCTGCGCTCGCTTTTGGAGGAACGGGGCGCGAACGTCGAGATCTGCGCGTTTTTGTCAAAGCCCGACAGGCGCGAAACCGAGGTAAGCGCGAAGTACATAGGTATGGAAATACCCGACGAGTTCGTCGTCGGCTACGGTCTCGACTACGCCGAGATGTACAGAAACCTCCCGTATGTGGGAATTTTAAAGAGGGAGGTTTATGAAAAGTAAGTCATGGCAGGATTTGAAACTATACTTTTAAGCATCGCAAAGCTTGCAGTCGCGATGCTTATCGGTTTTATATGCGTCAAAACAAAATACATAACGAAGGAGCAGAACGACGGTATGTCGCGGATAGTCGTGCGCGTGACGCTGCCGCTTTTAATAATATCGTCGCTCACGAGCATGGACTTCGACTACAAAACGCTCATAACGTCGGCGAAGGTACTCATTGCCGCGCTGTGCACCGAAACGCTTTTATACGCGGTCGGCACGGTCATGATGAAGGCGAGCCGCCTCGAAAAGCCGAAGGCGGTAATGCTGCGCTGCATGATGTGTTTCGGAAACGTCGTATTTATGGCGTTCCCGCTGATACAGGCTCTCTACGGCACGAAGGGGCTTTTGTACGCCGCTGTGTACGAGATTGCGAACGACGGCTTTTTGTGGACGCTCGGCGTGTACGGCATACGCTCGGCTGACGCGGATGGCAAGCAGAAAATAAGCGCGAACCTCAAACATCTCGCGAACCCCGGCACGATCGCGTTTGTGATTGCGTTTATAATGATGGCGTTTCAAATTAAAATCCCCGGCATCGTCGGCGAGGTCGTAAGCGGCATAGGCTCAACGACGACGTACCTCTCTATGTTCTTTATCGGCGGCACGCTCGCGATGGTGGATTTTCGCCGCATATACAGGCGCGTGTGGCTTTACGTGCTTGTCGCGGTAAAGATGATACTTATACCGATAGGACTTATATTTATATTAAAATGTCTGCGCTTTGACGACATACCCGCCGCCGTTGTTGCGCTGCAGGCGGCGATGCCCACGTCTACCGTGCTCGCCGTACTCGCGAACGAAAACAAGGGCGATGTTATATATTGCGCCGAGGGCGTGTTTGTAAGCCACCTTTTGGGGCTTTTGACGCTGCCGCTCGTGTACCGCCTTATAGCCTTAATTCAGGGAATGTGATTATATCAAAAAAATTGTTGACGGCACATTAAAAGTAGTATATAATAGTTAGCGTGTATGCCATGCGGTCATATGCGAATTTAATCGGCATTACATGGAAACAGGAGGAATTTATATGAAAAAATTTTTATGCGCGCTTATTGCAGTCTCAATGCTTGCGGCACAATGCGCGGCATACGCCGAAACGGACACGATAACAAATGACATTACGACGGATAACGATATAGAACTTACATCCACACCGATAGAGAGTTTGACGGAACTTACAGACGAGCAAATATCGGCTGTCGAGAATGCTGTCATAGCCGCCGTTGAGGAAAGAAATACTGATTTGGATTTGGAAGAGTTAAAAATACCCGTCACTGCCGAAAATGAAAGCGCTATAGTGCAAAATATCTTAAATATATGCAACAATACGCTTGCCGACAAACCGGAGTATTTCTATGCTGCCATTACGACGGGAAGTATAACCTATCATACTTCCATAGTTAATGAAGATAAAACTTTGACAAATATTCAAAATGTGTTTGTCTACGAGGATAATATAGAGGAACACGCATGGCTGATCGACAACGAAGTAAAAAGAATAAAAAAGCTGATGGCGGCGGACGGGATCACGTCGGACGGTCAGGGAGCGCAGCATGAATTTGACGTTGCGCTCTGGCTGCACGATTATCTTGTAAATTCAATCAAATATGATGAACGCACATATTCCGAGGACGCAACCGAGAGAAACAAAGTAAAGCGCACGATCGAGGCGGCGCTTATAGACCGTCTGACCGTCTGCGAGGGTTACGCCAAAGCATACAAGTATCTTTTGGAGTCTTTCGGCGTAGATTGTGTAAACGTATATGATAGCTCCGAGGAGCATGAATGGTCGGCTGTCAAAATAGGAGATAAGTGGTATTATGTTGACGTCACGCAAGACGACGTTGACGAAAGCCGTAATCTCGGCTATGTTTCACACGAATTTTTCCTTGTAAACGAACCTGAAATTTTAGCGGGAGGAACTCATTCCGAAAATGCGTTCATAACCGAAAGAGACGACGTTGTAATCGGAGACGAATTCGCGGGTAAGGAATGGCATGACATAAAGACGGCGGTTGCGTTTAACGGAGATGACAGATACTATGGCGGCTGGGAAAAGCAAACGAGCGTTAGCGTTATTTTCAAATGCGGCGCAAATCTCGAAAACTCGGAAGTGTTCAAAGAGATAGAGGGCGGAAAATGGCACGTAGATAAAGACAAACTCTTCTCTGCCAGCGCTTACTACGGCGGCATAGGCATGTTTAACAACGAACTCTATTTCAACACGCCCGACTGCATCAAGAAAATCTCGTTAAACCCCGAAAACGAAACGCATGAGGCAGAAACCGTGTACACGTACACGCCCGAGGAAAACGAGAACGTAAATTGTCTGTTCGGCATATTTACGGACGGGTCGGTTCTGCGGTTTGAGTCGGTGGATCTTGTTCTCCACAAAGATTCCGAAACCGGTGCTCCATTGTATGTGTCGTTTGAAAATTTTAAGGATGATTTTACTTCACTTGCAAAGCATACCGTTACTTTCGTCGATCCCGATCTTCCCGACGGCGCAAATGTTGTTGCGACGGCGCAGGTTGACAGCGGATTTGGCGTGAATATACCCGAATACAACAAGTACGGATATGTTGTGACCGGCTGGAACAGAGACGCGAAATCAGCCTTGAAATGGGATTTTGAGAATGACGTTGTAACGGATGATATAACTCTTTACGCCGAAACGAAAAAGACAAACTGGCAAATGCAGCCAATGCTCAGAGCGTCCGAAGATTGTCTTATAGGAACGCTTAAAACGTCTTTATCCGACTTTGACGATACATACCGCGAGGCACCCGCGTATATGCTGGCGGTGTATGACAATAATGTGCTTGTCGCGCTGAGAAAGAGCGATAGCGGCGAGTTTACGCTTACGGCTGAGGATAACATTCCTTATACGGAAACAACAGCGGTTACGGTGTACGCGTGGAGCAGCGAGTACGAACCGTATCTCGGCAGCGCGTCGGTAACAGTGCAAAAACGTCCGTCCGGCGAAGGTGAAGGCGAAACAGGCGACGGTGAAGAAACAGGCGATGGCGGCGATGAGGGTGACAGCGAAGGCGATACCGGAAACGAAAGCGGCACCGGTGAAACAGGCAGCGAGACCGGCGGTGAAAACACCGGCTCCGGTGAAACGAACGAATAATCAAAAAACAGGCGTTTTAAACGCCTGTTTTTTGATGTGCTTTTATTAAATATCGAGATTTGAAACATACTTCGCGTTTGCCTCGATAAACTCGCGGCGCGGCTCGACCTTGTCGCCCATGAGGATCGTAAACGTCCTGTCGGCTGCAATCGCGTCGTCGAGACTTACTTTAAGCATCGTGCGCTTTGCGGGATCCATGGTCGTCTCTTTAAGCTCCGCGGGGTCCATCTCGCCGAGACCCTTGTACCGCTGCACCTTCGCGCCGGGGCCCAGCTCCTCGATAAGTCTGTCGCGCTCGTCCTCGTCAAACGCGAACTTCTCGACGAGCGTCTTGTTCTTACCCTTAAACACCTTGTAAAGCGGCGGCTGCGCGATGTAGATATTGCCGTTTTCGATAAGCGGACGCATATATCTGAAGAAGAACGTCAAAAGCAGCGTTCTTATATGCGCGCCGTCAACGTCGGCATCAGCCATTATAACGACCTTGCCGTATTTGAGGTTTGTAATGTCAAAGTCCTCGCCGATACCCGTGCCGAGAGCCTGTATGACGGGGAGCAACTTTTCGTTCGAGTACACCTTGTCTATACGCGATTTCTCGACGTTGAGCATCTTGCCCCACAGCGGAAGTATCGCCTGGAAACGTCTGTTGCGTCCCTGTTTCGCGCTGCCGCCCGCGCTGTCGCCCTCGACGATGAACAGCTCCGCGTAGTCCGCGCCCTCGTCGGTGCACTTTGCAAGCTTGCCGAGCAGAGACGAGTTTGTGGCGTTGTTGTTTTTGCGCGTAAGCTCACGCGCACGCTTTGCCGCCTCTCTCGCGCGTGAGGCGGTGATTGTTTTTTCCACGATCGTTCTCGCGACGCGCGGATTTTCCTCCAAAAACTCCGACAGCTTGTCGTTTAACGCGTACTCAACGAGCGTTCTCGCCTCGCTGTTGCCTAGTTTGGTCTTTGTCTGACCCTCGAACTGCGGTTCGGTCACCTTAACGCTTATGACAGCCGTAAGACCCTCGCGCGTGTCCTCGCCCGAAAGGTTCTGGTCTTTTTCTTTGAGTATATTGTTCTTTCTCGCGTAGTCGTTTATGACACGCGTAAGACCCGCCTTAAAGCCCGTCTCATGCGTGCCGCCGTCGCCGGTGTGAATGTTGTTCGCAAACGACAGAAGTATCTCCGAATACGCGGTCGTGTACTGCATGGCGACCTCTACCATCATATCCTCGCGCGACGCCTCGAAGTAAATAATATCGTCGTGCAGCGGGTCTTTGCCGCGGTTTATATACGTGACAAACTCCTTGATGCCGCCCTCGGCGTGGAGCGTTACCGTTTCGGGATTTTCAACACGGTAGTCGGTGAGCAGTATTTTTACGCCCTTGTTGAGGAACGCCTGCTCCCTCAAACGCTTTAAGAGTATTTCGTAGTCAAATTCAAGCACCTCGAAAATTTCGGGGTCGGGCTTAAACGTTATCTTCGTACCCATCTTGTCGGTGTCGCCTATTACTTTGAGCTTACACGTCGGCTTGCCGCGCTCGTAGCTTTGGTAGTACACGTGCGTACCGTCCGATACCTCTACCTCCAGCTTTTCCGACAGCGCGTTTACGACCGACGAACCGACGCCGTGCAGACCGCCCGACACTTTATATCCGCCGCCGCCGAACTTACCGCCCGCGTGCAGGATCGTAAGCACGACCTCTACGGTCGGTATACCCTGCTGCGGGTGGATACCGACGGGTATGCCGCGTCCGTTGTCCGTTACCGTTACGGAGTTGTCGGGGTTGATGTCGACCTTGATTTCCGTACAGTAGCCCGCGAGAGCCTCGTCTATGGAGTTGTCCACAATTTCATACACAAGATGGTGCAGACCGGGCGAGGAGGTCGAGCCTATATACATTCCCGGGCGCTTACGCACCGCCTCCAGACCCTCCAAGACCTGTATCTGATTTTCATCATAGGTCGTTTCAATCTTGTTTTCCATTTCACTCATCGTTTTATCTCCTTGTTATTATTTACTTCTGTTCGCTAATATTTTTGACGATACGGAGGAAATTAAAACCTCCGTCGCGCCGTTTGCGTTCGTCACGACGAAGGATTTCGGCAAATCGTCCGTCGTGTTTATTATAAGACCTCTCTTTTCCGCGCTCGGCAGAAAGTTCCGTCCGAGCCGAGAGACGGTCGTATTATCCATGTCAAATATTCCGACTATGTCCTTGCCGCGCACGACGGCATCGTCCTCTATTCGTATATACATTCTATATCACCGTTCCGCCTTTTATATGAATTAGTTTCGTTCTGTCGGTGCTGAACTTCAAATCAGTGTCGGTCGAGGTTATAAGCACCTGTCTGCCGCGTATTCTTTCGGCGAGGTAAGCGCGCCTGTGCGCGTCAAGCTCGCTCATTATGTCGTCCAGCAGCAGCACGGGGTACTCGTTCTTTATATTCTCGATATAGTCCGCCTGCGCTATCTTCATCGAAAGCGCAGCCGTACGCTGCTGACCCTGCGACCCGTAAAGCCTCGCGTCCTTACCGTTTACCGATATTACGAGGTCGTCGCGCTGCACTCCGACCTGAGCCGACGCAAGCTTGATCTCGCGGTACCTGTTTTGCTCGAAATAGTTGTATATCGTTTCCTTGTCATACGCGCCGCATTTGACGCCCGGAAGATACTCTATTTCGAGCCTTTCCTTTGAAATCTCGCTCTGCACGCGTGACGCGAACGAGTTTATCAGCTTTACAAATTCAAGGCGGTATTTTATGATTTTCTCCGCCTCAGACGCGAGACGGTCGTTCCACACCGACAGCATTGTGTCGCTGCGTGCGTCCGACGTTTTCAGCGTTTTAAGCAGGCTGTTTTTCTGCATAAGAGCCTTGTGGTAATCTATAAGGCTCGTGAGGTAACGCGGGTAAAGCTGGCTTATCGCCGCGTCCGTGAACCGCCGTCTTGCCGACGGCGAACCCTTTACGAGCGTCAGATCCTCCGGCGAGAACATGACCGCGTTCAGGTAATTCATAAGCATTGACAGCCGCGTTATCTGCACGCCGTTTATCCTGATGTTTTTTTTGCCGTTTTTTATTATCTGCAACACAGCCTTATAGTCGCGCTCCGCGTCGTGGAACTCCAGACCGAGCTTCGCGAACTCCTCACCGAAACGTATGAGCTCACCGTCGGTTTTCGTCCTGTGGCTGCGCCCCTGCGAGAAGATGTATACCGCCTCGAGGATATTCGTTTTGCCCTGCGCGTTGTCGCCGTATATGACGTTCGTGTGGGGCGAGAACTCTATTTGTTCTTTGCGGTAGTTGCGGAAATTCGTAAGAGTAAGGGATGAAATGTACATTATCCGTCCTCCACCGTAATTTCGACCGTTCCGTCCTCAAACGCGACCGTCACGGCGTCGCCGGCGCGTATCTTTTTGCCGCGCATGGTACACGTTTCGCCGTTTACGGAAACGATGCCGTCGAGTATCATTTCCTTAGCCATAGCCCCATGCTCCGCGAGCGCGGAAAATTTCAGGAGCTGGTCGAGCTTTATATATTCCGTTGTAATGGGTATTGTCATCTTTTCCATATTCATTACCTTAATTCGACAGTCTCGCCACGCTTATAACGCCGTGCAGCTGGAGCAGTTTTTTCCGCAGCAGCGCGAGATCCGATGTGTTCCGTATCTCCACGCCGAGCTGTATTATCGCGATTTCGTCCTTGTTGACGTATGCGTTTACTGACTTAAACGGTATTTTGAGGTTCGCGAGTATATTTGTGATTTCGAGCATCACGCCGTCACGGTTGTGACACTCTACTTTGAGATTTGCCGTGTACGACGTGGAACGCTCGCTGTCCCACATTACCTCTATGAACCGTCCTCTGTCCTCCTCGCTCATAACGTCGGGGTTCATGTTAGGGCAGTCGCGGCGGTGTACGCTCACTCCCCTGCCCTTAGTTATAAAGCCGACAATATCGTCGCCCGCGACGGGGTTGCAGCACCGCGCCAGACGCACAAGGCAGTTGTCAATATCCTTGACGACGATACCCTTGCTCGACGCGTACCGTTTCGCGGGCTCGGCCTCAACGGTCTTGCTTTCCTCGTTGTATACCGCCTCCAGCTTTTTCTTCTGCTCCGCCTCGCGGTTCTGCTTTATCCATTCCTCGCGCAGTCTCATAACGACCTTCTGAGACGTGAGACCGCCGTAGCCGACGCTCGCGTAAAGGTCGTCGAGCGTCTGGAAACCGTAACGCTTAATCAGCAGGTTTATCCATTCGGGCTTAAAAAGCTGCTCGTGCGTGTTGCCTATGCGGCGCAAATCACGCTCTATAAGCTCCTTGCCGCGCTCTATATTCTCGTCGCGTCGCTCGCGCTTGAACCACTGATTTATCTTGTTCTTCGCCGTGGACGTGCGGCAGAGTTTGAGCCAGTCGCGGCTCGGGCCGTGCGTGTTCGCAGTGAGTATTTCCACGATTTCGCCGTTCTGCACCTGATAGTTGTTCGGTACTATTTTGCCGTTCACCTTCGCGCCACTCATTTTATATCCGACCTGCGAGTGGATAGCAAACGCGAAGTCTATGACGGTACTGCGCGCCGGCAGCGATATAACCTTGCCCTGCGGCGTGAACACAAACACCTCGTCCTCGAACAGGTCAAATTTCAGCGTGTTGTAGAAGTCGTCGGTATCTATGAGGTTCGTCTGCGTGTCGAGTAGCTGCCTTACCCATTCAAGCTTTGAGTCCATATCGGTCGAACCAGATATGCCTTCTTTATATTTCCAGTGCGCCGCGATACCGTTTTCCGCTATGCGGTGCATCTCCCACGTCCTTATCTGTATTTCAAACGGCGTGCCGTTCGGCCCTATGACCGTCGTGTGCAGCGATTGGTACATATTGGGCTTAGGCATCGCGATATAGTCCTTAAACCGCATCGGCACGGGCGTGTACAAATCGTGTACCATACCGAGAACCGCGTAGCAGTCCGCGACCGTATCGACTATGACGCGTACCGCAAACAGGTCGTAAAGTTCGTCGAGCGTTTTGTTCTGCGTGTACATCTTGCGGAAAATCGAGTAAAAATGCTTTGCGCGTCCCGTCACCTGACCCTTTATACCCATTTCTTCAAGCTTTGCGCGGAGTATATCCATAATATCGCTTATGTATTTTTCGCGCTCCTCTTTTTTCTGGTTTATGCTCTGTCTGATTTCCTCGTACGCCACGGGGTCGAGGTATTTGAGAGCCAAATCTTCAAGCTCTATTTTAATCTTCGACATACCGAGACGGTGAGCAAGCGGCGCGTAAACATCGAGCGTCTCCTTCGATATGAGCAGCTGTTTCGCACGCGGCATAAAGTTGAGCGTGCGCATATTATGAAGGCGGTCGATAAGCTTTATTATTACGACGCGTATGTCCTTCGCCATCGCGAGGAACATCTTGCGCAGATTTTCGACCTGCTGTTCCTCCCGCGTGTTATACTGGATTTGTTTGAGGTGCGTAACGCCGTCCACAAGCTCCGCGACGCTCTTGCCGAACAACGCCTCGATATCCTCGTAGGTGTACGGCGTGTCCTCGACAACGTCGTGCAAAAGAGCCGCGCTTATCGCCGTCGCGTCAAGCGAAAGCTGCGACGCGATATACGCTATCTGAACAGGATGCTCTATATACGGCGCGCCGCTGCGCCTGAACTGGTGAGAGTGCGCCGATTTTGCCAGTCGGTAGGCAACGTAGATAAGGTCGGTGTTCGCGTTGGGGCTGTAGCCCTTCACGGACTCGATTATTTTGTCCACAAGAACGTCGGTATCGTCAACGTGCTGCGGTATTTTTTCGGGTGAGAGTATTACCTGTTCCTTTGTTTCGGGCATATGAGTGACCTCCTTCCTACGCTTTCGGCTCTCCTTTTTTCTTTATATCCTTTAACACAAGCTGTACGCTTTCCGTACGCTGGTATGAATTTATATCCATGTGAAAGGCTATGTGAACGACGTCGCCCTCGCGGAGCGTCTCTGCGAGCGCGCCCATTCCGAAACCTATACAGTTTATGGTTTTGTTGTTTTTTAAAGCCCTGAGCCTTAAATGCTTACTGTCCGCTCCGACAGCCGATACAGCCGTCACAGTCACTGACGATACGGCGAACACGGGCTTTTCGTTGCCCATGCCGAACGGTTCGAGCCGTGAGAGCATATGCGCGTTTTCGAGTGTCAATGACTGTTCCGACAGCGGGCAGTCAATTTCGACCGTCGGTATCATATCCTTTTCGCCGAGTGTTTCGTCGGCGTACTTGTTTATCGACTTTTCAAAGTTTTCAATTTCGTTTTGGTTTACGTTAAGTCCTGCAGCGACGGCATGACCGCCGAAGTCGGTAAGGTGCTTTTCACACGCGGAAAGCGCGTCGAACAGGTTAAACGTCTTTATGCTCCGACCGCTGCCCTTTCCCGCGCCGTTATCAGTGGAAATCAGTATGCAGGGCTTATAGTACATGTCGCACAGCCGTGACGCGACTATGCCGATAACGCCCTGGTGCCACCCTTCACGCGCGAGGACGATAACCTTCTTTTTCTCGAAATTTGCGTCCTTGGCTATCATTTGCAGCGCCTCGTCGAATATTTCCTTCTCGGTCTGCTGGCGTTCCTTGTTTTCCTCGTCGAGCGCAAGCGCGATTTCACGCGCTCGGTTTTCGTCACGCATAAGCAGGAGTTCAACGGCTGTCGTCGCCGTGCCGAGCCTGCCGGCGGCGTTAAGACGCGGCGCGATAGCGAACGCAATCGTGGACGCCGTAAACGGCTTATCTGTAACGCCCGCGACCTCCTCCAAAGCGCGTATACCGACACGCGTCGGGTTTTGCAAAGCGCAAAGTCCCTTGTCCACAATAATTCTGTTTTCGCCCAAAAGCGGTACAACGTCGGCTATCGTGCCGAGCGCCGCGAGGTCAATGTATTCGTCGAACACCTCTCTGCTGCTCATACCACGGCTTACCGCAAGAGCAAGTATCAGCTTAAACGCCACTCCCACGCCCGCGAGCGAGTCAAACGGGTATTCGCAGTCGGGACGCTTCGGGTTCAAAATCGCGGCAGCCGCGGTCGGAAGTCTGTCCTTACAGGTGTGGTGGTCGGTTATTATAACGTCCATCTTCTGCAGTTTCGCAAACTCAACCTCGCCTATCGCCGTAATGCCGCAGTCAACCGTTATAAGCAGCTTTACGCCGCGTCGGAGCAACTTGTTCACAGCCATTATGTTTATGCCGTAGCCCTCGCCCTTGCGGTCGGGTATATAGTATTCGACGTTCGCGCCGAGCTTTTCAAGAAATTCGTACATAAGAGCCGTGGACGTTATGCCGTCAACGTCGTAGTCGCCGTACACGACGATTTTTTCGCCGCTTTCAATCGCGGAGTTTATGCGCTTTACCGCCTTGTCCATGTCGAGCATCCGTGACGGGTCTATGATGTTTGCCATTGATTTTTTTATGAACGACGGAACGTCCTCTTTGCTCACGCCGCGGTTTAAGAGTATGGTCGCAATCATTTTGGGTATGTGATATTCGTTCGCAATATCCGTGATGTCATTTTCTTTCAGACGAAGATGTCTGAAAATCCATGCCTTCTCCATTCTATCCTGCTCCAAACCACCGAATTTAAGTCCGCGCCGCCCCTGTGTGAAAGCGGACACATATATATTTTATTATACCATTTTTTCACGAAAAAAGCAAGTAAAATAAGCAATAAACCGCATTTTTGTATGGAAATATTGAGGATGGTACGTTCTCGCCCCTATGGTCGAATATCCCGTGTAGGGGCGACCCTCGCGGTCGCCCGCATAAACCCCTCAGTCGCCTACGGCGACAGCTCCCCTATCAGGGGAGCCTCACTCGTATGCCTCCCCTAATAGGGGAGGTGTCATTTGCAAGGCAAATGACAGAGGGGTTTGTGTAAAACCAAATTTATACTACATCTCACGCACCGTTTTCCTCAAAAACTCCGCAAAATCGTCCTTCAAATCCTCCCGCGCAAGCGCGAAGTCAACGGTCGCGGACAAAAATCCCTGCTTGTTCCCTATATCGTACCGCTTGCCCTCGAAGTCATACGCGTACATTTCCTCGCTCTTTGCGAGCGATACGAGCGCATCGGTAAGCTGTATCTCGCCGCCCGCGCCCTTGGGCGTTTTTTCTATGCACTCAAATATCGCGGGCGTTATAACGTACCTGCCCAGTACCGCTATGTCGGACGGCGCGTCCTCCTTCGCCGGCTTTTCGACCATGCCCTTTACGCGGTACAGCCTGCCGCCTACGCTGTCGCAGTCCACAATGCCGTACTTCGACACGTCGTCCGCGCCGACTCTCTGCACGCCGAGAACGGTCGCGCCCGTTTTTTTGTACTCGTCAATAAGCTGACCGATACACGGCTTTTCCGATACTACCACATCGTCGCCGAGCAGTACCGCGAACGGCTCGTTTCCGACAAAGCTTTTCGCGCACAGTATCGCGTGACCCAAGCCCTTCTGCTCGCGCTGACGCACGAAATGCACGTTTATCTTATCCGTCACGCCGCGCGCGAGCGACAAAAGCTCGTCCTTGCCGTCACGCGTGAGAACGCTTTCAAGCTCGTGTGCGCGGTCGAAGTGGTTAACAATCGCGTCCTTGCCGCGCGAGGTTATTATCAGCAGATCCTCAATTCCCGCCGCAGCCGCCTCTTCGGCGATGTACTGTATCGTCGGCTTGTCCACTATCGGGAGCATCTCCTTTGGTACAGCCTTTGTCGCGGGAAGAAAACGCGTGCCGAAACCCGCCGCCGGTATTACAGCTTTTCTGACCTTCATCTTGTCTACCTCCGTTAAAAATTAAAGCGGCTTGCGCTGTGTCAAACCGCTTTATGTATCAGTTTTTACCTTTAAGCATAGCCTTAACCCTGCCCTCGGGATCTTTTATGAGCAGCACGGCAAGCCATATAACCATGCCGAGCACGATTACCGACAGTCCGAGAAACGCGTCGTTCAGCATATCCGCCGCCGCAGGCGTGAAATACTCCGCGCCGACCTCGCTATACTCGACAACCGCGTCCACGAGCCACATCAGCGACGCGCCCCAGTACATGAGACACAGCGTGCCTATCTTCATTTTGCTCGCAGGTCGTACGTACCAGATTACTGTCGCCGTTATCGCGGCGATAACGGTTAAAAGCAGCGTCATTACGCGTTACCTCCCTCGGTAAGCTCGCTCTGCGCGGCGCGTTTTTGCGCGATATTCGTCACAACGACCATAGCCGCCCACGCTGCCGTCACAAGCGCAGTCATCGCCACGCCCGACACAGCCATTTCACCGAGCATTTCGGCTATTGCGGCGGGACCTTGTTCAGCTGCCGTCAAAAACGGGAACCACGGCACGACCTCGCCATGCCACACATGCTCGAACGCCAAAAGCGCGCTGCCGCCCCACAGCATATTGTTGAGCCAATTCATTCTCTTTATGAACGGATTTTTTATCTCCTTATGTGAATTTTTTGCCGACACGTCCGCGCCCTTTTTAACGGCGGTCGTGATTACCGCCTCGGCGGCGGGTACCAAAAAACAAGCCATTTTCATTTCCTCCTCAATACAATTTACCCTCATAGTATACCATAATTATCCGATATTTGCAACGTTTATTTTAACAAAAATCGGCTTTACACTTGTTATTGTCCGCAAATTATGGTAAAATGACAGTGCATGATTATTCGATAAGGAGCAGCAGTATGTTTATAAAGGATATATTCAAAAAGAAAAAGCCGGTGCTGTCGTTCGAGGTGTTTCCGCCAAAACAGGACAGCGGACTTGACGCGGTACTCGGCGCGGTGGACAGAATGTCAAATCTGCCGATAGACTACATGAGCGTCACGTACGGCGCGGGCGGCGCGGGCAGTAAAAGCACGGCTAAAATCGCGGCATACCTTAAAGACACGCTTTCCGTTCCGTCGCTCGCGCACCTTACGTGCGTAGCGAACACGAGAGAGGCGGTAAAGGAGCGTCTTGACGAGTACCGCGCTCTCGGCATAGATAATATTCTCGCGCTGCGCGGAGACAAGCCGAAGGACTATTACGGTCAGCTTTTCCCCGGCTACAAGTACGCGTCGGAGCTTATAGAGGAAATTAGGGGATACGGCGGTTTCTGCGTCGGCGGTGCGTGCTACCCCGAGGGTCACCCCGACTCGGACAGTCTCGACGCGGATATTGACAACCTCAAAATCAAGGTTGACGCGGGCGCGGACTTCCTCGTGACGCAGATGTTTTTTGACAACGACAAGTTTTACGCGTTCCGCGACAGGTGCGTTAAAAAGGGCATAAACGTGCCGATCAATCCGGGCATTATGCCGCTGACGAGCGCGGGTCAGATACAGCGCATGGCGATTTTGTCGGGCGGCTCGTCGATGCCGGTGAAGTTTTTGAGGATAATCTCGAAGTACCGGGATAACCCCGACGCGTTAAAGCAGGCGGGTATCGCGTATGCGGTGGAGCAGATTATAGACCTTTTGTCAAACGACGCCGACGGCATACACATATACACGATGAACAAGCCCGAAATCGCGGAAAAGATTGTCACGGTTGTCAGCAGCCTGTTCTGAAGGGAGTAACGCGTATGGCGAATATAAGAGAATTGCTCGGTAAAAAGCTGCTGTTTTTCGACGGCGGCATGGGTACAATGCTGCAAAAAAACGGTATGGGTGCGGGTGAAATCCCCGAAACACTCAATCTGACAAACCCCGAGCTTATAGAAAAAATACATTCCGAATATCTCGACGCGGGCGCGGATATTATCACGACAAACACGTTCGGCGCGAACCCTTTAAAGCTTGAAACTGACGCGGGTATTGACGTTATAATCGCGGCTGCGGTAGGCTGCGCGAAAAAAGCCGTGAGCCGTTACCAATCGGAGGACAAGCCACGTTTTGTCGCGTTCGATATGGGGCCCTGCGGTTCTCTTTTGGAGCCGCTTGGCGAACTGTCGTTCGACGACTGCTGCGCGGCGTTCGGCTCTATCGCGAAAACTGCCGAAAGGTGCGGCGCGGATTTGGTGATAATCGAAACGATGTCCGACACGCTGGAGGCGAAGGCGGCTGTACTGGCGGTGAAGGAAAATACGTCTCTCCCCGTGTTCTGCACAATGACGTTCGACGAAAGCCACAAGACGCTCACGGGCGGCGACGTGAAGGTCATGTCGGCGATTATGGAGGGTCTGGGCGTTGACTGCGTCGGTATAAACTGCGGTCTCGGTCCGGAGCAGATAGGCGAGATGATGGAAGAGCTTGCAGCCGTTTCGTCGATACCCATAATGGCGCAGCCGAACGCAGGTCTGCCGCAGATAGAAAACGGCGAAACGGTGTACAAGGTGTCGCCGGAGGAATTTGCCGTGCAAAGTGAAAGAATGGCACGGCTCGGCGCGTCGGTGCTGGGCGGCTGCTGCGGCACAACGCCGGAGCATATACGCCGTCTTGCGAAACGGTGCGGCGCGTACAAGCCAATCGTGGAGGAAAAAAATATTACCGTAGTCGCGTCGTATTCAAAGACCGTCGTGCTCGGCGAATCGCCGAAAATCGTCGGTGAGAGAATAAACCCGACGGGCAAGAAAAAGTTTAAGGACGCACTTCGCGGCGGCGATATTAACTACATTCTCGGCGAGGCGTTCGCGCAGCGTGACGCGGGCGCGCACATACTCGACGTGAACGTCGGGCTGCCCGAAATAGACGAGTGCGCGATGATGGAGCGCGCCGTTAAGGCGATAAGCGCGGCTGTAAATCTGCCGCTGCAGATAGACAGCTCCGACCCTGTGACGGTCGAACGCGCTCTGAGGATTTACAACGGCAAGCCGATGGTAAACTCCGTGAACGGCAAAGAGGAAAGCATACGGGCGATTATGCCGATTGTGAAAAAGTACGGCGGCGTGCTCGTCGGGCTGTGCCTCGACGAAAACGGCATACCGCCGACAGCCGACGAGCGCGTGGAAATAGCGAAAAAAATACGCTCCCGCGCCGAGGAATACGGCATTAAGCCGAAAAACCTCGTAATGGACGCGCTTACGCTCACCATATCGGCGCAGCAGCGCGAATCGGCGGAAACGATTAAGGCGCTCGCGAAAATCAAGAACGAACTCGGACTTTGTACCACTCTCGGCGTGTCAAACATATCATTCGGACTGCCGCGCCGCGAGATTGTAAACGGCACTTTCTTTGCGCTCGCGCTCCACTCGGGGCTTGACGCGTGCATAATAAACCCGTGCGCCGACGCGATGATGAACACGTACCGCGCATACATGGCTCTCTCGTGCCACGACCGCGACTGCGCGGATTACGTTGCGGCGTACGCGGGTACGAAGTCGGAAACGACGGTGACGCGTGAAAACAAAACCGAGGAAAAGTCGGAAAACGCGAACCCGCTTTTTGACATAATTGTAAAAGGTCTTAAGGACGCGGCGTATGACGAGACGGTAAAGCAGCTCGAAACGACCGATCCTATGGAGCTTGTAAGCGGCGTGCTCGTCGAGGCTTTAAACGTCGTCGGACGCGAATTTGAAAAAGGCGCGATGTTTTTGCCGCAGCTTATGATGAGCGCGGAAACGGTCGCGTCGTCGTTCGAGGCTATAAAGGAGCATCTCGCGAAAAGCGGTAAGGAGCGTGAAAGCCGCGGTAAAATAATTGTCGCAACGGTAAAGGGCGACATTCACGATATAGGTAAAAATATAGTAAAAGTGCTTTTGGAAAATTACGGCTACGAGGTACACGACCTCGGCAAGGACGTGCCGCCCGAGACGGTCGTGGAGGAATTAAAAAAGAACGATATTCACCTTTGCGGACTGTCTGCGCTTATGACAACGACGGTCGTAAGCATGGAGGAAACGATTAAAGCCGTGCGTAAGGCTGGTCTTGACGCGAAAATATGGGTCGGCGGCGCGGTGCTGACGCAGGAGTACGCCGATATGATAGGCGCGGACAAGTACTGCCCCGACGCGCTCTCGTCCGTGCATTACGCGAACGAGTTTTTCGGATATGAGTAATATACGGTGAAATTGCGCAGAAAAAAACTTCCCTTTCGGGAAGTTTTTTTATTCGGTTTTATATACCTTAAGGAAGTGGCGCGGTATCTCGATATAGAAAATGCCGTCACTCGACTCGGTGGTTTCAGCGTCAAGCGTTATACCGACGATCTTACGTATGCCGTAACGCGCCGCGTCAACTCTCACCTTTTCCGTGCCGGCGCTGAAATTCACTATTACAAGAAAACTTTCGTCCTCGTAGCGTCTCAAAAACGCGTAAACGCTGCCTATGGTGTACACGCTTTCAAACTCGCCTATCGAGAATGCCTTTGACATATTGCGCAGAGTTATCATGTTCTTGTAGCGCGTCCGCACAAGTCCGTCGGGGTCGATCTCGTCTATACCGTCCCACGGGAAGGTCGCGCGGCAGAACGGGTCGCCGTAGCCCTGCATACCTATCTCGTCGCCGTAGAAAATGCACGGCACACCCGGGAGCGTCATCTGCAAGCCCAAAACGAGCGTCGCTCTTTCACGCGCAAGCTCCAATGCGTAGCCGTCGAGTTTAAAATGCGCCTGATATTCCTTATCGACGTCATGCTTTGACGGCGCGTCGCCCATAAGCGTCATTATTCTCTCAACGTCGTGGCTCGTCACCATGTTGAGCAGCGAATAGTAAGCGGGCGCGGGGTAATTTTCCTTTAAACTCATAAGTCTTTCGTCGAGACCCGCCGCGTCAATTCTGCCGAGCGACGCGTCTATGAGCGCGTTACGCATGGGGTAGTTCATTACGCCGTCAAGCTCGCCGCCGAGAAAATATTCGCGTCTCTCGCCGTAAGCGGTCTTGTGCGAAGCGTCCTCCCACACCTCGCCGATTATCACGGCGTCCTCGTCCACGCTCTTTATTTCCCTGCGCAGCTCCTTCACGAAAAAGCCGGGCAGTTCGTCCACAACGTCAAGTCTCCAGCCCGACGCGCCGTTTCTTATCCACTTTTTCACGATTGCATTTTTGTCGGACAACAGGTATTTTCTGAGTTCCTCGCTGTGTTCCTCGACCTGCGGGAGCGTCGTCATGCCCCACCACGACTCGTACACGTTGGGCCAGTCCATAAAGCGGTACCACGTGTAATACGGCGAGTCCTGCGACTGGAACGCGCCCACGCTGTCATACTTGCCCTTTTTGTTGAAGTATTTGCTGTCCGAGCCGGTGTGGTTGAACACGCCGTCGAGAATTACGCGTATGCCGAGCTTTTTCGCCTCGGCGCACAGTTCCTTAAACGTTTCCTCGTCGCCGAACATCGGGTCTATTTCCTCATAATTGCCCGTGTCGTATTTGTGGTTGGAGTACGCCCTGAAAATCGGGTTCAGATATATGACCGAAATTCCCAAATCGCTCAGATACGGCAACTTTTTAATAATACCCTTCAGATTGCCGCCGTAGAAGTCGTTCGCGAGGTACTCTCCGCCGAACTGCTCGGCTTTGTAGTACGGCTGTTCGCCCCATTCGCGCTTTATTATATCGGTGCGGCTGCCGAGGAACGAGCCGTCCTCGTTGCCGTTGTAAAAACGGTCGGGGAAAATCTGATACGCGATACCCGTTTTGAACCATTCGGGCGTTTTGTAGTCCTCGTTGTAAACCGTTATCTGATATGAGTTGGCGGGCTTTTCAAAACTCATTTCACCCTTGCCGCCGAGCTGACGGCAGTTGTTGCCGTAGTATACCATGCCGCGGTCGGTTTTAAGCTCGAAATAGTACCATATAAGCCCCGCCTTTTCGGGCATTTTTATTTTTACCGTGTATATGCAGTTGCCGTTTATATCGAACGCGTACGACATATCGGCGCGGCGTTCGTCCTTGCCGTCCTCTTTATAGACAAGCTTTACCTCCGACGGTATGCCCGCGCCGTACACCGCGAGACGCAGACGTATCTCCGTGCCGCACGTGACCGCGCCGAACGGACGGCGGTAAAATTTTTCACGCGAATTATGCTCTATATCCATAAAATCCTCCTACGGGAAATAATCACCTTACACATTTTAACCCCCTCTTTCGAGGGGGTTAAAATTACTTTATCGGCTTTAAGTGCCAGATTTGGTCGTTGTACTCCTTAATGGTACGGTCGCTGGAGAAAAAGCCCGACATAGCCGTGTTCATAATAGCCATTTCAAGCCATTTATCTCTGTTCTTATAGTCCTCCGAGATTATCTCCTGCGTCTTCATGTAATCCTCGAAGTCGCGCAGTACCATGTACGTGTCGGGGTAGCCGTAGTCGCCGAACAGCAGCGTGTTGTACAGGTCGCTGAATATCGTCGTGTTACCCGGGATAATGCTGCCGTCTATGAGCATTTCAAGCGCACGGCGCAGCGACGCGTTTGTGGAGTAAATGTGCTTTACCTCGTCGCTGCCGGGGTACTTAAGTCTCGCGGCAACCTCGTCATCCTTAAGACCGAAGATGTAGATGTTATCCTTGCCCACCTTTTCAGCCATTTCGACGTTCGCGCCGTCGAGCGTTCCTATTGTAAGCGCGCCGTTAAGCATAAACTTCATGCAGCCCGTACCCGACGCCTCCTTGCCGGCGGTCGAAATCTGCTCCGACACATCGGCGGCGGTAACGATTTTCTCCGCTATCGAAACGCCGTAGTTCTCGATAAATACTACCTTTATCTTATCCTCGATACGCTTGTCGTTGTTGATTATATCGGCGATAGAGTTTATAAGCTTTATAATATTCTTCGCTCTCACGTAGCCCGGCGCGGCTTTCGCGCCGAATATATACGTCTTGGGATAGAAGTTCTTTAAGTACTTGGGATCCTCAAGCAGCTTGTTATACTCCGCGATTATGTGGAGTACGTTCATCATCTGACGCTTGTACTCGTGAAGTCTCTTGCACTGCACGTCAAATATCGAGTCGGGGTTGACCTCAACGCCGTTATGCTCCTTGATATACTCCGCGAGCGCGGCTTTGTTGTCACGCTTGATCTTGTCAAACTTCTTCTGGAAGTCCTTATCCTTCGCGTACTTCGCGAGCTCCGCGAGCTTATCCGCGTCTTTGAGCCAGCCCTTGCCTATCTTTGAGTCGATAAGCTTTGTAAGGGCGGGGTTACAGTTGGCTATCCATCTTCTGAACGTGATACCGTTCGTTATCGCGTGGAAACGATCCGGATCAAGCACGTAATAATCATGGAAAATATCGTCCTTAAGTATCTGCGTGTGCAGCTGCGACACGCCGTTTACGGCAAAGCAGCTCGCAAGACAGAGGTTAGCCATGTTGACCTGACCGTTCGCGATAACAGCCATCCAATCTAGCTTGCCTTGGTCGTCGCCGTATACCGCGCGGAGCTTTTCCATAAGACGGCGGTTGATTTCGGCGACTATCTCGTATATTCTCGGCATAAGCGAACGGAACATGTTTTCGTTCCACTTTTCGAGAGCCTCGCTCATTACGGTGTGGTTCGTGTACGCGAACACGTGCGTCACGATTTCCCACGCCTCGTCCCAGCCCAGACCCTTCTCGTCCATGAGAAGGCGCATCATCTCGGGTATCGCAAGCGTCGGGTGCGTGTCGTTTATGTGAATTACGACCTTGTCGGGGAGTTTCGACCAGTTTACGCCGTTTCTTTCCTCAAACTCTCTCAAAATCCACTGCAGCGTGGCTGATACGAGGAAATACTGCTGGCTCAAACGAAGTCTCTTACCCTCGTCGGTCGTGTCGTCGGGGTAAAGGATGCCAGAAATTCTCTGCGCTATCGCCTTCGCCTCCATTACGCGGTTAAACGTGTCCTGGTTGTAATTTACGAAGTCATAGTCGTTCGGAACGGTCGCGCCCCAAAGTCTCAGTTTGTTTACGATTTTTGAGTTGTAGCCCACAAGCGGAACATCGTAAGGCACGGCGAGAACTGTTCTCGCGTTATGGTACTTTATCTCAGCCTTACCGTCGTTCCATACCGTTTCGACGCTGCCGCCGAAGTGTACCTTTACAGCCTCCTCCGGACGCGCTATCTCCCACGCGTTGCCGTTTTCAAGCCATGAGTCGGGGAGCTCCGTCTGGTAGCCCTCAACTATCTTCTGACGGAACAGACCGTGCTCGTAACGTATCGAGCAGCCGTAAGCCGGCAGGTCGAGCGTTGTGAGCGAGTCGATAAAGCACGCGGCAAGTCTGCCGAGACCGCCGTTGCCGAGACCCGCGTCGTTTTCCATTTCGGCAATCTCGTTAAACGTGTAGCCGAGGTCGGCAAGCACGTTCTGATATGCCTTTGTCTGCATCAGGTTCAAAATGTTTGTGCTTAAAAGTCTGCCCATGAGGAACTCGAAGGAAAGATAATAAAGCTTTTTTGAACCCTTGTCTCTTACCACCTTGTGCGACTTCGACCACTGTTCCATGATTTGGTCGCGCACGGTGAGAGCGCACGCGGTGTAAATCATGTGCGGAGTAGCGTCCTCCATGCCCTTACCGAAATGCCGTCTTACCTTGCCTATAATTTCGTTCTTCAGCGCCTCTTCGGAGGCGGTGAGCTTTGATGTTTTAGCCTGTGCCATATTATAAAACCCCTTTTACTTATTTCTTTGTTTTTCCTGTTTTCTTTGCCGTTGATTTTTTCGCCGTTGTTTTCTTTGCCGCTGTTTTCTTGACCGGTTTTTCCTCGCCGAACGGATTTTCCACCTTGACTACTTCCGGCTCCTTGCGTGATTTAACCGCTTTTTCCGTGGCTTTTTCGGCATCCGCCTTGATGTTTTTGTCAAAGTCGGACGTCTTTTTCTTTGCCGCCGTCTTTTTTGCCGGAGCTTTTTTCTTCGCCGGCTCGGCAGCGGGTTCGTCGTAGATACCCGTCAAATCGCGGTACATCTTGATGTACTTGTCTGCCGAAACATTCCACGAGTAGTCCATAGCCATGCCGTTATCGACAATGTTGTTCCACTCGTCTTTTCTGTCGTAGTAAATCTGCATTGCGTACCAGATAATGTTCATCATCTCGTCTGCGTTGTAGTTCGCGAACGAAAAGCCCGTGCCCTCGCCCGTGTACTCATTGTACGGCTGTACGGTGTCCTTTAAGCCGCCCGTCTCGCGCACGATAGGAACCGTGCCGTAACGAAGGCTTATAAGCTGCGACAGTCCGCACGGCTCGAACCGCGACGGCATGAGGAACGCGTCGGACGCGGCGTAAATCTTGTGCGACATTTCGTTCGAGAAGTAAATCTGTGCCGAGAAACGGTCGGGATACTTCCACGCGTAATGTCTGAACAGATTTTCGTACTTTTCGTCGCCCGTTCCGAGAACGACTACCTGCGCGCCGCCCTCGCAAAGCTGCTCCATCTTGTACGCCACAAGGTCAAAGCCCTTCTGGTCGGTAAGGCGCGAAACAACGCCTATCATCATCTTGTCGGGATCTACGGGAAGTCCGAGTTCTTCCTGCAGCTTTTTCTTGTTTTCGACCTTGTTCTTGTGAACGGTCTTGGCAGTGTAATTCTTGTAAATCATCTTATCCTTCGCGGGATCCCAGTCCGTGTAGGATATGCCGTTTACTATACCGATAAGGTCGCCGCTTCTCGCGCGGAGAAGATTATGCAGACCCTCGCCGTACTCCTCGCTCTGAATTTCGCCCGCGTACGTTTCGCTTACTGTCGAAATCTTGTTCGCGTATACCATGCCGCCCTTTAAGAGGTTCGCGTCACGGTAAAATTCAAGCTTATCCGAGGTGAAGTAGTAATCGCTTATGCCCATTACGTCCTTTATAGCCTTGAAATCCCAGCGTCCCTGGAATTTGAGGTTATGTATCGTCATAACCGTCTTTATGCCTTGGAAGAACGGATTGTCCTGGAACGTGTCGAGGAACACGGGTATCGGGCCCGTCTGCCAGTCGTTGCAGTTTATAACGTCGGGTCTGAAACCGATCGTCGGCAAGAGCGACAGCACCGCCTTAGAGAAGAATATGAACTTCTCGCAGTCGAGGTGGATATAGTCGTAGGGCTTGTCGCCGTTGAAGTAGAACTTGTTATCCACAAAATAGTAGATACAGCCGTCATGCTCCAGCTCAAACACGCCCGCGTACTGACTTCTCCAGCCGATATTGATATAGATGTGGTCGATGTAGCGCATCTTGTCCTTGTACTCCTGCGGTATGCACTTGTACAAGGGCAGGATAACTCTCGCGTCAACTCCCTTTTGTCTCAGAACCGCGGGGAGCGAACCTGCTACGTCGCCCAAGCCGCCCGTTTTTACAAAGGGCGCACATTCGGATGTTGCGAATAATACATTCATTTTTAAAAACTCCTTTCATTAAAGAAGCATCTGTGCCGCGTTTTTCCGTTCAAATCGTTCGGTTTGCACGTTCAAACAGCGCATAGACCTTGTAATTATACTATCTCGGTATTCATTTTGTCAAGTCTTGTGTTAAAATATCGTAAAATTATACAAAAACGTAACAGGGCTGCCCCTATATATGAGGCAGTCCTATTATGTAAATTGCTTATATTTGCGTTCCCTTTGCTATGCACAGGGGGTACGATTCCTGACCGATGAGCTTTCTGCCCTTCGTCACGCATACCTCCTTATCGAACACAACATGGCTCAGCTCCACGTTCTCCTCGATAACGCTGTCCTGCATTATGATTGAGTTCTTCACGACCGCGCCCTTCATGACCTTTACGCCGCGCGACAGAACGCTGTTTATAACCGTTCCCTCTATAACGCAGCCGTCCGACACAAAGCTGTTCTTTACGTCGGCGTCCGCGCCGTACTTCGTCGGCGACTGATCCTTCGTCTTTGTGTAGATAGGTCTCGCGGGGTTAAACAGCTCGTCGCGGACTTCTTTCTTTAAGAAGTCCATATTCGCTCTGTAGTAAGCCTTCAGGGAATCGAGCTTTTCGGTGTAGCCCTTAAACTCGTAGCCGTAGATATGTAAGCCGTCAATCTTCTTTACAAGCGCGTCCTTTACGAAATCGCTGTCGCCGCGTGCGCTGCACTCGTCGATGATACTTTCGAGCAGCGCCTTCTCCATAACGTACACGTCCATGCCGGCGGTGCTTGTCTTGGGGTAATACGGCTGAACCTCTATATCGACCACGCGCTTATCGTCGTTAAGCTCCAGCATCGTGAAACGCGACAGTTCTCTCTCGTCGGCGCCCGTCATGTCGGTGTATATCGTCGTTACGTCCGCCTGGCTCTCGATATGCTTTTCGATTACGTCCTCGAAATCAATGTTGTAGATGTTGTTGCCGAGCGACAGTATAACATACGTCTGCGGACTTCTCTGTATAAAGTCCTGAATACCGGCGAGCATATCAATGTTGCCCTTTATCGCGCCGTACGTCATTTTTTCAAGGCTTGGGGGGAGAATGTTAAGTCCCCAGTTCTTTCTGTCAAGATCCCACGGGCTGCCGCTTCTGATGTGGTCCATAAGTGATGAGTAGTTCGACTCCGTGGCAACGCCGATATTTGTAATACCGGCATTTGCCATATTGGAAAGCACGAAGTCGATTATTCTGTAACGTCCCGCAACGGGGAGCGCGCTGTTTGCTCTTATATCGGTTATAGGGGGTATTCTGTCGTTATTCGTCAGAATAATACCCATTGTTTCTCGTCTCATTGGCTCTGTCCCCTTTCTTTAGGCTTCTACCATACTGCCCTTGTAGATATTCTCGCCGACGCTCACGTTTGCGCCGCCCTCGATAAGCACAAGGTCGTTGGTACATAATTTGGATGCGTACTTGTTATCGTCCGATTTGTCAACGCCGATTTTCGCGCCGTCGCCGATTACGGCTTCACTTCCGATAACCGTTCTTTCAATGATAACGTTTCTGCCGATTTTCGCGCCCGGCATAACGACCGAGTCGGTTATGACGCTGCCCTCGCCGAGCTCCACGCCGCCGAATATTACCGAGTGGTTGATCTCGCCGTCGATGTAGCAGCCCTCGGTCACGGTCGATTTTGTTATCTTCGCGTGTTCGCCTACGTAGTGGGGCGCGAGCGCCATGTTTCTCGAATAGATGCTCCACCGTCTGTCGCCGAGGTCAAACTTCGGGGGATCGTCGATAAGATCCATATTCGCCTCCCACAGGCTGTGAATTGTTCCGACGTCCTTCCAGTAACCCTCGAAACGGTACGTTACCATCTTTTCGCCGTCCGCGAGCATCGTCGGGATAATATTCTTACCGAAGTCGTTCGACGATTCGGGATTTCTCTCGTCGTCCTCGAGGTACTTTTTGAGCATATCGTAACGGAAGATGTATATACCCATCGAGGCAAGATTACTCTTCGGATTCGCGGGTTTTTCCTCAAACTCCGTTATAACGCCGCTGTCGTCCACGTTCATGATACCGAAACGGCTCGCCTCCTCCCACGGCACGGGCATAACCGCTATCGTCGCAGCCGCGCCCGACTCCTTGTGAGCCTTCAGCATTTCGCCGTAGTGCATCTTGTAAATATGGTCGCCCGAAAGAATAAGCACGTTTTCGGGGTTGAAACCTTCGAGAAAACTCAAATTCTGATATATCGCGTTCGCCGTACCCTTGTACCATTCCTCTGTTTTTGCGCTCTGGTAAGGTGGCAGAACGTACACGCCGCCGTGACTTCTGTCGAGATCCCACGGGTTGCCGTTACCTATATAACGGTTAAGTTCAAGCGGCTGATACTGCGTCAGCACGCCGACGGTATCTATACCGGAATGAACACAGTTTGAAAGCGGGAAGTCTATAATTCTGTACTTTCCGCCGAACGGAACAGCGGGCTTGGCGACGTTCTTCGTCAGCGCGCCGAGTCTTGAACCCTGACCGCCTGCAAGTATCATTGCAACGCAATCCTTTGATACCATTTAAATCATCTCCTATATATTGATTTTCTGTCTTTTCACTTGCTTGTTTTCTTTGCCGCGCTCTTTTTCGCGGGGGCTTTTTTCGCGGGAGCCTTCTTTTTCGGAGTCTCCTGCTTTTTCTTCAGCATCATCACCGAATTTCCGTCAACCTCAACCACAAGCGTGTAGCCCATATCGCTGTACGGCTCGCTTACGGTCTTGTAGGTCTTTTTCGCGATGCGTCTCGTTCCGCCGTACTTCGCGGCGTTGGAATGTATAATTACCTCGTAGCTGCCCGCGACGGGAACGCCTATCTTGTAAATCGGGCGCGATACCGGCGTGAAGTTTGCCACAACCACGACGTTATCATTTACATTTTTACCGCGTCTTATATACGAAAGCACGGAATTTTCGCTGTCCGCCTCGTTTATCCACCTAAAGCCGTCCCAACTCGTCTCGTTCTCCCACAGACCCTTGTTTTCAAGGTAGAAGTGATTGATGTCCTTGACGTACTGATGCAGCTTTTTGTGCTTATCTATTTCAAGCACGTTCCATTCAAGCTGGTCGTCGTAACGCCATTCGAGGAACTGACCTATCTCGCCGCCCATGAACATCAGCTTTTTGCCCGGCATCGTCATGTAATAGCCGAGGAGCGCTCTGTACGCGTCAAACTTCTCGTCATAACTGCCGAACATCTTGTCGATAAGCGAGTGCTTGCCATGTACGACCTCGTCGTGCGAAAGCGGAAGTATGAAGTTTTCGCTGTAGGCGTACATCATCACGAACGTCAAAAGGCTGTGATTGTCCTTTCTGAAATACGGATCCATGGACATATACCTTATAGTGTCGTTCATCCAGCCCATATTCCATTTGTAGTTAAAGCCCAGTCCGTCGTTGTCGGGCGGAGCCGTAACCATGGGCCACGCCGTCGACTCTTCGGCAACCATCATGAAGTTCGCAAACTCCGTACCCATTATGCGGTTTAATTTCCTAAGGAAATCGACCGCCTCCAGGTTTCCGTTGCCGCCGTACTTGTTCGGCACCCATTCGCCGTCGTTTCTGGAATAGTCGCGGTAGAGCATGGACGATACCGCGTCCACGCGTATGCCGTCCATGTGGTACTCCTTCGCCCAGAAGTAAGCCGACGATATGAGGAACGATATTACCTCGCTCTTTTCATAGTCGAACACCATCGTGCCCCAGTCCTTATGCTCGCCCATGCGCGGGTCGGCGTACTCGTATGTCGGCGTGCCGTCGAACATTCTAAGTCCGTGAGCGTCACGCGGGAAGTGCGCGGGAACCCAGTCCATGATAACGCCTATTCCCGCCTTGTGGCACTTGTCAACGAAATACTGGAGTTCGTGACAGTCGCCGTAGCGCGTCGTCGCCGAGAAGTATCCAGTTACCTGATAGCCCCACGAGCCGTCGAACGGGTATTCCGTGACCGGCATGATTTCTATATGTGTGTAACCCATGTCCTTAACATAGGGTACAAGCTCGTCCGCGAGCTCCTTATAAGTATACAGGCTGCCGTCCTCGTGAACCTTCCACGAGCCGACGTGCATTTCGTAGATATTTACCGGTTTGAGGAGCGTCGACTCCTTCTCGCGCTCCGCAAGCCATTTTTTATCTCCCCATTTGTAGCCCGCCAAATCCTTTGTGAGCGACGCCGTTCCCGGTCTCAGCTCACATTTCACGGCGAACGGATCGGCTTTGTAAACCGTCTCGCCGTTTTGAGTCTCTATGGCATACTTATAAAGCATGTTTTCCTTTATATCGGTAAAAAAGCCGTACCAGATGCCGCTTGTCTCGATAGGTTCAAGCTTTTTGTCCCAGCCGTCCCAGCCGTTGAAATCGCCGACCACCCGGACGCTTTTGGCGTGCGGCGCCCATACGGCGAACCGCCAGCCTTCCTTGCCGTCAAGCTTTATTTTATGCGCTCCGAGCATTTTATACGACTGGAAATTTTCTCCCGAATTGAAAAGATAAACCTGAAAACGGCTTATGCCCGCCCATGTCATCTCTTCTGCCATATATCTCCCTCCTTTGTTGATTATTTTTCAGGTATACTCATCGGAGCATACAATCTATGGTATACATTGTAACATATTTTTTTTAGTCAGTAAAGACTATATATAAATAAAATTATTTTAAATTTTTGTGCATTTTGACGATATACTATTAGTTTGTCTTTTTTCGATTGTTTTATGCTTTTTTTGATAAAATATTTGTTTTTTCGTACATTTCCGCATAGGCACTCTCGCGAAGGAAAAATTTACCGTTATATTACAAATAATCGCCGCTGCTTGACATATTCGCGAAAATGGTATACAATATGATGTGCTTAATATTCTTTAAATATAAGTTTTCTGTAAAATATGAAATTTGATATGTAATCCCAATACTTAAAATGGAGCCGTCTTAAAGAGACTGCTCCGTATGATTACAGTAACCTCGACGCCGCTTTTTACCTGCATTCGCGGCGTTACGGGCTCCGTCCCGCAAGGCGGTGTTTCATAGGCAGCAGTCATTTTAAGAAAGCCCCCATTGGCAGGTCTTGGAGAAAAATTTAGGGGGTGTTACCGATTAACATTACATTGATAATCGTTATAATCGCGGCGGTTATACTCTGCGCGGCAGCAGCCGTTATCGGCTTTAACGGCGGCGTCGCTCACAGAAAGAAAATCGCCGAGGCCCAACTCGGCTCCGCCGAGGAACAGGCAAAGTCTATAATTGCCGAGGCTGAGAAGAATGCGTCAGCCAAAAAGCGCGAAATGATGCTCGAGGCCAAAGAGGAAAATCAAAAGCTCAGAGCTCAGTTTGACGCGGAGGTTAAGGAACGCAGAAACGAACTTAACCGCCAGGAACGCAGAATTGCTCAGAAAGAGGAGAATTTAGACAAAAAGACAGACAACTTGGACAGAAAGGAACAATCTTACAATCAGAAGATTAAGAACCTTGAGGCCAAAGAAGCAGAAATAGCAGAAATTAAGGAACAGCAGATGGCGCTTATCGAAAAGATTTCCGGTCTTACGGCAGAAGAGGCAAAAGAGCTTTTGCTGAAGAACATCGAGGAAACGACGAGACACGAGGCAGCCGTCATGGTTAAAGAAATTGAGCAGGAGGCAAAGGATAACGCGGAAAGAAACGCAAGAAACATCGTTGCGCTTTCGATACAGAAGGTTGCCGCGGATCACGTTGCCGAAACAACCGTATCGGTTGTAAACCTTCCTAACGACGAAATGAAGGGTCGTATAATAGGCAGAGAGGGACGAAATATAAGAACGCTCGAAACGCTCACCGGCGTCGATTTTATCATCGACGACACTCCGGAGGCAGTCATAGTGTCAAGTTTCGACCCCATAAGGCGCGAGGTTGCGCGTCTTGCGCTCGAAAAACTCATTGTCGACGGACGTATTCATCCGGCGCGCATTGAGGAAACGGTCGAAAAGTCTCGCAGGGAGGTTGAGGCGATTATCAAGCAGGAGGGCGAGAACGCCACGTTCGAGACGGGCGTACACGGACTTCATCCCGAACTCGTCAAGCTGCTCGGTAAGCTGAAATTCAGAACAAGCTACGGTCAGAACGTCCTCAAGCACAGCATTGAGGTTTCGCACCTTGCGGGCGTTATGGCAGGTGAACTGGGAGTCGACGTCAATCTCGCCAAGAGGGCGGGTCTTTTGCACGACATCGGCAAAGCGGTTGACCATGAAGTCGAGGGCTCGCACGTAACTATCGGCGCGGATATAGTGAAGAAGTTCCGTGAAAACAAAGATGTTGTGCATGCCGTTATGGCGCATCACGGCGACGTTGAGGCGAAAACGATTGTCGCGACGCTCATACAGGCGGCAGACGCAATATCGGCGGCGCGTCCGGGAGCCAGACGCGAAAATCTCGAAACCTACATCAAACGCTTGGAAAAGCTGGAGGAAATTGCCGACGGCTTTAACGGTGTCGAAAAGTCCTACGCCATTCAGGCGGGACGCGAAGTGCGCATAATGATTAAGCCCGAGGTCATAAACGACGACGGCATGATCCTTGTAGCGAAGGACATCGTAAAGCGTATCGAGGCGGAGCTCGAATATCCCGGTCAGATCAAAGTAAGTCTGATACGCGAAACGAGAGCCGTTGATTACGCCAAGTAATCAAAAAAAAGAAAAATGGGGGTTATTACAGAGCGTAAATCTCATCGGAGGAGATACTTTGCGATAAAGGCACTGTACGCGCCGCTTGTGGTTTGCTTCTACCCGTTCTGTAATACGCTCCTTTTTTTTCGGTAATTTTGTAAGCAGAAAGGCAACGGATATGAAAATATTATGTGTCGGAGATGTGGTAAGCGCCGTGGGGCGCGAAATGCTCTTTAAATATGTTGACGATATGAAATACGGTAAAGGCGTCGATATGTGCATCGTAAACGGCGAGAACGCCACGCACGGCAGAGGCATGGCGCGCTCGGCGTACAACGAGCTTGTCCGCGCGGGCGCGGACGTTATAACAATGGGCAACCACACGTGGGACTGTAAGGAAATTTCGGCGATCATGCGCAAGGAGGACAACGTTATACGCCCCGCGAATTACAACAAGGCTTGCCCCGGCGAGGGCAGCCTGGTGTACACCGCGAAAAACGGCGTAAAGGTCGGCGTTATAAACCTCATCGGCAGAACGTTTCTCGAATACCAGCAGAGTTCTCCGTTTGACAAGGCGGAGGAGGAAATAGAAAAGCTGCGCGAAAAGACGAATATAATTATGGTGGACTTCCACGCCGAGGCTACGAGCGAAAAGCTCGCGATGGGATTTTTCCTCGACGGCAAGGTGAGCGCAGTTTTCGGCACGCACACGCACGTGCAGACGGCTGACGAGATGATACTCCCGGGCGGCACGGGATATATAACCGACCTCGGTATGACGGGCGTCGGTCTGTCCATTCTCGGCAGAGGCATAACGCCGATCGTGGAGCGTTTCCGCACCGGTATGCCGCAGAAGTTCGACCTCGCCACCGGCAGCGGGCAGTTCTGCGGGTGCATATTCGATATTGACGAAAACAGCGGCAAGTGCGTCGGCACGGAGAGGATTTTTATTAAGGATAAGCCAAATAACATATGACCCCCTCGGAGAGGGGGTCTTTCGATTATCTTTATCTCTTCTCCGCTACAAAGCCCTGACGGTATGCCTTAATAAGCTCCTTTAAATCGTCTATTCGCTCTTTGAGCCGCTTGCCGTTATCGGTGTCGCCGACGAGTATTCTGTTAGCCGAATGTCTGACGGCTACCTGGTTCGACACAATATCCCTGTTATTGTAAATAACGTCCTCCGCGCCGCTGAACGGTTCGTGCGCCGTGAGTGTGAGACCGTAGGAATTATACGTGAGCGTGTAGCCGGCTATGCCCGTCACGGTTTGGTACGCCTTTGAAAAACCGCCGTCTATCATTATCACCTTGCCGCCGCATTTCAGCGGATTTTCTCCCTCGCCCTGATGCACGGGAACGTGACCGTTTATTATGTGTCCCGTCTCGTCAAGACCGAACTCCTCGAGGATTTTATCGGCTGTTTCCACGTTGTTTATAAGCGTGTAGTACGCGTTTTTATGCTCCTTGTGAGTTTCCTTGTCCTCTATAAAATACCTCTCGAACGTCGTCATTTTGTCGCGTCCGAAAAGCGGCGACGTGGGACCGTTCCACAGATACCACATCAAATCCGCGCCGCGCACGCGTTCCTTTATGTCGGGCGACAGCAGCGAGCGTCTTATCGCCGCCTCAAACGCGTCATAGAGCGCTTTGCCGCCGTAACGTTTACCGCCGAGCGTCATTTCCTTGAACGTGCCGTCGCTGTTCATCGGCACGCAGCCGTGGAACAGGAGGTTGCCGTTGTACACCTTGTACAGGCTGCCTTTCTGCATGAGAAGGCGCGTGTGTCGCTGCAGCTTTTGACAGCGCACGAACGCCGAGCGCAGCTTTTCCATTACCTCGCTTTCCTTCTCGGTGAGCGCATACGGGTCGGCGGGATCGATCGTCGGGAAATTCGTATCGAGCATCGGGTACGTTTTGCCCTCTATCTCGACCGTTCCGTTTTTGAAATCTATGCGGTGCAAGAGTCTGCGCGAATCCATTTCAAACTCGGGGTACTTCGCGATAAGCTGACCCTCGAGTTTAAACTGTATAACCGCTATCGCCTTGTGCAGTTTCATCTCGATGTCGTTGTCGGCTACGTCGGTAACGCGCCTGCCGAGACGCTTTATCTTAAATCTCTCGCACTTGTCGTCCTCGTAGGCAGCCATCGCGAACGTCGCGAGCGGCAGCATGTTTATGCCGTAACCGTCCTCCAGAACGTCCATATTTCCGTAACGCACGCTGTTGCGGATAATATTCGCGATACACGTCGTGTTGCCCGCAGCCGCGCCCATCCACATAACGTCGTGGTTGCCCCACTGTATGTCGAGCGAATGGTAGTCGCACAGCTTGTCCATTATGTCGTGCGGCGCTCTGCCTCGGTCAAAGATGTCGCCGAGGACGTGCAGGTGGTCTACGACGAGACGGTGTACCAGTTCAGCCATCGCTATAATGAATTTCTCCGCTATGCCGACCTCCAAAATCGTATCAACTATGCCGTCAAAATACGCGCCTCGGTTCAGTACCTCCGGCTTTTCTGTGATAAGCTCCTCTATGACGTACGCGTACGCCTTCGGCAGAGCCTTCCTCACCTTCGAGCGCGTGTATTTCGACGATACGACGCGGCATATGTCGATAAGGCGGTAAAGCATTATTTTGTACCAGTTTTCCGTGTCCTTGCCCTGGTGCTTTATGTAGCTTATTTTCTGCGTCGGGTAGTAGACGAGCGACGCGAGCTCGCGCTTGTCCCGGATGCTCAGCGTGTGACCGAATACGTCGTCAATCTTTTTGCTGACCGCGCCGGAGCCGTTACGCAGAACGTGCGAAAACGCGGCGTACTCGCCGTGTATATCGCTTAAAAAATGCTCCGTTCCCTTCGGGAGATTGAGTATCGCCTGCATGTTTATAATCTCCGTCGCCGCGCTGTCCACCGTCGGATAAAGCTCCGACAGCCGTTCGAGATATTTTATTTCGCTTTTGTTCATCGCTTGCCCTCCGCTTGTCTTAAAACTTTACAGTAAAATATGCCGCATGAAATTACATCACGTAATCAGCCCGTTTCTCCGTCACTGTCAACCGGCTTTTCGTGCGTGTTGACGTTTACCTTTACCGTCCGGCTGTCCTTCGGTATGTATATACCCTCCGCTGCGTCTATTTTCATTTCCTTTTCGCCGCTTTCTATAGTCTGGATCGTGACGGTCAGGCGGTCGGGCGCGGACGCGCCGTCCTCTATGCCAACCTTAACGGTATCCGGCTCGACCTTGGGGTCGTCAAGCTCATAGTCGCCCCCGAGACTGTCCGACAACCTTGCCTCCACGGGCAGCGTTACCGCGTCGTATATTCTGTTTACGACCTCCGCCTCGCTGCGCGGACTTTCTATGGTTTCGTTTTCCGTTATCGGCGCGCCGGAGGAATTTATAAGCATATAGTCGATCCGAGCCGCGCCTTCCTTTACGTCCTGCCAGTTTATAACCGCCCGCGCGCGGTCGACCTCCTTTATCTCGCTTTCCGCCCCGCTTATCTCAACTACGGGGTTTACAATATCCGTGCGCACAAGCTTGTCGCCCGGAACGCCCTCGTAGACCGGTTCAATCTCCACTTCCTTTGAAACAATCTTTTCCGCGTTCACGGTGATGTCGCCAAAATTTTCCTTTTCAACGCCTATGCGCGTTGTCGGTATCGTGGTTTTGCCGACAAGGCTGTACGTGCCCGCGTCTGTTATATTGCTCAAATCGACCTGCACGTAAATATCGTCCATATAGTTCATAAGGTCGCCGCGGCTGCCTCTGACAGTCACCGACAGCGGCGGTATGTTCCCGCGTCCCGTAACGGTCAAATCCCTGTCGCGCAGCGTCGTTTCGCCGACGAACCGAACCTTTAAATTCGTGAGCGTGACGGTTATGGTCGGGTTTGTAAGAGACATTACCATGAACCATACGATTACGGCGAGCAGCAAGGAAAGCGCCATTGTGCGGATTTTTTTCTTTTGAGGTTTTGTTACTTTGCTATCGGTCATTTTTTCTACTCCCTTCAAATCCGTCTTTCCTTACGCCTTTGTTTTCCAAAACTTTATTTTGTCTATCTTCTTCTGCTGCGTTTCCGGTTTTTGTATGATTAGCTTTTTAAGCGCCTTGCCGAGCGAATCACGGTTAAGGTTGCGCGTAAGCGAGCCGTTTAATGCTATTGAAATCTTGCCCGTCTCCTCGCTCACCACAACTATTACCGCGTCCGTGACCTCGCTAAGTCCTATAGCGGCACGGTGGCGCGTACCGAGGTCGCGCGAGAGGTTGTTGTTAGCCGTGAGGGGCAGAAGGCAGCCCGCGGTGATTATCTTGCTGCCGCGTATTATTACCGCGCCGTCGTGGAGTGGTGTGTTCGGTACGAATATGTTTTCCAAAAGCCCACTCGACACGTTCGCCTCCAGCATTGTGCCGGTGCTTATAAATTCGCCCAAACGCGTGCTGCGCTCTATAACTATGAGCGCGCCCGTTTTCGTGAGCGACAGATTTTCAGCCGCAAGCGATATTGACTCTATCGTCCTCGCAAGCTCCTCCTCGCTGTTATCGACGGCGAAGTCGATAATTTTACCGACCTTGAACCGTCCCATTCTTTCGAGCAGACTTCTAAGCTCCGGTTGGAACAGCACGATTATTGCGAACGCGCCTATCTGCATCGCGCCGCCGAGTATGTAGTTGAGCGCGTTTAGGTTGAGCCTCTGGCTCAGGAAAAACACGGCGAACAGAAATATTATTCCCTTTACAAGCTGCATCGCGCGCGTCTCTCTGATAAGATTTATAAGGTAATAGAAAATCACGGCTACTATCAAAACGTCGATAAAATCCGTTATGCGCAGCAGTTGTATATATTTTATTACCCCGTCCATAAATGCGTCCATAGCGTCCTCCTTTTCACATTACCGTTCCGCCGCCGAGCACTATATCGCCGTCGTAAAACACGACCGCCTGTCCCGGCGTTACGGCGCGTACAGGCTCTTTAAAAGCGAGCCGTACCCTGCCGCCCGTAAGCGGCGTTAAGACCGCATCGCGAGGCGGAGCCTGATAGCGTATACGCGCGGTGACGTTTATTTCTTCCTTCGGCGTTTCGCCCGATATAAAATTAACGTCCTCCGCCGTAAGCTCCGACGAAAATTCCATACCCTTCTCGCCGAGCGTTATCGTGTTGTTTTCCGCGTCGATTTTCATGACGAACATCGGTCTGCCGTAAGCGCCTATGCCCTTGCGCTGACCTATCGTGTAGTATATAAGCCCGCGGTGTCTGCCTATGACGTTTCCGTTTACGTCAAGTATATCGCCCTCGCAGGGCGTGTAATCCGAATATTCTGTGATGAATTTCGCGTAATCGTCATCCTCGACAAAGCATATCTCCTGACTGTCGCGCTTGCGCGCCACGCCGAGTCCCAGCTCCTCCGCTTTCGCGCGCACCCAATCCTTGTCATAGTCTCCAAGCGGCATGAGCGTGTGCGCGAGTTGTTCTTGTGTAAAATTGTAGAGGACGTAGCTTTGATCCTTCTTTGCCGCCTCCGACGCGCGGAGTATATATTTCCCATCCGCGCCGCGCTCTATTTTCGCGTAGTGACCGGTCGCGACGTAATCTATACCCATCGCGAGCGCCCTTTTCATAAACGCGTCGAATTTCAGATATTTGTTGCACGCGATACAGGGGTTAGGCGTTCTGCCGCGCGTGTACTCGCGCACAAAGTAATCGACCACCTTGTCGCGGAACTCGTCTTTAAAATTCATAACGTAAAAGTCTATGCCGAGCTTGTCGCACACGCGCCTCGCATCCTCTACCGCGCTTTCGGCGCAGCAGCCCTCGTGCTTTGAATTCGCCGCGTCCGAGTACGTCCACAGCCGCATCGTCGCGCCTATCACATGATAGCCCTGCTCCTTTAACAGCGCAGCCGCGACGGACGAGTCAACTCCGCCCGACATGCCTATTAAAACGCTCTTTTGTCCCATTGTTTCCTCCGAATGTTATGTCAGAAATCACTGTCTTTACCGTCATGCGGCTCATCCTTTGCCGCCTCCGTTTCGGGCGGCGCAATCGGAACGGTAACCGTTTCGGCGCGCGGTTTGCTCTTAAAAAGCCGCGCGACGGTGTCGTCCACAAGATAATACGATATAAACGCCAATACAGCCGAAACGGCATAAGCCGCAATTACATAGCCGATATTGCCGGTAAGTCCGAGGTGTACGAACACATCGACGACAATCATATGGTAGAGGTACAGTCCGTATGACAAATCAATACTAAATCTCAGCTTGCCGAAACTGTAGCCTACGCCTATTGTAAGCATGATAAGCAAAAGCACGATTACCATGTCCTGATACTCGCCCACACGCGGCGCGCCGTTCATGAGCCAAATGCCGCGCCCTATTATGAGCAGCGCGAGCAGTACCTTTGCGCGGCACAGCATGGGTACGATCGTTTCACGCCAGCGATATATGAACCAGCCCGCGAAGTAAATGTAGAAAAAAGGCAGGCAGGTGTGTGAAATCACGTTCTTTACAGCCACCGGAACGCTTGCCTGCACATACGGCGTGACGATATTAAGAGCCATTGAAAACACCAGCACGCCTATCCACACGCCGATTTTTCGGTTTTTGATCGCCTTGTACACGAGCGCGGTGATGATGTAAAACTGCACCGTGTAAATCATCGTCCACAAATTGCCCTGAAAATTACCCGTTCCGAACGCGGATATAAAGTCGGGCTGCGGGAAGTCGCGTATAAAGCAAAGCTGACCGATAAACCATTTTGTAAACGTGCCGTTCCATGTAAAGCCGCAGAACGCGGCGGCAACGATCACGCCGATTATTATACATATCCACAGCGACGGTATTATGCGTAGAACTCTCTTTTTGAGAAATTCGCCCACTCCCCTGCTGCGCTCCATCGACGCTGGTATCAGAAAGCCGCTTATGCAGAACAGCACGACGACCCCACTCCACCAGTTAAAGAAGGGCGGCGTTTCAACGTGAAGAATGTGGCGCAGTATGTGCTGCGTCATAACGTGCAGCGCGCTCAAAAGCCGCAGCAAATCAAAGCAGTTTGAGCCGAAATCAAAATTCTCGCCCGTTATTTTTCGCACTTCCTTCACCGCCCCCATACTTTCCTATTATATATTGTACCCCATATACGCTCATAAGTCAAGCCGCGTAAAAATAAAATGAAGTGTGAGAAAGCAAGAGTATTAAAGAGAATAAGAGAGATTTTAGAAGATTTATATAAAAATTTTTATTTTGTTCAAAAAAGTGTTGACAACGGAAGGTAAAGATAGTAAAATAGCCGTTGTGAGTTAAGAAAGACCTTAACATATTGAATAAAACAGGAGGAAACAACAATGAATTCAAGCTATTTGCAGAAACCGGCTGACGTTGAGCGCAAGTGGTATGTGGTTGACGCCGCAGACAAGCCACTCGGACGCGTCGCAGCGACAGTCGCAAGTATTTTAAGAGGAAAGCACCTCCCCACCTTCACGCCGAACGTGGACTGCGGAGATCACGTTATCGTCATTAACGCCGATAAGATTATCCTCACGGGCAACAAGCTCAATCAGAAAATTCGCTACTATCACACAGGCTGGGTAGGCGGTATCAAGGAGATACACTACGACAAGCTGATGGCTGAGCAGCCCGAAAAGGCTGTTATGTACGCTGTAAACGGTATGCTGCCGAACAACACGATCGGCAGAAAGGCTCTCACGAGACTTCGCGTTTACAAGGGCGCGGAGCATGAGCATGCTGCGCAGAAACCGATTGAATGGACAGGCGAAATAAAGTAAGGAGGATATGAAAATGGCAAAAGAACAGTATTACGGCACAGGCAGAAGAAAGTCGTCCGTCGCGAGAGTTCGTCTTGTTCCCGGCAACGGCACGATTACCATAAACGGCAGATCAATTGATGATTATTTCGGTCTTGAAACATTAAAGCTTATCGTTCGTCAGCCGCTTGAACTTACAAAGACAGGCGATAAGTTCGACGTTATCGCCAAGGTTGAGGGCGGCGGTTTCACCGGTCAGGCGGGCGCTATCCGTCACGGTATTTCGAGAGCGCTTTTGGAGGTTGACAGCGAGACGTACAGAGCGGATCTTAAAGCCGCGGGATTCCTTACCCGTGACTCGAGAATGAAGGAAAGAAAGAAGTACGGTCTCAAAGCCGCACGTCGCGCACCGCAGTTCAGTAAGAGATAAATTTTTATACAGAATAGCGAAAAACCCCGTAGCCTTGCGGCTTTCGGGGTTTTTGTGTGCGCTGATTTGGCTGTTTGGTTTAACGGATTTTGACAGATTTTAACTCAAAATAAATCAATTTATAGGGGTTAAATAGGGGTGAAATTCACTTTTTAGACCCCAAATGGGTTAAATGATGGGTGAAATTTTGGGTGCAAAATCTTGATTTTTTACCTTGATTTTTATTTGATGAGTTTGTCATAGTCTGACACAATTTAATAAAATTAAAATGAATTTGAACACGCGTTTGCTTGCTCGGTATGAGCTATGTGAACGCGTTTTTTTAATTCCAAATTTTAAGGAGGTAGACGAATGAGTAAAATTACAAAATGCTTGCCGATGCGGTTATTGTTCAAGCTGCCCAAAACTGTCAGCAGGCGAAAGCTCTGATACACTGAAATATTTTTACGGAAAGGAGGGGCTGAAATGGCTGTTTTCAGAGTTAAAAAGAGCGCGGGATTTACCGTGATGTCCAATCATCACCTACGCAACAAGGAATTATCCTTAAAGGCGAAAGGGCTTTTGTCACAAATGCTGTCGTTACCGAGCGATTGGGACTATACCCTAAAAGGTCTTGCCCGTATAAACAAGGAAAAGATCGACGCAATCCGCACAGCGGTTTTGGAGCTTGAAAAAGCCGGATATATTACTCGGAAGCAGGGACGTGACGAGCTTGGCAAAATGGCGGCGATAGAATATACCATTTATGAAGTGCCGCAGCCGTGTTTGGAAAATCCAATCACGGAGCAGCCGATGTCGGAAAACCCGCGTTTGGAAAATCCAATATCGGAAAATCCGTATACGGATAACCCGCATACGGAAAATCCAACGCAAATAAATAAAGATAAAACAAATACTAAAAAATCAAATACTGATGATATTAAATACTTATCTACCAATCAGAGCGCGGGCGGCTCTTTGACCGACCAAACGGGATTGATGGATAGATACAGAAAAAACACGGAATTGATTAAAAGCAATATCGAGTACGACACTCTCATACTCAACCACGATAAAGCTGTCATAGACGAGGTTGTGGCGGTAATGACCGAAGTGCTTACCATCGACACGCCTTACTACACCATAGAGAAAAAGCAGTATCCGACCGAGCTTGTCAGGCAGAGGTTTCTTGAAATCAATTACGAAAAACTGGAAGCGTTTTTGCTTGACTTCTCAAGGCGTAACGAGAAAATCCATAACATCAAAGCCTATCTCATAACGTCGCTCTTTAATATTCCCGCAACGGCTGACACAAGCCTTGCCAATATGGTACGGCACGACTTGTACGGTAAACGTGAATAACTGCCGCTTGCGACAGAAACGGAGGTGATAAAAATGCCGGCAAAGAAAAAGGTTGATACTGAGCAGGACGTTATTGTAAATGTGAAGCTGTCGGAACTGCACCCATTCAAAAATCACCCGTTCAAGGTATTGGACGATGAGCTTATGCAGCAGACCATAGACAGCATTTCACAGGTAGGCGTACTTTCCCCCGCTGTTGTCCGTCCCGACCCCGGCGGCGGTTATGAAGTCATATCGGGGCATCGGAGACTATACGCCTGTGAAGCCGCGGGGCTTGAAACAATGCCCGTCATTGTAAAAGACCTTACGGACGATGAAGCGGTTATCTCTATGGTGGACAGCAATTTGCAAAGAGAAAATATCCTGCCGAGCGAACGCGCGCTTGCGTATAAAATGAAAATGGAAACCCTAAAACATCAGGGAAAACGTAGTGATTTAACTTCTGTCCAAAATGGACAGAAGTTGTGGGCGGCTGAAAAACTGGCACAGGACACGGGAGAGAGTGCAACTCAGATACGGCGATACATCAGAATGGCGGAGCTTATCCCCTAAATTCTTTCTAAGGTAGATAGTAAGGAAATATCCGTCACCCCTGCGGTCGAGCTTGCGTATTTAACGCGAGAGGAACAGCAGGGTTTTTAGATGCTATGGAATATTCGCAGAATACGCCGTCGCTTTCGCAGGCACAGCGTATTAAAAAACTCAGTCAAAACGGACAATGCACTGTAAAAGCTATGAGAGAGGTTATGTCGGAGGAAAAGAAAAGCGAAATTGATAATTTTACAATTACCGGAAATGAAATCAGAAAATATTTTCCTCGTTCCTTTACTCCGCGGCAAATACGAAATACGGTTTTCAAACTATTGGATATATGGTCAAGAAACCGTCAGAAGAAAAATGAACGATGAAAGGAGCTAACCTATGAAAGAGTTTGAGGTAACAATAACAGAAACGCTCGAAAGAGTAGTTACCGTCGAAGCCGAGTCAAGAGATGAAGCCATGCAGATGGTTGAGGATATGTGGAAAAGCTCGGAAATTATCTTAACCGACAGTGATTTCACGGATGTTGACTATGACGCTAATGACGGAATAGAAATTGAAAAACCGAATACGTTGGAAGTCCTGCTCGTAAAGCCCGGTCAATATGCGGAAATGACCACTATCGACGCAGGGCTTTCTTCTATGCAGGAACTCGTCGGCGGATATATCGAAGCTATCTCGCCTTTCAATGAGCCTGTTGTGCTTGTGTGTAATGAGGAAGGCAAGATTAACGGCGCGGAACTGAACCGAGCGATCAAGGACGAGAGCGGCAATGTCTTGGAAATTATCGCCGGAACATTCTTCGTATGCGGCGCGGGCGATGAAAACTTTACATCACTACCGCCCGAACACAGGGAAAAGTTTGAAAAGATGTTCAGGAAACCCGAAGCATTTTTGAAAATGGGTAAAGGCATTATGGCAATACCCGTTGAGCCGAAAAAAATCGAACCGAATAAACAAACGGACGCAAAATCCAAAGGACAGGAGTTGTAAGTATGAGACGATACTTGGTTTATCGGTACAGACCGCCTTAGTGCGGTTTTTTTAGTACATCGACAACAAAATTAAATAAAAGCTGTCAGCAGGGCGGCTTAGAGCTTCATTCGTGCAGTAAGTGCGGAGCGTTCTATACGGAGGAAACGTCAATGACCGACCACAAGTATCAGACAACGGACATGGCGGCTACCTGCACGACCAACGGCTATACCGAGCATAAGTGTATTGACTGCGGATATAAGTACATCACGGATTTAACGTCGCTTGCAAAGCACGATTACAGAACACAAGTGACCGATCCGACGTGTACGGGACGCGGTTTTACCACTTACACCTGTGCTGACTGCGGCAAATCTTATGTCGGTAACTACACGGACAAGACAGAGCATCACTACGACAGCGTAATTACTCCGGCGACGTGTACGGCTATGGGATATACCACCTACACCTGTACCGAGTGCGGCGATGAATACAAAAGTGATTATATTGACAAAAAGCCGCATAATTATCAAGCGGTCGTAACTCCGGCAACTTGTACGACAATGGGATATACCACCTACACTTGCGCAGATTGCGAGGACAGCTATGTTGCGGAC
>CANQIP010000006.1 GCA_947623955.1 uncultured Clostridia bacterium | reverse complement strand
ACAATCCGAAAAAGAACAACCAAGAAGGGAAGTGTATACTGGGAAGGTCGATATTACGACCCTACAACAAAGAAACAACGCAGTATCTACGGAAATACAAAAGAGGAAGTACGAAAACAACTGACACAAACAACAATAGAGAAGGATAACGGTAATTTTGTCGGGCATAATGATATAACGCTTGATATGTGGTTTGAGAGCTATGTCGGCTTATATAAAGAAGGTGTAATCAGACCGCAGAGTGTATACAGCATACGCAGCCGATATGTACATTCTATACAACCATATTTGGGAGGAAAAAGATTACAGGATATATCAGATATAGACATAAAGAATATGTTTAATAACATAACTAAAATCTATACCACAAATACAGTAAAACAAATTCGTGCAAACTTAAATGCCATGTTTGAGAAAGCCGTTGAAAAGAAACTGGTTAATTTCAATCCTATAACAACTATCCCTTTAATGAAAGGAAAGAAAAAAAGTGTTCCGAAAAGGGCATTGACCGATGACGAAATATCATGGTTTATGTTAGGAGTTAGAGAAAAAAGACCGGATGATTTACTGTTATTTCAATTACTGTTTACAACAGGCGCAAGAATAAGTGAGATATTAGGGTTAAAGTGGAGTGATTTTACCAACGATTTCTCATATGTTACTATTAACAGAACGGTAGTAAGAATACAAAATGGGAATGAATGGATAGCTACTACTAATGAACCAAAAACCAAAACATCTGTTCGGACTCTCCCTATTTTGCCTGAAGTACAATCTGAAATAAAGTTATGGAAGAAGAAATTACAACTTATTGCTCAACAATTCAACGTGATATTAAGTGATGATGATTTTGTATTCTATAACTACAAAAAGAATTGTGCATATACCGCAGGTTTCTTTGATACCGCAATAAATAGTATATTACACTATTTGAAAGAAAGATATAACGTGGAGATATTACACTTCTCAACACATTATTTCAGACATACATTCACAACAAACGCTGTGCGAAAAAACATACCGATGGAAGTGTTAAAAACCATGTTAGGACATAGCAATTATACTATGATAAGTAAGGTATATGCTCATACCTCACAAGAGGATAAAATGACCGCAGTTACCGAAATGTTTGGTGCCAACCCAAACATAAAATTAGGGTAAAATAAGGGTAAAATGAATATTAAAAATTTTGCCACCCTTATATCAAACAAAAAGATATAGTGTTTATGCGGGTTTACAGGCTAAAAAAACCGTAAAAAAATATTACGTAAAATATAAATACTTCATTTATATTTCGCTATAATTTTTATCCGTCTCTTACAAAATTTATATTGCATACCGTATATGTTTATGATAGAATACCGTCGGAAAGGCGGTTGTATCGTATGAAAAAAATTACTGTTACGGAAAATGTCAAAGCGTCCATGGACGATTTTTACGGAATATTTTTTGAGGATTTGAACCACGCGGCTGACGGCGGTCTGTACGCGGAGAAGGTGCGTAACCGCGCGTTTGAGTTTTCGCCGGCGGACAATCCGAGGTACCAATCTCTTACGGCGTGGAAAAAAATCGAGCTCGGCGGCGCGTCCGTCGCGGCGAAGGTGTCATGCGGCGAGCCGTACTCGAAGAAAAATCCGCACTACCTCACGCTTGAAATATCGAAGGTCGGCGAGCGCGCCGGAATTAAAAATCTCGGCTACAACAGCGGTATTGCCGTCGCGGAGGGCGAACGGTACGCGTTTTCGTGCTATGCGCGGTCGAACGGGGAATGTAAGCTGAACGTGTCGATCGACGACGCGTACGGAAATATAATATGCTCGGATTTTATCACGGTAAGCTCCGATAAGTGGACAAAGTACACGCTCACGCTCACGTCGGGAAAAACCGATAACAGCGCGTCTCTCGCAATTACGTCGGACGAGCCGTGCAAGGTGTGCCTCGATTTCGTGTCGCTTATGCCGTATGACACGTATAAGGGTCGCGAAAACGGTATGAGAAAAGACCTCGCGGTTATGCTGGAGGAGCTTAAGCCGAGGTTTATGCGTTTCCCGGGCGGATGCCTTGTGCATGACGGCTCGCTTAACGCCTGCGACAGAAATTCCATGTACCGCTGGAAAAACACGATAGGCGACATAACGGAGCGTCCGTCGCGGCGCAACAACTGGAAGTATAATCAGTCGCTCGGTATCGGGTACTACGAGTATTTCCTGTTCTGCGAGGATATAGGCGCAAAACCGCTGCCGGTACTGCCCGCGGGCTACAATCCGCACATGGAGCAAGCCGCGCCGCTTGACGAAATGGACGAATGGGTAAACGACGCGCTCGACCTCATAGAGTTTGCGAACGGCGGCACGGACACGAAATGGGGCGCGGTTCGCGCAAAGCTCGGTCACAGCGAGCCGTTTAACCTCGAATATCTCGGCATAGGCAACGAAGAGGTCGGCGAGGGCTTTTGGGAGCGTTATGACATTATCCACAAGGCGGTGCGCGAAAAGTACCCCGAAATCAAGCTTGTAAACAACGCCGGACCGTTCCCCGCGGGCGGCGAGTTTGAGCGCGGTTGGAAAAACGCGAGGGAAAACGGCTCGGACTTGGTGGACGAGCACTACTACACCTCGCCCGAATGGCTGCTCGCGAACATTCACCGCTACGACGATTATCCCGACGACCCGAAGGTGTTTCTTGGCGAGTACGCGTCGTGGGGCAACACGTTCTACAACGCGCTTTGCGAGGCGGCGTATATGACGGGTCTCGAAAACAACGCGGACAAGGTAAAGCTTGTGTGCTACGCGCCGCTTTTCGCGAACGTGGATTACGTGGATTGGAAACCGGTTATGATTTGGTTCGACAACAGCCGCGTTTACGGCAGCGCGAACTATTACCTGTGCAAAATGTTTATGACGAATACGGGACGTGAACTTACGGAAACGCTCCTTTCGGGTTTTGCCGCGCCGACCGTAAAAGGTGATAACGCCATACGCGGCGGCATTGAGTTTGCGGCAGACGAGATAAACGGCAGGGTGTACGACATAAAAGTGACCGACCTTAAAAGCGGCAAAACCGAGGAATTTGACGGCGCGGACTTTAAAGGCAGCGGCACAAAAAAGATTACGGATATAACGTCGGACAAGTACAGGGTTGAGTTTAAAATTGTGCGGACATTCGGCAACGCCGGATTTAAGCTGTATTTCGGCAAAAAGGATGATAAAAACTACATTCAGTGGTTCATCGGCGGATGGGCGAACTTCGACAGCGAGGTAAACGCTGTCGTGAACGGACGCGGCTCGTGCCTGACGCACGAGATGTTCTCGCTGCAGACGGGGCGCGAGTATTCGCTCTGCCTTGAAGTTGACGGACGCGGCATAACGACATACATTGACGGCAAAAAAACAAATTCGACCGTGGACAAGCTGCCCGCGATCGAGGAAATCTACGCGACTTCAAGCCGCGACGACAAGTATGTTTACGTTAAAGCCGTGAACGTACTCGACAAAGAGGTTACGGCAGAAGTTACGATAGAGGGAACGGACGCGGTGCGCGGCGAGGTATCGACGCTCACTGCCGATTTGGACGCGGAAAACGGCTTTGACGAGCCGCAAAAAGTGTCGCCCGTCACGGAGAATATTAACCGTAACTCAAACACGTTCGAGTACACCTTCCCGCCCCATAGCGTGACCGTGTTTAAAGCGGAAAGGTGAGGTTTATACGGGCTGTCGTGGTGAACGATGCTTTAGCGTTGTAGGCGTGTTCGTTTGCGAACAAACGCCGTAGGGAACGCCAGCCCCTACGGCGCGCATTTTACGTAGGGGCGGTCATCGGCCGCCCGTTGTATGCCTCCCTTGTTAAAGGGAGGGGGACCGCCGAAGGCGGTGGAGGGATTCATTGTGAAATTTGAAAAGGAATCCCCCAGTCACGCTACGCGTGACAGCCCCCTTTGACAAGGGGGCCCCACGGCGGGCGAACACGGTTCGCCCCTACGAAAGCCCCCCTCAAAGAGGGGGTCATGCCAATGGAACCCATGCCATGTGCATGGCTTTTTTTATTTCATCGAATTTATAAAATCAGCTAAACTTTGCTGCTGTGCTGCGGTGAGCGAAGCGAGAGCCGACATCAGAAACGGACTTATCACCGCCTCGCGGTCGACGAAAAATTCACCGAGCGTAATACCGAGCGCGTCGCAAAAATACGAGAGCGTCTCGACCGTCGGATTTTTATTCCCAAGCTCCACGTCGCGCAGATAGCTCTGCGAAATTCCCGCCATATTCGCGAGCCTGTTCACCGTAAGCCCCTTTGACTCGCGAAGTTCTTTTATTCTCTGCCCTACATCCATAATAATCGGCACTCCTTTGTTTCATCAATATTCACCTATATTTTAACATCAATAGTATAAAAACCTTATATCTAAAGAGTTGACATATTATATTTATAGATATATAATGTTATTACTATGACGATATGGGGTGAAATATTCATGAAAGAAAGAAACGTGAAAATTTTTACGATATTTCTGACGGTTTCGGCTTTGCTTCTTCTGACGCGCTTTGCCGCAGGGCTTGTGTACAAGCCGGTAATGGACGACTGGTTCCTCTACGGCGACCTGTACGGCGACGTGATAAACGACTTCGCTCTGCCGAACGCCAAATTCACGATACGACCGCTTGCCGGAATTTTGGACATATTCCTTGCCGCGCCGCTGTTTAATCATTTGTGGGTCGTGGAGCTTATTATGACGCTGCTCCTTGCGGCGGGCGCGACGATTTTTTACGACGTTCTTTCGGACAATGGCTTTTCTGTCGGCGGACTTTTTCTTATATCGCTTTGCCTCGTGCCGATGAATATGGAGGCGACCTACTGGCTCGCTGCGTCCTTGCGTATTTCGTGCGCGCTGTTCTTTACCGCGCTGACGCTGTGGCTGCTCAACGGTTATCTCAAAAGTGATAAAAAAATATACGCCTTACTGTACACCGTGTCGGGATTTTTCGCCGTGAGCTTTTACGAACCCGCGATTGTGATTTACGTAATGCTTTTCGCTTACCTTCTGTACCGAAAACACGATAAAAAGTACATGTATTTCATATTCATAATCGCCGTGCAGCTTACATATATCGCGCTCTACTACATACTTAACGGCGGCAGCGGCGAACTTGCCGTGCGCGGACACCTGTTTTCGTCGAACTTCTTTTCTCAGGCAAGAGCCGTTACCGATATGGTCGGGCGCGTGCTTGTTTTGTACGATTACCGCGCCTTCGCGCGTGGATTAAAGTGTGGCGCGGAGCTGATTGTATCGCGGGGGCTGTACGTTCAGACAGCCGCGCTGCTTGTTCTCTCGATGTTTCTCGGCATACTTGTGCGGCACGAAGGGAAAGACCGCCGTTTCAGCGCCAAACGGCTTTTAATATCGCTCGCGCTGACCGTCGGCGGAGTGTCTGTGTTTTACGTGATAGGTTTTTTGTACACAGCCATACGGTTCGTGTACTTCTCGTTTATCGGTATCGGGCTTGCCGTCTGCGAGCTTGCGCTTCTAACGCCGCAAAAGATACAGCCCGTTCTGAACTGCATTGTCACAGCCGCGCTGACGTTCGTTTTCGCGGTGTCGGGCATGGGCATTACGAGTCAGTACATAAAAACGTCGGAGGAGGATGTCCGTATCGTAAATGAAATTTTAGTCTCAGACACGGAAAATTTTGCAGTAAACCCCGACCGCAACACATACCTTCTCGGCGCGAAACCGTACTATGACGATGTTAAAAGCATCGGCTGGCTCGAAAGCATACGCGGCGCGTGCAGCGGTTACGCCGATCTTACGGGCTGTATGCGCCATATGACGAGCGTGACGAACACGAACAATTTAACGCCGGTGCGCGACGGCGAAACTATATCAATGACGTATTACATAAACAGTCCCGAAATATGCCGCTTTTTCGCGCTCGACGAAAACGCGCACGTAATAAACGTGAGCGTAAATAAAACTGACGGCGGCTACGAAGTCACGGAAGATAGCGGTGAAAGGTACGGCAGGATTATTCCCGACGAAAGCGGCACATACAGATTTTACCTAAATAAAATAGGTTAAAATTGACTTAATTTCCTTACCAAACATTGTTCGTTTACAAAACCAAAAAACTGTCGTATAATCAAAATGTAGCAATGCTGACAAAGCAAAAGAAGGGAAGGAATTATATGAAAAAAATGACATTGTTACTGACATTGACGGTTACGCTTACGGCTGCCTCGGCAGTACCTGTTCAGGCGCGGACGATTTCTGCGTCATGTATGTTCAAATCGCTGATGTCAAACACGGCACAAACGATAAAATGCGATAAGGAAAACGTTATAAAAGATATACTTAAAAGGTACGGCATAGATTTGGACAAGTACAACATACCGTCCTCGTGTCCGAACTCAAAACCGACGGCAACGCCCGCGCCCGCGCCGCAGCCTACGGCAAAACCGACTGCTGCGCCTACCGCAAAGCCGACCGCGACGCCCGTTCCGACGGTTCAACCCACGGCAACACCCGCCCCCACGGCGAAACCTACGGCTAAACCGACGGCAACGCCCACGACCGCGCCGAATATTTCATCGGAGAGCGCAATGGAGGACGAGGTGCTGCGCCTTGTAAACGAGGAACGCACGTCACGCGGACTTAACGCGTTAAAGCGCGCGTCCGACCTCGATGCGCTTGCGAGAGCGCACAGCGCGGACATGATAAACCGTCACTTCTTCGACCATAATAACCCCGACGGTCAGTCGCCGTTCGACAGAATGAGAGCTGCGGGCATAAGCTACCGCGCGGCGGCGGAAAACATCGCGTCGGGTCAGCGCAGCGCGGCTGCCGTAATGAACGCTTGGATGAACTCGTCCGGTCACAGAAAGAACATACTTAACGCCACATACACCGAAATCGGTATCGGCGCGGTAAAGAGCAGCGGCGGCACAATATACTGGACACAGGAATTTGTGAAGAGATAATCGCGTACATAAGCCGAAAAAATAAGGGGTAAGGGTTCAACGCCCTTACCCCTGTTTTTTAGGATAACTCGATCCTAATCTGCCATGTAAATTCCTTTTCGTCAAATCTGTATTCCTCAAGCGGCAAAGGCCCGCACGCGTTCTGACCGATACCGTCCTGCTTGTAATCGACGCACAGAACCGTTTCGCCGCACGGTTCAAGCTCGAAATTGTGCGCCTTTTCCGTAAGCTCCTCCTGCGTGTAGTGCGACGCATTAAACGAAAACGGCGTGTCGGAGCATACGCGCAATTTTTCCGTCTCAACGTACCGCGTACCGAAGTGGCTGCCGTTTTCCTGCGGCTTTACGTAGTCCTCGTGCATATCGCCGACGGTCGTCTCAAACTCGCCGAGGTACGACGATAAATGCTTGTCGCTGTAGCTCTCGTAGGGGCCGTAACCGTAGTAGCGCACGTTTTCGCCCTCGGTAAAGAAACGCAGTCCGAACCTCGGCAGCGGCGGCAAGTCCTTGTTTACCTTCACGTCCGCCTTTAAATCTATAACGCCGTTAGCGTAAACCGTCCACTCGGCGAAAATATCGGCCGTCTTTTGCAGGAACACGGGGATAAGCGCGCTGTGACATTTTATTACAGCCATGCCGTCAGCCGCCTCACACGACGCGTCATAAACGTAATTACATTCGCGGTCGTAGCCCGCGCTTTGCCAAATATTCCTGATATTGCGGTCGTTATCGGTCGGCGCGCGCCACACGTTCCACTCGACCGCCTTTGTAACAGTATTTCCAAGCTTTGTGAAATTGCCGGCCGCCTTGTCAAACTCATATTCAAACCCGTCGCCCGAAACGGTGATGTAACGCTCCGTCTCACTGACGCTTACGCTGCCGTCTGCGGTCACATTTTCGAGCGCGGGAACGGTGTCGTTTACGATAATCTGCTCAAAACCGACCTCGTACCCCTTGTCAGCCCACGGGGCGTTATTTTTTTGATACGCCTTAATCATCAGCACGTCGCCGTCGGGCATCGGGAAACTCTTTTTACCGCGCGGCGGCACGTCGAATTTGACCTTTTCGCCGTTTATCTCGAAGTCAAGCATATCGTCAAGCTCCGAAAAATCGTATCTGTTTTCCACTATCAGGATTTTGCCGTACGACGTAATCTTAAACGGCTTTACCGCCTGCTTGTACTCCAAAAGACCGACGTGCGGTCTGCGGTCGGGGTACACGAGACCGTCCATGCAGAAATTCCCGTCGTGCGGGAACTCGCCGAAGTCGCCGCCGTAGAGGTACTTGCCGTCCCTGTACACCGCGTGGTCGCACCACTCCCAAACGAACGCGCCGAAAAAGCCGTCGTAGCGGTACATACGGTCGATGTACTCCTTAATGCCGCCGGGGCCGTTGCCCATAGCGTGTACAAACTCGCACTGCATATACGGCTTTATCTGTTTTTCGTCCTTTTCGGGTAAATCTATCCACGCGTGCTCCATATCATAGATGCTGCAGTCGCCGTCACCGAAGTGCAGCACGTGCACGCCGGGATTTTTGAAATATTCGTCGATCCACTCGTACGACGCGTACATCGTGCTTATAACGTCGAGGTCGGTGAGGTCGTTTTTGTGGCCGCACGTCTGACATGACGCGCTTTCGTAATGTGTCGGACGCGTCGGGTCGTAACTCTTTATCCAGTGCAGCGCGTTCTCGATGTTCGTGCCGTAGCCGCCTTCGTTGCCCGCCGACCACAGACAGACGCACGGACGGTTCTTGTCGCGTATCACACTGCGCTTGCTGCGGTCGAGAATCGCCTCGCCCCAGTCAAGGTCGTTCGCGAGCAGACCGAACGTGCTTTCCTGCGAGCCGCCGTACAGCGTGGACGTGCCGTGTATTTCGAGATCCGCCTCCGCTATGACGTAAAAGCCGTACTCGTCGCACATCTGCGTAAACCACGGCGCGTTGGGGTAGTGGCTCGTGCGTATAGCGTTGATGTTGTGGCGTTTCATCATCATAAGGTCTTTTTTCGCCTGTTCGCGTGAAATCGTGTAACCCGTCACGGGGTCGCTGTCGTGACGGTTCACGCCGCGCATCTTTATCGGCTTGCCGTTCAGCAGGAAAATACCGTCCTCGATTTTTATTTCGCGTATGCCGACATTATCCTTTATAACCTCGTTTTCCGTCACGATGTAAAGCGTGTACAGATACGGATTTTCCGCGTTCCACAAAACGGGCTTGTCTACCTTAATTGTGCCGTCACTGCCGCTGTAAATTACCTTGCCGTCCGCGTCCTCCAGCACAAACGACGCGGCTTTGTCGGTTTTAACCGTCACTGTGCCGTCAACGGCTGTCGTCACCGTGTAATCAGTGACGTGCGTTTCGGGGCGGCGTAGAATATACACGTCGCGGAAAATACCGCTCATGCGCAGCTTGTCCTGATCCTCGAGGTAGCTGCCGTCGCACCACTTCATCACGAGTACGGCGAGAATGTTCGCGCCGTCCTTAATAAAATCGGTCACGTCAAATTCGGACGTGGAGTGCGACACCTGACTGTAGCCGACAAATTCGCCGTTTATCCACAGGTACAGACACGAGTCCACGCCCTCGAAATTCAAATACAGACGCTCACCCCCGCGCTTTTCCCACGAAAACTCCGTCACATACGCGCCGCACGGCGTTTCGTAAGGCACGTAGGGTGGATTGTAGGGGAACGGGTAGCGCACGTTCGTGTACTGATGAGTGTCGTATCCGTGATTTTGCCAGCACGACGGAACGGGTATCTTCTTAAACCCGTCCGTTTTGCCGCTTATAAAATCCTCCGGCACATCATACGCGCAGCCGTAGTACGCGAAATCCCAGTCGCCGTTTAAAAATGTTTTTCTGTCCTCGTTCGAGCGGCGGGCATTCTCGATGTCGGAATATATCTCATAATACGGACGTTCGCTTTCCGTATTTACATGCAGTGTTTTCAAATTTTTGTGATAATTTTCAAGTCTCATAATCAAAACCTCCCATACCGTTAAAGTATATATGCGCGCGTGAAATTTGTCAATAAGATTGGCGATTATTTTTCCGACGGGATTGACAATTTTGCGGTTGTATATTAAAATAAAAATATAATATAAGAAAGGAATAAAAAACATGGAAAACAACATAATAATTCTTGAAGATGAAAACGGCTGCGAGGTTGAATTTGAAGTTATAGACGTGTTCGAGTTCGAGGGCGTGACGTACTTCGCGCTTTTGGAGGTACTGCCCGAGGAAATGGAGAACGACGAGGTTCTCATCATGCAGGTTCAAGGCGACATTGACAGCGAGGACGCCGAGCTTGTAATGGTAGACGACGACGCGAGACTTGAAAGAGCGTTCAACGAATTTCTCCGCCGCGACGAGGAAAACATTGACTGAAAAAATTGTAAAAAAACATAAACTTCCTATTGCAATTTTAACAGTAATATGCTAAAATTAAATCAGAAAAATAAATAGCCAATTACCCTGAGATTTCGCGTTTAAAAGTCTTTTTTTTACCAACACTTCTTTAAAGGGACTCATTCTCCGGATGCGGCGTATACGCCTCCTTTCCTTCGGGACTGCCAGTGGACATATAAAGTATTCGGGATGTAACCCACCTGCATGGGCAGGTAGAAACTTGACTTGTTCGGACGGTTATTTCGGGGTTTTTATTTTTTTGTTCTTGTATTTAATGGGCGAATGTGGTAAAATAGCTTTAATATTCATAGGAGGAATGTAAAATGGAGATAAGCGTGAAAAGAGACGGTCTGACGCTTAAAGGAACGCTCGAAAGACCGGAAGGAACAGACAAATGCCCGATAACGATAATATTCCACGGGCTCATGTCGAGCCGCGGCGTGGGCAAGGGCGGTATGCACGATATTCTCGCCCAAAAGCTGTTAAAGCGCGGCATAGCCGTAATACGCTTTGATTTTAACGGTCACGGCGAAAGCGGCGGCGAATTTGAGGATATGACGGTCTACGGCGAGATACTCGACGCTATGGCGATAATGGAATATGTGAGAAAGCTTGACTGGGTAAGCGAGATATACATAGCCGGACATTCGCAGGGCGCGCTTGTCGGCGGTATGACGGCGGGCTACTACAGAGAGCTTGTAAAAAAGCTCGTTTTAATGGCGCCGGCGGCGACGATACCCGACGACGCTCAGCGCGGCTCGTGTTTCGGCAAAATATACGACACCTACAACCCGCCCGAGTATATAGATATGAAGGACGTCGAGCAGAACGATTACAGGCTCGGTCAGAAATATATGCGTCTGGCGCGTACAATTCCCGTGTACGAAACGACCTCGATGTTCCTCGGCAAGACGCTTATCATCCACGGCACGAAGGACGAGGCGGTCGGGCTTATCGGCTCGCTGCGGTACAAGAAATGTATGGATAACGTGACGCTGCACATAGTGGAGGGCGAAACGCACGGTCTCGACACGATTTCCCTTGACAGCGTTCTCGAGGAGGCGGCGGAGTTTTTGAAAAACTGACTGTAAAAACACGCTTGTAATTTTGTAATTTATGTGCTAATATATACCACAAAGGCATAATAAGGAAAGAGGTAATAAAAATTGGATAAGAGAATACCCATAACGCTTTTGACGGGCTATCTCGGAGCGGGAAAAACTACGCTTATGAACCACATTCTGTCGAACCAGGAGGGTTACAAGTGCGCCGTGATAGTGAACGACATAGGCGAGGTCAACATCGACTCGACGCTCATACAGAAGGGCGGCATGGTCCAGGAGGAGGACGCGAGCCTTGTGCCGCTTACTAACGGCTGTATCTGCTGCACGCTGAAGGTCGATTTGATGAAACAGATCGCGGAGCTTGCAACGTCGGGAAAATTCGACTATATACTGATCGAGGCGAGTGGCATATGCGAGCCGCTGCCTATCGTGCAGACGATTTCGATGATGGACGGCTCGGTCGAGGGCAGCGAGGTACCGCCTATCGTAAAGCTTGACTGCGTTGTGACGGTCGTTGACGCGCTGCGTCTTGTGGATGAGTTCGCGGGCGGTGACAAGCTTATGGGACAGGTGGACGAGGAGGATATAGAAAACCTTCTGATACAGCAGATAGAGTTCTGCTCGACCATTATCATAAACAAGGTCGACGAGGTAAGCGAGAGCGACCTCGGCAAGGTTCGCGCCGTAATAAAGGCTTTGCAGCCGAAGGCGAAGATTATCGAGACGAATTACTGCAAGGTCGATATGAAGGATGTACTCGACACAAAGCAGTTTGATATTGACGAAACATTCTCGTCGGCGGGCTGGATAGCGGAGTTCGAGAACAAGGAAAACGAGCACGATGACGATGATGATGACGACCACGACGAACACGAGCATCATCACCATGACCATGACGACCACGATGACGATGAGCATGAACACCATCATCACGACCATGACCATGATGAGCATCACGGTCACCACCATCACCACCACCATGACCACGACCACGGCGAGGCGGAGGAATACGGTATCGGCTCGTTCGTGTACTACCGCCGTCAGCCGATGAAGCTCGGCAGATTAAAGCGCTGGGCGCGCAACGACTTCCCGAAGAACGTTATCCGCTGCAAGGGCATACTGTGGCTCGACGCGGACAACGATATGTCATACGTGTTTGAGCAGGCGGGCAAGCAGATACAGATGTACGAAAACGGCAAGTGGCTCGCGAGCGCGCCGAAGAAGATGCTCGACCAGTTTATCGCCGACGACCCGTCGATACTCGACAACTGGGACGAAAAGTGCGGCGACAGAATGATAAAGCTTGTGTTCATAGGCAGAGACCTTGACAAAAAAGCAATATCGGCAGAGCTTGACGCGCTGCTTCTGTAATATATGAATTTAAGCGTTCTCCGCTTGCGCGCGGGGAACGCTTTACTGCTTTATGAAAAAATAACCGATATTTTTCACGTAAAAATCGGTTTTTGTATTGTTTCAAAAAACGCGTTGTGATAAAATATAAAAAAATCATACGGAGGCTGAATATGAAATACGCGAACAAGAAAGTGACGGATTTAAAAATAGCGTACATAGGCGGTGGCTCGCGCGGCTGGGCGTGGGGTCTTATGAGTGACCTTGCCGCGACCGAGGACATGTGCGGCACGGTTTACCTCTACGACATCGACTATGACGCGGCGAAGAAAAACGAGACTATAGGCAACAGGATAAAGGACGTAAAGGGCTGCAAGTCGCCGTGGAAGTACAGAGCCGTAAAAAGCGCGCGCGCCGCGTACAAGGACGCGGACTTTGTGGTAATATCCATTCTGCCCGCAACGTTCGACGAAATGGAGAGCGACGTACACGCGCCCGAAAAGTACGGCATATACCAGTCTGTCGGCGACACCGCAGGCGCGGGCGGCATAATAAGAGCGCTGCGCACAATACCGATGTTTGAGGAAATCGCGGAGTGCATTAAAAAATACTGCCCCAACGCGTGGGTAATAAACTACACAAACCCCATGACGATATGCACAAAGACGCTCTACCGCGTATTCCCCGAGATAAAGGCGTTCGGCTGCTGTCACGAGGTATTCGGCACACAAAAGCTGCTCGCGGCGGCTCTTGACGATATGTGCGGCATAAAGGACGTAAAGCGCGAGGAAATAAAGGTAAACGTCGTCGGCGTGAACCACTTTACATGGCTCACGAGCGCGCAGTACGAGGACATCGATATATTCCCGATATACCGCGAGTTTGCCGAGAAGTACAAGGATACGGGCTACGGCGACGCGGCGGATAAAAACTGGATGAACAAGTCGTTTTTCAGCCGCGAGAAGGTAAAGCTCGATCTGTTCCTGCGCTACGGCTACATCGCGGCAGCGGGCGACAGACATCTTGCCGAATTCTGCCCCGGCAAGTGGTACCTCAAAGACCCCGAAACGGTTGAAAAGTGGGGATTCGGTCTTACAACGGTAAAGTGGCGCAAGGAGGATTTAAAGCGCCGACTGGAGCGCAGCGAGCGTCTGTATAAGAACGAAGAAAAATTTGAAATACGCGAGACGGGCGAGGAAGGCGTACAGCAGATGCGCGCGTTGCTGGGTCTTTGCGACCTTGTTACGAACGTCAACATACCGAACCGCGGACAGATACCGAATTTGCCGCTGGGAGCTGTTGTGGAGACGAACGCGGTGTTCCGCGCAAACTCCTTAACGCCTGTGTTCGCGGGCAATATTCCCGAGGAGATATACCCGCTTATAAGCCGCGTGTCGGGCGAGCAGGACAGAGTGCTTGACGCGGCTCTCGCGCGAGACCTCGACGGCGTGTTCGCGTGCTTTGCGAACGACGCGAACGTCGAACTCTCGCTTGACGACGCGAGCAAGCTGTTTGACGAGATGATCAACAACACGAAAAAATATTTGAAGATGTATTTCTGATTGGGAGGATAAATATGAAACCGTTTATGGACAAGGACTTCATGCTTTCAAACGACACCGCGAGAAAGCTTTACCACGACTACGCGGCTGACATGCCGATATTCGACTACCACTGCCACCTTTCCCCGCAGATGATGTACGAGGATAAGCCGTTTAAGAACATCACCGAAATTTTTCTCGGCGGCGACCATTACAAGTGGCGGTACATGCGCTCGAACGGCATTGACGAGGAGTACATAACGGGCGGCGCGAGCGATTACGATAAATTCAAATCGTTCTGCTCGTGTCTGCAGTACGCCGTCGGCAATCCGCTTTACCATTGGACGCACCTCGAATTAAAGCGTTATTTCGGCGTTGAGGAAATCGTGACGGAAAAGACATGCGACGCGATATGGGAAAAGTGCAACGCCGTTATCGGGGACACTAAAATGAGTCCGTCAACGCTCATAAATTCCTCGAACGTCGCGGTAATATGCACGACCGACGACCCCGCCGACAGTCTTGAATGGCACAAAAAGATAGCGGAAAAGGGACATATAAAAGCTAAGGTTTACCCCGCGTACCGCCCCGACTTCCTGATAAATATTGACAAGGACACGTTCCTGCCGTATGTGGAGAGACTGGCGAAGGTGTGCGGTAAGGAGATAAAGACGTACGACGATTTAATAAACGCGGCGTGTGAGCGTGCCGACTTTTTCCACGCGGCGGGCTGCCGCATAAGCGACCACGCGCTTGACGGCGTGCCGTACAATACGTCGCACAGTCCTTCGGGCGTTTTCGCAAAGGCAATGCGCGGCGAAACGGTAACAAAGGACGAGGCAGCGGCGTACAAGACAGGCGTGCTTACGGCTCTGGGCAAAAAGTACAAGGAGCTCGGCTGGGCGATGCAGCTCCACATCGGCGCGCTTAGGAACAACAATTCGCGTATGTTCAAAAAGCTCGGCGCGGACACGGGTTTTGACTCAATCGCCGACTACGAAATAGCGGCTGATTTGAGCGCGCTGCTCAACTCAATGGAGGAAAATGACAACCTCCCGAAAACGATACTCTACACGCTTAACCCGAAAGACAACTACGTCCTCGCGACAATGCTCGGCAACTTCCAGTCGAGCGAGACGGCGGGAAAGATACAGTTCGGTTCGGGCTGGTGGTTCAACGACCAGTGCGACGGCATGACGGAGCAGATGAAGGCGCTCGCGAACCTTGGCGCGTTAAGCCGATTTGTCGGTATGCTCACCGACTCGCGCAGCTTTCTGTCGTACACGCGCCACGAGTATTTCAGACGCATAATGTGTAACCTGCTCGGCACGTGGGTCGAGAACGGCGAGTTCCCGCAGGATTACGATACACTCGGTAAGATCGTGCAGGATATTTGCTATAATAACGCTGTAAGGTATTTTGATATGTAAATGAGGCGCATCGGCGGTATAAAACCCCTCCGACGCCTTCGGCGCCACCTCCCCTAGTAGGGGAGGCTCACGATATGCGCCGCTCGCTGTATGGCTCCCCTACTAGGGGAGCTGTCACACGTAGTGTGACTGAGGGGTTTTTACGGACGACCGCAAGGGTCGCCCCTACGGCGCACAATTTTACAATTACGGGTGTAGGGGACGGCGCCCCGACGTCCCGCATTTGCGCATCTTAACAATAATCCACCCAACCAAAAAGGAGAAAATAACAATGGAACTACTAAAACGCACCCCATCCCTACCGAAACACACGGAGCGTGTGCTGCAATTCGGCGAGGGCAACTTCCTGCGCGGCTTTGTCGACTGGATGATTGACCGTCTCAACAAGGAAAACGGCGGCGACTACGGCGTTGTCGTGGCGCAGCCGCTACCGCAGGGACTCAGCGATATGATAAACGCGCAGGACGGACTTTACACGCTCTACCTTCGCGGACTGTCGGGTGGCAAGGCGACGGAGGAAACGCGCGTCGTTGACTGCGTAACGCGCTGCATTAACCCGTATGAACAGACAGACGAGTTTTTCGCGTGCGCGTTAAATCCCGACCTCCGCTTTATCGTGTCGAACACCACCGAGGCGGGTATCGAGTACAGACAGGGCGACAGCGCGGACGATTTTAACGGCACAACGTTCCCCGGACGGCTCGCGATGTTTATGAAAAAGCGGTTCGACGCGGGGCTTAAAGGCTTTGTGCTGCTGCCGTGCGAGCTTATAGACAAAAACGGCGACAACCTCAAAGAGTGCGTCTTGAAGTACGCGTCCGACTGGGGCTACGGCGGCGCGTTCGTAAAATGGGTGAACGAGGAAAACCACTTCACAAACACGCTCGTTGACAGAATAGTTACGGGCTATCCGCGTGACACGGCGGCGGAAATGGAAAAGGGCTACGGCTACCGCGACAACGTGATTGACACCGCCGAAATATTCCACCTGTGGGTAATAGAGGGCGACAAAAAGTACGCGGAGGAGATACCGTTTCACAAGATTGGTCTCAACGTGCTGTGGACGGACGACGTTACGCCGTACAAAAAGCGCAAGGTTCGCATTTTAAATGGTGCGCACACCATGTCCGTACTCGCGGCGCGGCTCATGGGGCTTGAAACGGTCGGTGAGATGATGAACGACGCGGACACGTACAAATTCGTGCATGACGGCATATTCGAGGAAATCATACCGACGCTCGATTTGCCGAAAGAGGAGCTTTGTGCGTTCGCGGACGACGTAATCGAGCGTTTCAAAAACCCGTTCATAAAGCATTATCTATTGAGCATCGCGCTTAATTCCGTATCGAAATTCAAGGTGCGTGTGCTGCCGAGCATACAGGAGTATATAAAGCGTTACGGCAAAGAACCGAAACGGCTCGTGTTCGCACTCGCCGCGCTCATAATGTTCTACCGCACCGACGAGGCGAACGACGACGCGGAAATCACGGCGTTTATGAAAACCGCGTCGGCGGCTGAAATATTAAAGCGCGCCGATTACTGGGATGAGGATTTGACGTACCTTCTGCCGAGCGTGGAAAAATACGTCGCGGAAATGGAAACAAAAGGCGTTCGCGGGGCGTTAAAGGAAATATTGTAATGAGAACTATTAAAATAAACGAAAACGATAACGTAGCCGTAATGCTCGACGGCGAACTGCGGGGACACAAAACCGCGCTTTGCGATATAAAAAAGGGCGACGATATTATAAAGTACGGCTACAGTATAGGTCATGCCGCGTGCGACATAAAAAAGGGCGAACACGTCCACACGCACAACGTGAAAACAAACCTTGAGGGGACACTAAAATATACGTACAATCCGAAACTGGGGACACTAAAACATGGGGACACTAAAACCTTCCTCGGCTACCGCAGAAAAAACGGCAGCGTCGGCATACGTAACGAGATATGGATAGTAAACACCGTCGGCTGCGTGAACAAAACCTCGGAAATACTCGCGCGCAAGGCAAACAAAAAATACGCGGGCGAGTGCGACGGCATATTTAATTTTGTTCACCCGTTCGGCTGCTCGCAGCTCGGCGACGACCAGAAAACGACGCAGGCGGTCTTAAAGGGTCTTGTGAACCATCCAAACGCCGCGGGCGTGCTTGTGCTCGGCTTGGGCTGCGAAAACAACAACATACCCGTATTTCGAGAAGCTCTCGGCGAGACGGACGATGAGCGCGTAAAATTCATGTCGGCGCAGGATTATGACGACGAGATTGAAAAGGGTCTGGAGCTTATCGGCGAGCTTGTGGAGTATTCGAAAAAATTCAGGCGCGAGGAGTGCGGCGCGGACGAGCTTGTGATAGGCTTAAAATGCGGCGGCAGCGACGGTTTTTCGGGTCTTACCGCGAACCCTCTTATAGGACGCGCGTCCGATGAGCTTATCGCTATGGGCGCGAGCACGGTTCTGACTGAAGTGCCCGAGATGTTCGGCGCGGAAACAATCCTTATGAACCGCTGCGTCAGCGAGGAGGTGTTCGACAAAACCGTCCGCCTCATAAACGACTTTAAGGACTACTTCACGCGTCACGGACAGGTCGTGTACGAGAACCCGTCGCCCGGCAACAAAAAGGGCGGCATAACGACGCTGGAGGATAAGTCGCTCGGCTGCGTGCAAAAGTCGGGCAGCGCGAACGTGGCTGACGTTATAGGTATAGGCGAACACGTCAAAAACAAGGGACTTAACCTTCTGACGGGCCCCGGCAACGACATCGTAGCCGTCACGAATCTCACCGCGTCGGGCTGCCATATGATTTTGTTCTCGACGGGACGCGGCACACCTGTGGGCGCGCCCGTGCCGACCGTTAAGGTCGCGACGAACACTCCGCTTGCGGAGAAAAAGCCGCACTGGATAGATTTTAACGCCGGAACGATTATCGACGGCGCGGATCTCACGGAGGAATTTGTTGATTACATTCTCTCCGTTGCAAGCGGCGAAAAAACCAATAATGAGAAAAACGGTTACCGCGAAATTTCAATTTTTAAGGACGGGGTAACCTTATAATAAAAAACGTTCCCGGACGTACACCGGGGGACACTAAAATACGGGGACACTAAAGTCAGGAGACACTAAAACAAAGGGGGACACTAAAATGATATGTAAACATTGCGGAGCGCAGATACCGGATGACGCGGTGTTCTGTGTAAATTGCGGCAAAATGGTCGAAAATGAGGATACGCAAACCCGCGTACAGTCGGGCTACTGTCCGACTTGCGGCGCGGAGGTTTACGAAGGCGATACGGTATGCTCAAACTGCGGGCAACCGCTGACTGCGGAGGATTACGGCGCACCTGCGAGCGTCTCGTATGATACGCCGCCGACCGAAACCTACGGCACAAAGCAGAAGAACAGTTCAAATACGACGCTGCTGGTCGTGCTTGTTGTGCTTATTGTGGCGCTTATAGGAGGAATTGCGGCGTTCTTTATATTTAGGGATAACTTTATTCCAAAAAAGAACGACGAACCGAACTATATGCTCACCGAAAGTGGCAATAAGAAAGCAAAGGCGACCGCGGAGCCGAAAAAAACCGCGGAACCCGCACAGACGGTAAAGCCCGCGGCAACGGCAAATCCTGCCTCTCAGCCGGTGGCGCCCGTGCAGAGTGGAATAAACAAAAACCCGGGCATTACGGAATATATGTTTGCAAGCGACACGAAACTTGTGACGCAGAGCGACCTTTCAAGTCTCACGCAGGCGGAGACGCGACTGCTTTTAAACGAGCTTTACGCACGTCACGGCTACATATTCACAACGCAGGAGTACAGGGATTACTTCTCGGAGAAAACGTGGTACGTGCCGACATTCACATCGCAAAGCGACGCCGAGGCGCAGTTTAACGACACCGAGCGTCAGAACAAGAACATAATATCGGAATACGAAAAGTCAAAAGGCTGGAGATAAAAAATACCGTCCGTTACGCGGACGGTATTCTTTTTATGTCTTTTCTGACTCCCAAGAACCACACCGACGGAGCGTACACGGCTGTAAGAATGAGCGCGGACGCGACGATGCTCCAAATTCCCGCACCGGTGAACGAGTGCAGAAACGCTGCGCACACGGCGGGAAGAACGAACGCGGGAACGAGCTTTAAAAGTTCCTTCCAAAACCGTTTCATATTAAGCCCGACGCGTGTGTGGTTATATATGTTCATTATCACGATATTTCCCGTAACAAGGCACACGCACGTTCCGACGGCGCAGCCGACCGCGCCGAACCGCAGCGACAGCGGAATACTTATCGCGATGTTGACGGCTGCTATAAGTATGTATAAAACGCTCCTGAAACGGTGCATATCCTTCGCCCTCTGAATTTCAATCGCGATAGACTGCGTTGACGTTATGAGGATCGGCGCGATAAGTACCATCGCGGTGTAATACGGAACGTCGCTGTCAAGACCCGACCACATACGCATGAACGGCTTGCCGACCGCAACGAGCATGAGGAAAATATACCCCATAACCGCAAGCTGGAGCCTTCCGAACCTCGCGAACAGCTTATCCAAAAGCGGCGCGGCGCGGTCGTTCACGGCTATCCTGTACGCCTTCGGCGCGAACAGCGACGACAGTGCGTAGGAAAACGTCAGAAAATACGTGTTGAACTGCATACCGAGCGAGTAGAGCGTCACCTCGTCCGAGCCGCTGACTATGCCGAGAATGGTGTTGCCCGCGTTCCAGTTTACCTGGTCGGAGACAATATTCAAAAACACAAAAAACGAAAAGCCGCACAGCCTTTTAAAAAGCGCGGTATCAAAGTTAAACGCAAACTTCATGCGCAGCTTTTTAATGCAGTAAAAGCCGCTTACCGTAAGCTTTACAAACGTGATAAGCGTCATACACACGGCGACCGCCGCGCTGCCTTTGCCGATAAGCAGCAGCGGGAACGTAAGCATCGGATTTAAAAACGCCGACACTATAACGAGAATTTTTTGAAATACGAATTGCTCGTGCGCCGTAATGTACGCGTCAAACACGCCGCACGGGAACGAGAGCGCGAGATTTACCGTCATTATTCCGAGCAGCAGCCTTAAACGCTCCGTCTCAGCTACGCTCATCGACGCGGAAAATATCATGTCGGCGCACGACGTCACGGTAAAGCCCGCCAAAAGCGCGATGAGCGACACGGCGGTGAATATTGCCGCGTACATACCGTTTAGCGACGCAATCGCCTTTTTGTCGCCGCTTGTGCGGTAAGACGAGTAAAATCTTAAATACGAGCCGGAAAAGCCGAAACTCAAAATGCCCAGATGCGCTATCGCGCTCATCGCAATCTGCAAAAGCCCGTAATCGCTCTGACCGAGAAACCGCAGCATTACGGGCGTGTAAACGATGCTTATAACGCTTTGCACGCCTATTGACACGTATGAAAGAACAAAGCCGGATTTAACGTGGGAATTTCTCATCTTCTCCTCCCGCACAGTCTTTGCACAAACTTTGTTATATATATACAGATAACGAGCAGCAGCGGCTTTGAACGTTTCAAAAGGTTAAAGTACAGTCTGTGGTGGAACTCGGAAATATCGAGGTCGTCCGCAAAACCCTCGCGCCGCATAAAGCCGCATATTTCGCGTATGTTGCCGAGCTTTTCGCGGAACGTAAGCGAACTGTTCGGTTTAAGGGTATTGCTTACGCTCGTTTTTACGAGGTATGAATAATAGTAGTCAAGCTGTTTCGCGTAAGGCGACGATGCAATATCCGACCTTGAAAAGAAATTGTAGAGGGCTTTAAATCGCTCAAAATACGCGCTGTCGTAAGCCGACGTCATGGAATTTTCCGAACGGCGGTAATGGTAAAGAGACATATCCTTTATAAAGTAAAAGCTTTTGCAGTCGAACAGATACGGGTACACGCACGCCGCGTCCTCGCCGGTTTTGATCCGAACGTCCACAGCCGATTGGTGCTTTATAAGCTTTTCCCGCTTATAGAGTTTGTTCCATATAACGGGGTAAACGCCGAACTCGTAAAACTGTCCCGCATAAATCATATTCGGGAAAATCTTTTCTTTAAGCTTTTCATAATCGTAATACCCGCCGTCAAGGTCTGTGCGCGTGCCGCCCGACGAGAGTGGCAGAGCCTTGCTTTCATGCACAATATCACACATTACGAGGTCGCAGTCGTACTCTTTCATGTAATGCACCATTTTTTCGTACATATCCTGTTCTATCCAGTCGTCGCCGTCAACATAACCGACGTACAACCCCTCCGCCGCCGCGACGCCCGCCTTACGCGCGCTTACGACGCCTCCGTTTTCCTTGTGTATGACTTTTATGCGGCTGTCACGCTTTACGTATTCGTCGCAGATTTCACCGCTGCCGTCGGTCGAGCCGTCGTCGACGAGAATAAGCTCAAAATCGGTAAAGGACTGCGCAAGAATGCTGTCAATGCAGTCTTTGAGATAGTCGCACACGTTGTATACGGGCACGATGATACTGAGCATGACTTCCATTTGCGCGTCCTCCTTTAGCATAATTATCCACAATAAAGTATATCATAAACTTCGGTACCAGTCAATAAGACCGCAAAAAGTTCGCGGTAAGACCGTGATTATTTCACGGTGAGACCGCGAATTTTTCGCTACTGCGTATTGAATTTCACGCCGTGAAATGGTAAAATAAAACCAGATGATGTAAAGGAGGCGGAAGGTATGGCAAAGGTGAGCGTTATAATACCCGTGTACAACGGCGAGAAAACGATAAAACGCTGCCTTGACAGCGTGACGGCGCAGACGCTCGCGGATATCGAGATAATCGTTGTAAACGACGGCTCGACCGACGGCACGGCGGATATTGTGACGGCGCAAGGCGATAGCCGTATCCGCCTTTTTACCGTGCCTAACGGCGGTCAGGGTTACGCCCGAAATACGGGTATGGACGCGTCGTCGGGGGAGTATTACGCGTTCATTGACGCGGACGACGAGATTGAAAAGGATATGCTCGAAAAAATGTACGCGGCGGCAAAGAGTAATGACGCGGACGTTGTGCAGTGCAACATATTCGACATTTATCCCGACGGCTGCAGGGTGCAGCTGCCGCTGCTCGACGAAACAGTTGAGATAACCGACCGTGGCGCGTACGCCGATAAATATTTCGCGACGTGCCGCCACAGCTACGAGGTGTGCAACAAGCTGATAAAAAGGGAAACGGTCGGTACGCTGCGTTTCGGGGACACTAAAAAATATTTTTCCGAGGATTTGCTGTTTAATCTGGAGCTTATAAGCCGCGTAAGGCGCGTGACATTTATCGCCGACCCGCTTTACCTCTATTATCAGAGCGAGACGAGCCACCTTCACAAAAACGCGGACGAGCGTCTCGCGGGACTTCGTTTGCTGTTCCGTGATTACATAGCGGACGCGCCGGACGATATGAAAGGCGCGGCTGCGTACACTGCGGCGATGGTGCTTTCGTACAGCGCGGCTGACTGCGCGGCGGCAAGGGATATGCTCGCGGGCGGCGAGTTTAAGGGGTATTTAAAGACGGCGTTAAAGCGCGGGTGCGGCGTAAAGCGTCGGCTGTTTCTTGCCGTGCTGCTTTACGCGCCGCTTGGCGTCAAAGTGAAATTGGTTAAGCTGTACGGCGGGAGGGGGCAAAAATGAAAATACTTCTCGACGGCTATTTTGACCGTAATTTCGGCGACGATTTAATGCTTACGCTCGCCGCACGCGGACTTGAGGAACATGAGCTTTATGTTTCGTCGCGTGAAATAGATATTGAAAATGTACGGTACACACAGGCGAAAAGCGGTTTTGACGTTTATTTAAAGGTGACGGGCTCGGGCTTTGTGATATATAACACATTGGGCGCGGCGTACCGTTTGCGCGACGCTTGCCGCGAGGAAAAATACGCGCCGAGACGCGCCGTGATAAGCTGCAATATAGGGCCGTTCGCTAACGCAATAGGCGAGGCGGCTGTGAAAAAGCACCTGTCGCGGTTTGATTTTGTGACGGTGCGCGATGCGCGGTCGCTCGAATACATGAACAGGTATTTTCCCGAAAAAAACGCGGTATGCCGACCCGATATTGTGTTTTCGCTGCCTGACGATATGATACCCGATGTAAAGAGGGAAAACCTGCTCGGAATAGCGGTGCGCGGTACGGCTGACTGTGACGCGCTTGCGGAGATTGCCGACCGTTATATCGCGGCAACGGGCGGCAAAACGCTTATTTTGTGCTTTGACGGCGGTATGGAAAACGACATTCTCGCCGCGAAACGCGTAAAGGAAACGATGCGCACAGGTGACAAAGCCGACATTATACAATATGAAACGATAAGCGGTATGCTTTGCGCGATGAAACGCTGTGCCGCGATACTCGGCGTGCGTCTGCACGCGTCGGTACTCGCCGCGCGTATGGGCGTACCGTTCACAGCCGTATCGTATTCACAAAAAACGGAGGACGCACTGCGCGAGACGGGCGTGACAAGCAAAATATACAAATCGGGCAGTCTGCCCGTGCAAGAGGTGACGGACGCGCTGCTAAACCCGACGGATTTTAAAGTGGGCGACGATGTGGTCAAAGCCGCGTCGGAGCATATCGGTAAATTTAAGGAATATCTTGAAGAAAATAATTGACAAAACGAACAAAACATGATATATTAAAGATAACAAAGAGCGGTTTTGACCGTTCCGCGATGGTAAAACTAAATGAATAGTCGCTCCATGGCAGGCGGGGCGACTATTTTCTTATGCTTTTAATAATTTCGTATATTATAAGTAATTCAATCAGGTTAAGTAAAATATTAAAATCCATAAAAAGCACCTCCTATCTGTAGAGGTGTCGGAACAGTCGCCGCCGCTCCTGTTATCCGCCGCAATCTTGCGGCGGATATATTTTATCATAAATAATGTTACGTTTCAATAAACCGTTCTTTACGGATTTTTAAAACAACCGCGTCACTTCAGCGTTAGGCGTATTCTGTCGGCGACCATGGCTATAAACTCCGAATTTGTCGGTTTACCCTTGCCGGTGTGAATGGTGTAACCAAAAATCTCGTTCATAACCTCAGGCTTACCGCGGCTCCACGCAACCTCGATCGAATGTCTTATCGCTCTCTCGACGCGGCTCGCCGTAGTGCCGTAAGCCTTCGCGATTTCGGGGTATAGCTGTTTCGTGATAAAATTAAGCAAATCCATATTTTCCACAACCATCATAATCGCGCTGCGGATATACTGGTAGCCCTTAATATGCGCGGGAACGCCGAGCTCGTGTATAAAATCGGTAACGACTGTTTCAAGGTCGGCGGGCTCGTTCCTTGATTCGGCAGCGGCGGTAAGCTTTGCCGCGACGGGTATCTTTGACACGATGACCGACGCGGTAAGGTCGCGCGCCGCCTCGCATACGCGCTCGGGGCTTTGCGGTTTTAACAGGCAATAGTCCGCCGACGGCGTAACCGTGGCAGCCATATTGATAGCCACCGACGACGCGGAGTAGATTATTATTTTCGGACGTTTCGGCAGCGGTGACGAGCCGAGCTTTTTGAGAACGCCCACTCCGTCAAGCCTTGGCATGATAAGGTCAAGGATAACCACGTCGGGACGCGTTTCGAGTATCATCTCATACGCCTCCTCACCGTCAGCCGCCTCCGCCGCGAGGCGCATATCCGGCTGAGCCGTTATGTACGAGCAAAGCTCCTCCCTTACGTCTTTGTTGTCATCCGCTACAAGAATTGATATTTTGTTATTCATAACTCTTTCCTCCTATTTGCATACAAAAATGGAAATATTTTCCATTTCGGGATAATATTACCATATTCTGGAAATAAAATCAAGTCTTTTTCAAAAAAATTGGGAAAAAAGTTAAAATTGTAAAAAAGCTGACATAAAAAAGACCGCCCCGCGGGGCGGTCATGGCTTAATCAGTTGCAGCCGTTGCAGCCGCCGCAGCCGTTACAGCCGCATGTAAAGCTTACGATAATGATGATGATAAGAACCCACAAAATCATATCAAAATCAAATCCGCAGTGATTGTTACAATTCATTTCAAGGTCCTCCTTTCAAGGTTTTGTAGTATATACTATGCAAATTTCCGAAAAACGCAGATTGTCCGCAAAAAAAACATTCGCACGTCGGACGTTATATATTGGTAAATTTCAAAAATTTATCTTGACATAAATCATATGATTGTGTACAATGTTATTAGGTTAATTAGTTGACTAAATAACCTAATAACATGGAAGGAGGAAGAATTGTTGACAGTTAATAATACTGCCGCGCCAATTTTTATCCAAATCAAAGAAAACATTAAGGACGATATTATGTGTGGCGTGTATTCCGCCAACGAGCTTATAATATCAACAACGCAGATAGCAAAGCTGTATTCGGTAAATCCGGCTACCGCGATGAAAAGCGTCAGCCTTTTGCAAGATGAGGGTATTGTCTACAAGAAAAGAGGTATCGGAATGTGTGTGGCAGAAGGTGCAAAGGATATGATTATTGCCGAAAGAACGAAGCGTTTTTATGAAAATTCCGTTTCGGAAATCATAACAGAGGCAAAAAAACTTAATATCAAAAAACAAGATCTTTTAAAAATTATTTCAGAGGTGAGGGATTATGATTAAATTTTCAAATGTTACAAAGCGCTACGGAGACTGTACGGCAATCAATAATTTAACGATAAATCTGCGCGATAAAAAGATTTACTGTCTGCTGGGGAGAAACGGAGCCGGAAAGACCACCTTAATGAAACTGCTTGCGGGAAAGCTGTCCGCGAGCGAGGGAGAAATATATGTTGCGGGAGCGAGGGTGAGCGCACTCAATATGCCGGAAAACGTGCGATATATCGAAGCTGCTAAACCACAGTTCAACATGCGGATCAAAAAACTCATTGAGTTTGCGGCTGATGTTGACACTGATTTTGATATGAAATTTGCGATGCGGATGATTGAGAAGTTCAGGCTTGACAAAAGCAAGAAGTATAACACGCTGTCCTTCGGAACAAAGACGATGATCACCACCGTTATTTCGCTTGCGAGCAACGCCGACATTATCCTTCTCGACGAACCCGTTCTCGGATTTGACGCGGTTATGCGCAAGGAATTTTATGAATTGCTTTACGAGAGTTTTACGGAACATCCGAGAATTATTATCGTTTCCACGCATTTGGTTGATGAAATTGCGTCGGTGTGCGGTCAAATAATTATGATTGACAACGGGAAACCGGTCATGAACGAGGATATAAACAGCATAACGGAAAAAGCATATAAGATTACGGGAATTAAAGAGGCGGTGCAAAGAACGTCAGAGCGGCTCAATGTGCTCGATACGGAGAATATAGGGAAATATATGACTGCGTATGTTTACGACGACAGGATTGAGAACCCTGCCGACGCGGAGATTACCGATATGTCATTACAGGAACTGTTTATAAAAATGGTGGGAGGGGATAAAAATGAATAAGCAGAAAAAGTATTTTGCCGTTTCATGGGTTAATTTTCGCTATACTACATGGATTGCGTATCTTGCCGCCGGAATATGCGTCATTGCTATGATAGTGGATTTGTTTGTCGACACGGTGATGGGGTCAAAAGATATTTTTACCATATCCCCGTACAGCATGCTTTACATAATTCCTTTGATTGCTCCCGTTTTGATTGCGACAGTAAATTACGGTAAGCTGATGAATATCGGCGTGAAAAAAAAGACATTTTTTTCGGCATGTGCGTTAAACTACGTTATTTTTGCACTGATTATAAGTATTGTCGGCACACTGGCGTATTATTTTGTTGATATTCCGTTAAACAAAATCGGATATAATTTTTACGGTATAATAGATATTTTTGGCTGGAACACGAGCATTTTTGACACATTCTTTTCGCAGCTCACGTTTATCCTTCTGATACAGGCGACGGTACACACGCTGGCATTTATGCAGACAAAGTGGTACGGCTGGGCGGCGGATATCCTAATTGCGGCGGTGGTTAGCGTGTTCACACCCATACCTGTTCTGCGCGGTGCGGAAATGTTTTTCTTTGAGAAAACGATGTTTGCGCGTCCGGCCATTATTCATATTTTAATATGCCTTATAATGGCTGTATTGTTTTACCTCACAAATCTGCTCTATCTCAGACACAGGGAAGGTAATTGAATTTGGCGATCGTACCGATAAAAAGACACGCGATTTGAGTCGATGTGTCTTTTTGCTTTGCAGCTGTATTATGCAAATTTCCGAAAAACGCAGATTGTCCGCACATTTTACTTGAAAATTCATCCGATTTGATGTATAATACACTTATCTATGCACGGGAGATGCTAAAATATGGAAAAAGCGAAAATAGACAGAATAAACGCTCTCGCGAAAAAGGCGAGGGAAGAGGGTCTTACAGACGATGAAATCGTCGAGAGAGACGCGTTAAGGAAAGAATATCTTGCTGCCGTGCGCGCAAATCTTAAAAGCACGCTTGACAGCATCGAAATAAAAAATAAAGGAGAATGAACCATGTCATTACAAATTCCCGAAAACTACAGCCCGAAACTTAGCGGCAGAGAGACGGAGAGAGCCGTAAAATTCATAAAGGACACATTCCAGAAGGAAATAATGGAGGCGTTAAATCTTCAGAGAATATCCGCGCCGCTGTTCGTGCGCCCCGAGACGGGTCTTAACGACAACTTAAACGGCGTGGAGCGTCCCGTTGACTTCGACGCGCCCTGCATAGGCGGCAAGGTGCTTGAAATAGTACATTCGCTCGCGAAGTGGAAACGTATGACGCTCGGACGCTACGGTTTTGACGTCGGCGAAGGACTTTATACCGATATGAACGCGATACGCCGCGACGAGGAGGTCGATAATCTCCACTCGATGTACGTTGACCAGTGGGACTGGGAGGCGGTTATAACGCACGACCAGAGAACGGTCGACACGCTTAAAAAGTACGTAAAGAACATATACGGTGCGATGAAACGTACGCAGGAGAAAGTGTGCGAAAAGTACCCCGAAATAGCGAACAACTTCCCCGACGACATAGTTTTCATAACGACGCAGGAATTGGAGGATATGTACCCCGACCTTGAACCGAAGGAGAGAGAAAACAAGCTGCTCCGCGACAAGAAGGCGGTGTTCCTGATGCAGATAGGCAAGGAGCTTAAAAGCGGCAAAAAGCACGACGGCAGAGCGCCCGACTACGACGACTGGGAGCTTAACGGCGACATAATCCTTTACAGCCCCGTACTCGACTGCGCGTTCGAACTTTCGAGCATGGGTATAAGAGTTGACGAGGAGTCGCTCAAAAAGCAGATTGAAATCGCTGACTGCCCCGAAAGACTGGAACTTGAATTCCATAAAAAACTTTTGAACAAGGAACTGCCGTACACGATAGGCGGCGGTATCGGACAGTCGAGACTTTGTATGTTCATGCTCGGCAAGGCGCACATAGGCGAGGTGCAGTCGTCCGTATGGCCCGAGGAAATGCGCAAGGCGTGCGCGGAGAGCAACATAAAGTTAATGTAAGAGAGGAAACAATATGAATACACTCATAAAAGCATTGTACCGTGAGACGGAAAATTACGGCGGTAAGGAAATAACCGTGTCGGGCTGGATAAGGAACAGCAGAATGTCAAAGAATTTCGGCTTTATAGAGCTTAACGACGGCTCGTTTTTCAAAAATCTTCAAATCGTGCTGGAGGCGGAGCTGCCGAATTACGCCGAGCTTTCAAAGCTCAACATCGGCGCGGCGATTACTGTGACGGGTATGCTTGTACTCACGCCCGAGGCGAAACAGCCGTTCGAGCTTAAAGCGGCAAATGTAGTAACGGAGGGCGAGTCAACACCCGATTACCCGCTGCAGCCGAAACGCCACAGCTTTGAGTACCTCCGCACGATAGCGCATTTAAGACCGCGCACGAACACGTTTTCGGCTGTGTTCCGCGTTCGCTCGATGATTGCCTACGCGATACACAAATTTTTTCAGGAGAGAAATTTCGTGTACGTCCACACCCCAATCATAACGGCGTCCGACGCGGAGGGCGCGGGCGAAATGTTCCAGGTTACGACGATGGATCTCGACAACATTCCCAAGACGGACGGCAAGGCGGATTACTCGAATGACTTTTTCGGCAAGAAAACGAACCTCACCGTAAGCGGACAGCTTAACGTCGAGACGTACTGCATGGCGTTCCGCAACGTTTACACATTCGGACCGACGTTCCGCGCCGAAAATTCAAACACGGCGCGTCACGCTGCCGAATTCTGGATGATAGAGCCGGAAATCGCGTTCGCCGACCTGAAGGACGATATGGAGCTTGCCGAGGACATGCTCAAATATATAATAAACTACTGCCTCGAAAACGCGCCGGAGGAAATGGAGTTTTTCAACAAGTTTGTCGATAAAGGACTTCTGGAGCGTCTCAACCACGTCGTAAACAGTGAGTTTGCGCACGTTACGTATACCGAGGCGGTGGAAATTCTCGAAAGAGACCGCGATGCGGGCAAGGTGAAATTCGATTACCCCGTTTCGTGGGGTTCGGATTTACAGACGGAGCATGAGAGATATTTGACGGAGCAGGTGTTCAAGCGTCCGCTGTTTGTAACCGATTACCCAAAAGAGATAAAGGCGTTCTACATGAAACTGAACGACGACAACAAAACGGTCGCGGCGATGGATCTGCTTGTGCCGGGCGTCGGCGAAATCATAGGCGGTAGCCAGAGAGAGGAAAACCTCGACACGCTGCTGCGCCGTATGAACGAGCTCGGACTTAAAGAAAAGGATTACGAGTTTTACACCGACCTGCGCCGCTACGGCACAAACAAGCACGCGGGTTTCGGTCTCGGTTTCGAGAGAGCCGTAATGTACATCACGGGTATGCAGAATATACGCGACGTACTGCCGTTCCCGAGAACGGTCGGCACGGCTGAATTTTAAGCGGATTGAGAGGTTATTGCCATGACGTTACTTTATATAGCTGCCGCCTGCGCGGCTGTGTTCTTCGCGTTTAATATAAATGTGTGGGCAGGCGTCGCGCTTGTCGCGGTCATAATCTGCGCAGGAATTTACTATTATATACCGCGTTACTACGCGGCGAAGGGTAATCAGGCGTACTACGCCGGCGACGACGAGGCGGCGTACCAATGGTACAAGAAGTCGTATGAAACGGGCAGGTCGACGGTGAATATAAAAGCGTCTTACGCATACGTGCTTATGCGTACGGGTCGCGAGGACGAGGCGGAAAAGGTGCTTGACCCGATAATACGCGTAAAGAGCCTTGACCCGAAGAAAAGAAATATGGCAAAGCAGCAGCGGTGCATGGTTTACTACCGCCAGGGCAGACTTGACGAGGCGATCGAGGAGGTGCAGGCGCTGTTCGACGAGGGATATATAAACTCGAACGTCTACGGTATGCTCGGATTTTTCAAGCTGCTGCGCGGCGATGACCTGAACGAAACGCTCAAAATCTGCGAAGCGGCTTATGAGTACAACAAGGACAACCGCGACATACTCGACAACCTCGCGATGTGCTACTACCGTCTTAAAAGGTACGAGGATGCGGAGAAAATATCGGATGAGCTGCTCGAAAAAAGTGACAGCTTTGTCGAGGGCTGCTACCACGGCGCACAGATAGCCGTCGCGCTCGGCAAGTACGACCGCGCGGAGGAGATACTCGAAAAGCTCCCCGAATGTAAACGCTCCGCAATGACTACCATCAGCGAGGAACAGATAGAGGAACTGAAAAAGGAAATAGAGAGTAAGAAATAAATCAACGAAAGACCCCCTCTCTGAGGGGGTCTTTTTTTATTTATCCCTGCTGTACCTCGAATTTTCGCTTTTTGTATCGCGCTGGTTGCGTTCGGTGCGCGATGCGCGGCGGTCGGGGGTACGGGAGTTTGTTTCGTTTTGCTGTCTGTTTTTCTTTATCTGCTGTATGCGTTTCTGTCTTTCGCGCTTTTTCTTTTTATGTTTCGCGTAAAGCAGAATGAATATGAGCATAATCACCGGCACAAAGAAGAACGGGCTTGTGATTACTCTGATTATTATATGGAACACGTGCAAAAACTGATTTCTCGCGACGTCGTTGGTCGCTATAAGGTTTGACGAACCTATCGGCACATCGTTATAGTAATAGTTTATCGTGCCGAGAACGTCGCCCTTCGCCACAGGCGCGTCGATCCTATCCGGCAGGTCAATGACCGTTTTAATATTGTCCTTGCTGTCGTCACCGGCGGGAATGAGGGCGCTCACATCGTTCTCCACGGTCACGGCTACGCGCATATCGTTCTTCGCCTCATACACCTTTGAGTCTGCCGCGACGTCGCCGTTTTTGGCAATATCCTGATGCCTGTAATGGTTAAAGCCGTATTCGAACAGTGTTTTCGAGTCAATATAGGAGTACGCCTGCTCTCCCACGTCCTCGTCGGGGCAACCCATTACAATCGCGAGAAACTCCATATTTTCGTACGCGGCAGCCGACACGAGACAGTAACCCGACTGCGAGGTGTGACCCGTCTTAACGCCTATCGCGGGCGGATAGTAATGGTACTTCGAGCGCGACGTTCCCAAAAAGAGGTTGGTGTTGACGAGAATACGCTCCATGGTGTATTTGTTCGTCGCCGGAATTTTGTAAATCGGCATTTTGACAATATCGCGGAATGTTTCGTTCTTCATCGCGTACTTTGTGAGAATGGCAAGGTCGCGGGCTGTGGTGTAGTGGTTGTCGTCGTGCAGACCGCAGGTGTTCGCGAAATGCGTGTTGGTCATGCCAAGCTCCTGCGCCTTTTGGTTCATCAAATCAACAAATTTATCGAGCGAGCCGCTTATATGCACCGCGAGAACATTCGCGCTGTCGTTCGCACTGTACACGAGCATGCTTTTTATAAGCTGCTCCACCGTCAGATTTTCGCCGACGAGTATACCCATCTGCGAGTCCTCGAGCGTAATGTCTTTAAGAGCCTCGTAGGGCGCGCTTACGGTGTCCTCCATGTTCGCGTTCTCGATTGCGAGAATACCCGTCATTATCTTCGTCGTGCTTGCGGGGTAAACGCGCTCGTCGAGATTTTTACTGTAAAGCACGCGTCCGGAGTGCATGTCCATCAAAAGCGCGGACTTTGCGTACTCAACGTCCGGCGGGGTTAGCGACGGATCTTCCATCGTTATTCCGTCCGCAAGCGGAGCAGGCGTGCTTTCGGGCGCGGGTGTTTCGCTTGTCTCGCCGTACGTATCTTCATTGTCTTCTTCATCCTCGTCGTCCGTGTCGGGCGACGGAGTGACCGTTTCGCCGTCCTCATCAACGACGCGGGTAGTGCCGTCGGGAGATGTGACGGTCGACGTCGACGGTGTGGGCGACGATGTCGGCGCGGCTGCGGCGGGTATTACGGATATTGCCGCGATAAGCGCCGCGGTTAAAAAAGTAATCAGCTTTTTATTCATCTTTATTTCTTTCCTCCAAAAATAAACCTTCCTATGTTTATTATATCTAAATTATATTTATATTGCAACATTTTTTTCGCTATTGTTTACCAAAAAACAAAAGTATATGCAATTTGACATCACCCGACAAAAAATACATCTTACAAAATGTGCAAAATTTTCGGACGATTTATAAAAAAATATATGGAAAAAATAAAAATTTATGATATACTATATATACGATATACGAATGATAAGACATACGCGGAGGTATGCAAGGTGATAAGAAAAAGCAGAAAAACCGCGGCGGTGCTGGCAGCGTTGCTCTTTTTCGGCGCAATAACCGCGGCTGGCTGCATAATAGAACGGGTCGACAAGGACGCTTTTATAGAGGAAAGCGTCGTAAGCGAGGACGACATTATGTATATTGACGAGGGCGGACGCGAGGACGACGGTCTCATAAACATAAACACCGCCGACGCCGAAACGCTCACACAGCTTGACGGCATAGGAGACGCGCTTGCCGGAAGAATACGCGATTACCGCGAAACGCACGGTGGGTTCGGCGTGATAGAGGAGATTATGAATGTGCCGGGCATAAGCGAAAGTAAGTTTGAAGATATAAAGGATGATATTTGCGCCCGTTAAAGCGGCGCGGCTGAAAGGAAGAATAAAATGAAAATACTTGTGGTTGACGACGAAAAGCTCTTGGTAAAGGCGACAAAATTTAATCTCGAACAGGAGGGCTACACCGTCGTTACGGCGTTTGACGGCGAGGAGGCGATACGTATCGCGCACGACAATACGATAGACCTCATTCTGCTCGACCTCATGCTGCCGAAGGTGGACGGTTTCACCGCGTGCCGCACGATACGCGGCTTTTCAAACGTGCCTATAATCATGCTCACGGCAAAGAGCGACGATATAGATAAAATTCTCGGTCTCGAATACGGCGCGGACGATTACATAACAAAGCCTTATAACATACGCGAGGTGACGGCGCGCATAAAGGCGATACTGCGCCGCGTAAGCCCCGAGCCGAAGGGCGGCAAAGAAAAGATGGTTGTTTCCGGCGACATAACCCTCGACTATAATTTCAGACGCATTATGATGCACGATGAGGTTATAGAGCTTACGGGCAAGGAGTTCGACCTCTTGGAGCTTTTTGTGCGCAATCCGGGCAAGGTGTACACGCGCGAGAACCTTTTGGACATCGCGTGGGGCTTTGACTATCCCGGCGACGTGAGAACGGTTGACGTGCATATAAGAAGGCTGCGGGAAAAGATAGAGAAAAATCCCGCCGAACCTGAGCATATAAAGACAAAGTGGGGTGTAGGATATTATTACAAGAATAACTAAGCTTTTGTCAAAAATCAGAGGAATGTTAAGCTCGATGCGTTTCACGATGATTGCGACGTATATCGTAATCATCGTGGCAACGCTTGTTTTGATGAATATTTACGTCGTTGTGTCGCTCGGCGAAAGCCTTTACGACAGTGAGAAGGTGAACATGTACGCGCAGGCGAACATTATCGCCGAAACGGTATCCGAGGTCTGGGGTAACGACGACAGCGCGACCGCCGCAAAAAAATTTGAACCGTTTGTAGAGGGTACTCTCGCGGGTACAAAGGTGCGCGGTGTTGTCACAAACACGTCGTACAACGTCATGTACGACACGAACACGGAGTCGCGGCTCGCGGGCAAGGTGTTCATGCGCGACGTTTTAAACCGCGCCTTAAAGGGCGAGCAAGCCGACGCGACGACAGATTACGTGAACGATATGAAGATTTTGAGCGTCGCGGTGCCGATTTATTCAAACAACAGCATAGTCGGCGGAGTGTATCTTGCCAAGTCCGTAAACGCCATAGAGGCGACGACAAGTTCCACAAGTACGCGGCTTATGGTTTTCAGCATACTTATAGTAATTATAATAGGAATGTTAAGTCTCGGTATGAGTTACATAATCCTGTCGCCGCTAAGACAGTTTCGGAGCGTCGCGAACGATATTTCAAAGGGTGATTTTTCAAAGCGCATAAAGATAAAAGGACGGAGTGAAATAGCGCAGATGGGCGAAACGCTCAACTATATGTGCGACGAACTGGAACTTTTGGAGGAAAAGCGACGCAAATTCGTATCGGACGCGTCGCACGAGCTTAAAACTCCGATGGCGGGAATTAAGCTTATATGCGACAGCCTTGTGTCGGCTGAAAATCTCGACCCCGAAATGGTAAAGGAATTTCTCGGCGACATGTCGGACGAGGTTGACCGTCTCACGAGAATTGTGGACAGACTTCTTGTCTTGACGAGACTTGACGCGGGCGGCGGTTCGCTCAAATTGGAGGAAACGGATATAAAAATGCTCGTTGAGCATGTTGTGAAAAAGCTTACGCCTATCGCGACAGCGAAGGATATGGTAATATCGGTAAACTACCGCAGCGCGGAATACCCGCCCATACTGCTCGATTACGATAAAATGTACGAGGCTTTGTACAACATAGTCGACAACGCGGTGAAATATTCGCCGGAGGGCGGATTTGTCCAGATAGATGTGACGTCGGACAGCAACTATCTCACAATTAAGATAGAGGATAACGGTCCCGGCATACCCGAGGCGGAGCGTGACAGAATATTCGAGCGTTTTTACCGTCTTGACGACTCCCGCGCGCGCGACACGGGCGGAACGGGTCTCGGTCTTGCGATAACGAGAGAGGCGGTGCTTATGCACAACGGCACGATAGATGTTGAAAACGCGTCGGAGGTCGGCAGCGTGTTCACGATAAGGCTGCCGTATAAGGTAAAGCCGCAGACGGACAGGGAGGGCTTAATATGAAGTATAAGAATTTAATTATGCCCGCCGCCGCGCTTATAATTTTGGCGGCTGTAGTACTGACAATCACCTTCTGCGCCGGCGACGGAGCGAAAAACCGTTACAGCGCCGCATTGTATTTCTGCAACGAGCAGGAAACGGCGATTGAGGCGGAAAACAGAACAATACACTATGTGAACCGTCAGGAGCTTGCCGAACTTATAATAAAGGAACTTATAAAAGGTCCCGAGAACCCCAAAAGACACAGAGTAATCCCGCCCGACGCGAAACTTATATCGATAAGCGGCGTGGACGAGGGCGACGTAATAGTAAACTTCTCAAAGGAATTTCAAACGGGAGACAAGAAGGACGACGTTCTCGCCATATATTCGGTCGTAAAGTCGCTGTGCGCCGTGCGAGATGTGTACCGCGTAAAGGTCGTCGCCGACGGCGCGGATATACTTTCGGAGGATGGCTCGATTATAGGCTTTCTGACCGATCAGGACATAAATTTGTCCACCGACACGTATAACAGCGAAATGCGCGAGGTAACGCTTTATTTCCCGTCCGTCGAGGGCGGCGGTCTGGGCAAAGAGATACGCAGCATACGCGTCACCGACCAGCAGCCGCTTGCGCAGTACCTCATAAACGAGCTTATAAAGGGCCCGCAGACGGAGGGACTTTACGCGTCGCTGAGCAGTGAAACGAAAACGCACAGCGTTGAAATAATGAACGGTATATGTTTCGTGAATTTCACGGCGAGCTTTGCGGAGAAAAACGCGGGTTCTGCCGAACAGGAAAAGCTTACGATAGCGTCGGTTGTAGACTCGCTCACGGAACTTGAAAATATTGACCGCGTACAGCTTTTGATAGACGGTATGAGGGTGAATAATTTCGGAAGTATAAATATTTTCGGCTTGTTCGCCAGAGATGAAAGCGTGATTGCGAAGTAGAAAAGAAAGACCCCCATAGGGGGTCTTTCATATTGTTATATTCCCTTATTCCGTTATATACACCCTCGTCCTGAACGGCACATTCGCCGCGATCCAGTTAATATCGGACGGGTGCAGTCTCACGCAGCCGTGCGAAATATTCACGCCGACGCGTCCGTCGTACTCGCCGCCGCCGTAATAGAGCAGCGTGGAGTGGAGGGCGTAGCCGTTATAGAAACGCAGCACGGGCCCGACGTAATACGTGCCGTAATCCCACTGTGTACGCTCGATAATCTCAAACTGACCCGTTATCGTCGGCGTATCCCACGCGCCGAGCGCGCAGGGGTATTCTTTTAGGAGTTTCCAGTTATACTGCTGACCCTCGTAAACTCTTACCTTGTACTCATGCTTTGAAACCCATATGAGGTAATTTGTGCGGCTGCCTATGCCGTCGCGGTTTACGGGTATTCTGTTCATAACCTCGCGGTAGTAGGGCGCCTCGCCTATCAGAACGTCCATAAACTCGCCGTAATCCGTTACTTCGAGCGAACAGTCGAACGCCTCAGCCAAATCCCTTACGGGAACAAACAGCGAGCCTTCTATGTACACGGGCATATGCGACGCGTTCCTGTCGCCGTCGGGGTACGCCATGTACTCGTTATTCGCCCAGAACACCGTCTTGTGATCCTCAATCGAAAGCGTAACGCTGTCCCATTCGGGGTTGTAGTCAACGTCAAGCCCCATCGCCTCGCCTACGGATCTTACGGGCATCATCGTTACGCCGTCCACTATTCTCGCGCGCGGATTTATGTCGTTGTACCACGCGTTTGTTATGTACATATGTATTTCTTTTTCATATTCGGGGTTCGCGTCGAGCGATACGCCGTTACACTGCACGTACTCGCCGTTTTCGTCGAGATAGCCGTACGTCTGAACCTCAATCGTGTCGCCGACCTGCGCCTGCTGACCGTAGTACCATATCGACCGTAGACCGCTTACAAGCTTTACCTTGAATTTTTCGCCCATTCTGTACTGCGGAACGTCGAATACCATCTGTACCGTCGGCGTATCCCAGCCGACGTAGCGCAGGCATGAGCCGAGCAGGTTGCCTGTCATGTCGTAAAGCTCGATTACCGCGTTGTTTGAAATTATGTACTTGTGATGCGTGACCGCCAGATTGATCACAAACTGCGTTGAAAGTTCCTTTTCGGGAACAGCCTCGGTATCGGTCGCCGACGGTGACGCCGAAGGCGTCGGCGCGGCGGTCGGCATTGCCGACGGCTCGGGCGAGGGCGTGCTTTCGGGTTCGGGAGTCGGCGCGGCGGAAGGCTCCGTCCGAATACTTTCGGGCGCGGGTGTGCTTTCGGGCGCGGGTGTGGGTTCCGGTGCGGCAAACGCCGCCGATGATATTATTGTACAAAACGCGATAAGCGCGGCAAGAAATTTTTTCATATGATGTTCCCCCGATTTCTTTGATATTATAATAATAGCATATCCGTAAAACTTTTGCAAGATGAAAGATAAATTCCTTGATTGACGTACGGCAGAAAATAATGTATAATGATACAAAAGGGAGTGGGGAGTATGAAACGCGGAATTAAGACATATATAACTCTTTTTTTATCGACGCTTCGCATAAGCGCGTTTACGTTCGGCGGCGGGTTTGTCATAATACCTATGCTGAAACGTCAATTCGTGGACATTCTGCACTGGCTCGATGAGGACGAAATGCTCGACCTCGTTGCGATAGCGCAGTCAACACCCGGCGCGATAGCGGTTAACGCGTCGGTACTCATAGGCTACCGCATAGCGGGGATCGCGGGCGCGGTGACGACCGCGATAGGCTCGGTGCTGCCGCCTCTCGTCATACTCGCCGTAATATCAATGTTCTACACCGCGTTCCGCGACAACACCGTCGTCGGGTACGTTTTAAAGGGTATGCAGGCGGGCGTGTGCGCGGTTATAATAGACGTTGTGATAACGATGGCGTGGAACGTGATAAAGGATAAGCGCGTGTTCCCGATATGTATTATGGCGGCGTCGTTTGTAGCGGCGTTTGTGTTTAAAATAAATGTAATGTATATTGTGATAGTCTGCGGACTTGTCGGCGTAATGTTCATGCGCCCGAAAAAGGGAGGGGGAGCGCAGTGATTTACCTTCGGCTTTTTCTTTCGTTTTTTCAGATAGGACTGTTCAGTTTTGGCGGCGGTTACGCCGCGATGCCGCTTATACAGCACCAGCTCGTGACGCTGCACGGCTGGCTCAATATGACCGAGTTTTCGGACATAATCACGATTTCGCAGATGACGCCCGGACCTATCGCCGTAAACGGCGCGACTTTCGCGGGAATACGTCTCGCGGGCATAGGCGGCGCGCTTGCCGCGACATTCGGCTGCATACTGCCCTCGACCGTCATAGCGATAATACTCGCGAAACTGTATTACAAGTACCGCGAACTGTCGTTTATGAAGGGCGTAATGAACGGTCTGCGCCCCGCGGTCGTGGCGATGATAGCGTCGGCGGGATTGTCGATACTGATGCTCGCGCTTTGGAACGGCGCGTTCGACATAAAAAGCACCGACCTTATAGCGGCGGGGATATTTTTAGCCGCGCTGGCGGTGCTTAGAATATTCAAAATTGACCAGATATGGGTAATGCTCGGCACGGGCGTTGTTGGCGCGGTGTTGTACGCGCTTATATAAACGGCTTTGCGCCAGCGTACAGCCACGCGCTTATTTCCGTTTTGCGCCGAGAAGTATGAGCGACAGCGGCGGTATTTTCCGTATTATGAACCGTGACAGCACGTAAGGGATCGCGAGACCCAGAACCGTAACCGCGCCCACGCACAAAGCGGGCGGCAGCGGCGAGTACGCGAGCAGTATTCCCATAAGCCCCGACACGAGAAACGGCGCGTGCATGAGATATATGTCGTATGAGTACGAACCGAGAGTTGTGAAAAACGGCTTTATTTTTGTTTTCGCCAATATGTCCGAAACGGAGCAAACGGTCACAATTCCCGCCGCGCTGCACACGTAGCGCGTCACGTAAAGCACAGCCTTTACTGCGCCCTGCGGCATCCCGGAAACGTAAAAATGGCTGTATATTACGTTAGCCGTCACGAACACGACCGCCGCCGCGATAATGTGCAGCGGCTTTTTTAAAACCGCGTTCCGTCCGTCCGAACACATCACGCGTGCGAGCGAGAAAAATACCAAATCGGCGGCGGTGTAGTCGAGTATCGCGGGGTATGTAACAAACGCTTTCGACACGTACAGCGCGAGCAGCACGACGAGCGTTATTTTTGATTTCATCACACGTCCGAGCAAAATATTCAGCGTAAACACAATAAAGAGCGAATACACGAACCAAAGGTGCTGGTCAACGTGACCCGAGTAAAACAGTATGCCGAGAACCATATCCTTGACGGTCGGCGAGTCGTATCCGCCGCCTGACAGCACCGACGCGAGCATAGGTATCTTCATCGAAACGAATATGACGGCGTAGGCAAACAGTGAAAATACAAGATACGGCAGCATCAAAAGCCGCGCCTTGCCCGCGATAAATTTTCCCCTGTCGGCATACCGTTTAAGTCCTTTTTCAAACAGCCAGCCCGACACGAAGAAAAACAGCGGCATATGGAAGTTGTATATAAATATCCACACAAATTCCACGCCCGTATGCGCCTCCCGCAGCTTCGGCACGAGCGCGTGCGCGAAAACGACGAGCATTATTCCTATTCCTCTCGCTATATCCGCCCATTCAATTCTTTTTTCCATGGCGGTAACACCCCCTTAAAAACACTGCAATCATTATATAATCGCTGTCACGCTAATGTCAATAGCTTATATTTGATTTGCAATAAATAATATGATAATATATAATAGTATATATGATGTAATGGGGGAGGTATCGTTTATTATGAAAATATTGCTTATAAATAAATACCTGTATCCTAAAGGCGGTGCGGAGACGTATGTGTTTAAGCTTGGCAGAGCGTTGTGGGAGGCGGGTCACGACGTACAGTTTTTCGGTATGGCTGACAGCCGCAACGAGATGGGAAACGAGGCGAACGCTTACGCGGCGGGTATCGACTTCCACAAAAAAAGCGCAAGCTATCTCACTTATCCGTTCAAGATAATATACTCGCACGGCGCGAGAAAGCAGCTTAAAAAGGTGCTGGACGACTTCAAGCCCGACGTCGCGCACCTCAATAACTTTAACTATCAGCTTACGCCGTCAATTGTGTATGAGCTTAAAAAGCGCAATATACCGACAGTGTACACCGCGCACGACGTGCAGCTTGTCTGCCCGTGCCATAATCTCGCAAACGGAGACGTAAAGGGGCTGTGCCGCGAATGTTACGGCGGGCGGTACATGAGCTGCGTAAAGCACCGCTGTGTGCATAATTCCCGTATGCGCAGCGCGCTCGGCGCGGCGGAGGGGTATTTGTACCGAAAGCTGCGCACTTACCGTAACATAGACAAAATAATCTGCCCGTCAAAATTTATGGAGAACGAGCTTTGCCAAAATCCCGATATTGCCGGACGGACTGTGGTGCTGCATAATTTTATTGATGATATAAAGCCCTCGAACGCGGAAAAGAAAAACTATGTCGTATACTTCGGACGCTACAGCGAGGAAAAGGGCATAAAAACGCTTCTTAAAGCGGTGCACACACTGCCGTACGTAAAATTCGCGTTCTGCGGCAACGGCACAATGGAGAGCGAGGTAAACGGCGAGGCAAATATAAAAAATCTCGGTTTTTTAAGCGGCGCAAAACTCAACGCCGTAATAGAACAGGCGCGTTTCAGCGTTATTGCGTCGGAATGTTCGGAGAACTGCCCGTTTTCGGTAATGGAGTCGCAGACATTACTTACGCCCGTTCTCGGCGCGAATATCGGCGGAATACCCGAACTTATCGACGAGGGTAAGACGGGTATGCTTTTCGAGAGTGGAAACGCAGAGGAACTCGCGGCTAAAATAGACTACCTGTGGAAAAACCCCGACGTGTGCCGCGAAATGAGCAAAAACTGTGAAAATACGGGCTACGACACCGTGAAGGAATACACCGGGAAAATAACCGCGGTATATGAGGATTTAATCCGAAAGGACAAGTAATTGGAGATGGCGGCATGAGGATTGCAATGATAGGACACAAGCGCATACCGTCGCGCGAGGGCGGCGTGGAACTTGTGGTGGGCGAGCTGTCGCGGCGCATGGCTGCGGCGGGTCACAGCGTGACGGCGTACAACCGACGCGGCAAGCACGTCTCGGGCGGCGAAACGGCGAACGTTAAGGAGTATGAGGGTGTAAGGATAAAGAGTGTGCCGACGTTTGAAAACGGCAAATTAAACGCGATAGTGTACTCCGTCATAGCGTCGTTTCTCGCGCTTTTCGGGCATTACGATGTAATACATTACCACGCGGAGGGCCCTTGCTCGATGATATGGCTGCCGCACCTTTTCGGCATACGCACCGTCGCGACGATACACGGTCTCGACTGGCAGAGAGCGAAGTGGGGCGGTTTCGCGACGAAATTTCTCAAATTCGGCGAAAAAACAGCCGCGAAATACGCCGACGAAATAATCGTTCTGTCGGAGAACGTAAAGGACTACTTCAAAAAAACGTACAACCGCGATACGATTTTCCTGCAAAACGGCGTTGACGCGCACAAAACGGAGAGCACGGCGATAATAAAGGAAAAATACGGTCTTGAAAAAGACGGTTACATATTGTTTCTGGCGCGTATAGTGCCGGAAAAAGGACTTCACTACCTCATAGATGCGTTTAAGCATACCGACACCGACAAAAAACTCGTTATAGCGGGCGGCGTAAGCCATTCGTCGGAGTACGCGGAGGAGGTAAAGCGGCTCGTCGGGGGCGACGAACGTATTATTTTCACGGGCTTTGTAGAGGGCGGCGAACTTTGGGAACTGTTCTCGAACACGTTTCTCTACGTGCTGCCGAGCGACGTCGAGGGTATGCCGCTGACGCTTTTGGAGGCTATGGGCTGCGGAGCCCTGTGCCTCGTGAGCGACATTCCCGAAACGAAAACGGTCGTAAACGGTTTCGGCATGACGTTTAAAAAGGGAAATACGGACGATTTGAGACAAAAGCTAACCGCCGCGCTCGCCGCGCCGAAACGCGACACGGCGGAGCAGGTGAAATATATAAACGAAAACTACAGTTGGGACACCGTTACCCGCAAAACACTTGAAATATACCGTATCCGCGCTGCGGGTGCGGGCGGCGTCAAAAAGATTTAAGAAAATAAGAAAACAGCGAGAGGAGGCGGACAGGCTTGTTTGATGAGGAAACCGGTAAATACAATAAATTTCTTATGGCGATATATATTATCGTACTCGCCGTATCCGCAATAGGCGATATGCAGCATTTCTCTGCGACGGTGTCGCGAATGATGAAGGCGGTAAGCCTTATTATCGTCGTAATCGGGGCGGCTCTGCTGCTTGTGTCGGGAAATTTAAGCAGAATAAAAAAGACGGCAAGCTTTGTCGGCGTGTATGCGTTCGTGCTTGTGGGCATAATCGTCTGGTCTATTTTCTTGTGGATAATAAATCTCGAAACGGTTGAATTTATACTCCGAGGCGCGTCAAAGTTCATGTATCAGTTCCTTGTACTGCTCATAATCTTCGCGGGCGTGTACATGTTCGGAGAAAGGGCGATACACGCGACATTCTACGGTCTTGTGCTTGCGAATACCGCAATTATGATTATAAATCTGGGAGTTTACGGGATAGGGCCGAGCGTTGATTCGGTTATGGCGATGTTCCGCGGCGCGGAGGCTCAGGAAGGCTTTGCGAGGGCGATGGAAATACACGACATAACCTTTGCGTTCGGTTATTACATAATATACTTTATGTTTTTCGCTAAACACAACCGTGAGCGTGTCCTGGACATAATACTGGCGGCGTTCTTCTTTGTGCTCGGCTGGAAACGTATAGCGTTCGCCGCACTGCCCGCGGCAATAGCGGCGGCTGTAATGATGGGCTTGATGCGCCCGAAATCGCGGCAGAAGTTTATGAAGATTATCGCGTGGGGCTTTGTTGTATTCTCGTTTTTGTACGTCGTCGCGACGCGTACCGGCTTTTTCGAGGCTGTCACAAACGAACTCGGCATCAATACAATGGGACGAAACGATGTGTACAAATATATAGAAAAATACTACGACATAAGCATCGGGTTTATAGGCTACGGCTTTGAGTACACGACCGTAATTCTGCAGCAGGCAATGATTGAAAATCCGGAGGCTCATATAGCCGTTACCGCGCTGCACAACAATATTCTGACCGTGTACATCGAACTCGGCTTTATCGCCTTCTGGGCGTGGCTTTTGTACACGTGGGTGTTTCAGCTCAGGTGGATGCTCACGCATTGGGGAGAAAAGGTTGCCATGCTGTTCTTTTTGAGCGAACTTTACATCTTTATAACGTACATGACGGACAACACGCTCTACTATTTTTATTCCAGTATGTCGCTGCGAATTCTGCCGATGGCGTACGCGTTCCACATATCCGACGACGCCGAGATCAAGCTGTGGCCATGGGTAAAGGAGCAAAAGCCGAGCCGACTATATAAATATCTGACAACATAGCAATAAAATTACGGCAAATGTATTGAAATTTTCTGAGTTTTATGTTATAATATTGTAACAATGCCGTTACATGGTTTTAACATAGAACCCTTGACACCGCGAAGGAGCGTTGTTTCAGATGAAGTGGAAGAAAGATAAAAGAAAAAGGGATTTGAGCAGACTTCTCGGCTTTTTCAAAAAAAGCGAGGACAAATACCGGGAAGTCAACCTCCAGGACGCCAATATCTTTAAAAAGATATTCTTTATAGTTTTGAGCAACATAAAGAGCATATTGGTGTTTGTTTGCGTGTTTGCCGTTATATGGACAATTATCGCATACGTGGGAAGTTTCGGCAGAAAGACCATAATACTGTCGCTGAACTACGAAGAGGCGTCCAAGGGTCAAAATCCAAATCTGACACGCTGCAACGTATATGAGCTTAAATCGGACGAGGTCATGGAGCGCGTCATCGAGTACGCGGGACTTCAGGACGACGTTACGGCCGAAGAGCTTGCCGACCATGTGGAGATAGCGGAAAATGACAGCGGAAAGACCATAGACCCACTTGATACGAATACATATTACATATCCACAAGCTACACGGTAACGTACACAAAGGACAAGAAAATACACAATATTTCCACCGACGACATGGTGGAGCTTATCTGTAAGGCGTACAACGACCTGTTCCACGAGAAGTACGTCGGCACGAAATCGGTACTCCAGTACGATTTGGGCGACATAGACGGCTTGGAGTACATAGAGATAGCGAGACTTTTCACAAAGAAATCGGATCAGATGCTGCGCTATATTCAGCAGAGAATAGAGAAAAACGCGACCTATCGCTCGGAGGTTACGGGTCAGAGTTTCCAGACGATACGGCGAATGATTCAGAACGTGCAGTCGTACAGTATAAAGAAGTACTACGCGTTTGTGCTCGAATCGGGAATGGCGCGGAACAGAGACCACTATATACGCACTCTCACGTATAAAAATGATATGCTCGATATTAAGTATCGCAAGTTTATGATAGACTACAACGTCAGAAAGCAGGGCGTCGAGAATTACGACAGCGCGATGATAGGCACGGTAATGGTGCCGTCGGTAAACGAACGGCGCGAGTATTACATGTCGCGCACGAACATCGGTACGGACTATCTCACAAAAGACGCGGACTTCAGCCTATCTATGGGCAGCGACGTGGAGCGCAGCATGATTGAAAACAACGATATTATATCCAAGGTTTCGGCGTCGGGCGCGTCTGATGCGGATTACGCCAAAGCGGAGGAACTGATAAAGAGCGTTGACCAGGAGCTTAAAGACGTCGCGCTTTTGGCGGATACCACGGATAAGGAATATATAAAGCATACGACAAAGGATTACCTTACGTTTACGGCGGATGCCGGCAGCGGCAGGGGCATGTTTGTGCTGCGCTCTCTCATAGGCAGCGCGCTCGTATTGTTTGCGCTTCTGTGTATCGCATACTACTTCCTTGACGGCTATATCAGAAGAAGGGAGGATGCGCTCGGTGAATAAGTTTAACCTTCTCAGATACCTAAGCAAATGGAAATATCTCATCTTTATCGTCTGCGTTCTGGGCGCGCTGCTCGTGTACAGGTACGCGATGTCCAATCAGGAGTACACCGCGAGTACGGTAATACGCTACACGAACCAAGACGCGTCACGCGGCAAAACGCCGTCGGGCGACGACATTGACGTTACGGAAATTTACAGCGCGACCGTTATAACGAACGTGCTGGAGGATCTCAACATAACAACGGGCGCGGACACGATCCGTTCAAAATGCCGCGTTGAAGAAGTGACCCCGCCCGACGAGGAAATAAGAAAGCAGGCGCTTTTGGAGCAGGGCGAGGAGTACGAGTTTTTCGCGACGGATTATATCGTGTCCTTCTCGGTGGGCAGCGAATACAACCAGAGTTTCGCACGTACCGTGCTTGACTCGATAATAAAAAATTACTTCGCGACATACGGTGAAAAGTACATAAACCAGCAGACCCTCCCGAATAACAGCGTGCGCGGCAGCGACAGCCAGTACGATTACATAGAGCGCGCGGAGATACTCGACTCGTGGACGATGAACATTTCCGATTATCTCGCGGCGAAGAAGGAGACCCAGCCGACATACCGCAGCGCGGCGACCGGCTATTCCTTCACCGACCTTTACGAAATTTATCAGAGCTATCTCGATTACGACCTGCCGGAGATATATTCTCTGATATTGGAGCAGGAAGTGACGGAGGACAAGGACACGCTCATAAAGAAGTATCAGAGCGATATAGGAACGTGCGAACTTGACCTTCAAAATATGCAGACTAAGATAAACGACCTGCAGGATCTTATAAACAAGTACAGCGCGAAGAACAAGGAGGGTACGGAGTACCACTTCGGCACGCAGGCTGACGAGGGCAACAATTCGAGCGACTATATCTTAAAGGACGTTTACGACGAACACCGCGAGGAGGATGTCATAGACAGCCAGACGACGTATGACGGACTTATAAACGAGTATGTCGCGCTTGAAACGGAGAAGGAAAAGTTAGAGGTAGACCTGGAGCATAAGCGTAAGCTGCTCGCGGTATTTACCGACGGCACAGAGGGCGGCGACATGAGCAACAAGACTCTTATCGAGGAAAGCCTGAACGAACTGTCGCAGGAACTTAACGATATGTACCAAACGGTGTCCGACACGGTTGACGAGTATAACCAGTACGTCGGCGCGTACAACGTGTCTACGCTCGCGAGCATAAGCACGGAGGAAAAGATCAACGTAAAGATGTACATATTCCTTGCGATTATCATATTCTTCTTCGGCGGATGTATCGGCGCGATTATCCTCGGACGCAGTAAGGAATTCCTCGACTATATCATGTACACCGACAGAAAGACGGGACTTCCGAACCGCGCCATGTGCGATATTGAGATTGAGAAGTACGCGTCCGATAAGCTTAAGGATAACTTCGTATTCGCTCTCGTTAAGATTAACAATCTGAAATACGTAAACGAAAAGGGCGGACGTGAGGCAGGAGACGCGCTCCTTAAAGCGTTCGGTAAGATAATGAAACGCGCGGCGTCAAGCTACGGTTTCGCGGGCTACAACGGCAGCGAGCAGTTTATCTGTATGTTTGAGGATTGCACGCTTGAAAGAGCGAACGACTTTAAGCAATACCTTGAAGAGCTTGTGCGTTATCATAACGTTCAGACGCCGAACAGTACGATAGAAATGAGCGTAACCGTCGCCGAGACAAACGACGAGCAGGTTTACGACATAAGAAAGCTGATGGGTGCGACATTCCGTAAGGCTGCCGACGAGGACAGACGCAGCAACGCGGCGAAGATTGCAAAGTCGGAGGCTAAGAGCGCGGCAAAGCAGGAGATAAAAGCTGACGCCAAACCCGAGGAAAAGCCCGAAAACAGTGTCGTATCCGAAGTTGAGCCGGAGGTAAGACCCGAGGCTAAACCTGCGGTACAAAGCGAGGCGGCTGAGGCTCAGCATGAGGAAAAGCCCGAAACACAGCCGCAGGCGGAAAAAGAAACTCCGCAAACCGCCGCAGCGGACAAAAGCACAGAGCGTCACGAAGGGTTCAGAATGCCCAAGACGTTTGAGGTAAGTATGGAGGACGACGAGCCCCGCGCATCCGATAACGGTAAAAAAGGCTCTAAGGGTCTCGGAAAGTTTTTCGGAAAGAAATAAAGCGTGTAACCGGAGGAAACTGATATGTCTGACAAAGAAGAAAAGCTGAATATCGACGCGGAGCCGATGGGTGATAACGCCGCGACGGACAGCGGCGGCGACAATGCGGAAACCGCAAACGCGGCGGAGGGCGGCGTATCTCCGCGCCGCCGCGGGAAATTTTCCGTAAGACGCGCCGTGCAAAGCAAAAAAGAAAAAAAGAACAAGACGGATAAAAAGAATAAAAGAAATAAAACGAAAAAAGCCGACGGTACGGACAACGCGGACAAAAAGGGCAGAAAGAGAAAGATAATCACCGCGGCAGCCGTTATTGCCGCGATGCTGGTTGCGGCAATAGGCATTTCGGTCATCATAGACAGCCACAGTCTGGAAAAGTCTTTTTATCAGGTCAAGTCGAACAAGGTTACGGACAATATAAGGATAGTCTGTCTTTCCGATATGCACCTAAAGGAGTTCGGCAAGGATAACGAGTATCTCATACATGAGGTTGACAAATTGAGCCCCGACATAATTACTCTTGTCGGCGATATGAACATGGAAACCAAGCCCGACAAGTACGACGTGGTTATAAATCTCTGTGTCAAACTCAATGAAATCGCGCCCGTTTACTATTCTCTCGGCAATCACGAAATAGACGCGATGCTGTTTAAGAACTCGAATATCTACAAGGACGTGAAAAAAGCCGGAATAAAGATAATGAACAACGAAACGGATACCGTCACGATAGGCGGCACAACCATGGATATAATCGGACTTACGCAAAATCCGAAGGAGTTCGAGGAGTACGGCAAAGCGTTTTTCGACAAGGCGATGAGCGCGACGGATAACTTCAAGCTTGTGCTGACCCATTATCCCGAGCAGTTTTTCGGCACGCTCGACGACTATAATATAGACCTTGCGCTCGCGGGTCACGCGCACGGTGGACAGGTGAGACTGCCGTGGATAGGCGGACTGTACTCCGCCGACCAGGGATTTTTCCCGAAACTTTGCGACGGCTATCACGAAATAGGAAACAGCCGTCTGTTAATTACGAGAGGTCTGGGCAAATCGGGATTTTTCCCGAGAATATTTAACAAGCCCGAAATTATGGTTGTTGATATAGGGTGGTACTGATTTAGCGCGGCAGCGGAGTAAGGAATGAGCATAGAATATGATAAAACAAGCGGCTGAAGACATAAAAATCAGAATAACGGACGAGGATCTTCACAAGCCCGCTTACGAGTGTGTGAAGCGTATTTTAGATGTGTTTTTCTCGTGCGTCGCGCTGATTGTGCTGTCGCCGCTTTTTCTCGTTACCGCGATAGCCGTCAGAACCGACGGCGGCAGCGCGTTTTACGCGCAGACGCGGCAAGGCAAAAACAACAAGCCGTTTCGGATGTATAAGTTCAGGAGCATGTGTCCGGGCGCGGATGAAATAAAGCCGGAGCTTATGCACCTCAACGAAATGGACGGGCCGGTGTTCAAAATTAAGGATGACCCGCGCATCACAAAGGTGGGTAAGTTTATAAGGAAGTACAGTATAGACGAACTGCCGCAGCTTATAAATATCCTAAAGGGCGATATGAGCATCGTGGGCCCGCGTCCGCCGCTGCCGGAGGAAGTGGAGCAGTACAGCGAATACCAGATGCAGCGGCTCCTCGTCAAACCGGGGCTGACATGTTTCTGGCAGACCTACGGCAGAAGTCAGCTTTCGTTTGAGGACTGGATGGATATGGATATGAAGTACATACAGCGCCGATCGCTGCGTCTTGACGCACGCCTTATACTTAAAACGATTTTCGCCGTGCTTTTTACAAGAGGGGCATATTAAAAAAAGCGTTCCGTATTCGCGGAACGCTTTCCTATTTTATGTCTTTAAGCCGTTTTTTCAGTATATTAAATGTCTCGTCACTTATAATATGCTCGATTTTGCAGGCGTCCTTTGACGCGACGTCCTCGCTTACGCCTATCGCCGTGAAATATTTTGTAAGAACGGTGTGCCTGTCGTATATTTTCTCGGCGACCGCCTTGCCGGTATCGGTCAGTAAAATCATGCCGTTGGGGTCAAAGGAAATGTAGCCGTTGTCTTTGAGCAGCGCGACGGCTCTGCTTACGCTCGGCTTGGAAACGCCCATTTCATTTGCAATATCTATTGAGCGCACGTATCCGAACTTGTTTTTTAAAATCAATATTGTTTCGAGATACATCTCGCCCGACTCGTGCAGTTCCATACAAACAACCCCTTTACTGACGTATATAACATATTGTACCATAAAACAAAATTATTTTCAAGTCTTATTTAGATACGGTCGGAAAAGCGGGGCGCAGTTAATATTGACAAAACAGCCAAGCTGTGATATAATTCATAGTATACAAGTGGGAAAATAGTGAAAAAAGGATGAGAAAGCATGAAAATATCGACAAAGGGAAGATACGCGCTGCGGCTGATGCTTGACATAGCGCTGCACGGCACGGATGAAAACGTGTCGATACGCGACATATCCGAGCGCGAAAGCATTTCGGTAAAGTACCTCGAACAGATAGTGAGTATGCTTGTGCGCGTGGGGTATTTAAAAAGCATACGCGGCGCGCAGGGCGGTTACAGGCTGGCGAAAAAAACGTCGGAGTATACCATCGGCGATATTCTGCGCATAACGGAGGGCTCGCTTGCGCCTGTGGCGTGTCTGGACGACGAGGTGAACGTCTGCCCGCGTGAAACGGCATGCCCGACAATCGGAGTGTGGCGGGGGCTTTATAAGGTGATTAACGATTACCTCGACAATATAACGCTCGAAGACCTCGTGAATAAGGGCTTGCAGGAGAGTGGCTCATTGGACTTCTGCATATGAAAAAGGCTGTGTTTTACACAGCCTTTTTTGCTACTTATTCACGACCTCGCCTATATTATTTATCTGAATGGAGATAGTGCCGTCGTCGTTGTTTATAAACTCAATGTAATCCTTGTTGCTGTAGTACTCGGCGGGGAACGTTATCTCAACGCCGATGTCGGTGACGATTTTAACGTCCTTCGACAGCCGTTTTGTGACGTAGCGGTTCACTTCCACCTTTTCCGGCACCTGCGCCTTTTCGAGCTTTTCCTTAAATTCCTCCCGCATACCCGGGAGACCGTCGAATATCTTTTCGGCGACCTTTTCCGTTTCGATATATTTATTTTCGCCTTCCTCGACGCTCTCGGTTATATACTCCTTCATGCGCGACATCGTTTCGAGCGAGTCACCGCCGTTTTCCTCCGTGACCTTTTTCGCGATCTTACGTACCGCGTTCACCGACTCGCGCGGCGAAATATCGTACACGCACTCCAAAAGCACGTCTGCCATAAGGTCGATTTTTTCGCCGTCGATATTGCGTTTTTTGCCCTTGTACCGCACCGTCATGTCCGAAAGGTCGATAAACGCGCACTCGCTTATTTTCTGCGTCGTGGTGGGGAGAATGGCGTAGTGGTTTATGATAAGATTTTTAACCTTGCCATCGTCCTGCGTGACCTGGTGCGTGTAGCCCGCCTTGTTTTCAAACCGCAGTATACCGATTATATTCCGTTCGTCTGCCGAAAACTCGCACACGATAACGTCAGCCGCGTCGGGCGCGTCGGAGGATGATACGCCGTCGTAAAGCCGATTTGCCGCGAACTGCGAAAACGGTATAATATCGCGCGTTTTGAGGTACTCCGTAACCTCGTATTTAAAGCCGCTGCTTTCGGTAAACTCGCCCTTGCGGAGCGACGCGTCGTCAAAAATCTTCTCTATATGTTTTGATATAAAGCTGTTTATACTTCCGTCCGAAACGTCAAGTTCCTCGTCGCTCAGGACGCACATGCCGCCCGACGCGTCAAGTATATGTAAAATTGCTTTGCTTAGTGATGCTATCATTTTAATACCTCTCTTTCCTGACTATTTTACCATAAAAACAAATTATTGACAAGCCGTAATTTGATTAGTATAATTTTAATGGAACGTAATTTGTATAAAGGTGTGGAACGGAAATGAAAAAATACACGGATAAAACGCTGTCTCCGTCGGAGAGGGCGGAGGATTTGTTAAAGCGTATGACGCTTGAGGAAAAGGTAGGGCAAATGCTGCAGGTAAGCTATAACGCCTTAAACCCCGTCGATTACGAGCGTTACAAAAAGCGCGGCATAGGCTCATTTTTGCACGCGCTCGGTAAGGAGAGGGACGATATACGCAAAAAATCCGAGAAAACGCGGCTCGGTATACCGCCGCTGCTCGGAATAGACGCGATCCACGGTCACGCGCTCTTAAACGGCGCGACGGTGTTCCCGTCGCAGCTTGCGATGTCGTGCAGCTTTAACCGCGCGCTGCTTTTTGAAACAGCGCGCGCGACGGCTCTCGAGGTCGCGGCGGACGGTCTCGACTGGACGTTCTCGCCCGTGCTTTGCATAGCCCGCGACCTGCGCTGGGGACGCGTGAATGAGACATTCGGCGAGGACAGCTACCTTGTCGGCGAACTCGGCAAGGCTGTCATAACGGGCTACCAGTACGACGGCAATATTATCGCGTGCGCGAAACACTACATAGCCTACGGCGAGGCGACGGGCGGACGCGACGCGTACGACAGCCCTGTGACGGAGCGTAAAATACGCGAGGTATTTCTGCCGCCGTTTAAGAAGGCGGTTGAAGCCGGCTGCGGCTCGGTTATGACGGCGTACGGCTCGATTGACGCGCTGCCGCTCACGTCGAACAAGCGCATGCTCACGGAAATTTTGAAGGACGAGCTTGGTTTTGACGGCTTTGTCGTGACCGACTGGGAGAACGTAAAGAGCCTTGTGCATAAGCAGCGCGCCGCGAAGGATATAAAGGAGGCGTCGTACCTCGCGGTCGAGGCGGGCAACGACATGAGCATGAACACGCACAGGTTTTACAAATATGTTTTGGAGCTTGTGCGCGAGGGTAAAATATCGAAGGAGCGCATAGACGACTCCGTAAGGCGCATATTAAAGGCGAAATTCCGCATAGGACTGTTCGATGACAAGGAGCGTCCCGACAAGAGCGTCATTGGCTGCGAAAATCACAGAAAATTAAACCTCGAAATTGCGCGGGAGAGCATGGTGCTGTTGAAAAACGACGGTGTGCTGCCGCTTAGCGATAAAGTAAAGAAAATAGCCGTCGTAGGTCCGAACGCCGACAGTATACGCGCACAGTTCGGCGACTGGACATTCTTCTCGCACCCGCTGCCGAGCGCGATCGCAAAGCCGCGCGGCGAGTATCACACCGTTTTGGACGGCATGAGAGAGGTGTTCGGCGGCGACAAAATTATATTTGAAAAGGGCTGCGACATATTCGGTCACGGCGGCGGTATTAAGAAAGCCGTTGACGCGGCGAAACAAGCAGATGTTGTCGTGTGCGTGATAGGCGACTGTCTCGCGCAGAACGGCGAGTACCGCGACAGGGCGAACATAGACCTGACCGACCCGCAGACCGAGCTTGTAAGCCGCCTTTGCGACACGGGGAAGAAGGTAATCGCCGTGCTTGTAAACTGCAAGCCCTTGTGTATCGGTATGCTCAAAGAACGGTGCGCGGCGGTCGTCGAGACGTTTAACGGCGGCGCGATGGGCGGACTTGCGGCGGCGGAGCTTATCGCCGGACGGTTTAACCCGAGTGGCAAATTAAGCATATCGTTCCCGCAGACGAGCGCGCAGACACCGTGCTACTACAACCACTACCACGGCTGGCACGGCGGTCAGTACGTGGATTTAAAGAAGGACAGCATGTACACCTTCGGCGACGGCTTATCCTACACCGAATACGCGTACTCCAACCTAAAGCTTAGCAAAAAGACGGCGCGTAAGGACGACGTTATAGAGGTGTCGGTCGACGTTAAAAACAAGGGCGGCATGGACGGCAAGGAAACGGTCATGCTGTTTGTAAACGACATTGTAAGCTCCGTACTCACGCCCGTAATTGAGCTTAAAGGCTTTCGCAAGGTGTTTATAAAGGCGGGCGAAACAAAACGCGTGACGATAAAACTTAACATTGACGACCTCGCAATTATAAAAAGCGATTGTACGCGCGAGGTGGAAAGCGGCGATTTTGAAATCATGGTCGGCGCAAACACGCGTACGTATTTAAAAGCGGTATTAAAGGTGAAATAAAATATGCCCCCATTAGGGCGGTGTGAGATAAGACGGTATAACAAAAGTGAGTACGGCAGTACTCACTTTTGTTAGTCTACGGCGCTAATTTTTGCTTCACATAATGGTTTCATTGTATCAATACATTCCCAAAGAAACACTTTGACACATTCAGCATCATTATGTTCAGACCATATGCTAATGTCTGTATAATTAGTGTTAGACGACAGTGTTTCTGTTTCTATTGCGACTATCTGCTTACCTTTATATATTGCTGTAATAAGCTGCGCACAGAACGGCAAATCTTGATAAGATACTTTTGCACTGTATTTATAAATGAAACTGTCATTTTCTTCTACCCATCTGCTTTCTCCTGTTTTTGTAAAAATAACCTCTGAAATTGTCGGTATGGTCATATCAGCTTTGTTAAAATGCATCGATGTGAGTTCCAATAATACAGAATTGGATGGATTTATATATATTTGCTCCCAATCCTCCTCTGAGCCATCATAATATACATCGAAATAATTCTTATCTTTACTTACAAAACTACTATATCCAGATGCAACATTAGCCCCTATACTGCTAACACTCATAGGAATCCTAACGGTCAAAAGTCCTGCCGGGAAAGACGCTCCACCAATCTCTGCCACACCATCGGATATTATTAAATGCTTTAAATGAGAATTTCCGCTAAAAGCACAATACTCAATTTTATTTATACCTTCTATCATTGAATATTCTGTTTCTTTTCTTCCCCCGGGGTATGTGTGTAAGGTTTTCATATCCTTTGTATATAATATTCCGTCCAAAGAAGTATATTTGCTATTGTTTTCAGAAACAATAATTTCTTGTAAATTATCAGACATAAAAGCTCCTGAGCCGATTTCTTCCACGCTTTCAGGTATATAAACAGTTTGTATTGCCGTTCCCACAAAAGCTTTATCATAAATGCGCTTGACACCGTTTTCGATAGTAATTTTTTTTAGTGAGGTACATTCAAAAAACGCATCGTTTCCCAGCACCACAACGTTGCTCGGAATAATAATTTCTTTTATTCCGGTACAATAGCGAAACGCAAAATAATCAATGTCTCCAACGCTGCTTGAAATTGTTATGTTTTCCAAATGACTGCAATATGCAAACGCGTCACTTTCTATAATTTCAACTCCATTAGGTATATCATAGCTTTTGTCCAGTTTTCCGGCAGGGTAACAGTACAATGTATAATATTTACTACCGTTCCCGTACTTATCACTAAAAAGTACGCCGTCTTCCGAATAATATTCTTTATTTTTCTTATTTACATTTATATCTTCGAGAGAAGTGGAATTATAAAATGCGCAATAATCAATATCAGATACATTTTCAGGTATCTCTATGTTTTTCAATCCACACGAACTAAACGCATAATTGCCTATGCTGGTCAAACTGTCAGGTATATCTATACTGATTAAATCGTTGCAGTTATAAAATGCAAAATTACCAACACGAGTTACGCCATTTTCAATGATAACAGATTTAATATTACTGTTGTTATAAAAAGGTGATGAGTCATCACCATAATCCTCCATATCCCCATCTCCTCTTATAGTCAGCGTGCCGTCGTCATCAAGCGTCCATGTCACATTATCGCCGTCCGCGCCGCAGCTGCCGCTGTCGATGATTTGGGCGCTCGCGATAAGCGGTATGCACAGTAGCATTGTCAACACTGTCAGTACAAGTAAAATTCGTTTTTTCATTTTTTCTTCCTCCGTAAATTTATTTGATATGAATGTAACATTTGCGGGCGAACACGGTTCGCCCCTACGACGCGTAAGCGTGAGGCTCCCCTTGAGGGGAGCTGTCGCCGTAGGCGACTGAGAGGTGGTTTCCTAAAATGCGTGTTGCCACCTCTCCGTCATCGCTTTGCGATGCCACCTCTCCTCAAGGAGAGGCTAACTGCGTGCGTTGTATATCGTGAGGCTCCCCTACCAGGGGAGCTGTCACACGTAGTGTGACGGAGGGGTTTCATTTGCGTTCCAAACCCCTCCGTCGGCTTTGCCAGCTATTGCTGCGCAATAGCACGCGCCGACACCTCCCATAATAGGGGAGGCTTGCAGAAATCCCCACTAAAAAATGCGTGGCACAAATCCGCACCACGCATAAAAACGCGGCTTGGAAATGTTACCACACATTTTACTTTGCATATAAAACACTACCAAAAGAAATCTATTAAGGAAGGTATCTTATATAAAGCCTGCGTTTTGTACAAACACAAACCTTCCCCTAATAGAAATAAAATATTCAAACCGAATATTCTAAAATACGGTATTAAAAAAGCAGTGTTATATATTTAATATAACAAAGTAAAAAATGTGGTACATTTGTTATACCACATTTCGCGAATAAGTCAACAAAAAAGAATAAAAAGGCGTACCGCCTTGTCAGCGATACGCCTTTTTACACCGTTAAACCGTCAGCACGCCCTCGGGGCTTTCGATAAGGATAAATATTTCCTCCTCCGCACCGGTGTCGGCGTTGACGTACACGAGGAAGTTTTTACCCGCAAACGCTCCGGCGTACTCATAGCAAAGCACCTCGCGCATACTGTCCTTCGGTATGAGCGCAAGCTTTTTGCCGCTAACCTCAAGACCGGTAGAAACATACGACTGCGCGTCCTCCATCGTAAGCTGCGGCTCGGCGAGAGAACGCTCGGTGTGGTTCATGATATAACCGTTCGTCTCAATACCGATAACCTCGCCGTTGTCGAGCGCGACGCGCACCTTCACGAGGTCGCTGTAGCACGTCACGTTGTCCTGCACGTACGCGAAGTTAATCGTGGCGATAGAGCCGAGCTTGTCGTAGTAGCTGCGCTGCATGCTGTAAAAGCCGTTCGTCTGCAAAAACTGCGCGGCGCGCTCCGTCGCCTCGTCGATCGTCAAAAGCGCGTCGCCGACGCTGCGGCTGTTGAGGTAGGAAAGAATATAGCCGCCCTTGCGCGTGACGCTTATCGAAATCTGACCGTTGTCGGTGTCCTTCGTGAACGTGTAAGCCGGCACGGGCGTGTTTTCCGAAAGACCCGAGAATACGAGCGAGCCGCCGTTGCCGCCGAGGAACTGCTCCGCTTTTTTGAGCGCGTCGGCTTGCGAGATGTTGTCCGCGTTTTCGAGAAGCGCGGGCTTGCGGTTCTCTATATGCTCCGAAAACGGGCCGTCGTATATCAGCGACGGGTAATCCTCGAACGACTTTTCGACGTTTTCAAGGTCGGCAAAAATATCCTCGCCCGCAGCCTCGGCTGTTTCCTCGCCGATGATGCCTTTACCGTCCTTTTCCGAAATGTGTATCTCGCCGCTTGTGATTTTACTCTGGATTTCCGTGAGCGTGTCACTCAAATCGGACGCGTACTCGTTGAGCTTTGAAAGGTTCTCGCGTTCCTCGTCCGACGGCGACTGACCGTTGATCATGTTCTGCGACAGCACGTACGTGTAATCGCCGACCTGCGAGAGAAATTTTGACGTGTTGTCAAGCTGTACCTGCGACGTGGGGAGCTGACCGAGACAAGCCTTTGCCGACGTGCTTTCGCGGAATATGTCGCCCGAAATTTTTGCGAGCGACGACGCACCGTTCGCGAGCCGTGCCTTGCTCAAATAGTTATTGATATTCGAGACGTGGTCGGTGAGCTCGAAGAACGCGCGGTTATAGGCGTTTTCGTTCGAGATTTCAAGCGCCCTCGCGCTCTTGGACGACGCCGCGCCCCACACGAGCGCGGTGACAAGCCCCGCGATAAGCACCGAGTAAAGCCATATATGCACATTTTTTACCTTTTCCATTATAATACTCCTTTTAAAGTTTTTTCTTTAGTATTAGCCGCCGAAAAAGAAAATATGTATTAAATTCAAGGATTTGTCAATACTTAAATTAAAATCACGAAAACGGGGAGAAATGAAATGAAAAAGATTACGGCTGCTTTTTTTATCGCGCTTTTGCTGACGGCTGCCGTCACGTCGTACTCCGACGCTGTTCACGGCGACCTTGAAAACAATCTTATCCGTCTGCACATAATAGCCGACAGCGACGGCGCGGACGCGCAGAGCGTAAAGCTAAGGGTACGCGACGCAGTTATAAGCGAGGCGGGGGAGAGACTTAAAAGCGCGGATATAGGCGAGGGCAGAGCGAAAATAACAAACAGTCTTGACGAAATCAAGCGTATAGCGGACGAGACGCTTAGTGAAAACGGCTGTACATACACGTCGCGCGCGGAGTACGGTAAATTTTATTTTCCGCGCAAGGAGTACGACGGTATAACGCTGCCGGAGGGCGAATATTACGGCGTTCGCGTCGTACTCGGCAGCGGCGGCGGTAAAAACTGGTGGTGCGTGATGTACCCGCCGATGTGCTTTACCGAAAACAGCGGCGGTAAATTGAGCGAGGAAAGCGACAAACTCCTTAAAAGCGAACTGAACGCCGACTCCTATGATATAATCACGGGTACGGGCAGGAACGTTGAGGTGCGTTTCGGCGTTGTGGAGCTTGTGCAGAAGGCAAAACGCTTTATCACGGGAAACTGAATACGACGACCGCCCGCGCGGCGGCAAACAAAAAACTGTGTCAGCCTTTTACCCCCGGGCCGGCACAGTTTTTCATTTTTAATTTTAACGCGGATTAAAACGCGTTTCCGCAGTTCGGGCAGAACTTCGGAGCCGCGCCCGTGCCGGTGTAGCCGCACTTAGCGCACGTAAAGCCCTCGGGCTTGGGCTTGCCGCAGTTGGAGCAGAACTTACCCGTGTTTTCCGTGCCGCACTCGCATTTCCACGAGGTAGGCTGCGGTTTGCCGCAGTTGGAGCAGAATTTGCCGGTGTTTTCCGTGCCGCATTCACACTTCCAGCCGCCCGCCGCGGGCGCGGACTGCTGTTGCTGCTGTCCCATCGCGAACAGGTTCGCGGCTTGATTGCCGGCGGCGTTGTTTGCCATGTTCATGCCGAAAAATCCGCCCATGGCGCCCATACCGCCCTCATTCTTCGCGGCGTCCTGCATAGCCTGTGCCTGCGCGCCCGTAAGGTGCGCGGCAGCCATGTTCGGGTCGCGCAAAGCGGCGTTGCGCTGAATTTCCTTGATCATCTTCTCGTCCTCTTCGGAGGCGTTTACGCTCGATATTCCGAATACGACGATTTCTATACCGCGTCTCTCGCGCCACTCCTTACTGAGTATCTCGTTGAGCGCCTGTGAAATTTTCGTTGTGTGAGCCGGCAGCGCGCTGTATCGCACGCCCATCTCGGAAATTTTCGCGAACGCGGGCTGCAGTGCGGTGAGCAGTTCCGTTTTAAGCTGACTGTCAATCGCGTCGCGCTTGTACGCGTCCGATATGTTGCCGCACACGTTCGTGTAGAACAAAATCGGGTCGGTAAGCTTGTACGAATACTCGCCGTGGCAGCGAATGGCTATATCCACGTCCAGACCTATGTTCTTGTCAACGACGCGGAACGGCACGGGGCTGGGCGTGCCGTACTTGTTGCCGACGATTTCCTTTGTGTTGAAGTAGTACACCCTCTGATCCTTCGCCGGCTCGCCGCCGAACGTGAAACGCTTGCCGAGCTGCTCAAAGGTGGCTTTAATCGTTTCCTTCAGATTGCCGTAGAACAGGCTCGGATCGGTCGATGTGTCGTACACAAATTCGCCCGGCTCGGCGCATACCTCGACGACCTTGCCCTGGTCTACGATAACCATGCACTGACCGTCGTTTACCGCGACGATTGAGCCGTTCGATATAATATTGTCGTCGCCGTGCTTGTTTGAACTGCGCTTACCCTCGCGCTTTGCTCCCTTTACCGCGAGAGTGTCGGCGTCAAGCGCCTCGCAGTAGAAATAATCTCTCCATGAATCGGCGAGTACGCCCGTGAGCGCGCCGACTCCGGCTTTTAAAAGTCCCATAGTCTTATCTCCTTTTTAGTTCGTTTATTCCCTTTCGAGTACCATGCTTCTGTCGCCGTCCGAAAATGTAAGCTTTCCGTCCTCAAGCTTTCCGTCCAGAGACTCGTCGTTTGCGGTAATGGTAACATTTTCACCGTCCTGCGTCCATGTGCCGGAGGCACTCTCCTCGGCTGCATCGGGGAACATGGAACTTGTCAAGACTAAATTGAATGAACCGTCGTCCTTAAATTCCATCGCTACAGCGAAGCCGAGAGTTTTGGGATCAAACTCCTCGCTTTGAAGCGTGCCGGACACAACCGTCCACTTTCCCACAACGGACTCGACCTTCGGCTCGTCCGCCGCGTTGTTGCCGCCCGCGTTATTGCCGCAGCCCGCGACAAGAGCCAATACCATAATCATTGCAGCCAGAACGGCTATTACCTTGTTCGTTTTTTTCATATTAGTCCCTCCGTAAATTTAATATTTATTTTAATCCGCGCTGCGGATCAATTTCTTAGTAGCTGCCACCGCCGCCACCGCCGTGCATTTCGCCGCTTGACGACATATGCGTGGTACTGCCGCCGGAATTCGCGGTGTTTTGCATACGCGGCGTGCGCGTTATCGAACTGTACAGAAAGAGGTCGTTCGAGGTCGTGAGGTTAAGACCGCCTTTTACGTAACCGGCAGCCGAATTGTTGTACTGCGCCGTGTTCATTCCTCTGCTCCGCGCGCGTGTTGTGAGCGTTGCCACTATAAGCGGTATAATTCCCGCAAGTCCCCACGCGACGGGCTTTGTATAATCGTCAGCCGCACCTTCGCCGTACACCTCGCCGTTTGCCGCAGCCGTGAGCATATTGTAAGACTCTTCGGCATACGCCGCGACCGCGTCGTAATAGTCGCCCGCACGCATGTACTCGCCCGCAACCTCTGTAAGACGCTCTATCGCCGCGTCGTTAAAAACGCGTATACCCTCGCCGCACGTCGAAAACGTGTATTTGCGCGGGTACATGCTTATGTACATCATTATGCCGTCGCGGTTTTCACCTGCGCCATAGCCGCGGTAATCGTATATGTCGTCCGCACGCAAAAGCACGTTGTTGCTACCCGCCGACTGCTCTATGTACACGACCACATCCATGCCATATTCATTCCGCACTTGTTCGAGGTACGAGTTAAGCGCGTTTACTTCGTCCTGCGTAAGATAGCCGACCTCGTCCGTGACGGGCGTGTTGTAGGCGAACGATGTAAACGGCGCAAAGGCGGTCAACGTGAATATGACCGCGAGGAACGTAAAAATTCTTTTCTTCATCACAGCGTCCCTCCTTACATCAAATGCGTGAACGCCAGGACGCACGCCGCGCACGCGGCAAACACCGCACCGAACACAGCCGCGAAAAAGCGGACTTTTTTAGCCTTGCTCGTCGGGAATTCGCCCGACACCTTGCCCGTCTGACCGTTTATGACGTACTTGTACATTTTGTCCATGTATTTGATATTCAGCATCCACACGGGGAGCAGCGAATACCGTATTTTACCGCCCGAAAAGCTTATGCTTGAATTTTCGGGAATTACCGTGGCGTAGCCCATGGCGGTCGAGCCGAGTACCTCCGCGGCGGTATTTTTTACTCTCTCGTTCGCGCGCTCTATGCTGTCGTCCGCGCTCACGTCGTACCTGTCGGCAAGACAGCCCGACAAATATCCCGCGTTAAAATCCACAGCCGCGCTGTAATCGAACGGCTCAACGCCCTCCATGTAGCGGTTGTCCGTCTTTGACGACGCGTCCACGGGGATATTGGCAAACCCCACGCTGCCTGCGCGGATAAGCTTGTAGAAATCGGTTTTCACGTAATCGAACCGACCGTCCGACCATGCCGAAACGCGTGTCGCGGCGTATACCGCGCTTATATCGCAGTCGCAGTCGAACATCCAGTACGGCACGTACACGCCCGTCATTTTCTCAACAACGCGTTTATCCTTAAATTCCTTCGGCAGAAACGGGGCGTTTGCGCACGCGTTTTCAAACGCACGCATCGCGCCGTCCTTATCCGTCTTGAACGGGATAATATAGTCGGGACGGAGCGTGCCCTCAAAATTGCGCTTTACTATCGTGGAGTTGCCGCAGTAGGGGCATATCGTCGCGCCGAGGTTGTCGTCGCCCGCTATTTCCGCGCCGCACGACGGACAGGAATACGATGCGAGGTCGATTTCTCCCTCGGGTTCATAGTTTCGCGGCTCGTAATGCGTCCAGTCAAATTTTGACTCCTTCGCCGCGTCGTTCGCTCCCTGCTCAAGCTGTCTCAGCGTCTCGACCTCGAACTTGTTCCCACACGAGGAACAGTCGAGCGTCTGCGAAACGCCGTCGAACACAAGCGGCGCGCCGCAGCAGGGACATTTAAAATTCCGTATTTCAGCCATATTTACCTCCTTACCGGCAAACATTCATACCATTAAGAATATTGTACCATATAATTCCGTAATTTACAACAAAAAATAAATGCTCCGTGTTCCTATGTTAAGTTATTTTTAGAAAAATGTAATATGCCGTAAATTGAATATGGCGGCGGCGCGTGGTATTATTTATATGATATACTGCCGGAGGTGTAAGTATGGCGAAAAAAGAGGTAACGTATCAGATAAGTATGGATAAAATACGCGAGGCGGGCAAGCTCGGGAAAAAGAAGTTTATCCGCCTGCCCGACCCGACGCGCCTTCAGGACGGCGATTACCGCAAATATCTCATAAAGCGGATTGTAATATATATTTTGCTGTCGGCGTTCTGCACGGCGTTTCTGCTGTTTCTGTCGGCGTCCACCAGCCCTTTGTACAACGATTACTGCGACGGCGACTCGAGCATTTTCATGGTAGTGGGCAAGGCTATAGCGCAGGGACGAAACGTGTACCGCGACTATTTCGACCACAAGGGTCCTATACTGTTTTACTTAAACGCGCTCGGTTTCGCGCTCACGGGCGGAAAAAGCGGAGTGCTGATAGTGCAGTGCGTATTTTTGTCGCTCACAGCAATATTTATGTATAAGACGGCCCGCATATTCACGAAAACGATACGCTCCGTAATTTGCGTCGTTTTGACGGTACTCGCGTTCGCCGCGACGATAAGCGATGGCAATCTGAGCGAGGAATACTGCATGCTCATGTGCGTAATACCGATATATTTCGCGGTAAAATATTTCGCGATAGCCGAAAACGAGCCGCATCCGCCACTTTACTCGGCGATTTACGGCGCGTGTTTCGCCGTCTGCGCGTTTATACGCATAAACAACGGCGTAATGATAGGCGGCGTTGTGCTTGTGACGCTCGTGACGGAATTTATAAGCGGACGCGTAAAGAGCGCGTTTATAAACCTTGCCGCGGTGATAGGCGGCATGGCTGCGGTCGCCGCGCCGATATGTATATTTTTCGCGGCGAAGGGACTTCTGGGCGACATGATATTCGCGACGTTTACGTTTAACTTCCTCTACGCCGCCGAGGGCGCGGAACAGACGGCCTCGCTCCTTTCGGTGCTTTTAAACTGGACGCTGCCGATAATCGCGCTCGTGGTAATATCGCTCGTATTCGCGAAAAGGCTCGGCGCGAAAGTGGCGTCGCTCATAACTACCGTATCGGTGTTCGCGCTTATACCCGCGCTTATGGGCTTCGCGTACACGCATTACTACACGACGCTCATACCGCTCATATCGCTTTACTGCGCGGTGTTCTTTTTCATCGCGACGCGGCATATAACGTTCTGGTCGGTGCTTTTATGCGTGGCGATGATGTTCCCAATGTCGGGATATTTCGCGAATATGACCGTTACGGCGGCGCATTACGCCGACAAGTTGCAAAGACAGAAGTCGCCCGAAATATACCGCGATATTCACACCGACGTGCATTACAGCGCGGAGGCGCTTTCGGCGCGCATACCGGAGGAGGACAGGGACAGCGTATTTGGCTACGATGTTTCGGCGGCGTGGTTCTTGGAGTCGGATATAATGCCGTGTTTCAGGCTGTTCACACTTCAGGAGTCGTGGGCGGGTCATTACCCCGAATTCGGACGCGAAATAAACGAGTTTATGCTTGAAACGCCGCCGAAGTGGGTGGTAATCCATAACATAGACATTATAAAGAGCAGTCAGTTTTTGAAGATAATCGAGGACGGCTACGAGCTCGATACGGAGTTCGGCTACGACCTGCTCTACAAACGGCGCGATGATACAAACGCGTGATATGTGAAAGAATAAACCGCGTAAGGAGTTTTACAATGTATATAGGAATTGATTTGGGCGGCACGAACATAGCCGTCGGACTTGTGGACGACAGAGGGAAAATAATAAAAAAGGACAGCGCGCCCACGCGCCGAGAACGCGGCTATGAGGAAATAGTGCGCGATATGGCGTCATTGGCAAGGTGCGTGACGCGTGAAAGCGGTCACAGCATGAGCGAGGTCAGGGCGATAGGCATAGGCAGCCCGGGAACGGTCGATAATTCGCGGGGCATGGTCGTGTACGCGAACAACCTCAAAATGGATCACGCGCCGATAGCCGCCGAGATGAAAAAGCACATCGACCTTCCCGTAAACCTCGAAAACGATGCGAACGCGGCGGCTTACGGCGAGTACGTCGCGACGGGTAAAAACGCGTCGAGCTTTGTGTTTATGACGCTTGGCACGGGCGTGGGCGGCGGCATAATACTGGACGGTAAGATATACCGTGGCTTTAATGGCGCGGGCGCGGAAATAGGTCACACGACGATAGTCATGGGCGGCAAAAAGTGCAGCTGCGGCAGACGCGGCTGTCTTGAAATGTACGCGTCCGTAACGGCGCTTAAAGCCATGACCGAGGAATCACGCAAAAGATACCCGCGCTCACTCATAAACGACTGGGCAAGGCGGCGCGGACACGTAAGCGGCAGAACGGCGTTCGAGTGCGCGAAGAAGGGCGACGAGGCGGCAAGGCTCGTTAAGGAGCAGTATATACGTTCCGTCGCGGTGGGCGTGTGCAATATGATAAACGTATTCCAGCCGGAGATTTTCGTTATAGGCGGCGGCATAAGCCGCGAGGGCGACGAGCTGCTTGTGCCTATACGCGAATATGTCGAAAAGAACGACTACAACAAACATATGCCGAAAACGGAAATAAGAATAGCAAAGCTGTACAACGACGCGGGAATAATCGGCGCGGCGCTGGCGGCGAAACAGGAGGACAAATGATGTATAATTTAAGCGACACAGACAGAGCGTGGGTAAACGAAACGTGGGAAAGGCTTGACAAAAAGCTTAAAACCGTGAGCGAGCGCAGCAGAAACAAAATACCGTACACTGCCGTAAACGGCGTGCATAACGATATGGCGAAGGAGGACGTCACGTGGTGGACGAACGGTTTCTGGGCGGGGCTTATGTGGCTCATGTACGTTGACACGCACGACGGGCGTTACATGGAAACGGCTGAGAGAGCCGAGCAGCTGCTTGACGCGGCGTTTGACGAGTACGACAAGCTGCATCACGACGTGGGATTTATGTGGCTTTTGTCGAGTGGCGCGAACTACCGCATTACGGGCAATAAAAAGTCGCGTCTGCGCGTTTTATACGCGGCTGACACGCTCATGGCGCGCTACAACGCGGAGGGAAAATTCATACGCTCGTGGAACGGCGACGACAACAAGGGCTGGGTCATTATCGACAGTATGATGAACATACCGCTTTTGTACATGTCGGGCGCGGAGCATGACGACCCGCGTTACCGTTACGTCGCCGAAAACCACGCCGACACGTTGTTGAGAACGCATATCCGTGACGACGGCTCGGTGAACCATATCGTAAATCTCGACCTTAAAACGGGCGAGGTCATAGAGAGTATCGGCGGTCAGGGCTACAAAACGGGCTCGTCATGGTCGCGCGGTCAAAGCTGGGCGGTCTACGGCTACGTTCTGAGCTATATCCGCACCGGTAAGCAAATATATCTCGATACCGCGAAGAAGGTCGCGCATTATTTTATCGCGGCTGTTGCGGCTACCGATTACGTGCCGCGCTCGGACTTCCGCGCGCCGGACGAGACGATAATCGACACGACGGCGGGAGCGTGCGCCGCGTGCGGACTTATAGAGATAGCGAACAACGTCGGAGAGCACGAGAGGAAAATGTACCTTGACGCGGCTCTTAAAATACTTAAATCACTTGAAAAATACTGCGACTTTACCGACGATAACGACTCGGTTCTGCAAATGGGAACGGAGGCGTATCCGCGTGAGCGCGGCAGGCACATACCGATAATATACGGCGATTACTTCTTTGCCGAGGCGCTTTACAAGCTGCGCGGCAACGATTTGCTCTTCTGGTAATTCACGGACGGGGGGCGGGACAATGGAAAGAAAATATATAGCGATAGATTTGAAATCGTTCTACGCCTCCGCGGAGTGCGCCGAGCGCGGGCTTGACCCGCTAAAAACAAACCTCGTCGTTGCGGACGAGAGCCGCACCGAAAAGACGATATGTCTCGCGGTGTCGCCGTCGCTGAAAGCATACGGCATACCCGGCAGAGCGCGGCTTTTCGAGGTCGTGTCAAAGGTTAAAGAAGTAAACACGAAACGCCTTAAATCCGCGCCCGACGGAGAATTTAAGGGCGAGTCGTTCGACGATACGGAGCTTAAAAACGACGCGTCGCTTGCCGTGTCGTACATTACTGCAGTGCCGCGTATGTCGCTTTACATGGAGTACAGCAAGCGCATATACGGCATATATATGCGGTTTTTCGCGCCGGAGGATATTATAGTGTACTCGGTGGACGAGGTTTTTATCGACGTCACGTCCTATTTAAGCACGTACGCGCTGTCGCCGCGTGACCTGACGGTAAAGGTCGTGCGCGAGGTGCTTAAAGCCACGGGCATAACCGCCACGGCGGGTATCGGCACAAATCTTTATCTCGCGAAGGTCGCGATGGACATTGTGGCTAAGCATATCGAGCCCGACAGCGACGGTGTGAGGATCGCCGAACTTGACGAAATGTCGTACCGCCGCATATTGTGGGAACACCGACCGATAACCGATTTCTGGCGCGTCGGCAGGGGTTACGCGCGTAAACTCGAAAAAAACGGTATGTACACCATGGGCGACGTGGCGCGATGCTCAATAGGCAAGTCGAACGAATTTTACAACGAGGACTTATTGTACAAGCTGTTCGGCGTGAACGCGGAACTTCTTATCGACCACGCGTGGGGCTGGGAGCCGTGTACCGTCGAGGACGTGCGGGCGTACGAACCCGAAAATCACTCCGTCGGTTCGGGGCAGGTATTTCACTGCCCGTACGACGCGGAAAAGGGAAGGCTCATCGTGCGTGAAATGGCTGATCTGCTCGTGCTTGATTTGGTGGACAAGCGGCTCGTGACAGACCGCATGGTACTGACAGTGGGCTACGACATTGAAAATCTCTCGACCGACGAAAAACGCCGCGCGTACAAGGGCGAGGTCACGACCGATCACTACGGCAGAAAAGTGCCGAAACACGCGCACGGCACGGTAAATCTCGGCTGTAAAACGTCGTCAACGCGGCTTATCACCGACGCGGTCATGGAACTCTACGACAGGATAATCAACCCAAAATTCCTCATAAGGCGCGTGAACCTTGTCGCGGAGCGCGTTGTGAGCGAGGACAGTCTGCCGCCCAAGAAGGAGTACGAGCAGCTTGACCTTTTCACCGATTACGGCGAGGAGGATAAAAGGCGCGAGGCGGAAAAACGCGCCGAAATCAAAGAGAAAAATATGCAGCACGCGCTGTTGGACATAAAGAAAAAGTACGGCAAAAACGCCGTTATAAAGGGTATGAATTTGGAGGAGGGCGGCACCGCCATAGACCGCAACAGGCAGATTGGAGGTCATAAGGCGTGAGATACGACGATATAATAAACCTCCCGCACCACGTCTCGAAAAAGCACGCGCATATGTCAATGGTTGACAGGGCGGCGCAGTTCTCGCCGTTTATGGCGCTTGTGGGCTTTGACGGCGAGGTCAGCGAAATGCAGCGGCTCACCGACCGCAAAACGGAGCTTTCGGAGAGTGAAAAGGAAGTCATAAACGAAAAACTCATGCTGCTCGCCGAAAATATACGCGAAAAGCCGTTCGCCGCAATAACGTATTTCGTGCCGGACGGCAAAAAGGCGGGCGGCGCGTACATGACCGCCGAAGGTCGGATAAAACGCGTAAACGAATACGAAAAAAGCGTGACAATGGCTGACGGACGTGTTATAATAATGGAAGATATTGCGGATATTAAGTTAAGCGAAAGGAGATAATTATGAGCGCAAAGGTTTACTTTTCAAAAAATATAACGCCTGACGAGGTTATACGGCTGTACAACGCGGTCGGCAAGGAACTTACGGGCAAGGTCGCCGTGAAGATCCACTCCGGCGAGGAGGGCAATCAAAATTTCCTAAAGCCCGACTTCTGGAAGGGAATAGTTGACGTTGTAAAGGGTACCGCTGTTGAGTGCAACACCGCCTACGACGGCGCGAGAAACACCACGCCGAAACATTTAAAACTCATCAAAAAGCACGGCTGGGAGGATTATTTCGACTTTGATTTAATGGATGCCGAGGGCCCCGATGCGGAGATACCCGTCGAGAACGGCGCAAGAATGAAGAAGGATATAGTCGGCAAAAATCTTTTGAATTACGACTCGATGCTTGTGCTCGCGCATTTTAAGGGTCACCCGATGGGCGGTTTCGGCGGCTCGCTCAAACAGCTTGCGATAGGCTGCGCGTCGTCGAAGGGTAAAAATCTTATTCACGGCGGCGGAGATCTAAGCAAGGCGTGGATATGCGGACAGGACGAGTTTCTGGAGGCTATGGCGGACGCGGCATGCGCCGTTGCAAAGCATTTTAACGGAAATATCGTGTATATAAACGTGATGAAAAATCTGTCGGTCGACTGCGACTGCTGCGCCGTGGCGGAGGATCCGTGCATGAAGGATATAGGCATACTCGCGTCCGACGACCCGATAGCGATAGACAAGGCGTGTCTCGATTTGATTTATGCCGCGAAGGACGATCCCGGTCAGGCGCATTTTCTCGAAAGGGTGGAGAGCAAAAACGGCGCTCACACAATTGAGGCGGCGGCAAAGCTCGGCTTCGGCACGACCGATTACGAGCTTGTCGAGATTTGATTTAAAGCGGTTTTAAGAGAAAAATCGGCGTATGAAAAATTTTTCAAAAACCGATTTTTTTCTCTTGACAACCCCGTTTTTTTGTGGTATTATATACAAGCTGTACGGCTCGTTGGTCAAGCGGTTAAGACTCCGGCCTCTCACGCCGGCAACGCGGGTTCGATTCCCGCACGAGTCACCAAAACCCGACACGAAAGTGTCGGGTCTTTTTTGTGTGCCGGCTTTGCGCGGCACACAATAGGGGCGGATATTATCTGCCCGTATGGCTCTTTACAAAAAAGAATAAACGTGGTATAATATATATACAATAAAATAGACATTTTGAAGTAGAGATTGTGCTGCTACGCACCTTCGGGTCAAAAGAAATGCGGGAAAGGGCACACCCGCCAAAATGCCGATTTCACTGAAACCGCTTTGAGAAATCAAGGCGGTTTTTTTGCAAACAAAAACACCGCACGGACATCAGTCTGTGCGGTGTTTGTATGCTTATTATTTATACAGCGGATATTTATCGCAAAGAGCCTTAACTCTTGCTCGTACCTCGTCCTTTGTGCCCTCAAAATCCTTTATGGTCATGGCGATAAGCTTACCTATCTCGACCATATCGTCCTCCTTAAAGCCGCGCGACGTTGACGCGGGAGTGCCTATCCTGAGACCACTCGTGATGAACGGGCTTTTCGTGTCGAACGGGATAGCGTTCTTGTTGACGGTAATACCGACCTCGTCGAGCATATGCTCCGCATCCTTGCCGGTAACGCCGGTGTCGGTGAGATCCAAAAGCATGAGGTGGTTGTCCGTACCGCCCGAAACAAGCTTAAATCCCTCGTCCTGCAGCGTTTTCGCGAGTACAGCCGCGTTCTTTACGACCTGTTTTGCGTACTCCTTAAAGCTCGGTTCGAGAGCCTCCTTAAAGCATACCGCCTTTGCCGCGATAGTGTGCATCAGGGGACCGCCTTGAATACCGGGGAATATAGCCTTGTTGATTTTCTTCGCGAGTTCCTCGTCGTTTGTGAGGATAAGACCGCCTCTCGGGCCGCGCAGCGTCTTGTGCGTGGTCGTCGTAACAATGTCCGCGTACGGCATCGGCGAGGGATGCTCGCCAGCCGCGACAAGACCCGCGATATGCGCCATGTCGACCATGAAGTACGCGCCGACCTCCTTCGCGATTTCGGCGAACTTCTCAAAGTCGATAACTCTCGGATACGCGCTCGCGCCCGCGAGAATAAGCTTAGGCTTATGCTCCAGAGCAAGCTTACGAACCTCGTCGTAGTCTATCGTGTTCGTGTCCTCGGTAACGCCGTAGGGAACAATGTTAAAATACTTACCCGACATATTTACCGGCGAGCCGTGGCTCAAATGACCGCCGTGCGCGAGACTCATTGAAAGAACCGTGTCGCCGGGCGTAAGCAGAGCAAAGAACACAGCCATATTAGCCTGCGCGCCGCTGTGCGCCTGCACGTTCGCAAAGCCCGCGCCGAAAAGCTTTTTCGCTCTCTCTATCGCGAGCGTCTCCACAACATCAACGTACTCGCAGCCGCCGTAGTAACGCTTGCCGGGATAACCCTCCGCGTACTTGTTTGTCAGCGGCGAGCCGTTAGCCTCCATGATACGCTCCGAAACAAAGTTTTCCGACGCGATAAGCTCGATTTTATTGTTCTGACGATTTGTTTCGTCCTGGATAGCCGCGTAAACCTCGGGGTCAAACGACTTCATCTTCTCGTATTTTTCCATATTTGTGATTCCTTTCTGAATATTACTCATGCTACATTATATAGTGTATCACGCAAAAGTGCAAGAGTTTTGTCGCATTTTTACTGTTTTTTAAGCATTCCGATTTTCAGATTGTCGATTTCGGTCGCCCATTCAAAGTTCTTTTCCTGTCTTACCGCGAGAACCTCTATCGCTCCGAAGTTCTCGGCGTTAAAGAATTCCATATCGCCGACCTTCTTGCCGTTAAGCGAAATCGCGCACTTCTTCGCCGCGAAATCGGCTGTGACGCTCACATGGCAAGCCTTGTCAAGAGCCGTCACGCCCGCGCTCTTCCAGCCTTCGGTTTCAAGTCCGCCGTTCGAGATTGAGCCGCCCGTGGAGTATTCAAGACCCGTACCCTTAACGGTGCGTATGCCGAGGAACACCTTACCGCTTTCATCCGCGAGACGGATTTCGCCGTACGACGTTCCGCCGGTACACTCGCCGGGCATCCAGTCAAATTCGATAAGCGCATTGTCCTTCATCGCGAACGGAGCTGTGTACACGGCGTTTCTGTTACCCTTCGACGAGCCTGATATTGCCATTACATTACTGCCGCCGCTTTTCATTACGCCTATGCTGTCAAGCGGGGCGGGCTTTGTGCCTGCCCAGCCTGCGGCGTCGCCCGCGCTGTAGCTTTCAAAATCCTCGTCAACATATATGTTCCACGTATTGCCGTCGCCGTCGGTGTACTCCGTATGCTCAGCCGTAAGCGACGGGTCGGGTGTGGGCTCGGGCGTTGCCTCGGGCGCGGGAGTCGGGATCGTACCCGTTTTCATACCCTCCACGTACCTGTCGGACTCGTCCTTGTCGTAGAACGCGTGCTTGCCGAGGTAGATGAGCTTTCTGTCGCCGTCCCACTCGACCTGCATACCGACCGCCTCAGCCATAGCGCGCAGCGGTATCATCGTCCTGTCGTTTATTGAGGCTGCGGGAACGTCGAGCGTGTACGGCTTGTCGTTTACAGTGTATTCCGCCTTGTCGAGCGTCATTTTTACACTGTAGCCGTTACCCGTAAAACCGACCTCGCGTGTGTCGCCGTTCCAGTCAACGGTCATGCCAAGGTTTTCCGCGATAAAGCGTACGGGTACAAGCGTTCTGCCGTCAATTATCGTCGGCACGACCTTGTCGTCCTCGGGATCTATCTTAACAATGTCATTTCCGACAATAGCGTTCGGACTGTCGGCGAGCAGCTTCATGCTGAACGTGCCCGGATTCGTGCCGGTTATCTTGTACGTCTGATGCGTACCCGTCAAATCGGGATTTGTAAGCTTTTCGCCGTCCTTCATAACGTAGCCCTCGAATACCGGTACTTCGGTCGTTTCCGCGCCGAGGTAGTAGCTAACGTTCGCGGGCTGGTTGTAGTGATTGTTCTGCATCGCGATCGACGCTCTGTAGAAGGAATCGTGCATAAGTGTCGGGATTTTGTACGACGTGGGGATAGCTGTCGAATAAATCCATATTTCCTTTTCATCCTTTGTTTTCCAGATTATTTCATCGCGCCAGTCGCCGAAAATATCCGCAGCGGCGCACGGTACGGCTTTCGTGCCGCTGTTTGACGCGCAGCCGTCGGCAGTCATGAGAATATCGACCGTCTTATCCTCCCAGTTCCACTTTGAAACGGAAACATCGTCGAGGAACTCGCTAAGCAAATCACCGTCCCAGTAAACCTTGAAGTTTACGGGCAGACAATTTACCGTTGCCTCCGAGCCGTCGGGATTTCTGAACGAAATTTCGTTCCACACGCTGTCGGTTATTCTCTCGTCCTTAAACGTGGACGGGTTCTGTGCCGTTGACGCCCATACCTCGTAGCCCTTGTGAGTCGGGTCGATGTCGCCCGCACGGCTCCTGCCGGTGTCCTTGTTCTTGCCGTAGCCCCACGCCACCTGACCGGTACGTGCGTCGTGCAGATCGGTGTTCGCCATCAGCGGGTGGTTCTCGTGACAAGCCCAAACGAGGTAGCCGTCAAAATCGGGATCCATCTTTGCAACGTCGAACGCGTCGCCGTGAAGGAGCTTCTGCGCCTTACCGTCGTTGTCGTAAGCCTTTGTTGCGTACATCTGCGTGCCGTCGTGGTCTATCGCGGCGGGACCCGACAAAATCTCGTCCTTACCGTCAAAGTCAACGTCGGCTACTGTCATGTTGTGGTTCCACGCGCCCCAGATACTGTCGTCGTCGGCTTTGTTCGGCGTGAGGCACTGCCAGTCAACGACGAACTTGCCGTTCTCGTCGAGGTGCCACGCCGCCGCGCGGACATTATCCCACGCGCCGCGCACCATTACGACGCTCGGCGTAACCCCGTCAAGGTATGCGAGACCGAACAGGTAATGGCTTGCGCGTTTTGTAAGTCTGCCGGTGTCGGTGTAGTTGTACGACCACTCCGAAAGCGGCTCTTTTACGGGGAGCAAATCCGTTCTGTCAAGCTCCGCGCCCGTCTCTCCGTCGTATACCGACAGGAACTCGGGCGTTGAAACAACATACTGTCTGTCCTGGAAAATAGCGAGATTGTTCGCGTCTTTCGTGTAATCCGTTTTACCGTCGCCGTTCGTGTCGCCTATCTCGTTGCCCGCGCCGTCAACAGTACCCTCGAACGAGCGCATAACGACCTCGGATTTACCGTCGCCGTTAAAATCATAGACCATCATGTTTATGTCATGCTCATTGATTTCGTTGGGGCCGATGTCGATCGTCCACATATGCGTACCGTCCGTTTTATACGCCTCGATAAGTGGGTACGCCGTGCGTTCCTTAGTCGTGTCCATACTCGGGATACGGCGGAGAATAACCTCAAACTCACCATCCCCGTCGAGATCGCCTACCGTTCCGTCGTCAACGTTATATCCCTCGCGATCCTCAATCTTGAAGGCTATATGGTCTTTATCCCACGCGGTCGTTTCCGTCGTAACGCCGTTCTCCGCACCGTCCACGACCTCTCTGAGCTCATATTTTGAGCCTTCCGGCGCGTTAATGTCAAAATAACTCGACGCGTTTATCGGCTCGTTATTCAGCTTTTCGCCGTTTCTGTAGAGGTTGTAGCAAAGACTGTCGGAGTCTGTGCCGAGGAAACGCCAGCTTACGAGTATACCGCCGCTGCCCGGAACGGCAACAAGTCCGCGCGTGAGGTACTCGAACCGTCTTTCGTTCTTAGGGCGGCTCTCGTATAGCTTTTCGGTCTCTTCTCTGTCGGCAGCCTTAAACTCGTCGGTGTAGTGACCGAGCGTCATACCGTCCGCCTCCGCGCCCGTGTACTGCTCGTACTGCGCGAACGCCGGCGTGCACGACGCGGCGATTGCCAAAGCCGCGAGAAACGCGATAAATTTTTTGTTCATAATATCATCCTTTCTTATTTATTCATTCCGTTTTTAACCTAACCTATATTATATTTCATTTTCACCCAAAAATCAATACATCAATATGCACGAGAAAAAATTTTGACAAAATACTTGACAGACCACAAATGTAGGCGTATAATAAAATTATGACCACAGTGGTAGTCTTAAAACAGGAGGTGATATTATGGCAAGACAAACCGTTACCGAATCGGAGTACGAGGTGATGAAAATTCTGTGGGAAACGGACGCTCCGCTTTCGCTCGGCGAAATTTTAAAATCGCTCTCCTCCGATAACAAGTGGACGAGGAACACAGTGGGTACCCTGCTTGTCCGCCTTTGCGAAAAGGGAGTCGTGTCATACGAGAGAAAGGGCAAGTCGAATTTATACTACGCGGTGCTGGATAAGAAGGATTACAGCATGAGCGAAACGAAATCGTTTTTGTCAAAGCTTTATAACGGCTCGGTCGGCAATCTTGTCGCGTCGCTGTTTGAAAGCCGTGAAATTTCGCATGACGAAATCGAAAATCTGCGAAAAATAATCGACGGCAAGGACGATTAAGCAGGAGAAGGGTATGTTTGAAATTTTTAAGACGGTGCTGCTTTTGAGCGCGGCGGGCGCATGTGCGACGCTTATTTTGCTCGCCCTAAAACCACTCGCGATGCGGAAATTTCCCGCGATGTGGCAGCGGAACTTATGGATAATCGCGGCTGTCGTGATGCTTTTGCCGTTCTGGCGGTTTGTGCCGAGACAGGGTTTTGAGCGTCTTGCGCCGCAAAACGTTCCGAATGAAGTACAATCGGACGCTGCCGCGCCGAACGCGGATTTTGACCCAAAAACGGTAGTGATAGAGGACACGCCGATGGAGTACCGCGAGGTCGCGCTGCCGCGGGGAAGGAGCGTGCGCCTTTACGACCTCGCCGCGTATGTGTGGCTCGGCGGAGCGTGCGTGTTCGCGGCGGCGTCGGTTTTAAGCTACGCGGTGTTTCTTATAAGAAAACGCCGCGCAAGCGTAGATTTGGATAAAAGGGAAAGCTTTGAGCGCGTGAAAAAGGAACTCGGAATACGGCGGAAAATACGAGTGCGTATCTTGCACGGCGCACGGTCGCCGATGCTTGTCGGAACGCTGTTCCCCGTCGTGTACATACCCGACGGGGGTATGGACACGGATGCGGAGGAAATGGTGTTCCGCCACGAGCTTACGCATTACAGACACGGTGACCTACTTATCAAGTGGTTCATGATGTTTGTGAACGCGGCGCACTGGTTCAATCCGTTCGCGTACCTTTTGACCGCGAATATTAGCGAGGCGTGCGAGGTCGCGTGCGACATGGCTGTGATTGACGGCATGGACGACGCGCATCGGCGGATTTATATGGAGACAATTTTGAATATGTTGGAAAAGGGTAGATAATTTGGGCGTGCGGGCGGGCTGTCGAGGACGCTCATATGAAAGGCCCCCCTTGTCAAAGGGGGCTGTCACGCGTAGCGTGACTGGGGGATTCCTTTTTGATTTTTATACTGAATCCCTCCACCGCCTTCGGCGGTCCCCCTCCCTTTAACAAGGGAGGCTCATGCCGCACCCCAAACGACAGATAAAAGGAGGATACACGCAATGTTTAAAATATTTTACACAACGCACATGAGTGCGTCGGCGCGGCAATTACAGGCGCGGTTCATAAAAATGCGCGCGGGCGCGGGCGCGTTTTCACGCCGAACTGCTGCCGCAGCGGCAGCCGCACTCACGGCGGCGGCAGCGTTCGCGACGATAGCGTTCGCGTCGATTGACGGGCTTGACATTAAAAACGGCACGCTGATTGCGGACGGCAAAAGTCAAGGCATCGACATAATCCACATCGCAAGTCAAAAGGCGACGCACAACGATAGCTTTTACGTGCCGCTGCGCGAAACGTTCGAGTCGCTCGGCTTTACGGTTCATTACGACGTTGACAAGTCGAAGTACGCCGACAGAACGGGCGGCGTCGATTTCCCAAGCTATTCGTGGGGCGAGGAACTTGTTAAAACCGAAACGGATAAGTACATGTACGGCGCGACGGAACGGCTGAACGCGAATATGCCGATAATCGAAATGGTATCGCCCGCGGGCAGAACCGAATACTGCCAGCTCGGCTCAAAGGAATATTCTGACGGCTACACGTTCACGCCGCCCGCGCTTATCGACGGACGCGCGTATTTGCCGATACGCGCCGTGGCTAATATCATAGGCGGTACAAACAACGTGAAGTGGAACGACGGTGCGCACGATACGTACTACAAGGGTGCGGTGACGTTTGACGAAAGTACCATGACCGTGACGGTAAATACCGATTGGACGAAACCGACCGCGATAAACGATTATGAAAGCCGCGCGATTTACGATAACTATGAAGATATGACAACGGCGTGCTATGACGTTACGGAACGGTTTTTCACTGCGTTTGCGAACGGTGACGCGGCGGCGCGTGCGTGCGGCACGGCGGAATTTTTGGAAAGTCAATTCAACAACGATATGCTGTTCTACGAGCCGCGCGCGGAGCTTGTAACGGTGCGGGCGATAAATATGTACACCGACGGCAACATATATGTGGACGCGGAAATTTCCGACGATTATGCCGAAAGAGACGTGCTTATCAGAATGGCTGCGCAGGCGGACGGAACGTATTTGATTGACGATGTTGAGGCGGTCGATGTGAGAAGACATGACGTGCCGGTAAATTACGTGGATGAGTCGAATACCGTGATGTGGAGCGCGGAGGAATAAGTGGGTTATACGGGCGACCCTTGCAGTCGCCCGCAAATTTCCCTTTACAGATTGACGAAATGTGAGAAATATGATAGAATAATGTCAGAAACGCAAAAGGGAGGCGGCGGACATGACAAAAAAAGAACGCGCGGAACGAGCGCGAATTCTTCTCGAGAAGGCGTACCCGAACGTGAAATGCACGCTCGAATACGACACGCCACTCCAAATGCTCATCGCGACGCAGCTTTCGGCGCAGTGCACCGACGCGCGCGTCAACATAGTGACGAAGGACTTGTTCAAAAAATACAAAACAGCCGAGGACTTCGCGAACGCCGATTACGACGAGCTTTGCGACGATATTAAATCGTGCGGCTTTTACCGCAACAAGGCGCGTAACATCATAGAGTGCTGCCGCCGCATTCTGGCTGTGTACGGCGGTGAAGTGCCTGACACTATGGAGGATCTCACAAGTCTTGCCGGTACGGGCAGAAAGACCGCGAACCTTGTTCTCGGCGACATTTTCGGCAAGCCCGCCGTTGTTGTGGACACGCACTGCAAGCGTATCGCGAAACGCATAGGTCTCACGTCGAACGACGACCCGACAAAGGTCGAATACGACCTTCAAAAGCTGATCCCAGGCGAGTATCAGCTTGCGACGTGCCACCGATTTGTGGCGCACGGTCGGGCTTGCTGCACGGCGCGTAACCCCAAATGCGATATTTGCCCCGTCGGCGAGGTATGCAAAAGCAAAGGAAAATGTTAAAAGCGTCCAAAAGGACGCTTTTTCTTTACATAATCGAATGCCCCGTCAGATACCCCGCGAGGAAAATCCCAAACAGCGCGGCTGAGCATACCGTGATAAGCTCCACCGCGTTTTTTCGTTTTTCAGTAAGCGAGGCGAGCACCCATGCCGCCGGAAATATGCACGACATATAGCGGTTAAGGCTCAATGGCCACGACGCGGCGGCGTTAAAGAAAAAGTACATGAGCATAAAGGATGTATACATGCTCCTTGTGCGCCGCACCGCGAGCAGCGTTAAAACAGCCGTAATAACGATTGACACAATATCGCTCAAAAACATACACACGATAAACGACCATGACTCCTGCATATTCACGCGCGACACAAGCATATTGACGGTCTTGCCGAAGTATTGGAGCTGCATTGACCAATGCTCCTTTTGGTACTCCATAAACGCGAACGCGTTACCCTCGACGCGGTAATTTATATAGAGATATACGAGCGTGCCTACAGGTATTATAAGCAGCGGCAGCGCCGAAACAAATTTTTTGCCGAGTTTTTTAAAATCTTTTCCGCGTATAAGCGCAATCGGACGTTCGCATTGTACCCACTCGACCGCCGCGACTATAATCATAAGCACGCCGACCGAGCGCGTCAGTGCCGCGAGCGCGCCGAGTACGCCCGCGCCGAGCCAGTTATGCCTGCGTATCGCGAGGAATGTGGCTATGACGATGAGGAAGAACAGTCCCTCGGTCATAACTCCGCCGAAAAAGAACGCGAACGGCGATACCGACAGGAATATAACGCTCCTTCTTGCAACGGCGCGGCTGTAATCAATTCTTACAAGCTTATACATGAGCGCGCAGCCCGCGCTGTACGAAAGAAACGAAACGACGAGCGCGGAAATGGTATAGTTACGCAGCGCGATAGCGAATATTCTCACGACAAGCGGGTAGAGCGGGAAGAATACGAGAAACAGATGCTGACCGTCCTCCAAATGGTGCGAGTAGCCGTACTGCGCTATATCGAGGTAGTGCGGCGCGTCCCATAAATTCCACTTTTCGCAGTAATCGAGAAACGACGGCACACCGCCCTCGCTGAAAATACCAGACGCAGCCCAGCCGAGTATAAATACAATAACTCGGAACGCTAAGGCGTAAAGGAATATTTTAAGCAGCGTGTATTTGCCGTCTTTTTCGTCATCGTCCGAGCCGTACTTGTACGCGGTCAGAAAATCCACAGCCTTGCCGCGCGGCAGCGTAACGCCCGATTCGCCCGCGAGACGCAGCAAAAACCATGCGAGCGCGGCGAAAATAATAACCGACAGCAAAATACTTAAAATCATTCCTTATCCGCGCCCCCTTCTTCCTTAATTATATACGCGGGGCGATTTTTTACTTCCATGTACGTCTTGGCAAGGTACTGTCCGACTATGCCGACACAGAACGTCTGCACTCCCGCGACAAAGAAAATAATACAAACGAGCGACGGATAGCCCGCGACAGGGTCTCCCCATATAACGGTTTTTGCGATTATGACGAGTATCATAACGAACGCGATAACGCACATGAGCATACCTATAACGGACGCCACGGCAAGCGGCATTGTCGAAAATGACGTTATGCCGTCCACCGAGTAGAGGAACAGTTTCCACATCGACCATTTCGTCTCGCCCGCGACGCGCTCCGCATTTTCAAATTCTATCCATTTTGTTTTAAAGCCTACCCAGCCGAAAATACCCTTTGAAAATCTGTTGTACTCCTTCATGGAGATTATCGCGTCAACGACCTTACGCGTCATAAGACGGTAGTCTCTCGCGCCGTCCGCAATGTCGGCGTTCGCTATTTTACCGATGAGCGAGTAAAAAAGGCGCGACAAAAACGAGCGCAGCTTAGGCTCGCCCTTGCGCGTGACGCGTCTCGCGGCTGCGCAGTCATAGCCATCGTTTACAATAGCCTCGTACATTTCGCAAAGCAGCTCCGGCGGGTCTTGCAAGTCCGCGTCCATGACCGACACGTAATCGCCGCGTGCCGCCTCAAGTCCCGCGAGCATAGCCGCCTCCTTGCCGAAATTACGCGAAAAAGACACGTATCTCACGCGTCCGTCCTTCGCGGCGTACCCCTTTACCACGGAAAGAGTGTCGTCCGTTGAGCCGTCGTCAACGAAAATATATTCAAAATCAACTCCGTATTTTTCGCGCATAATGTCCGACTGCTTTGTGATTGCGTCGTAAAAATACGGCGCCGCCTCCGCCTCGTTGCGGCATGGAACGATAATGCTTATTTTCGGCATATTCAAGGTTTCCTTTCAGAACTTATTTATCATACGTTAAATCTGAACAGAACAATATCGCCGTCCTGCATGACGTACTCCTTGCCCTCGCTGCGGACAAGTCCCTTTTCCTTCGCAGCTGTCATTGAACCGCAAGCCATGAGGTCGTTGTAGTGTACGACCTCGGCGCGTATAAAGCCGCGCTCGAAGTCGGTGTGAATTTTACCGGCAGCCTGCGGAGCTTTCGTGCCTTTCGTGATAGTCCACGCGCGTACCTCCGGCTCGCCCGCCGTGAGGTAGCTTATAAGACCCAAAAGCGTGTAGCTCGCCTTTATGAGACGGTCGAGACCCGACTCGTTCATGCCGAGTTCTTCAAGGAACATCGCCTTTTCGTCGCCGTCAAGCTGCGCGATTTCTTCTTCAATTCTTGCGCTCACGGGCATAACCTCCGAGCCTTCACTCTCGGCAAGAGTTTTTACCTTGTTCACGTACTCGTTGTTTTCTATACCCTTCGAGAAATCGTCCTCCGCGACGTTCGCCGCGTAGATAACGGGTTTCATGGAAATAAGCGAGATTTCCTTCATAATTGCCGCCTCGTCCTCGTCGTATTCGAGACTTCTTGCAGGCTTACCGTCCTCGAGCGCCGCCTTTACGCGTTCCAACAGCGCGAGTTCCTTCGCGAGCGACTTGTCGCCTTTCATCATCTTTTTCGTGCGCTCTATGCGCCTGTCGATTATCTCCGCGTCGGAAAATACAAGCTCTAAATTTATCGTCTCGATGTCGCGCAGCGGATCTATCGAGCCGT
>CANQIP010000005.1 GCA_947623955.1 uncultured Clostridia bacterium | reverse complement strand
GTTCTCGACAAAGGAAAATACCATAAAAGCCATGGAAAAAATCAAGGCAATTTTGTAAAATATCTCAGTAGACATAATCGCATTACGGTGGTATAATTGATATGATGAAACAATGGCGTTTCAATAAGCACATATATACGTGTTTGTTGGAGCGCCTTATTTTTTGAAAGGATTGAGGTAAATGGAGTATAACGGACTGCCCGAAAAACAGGGAATGTACGACCCGCAGTTTGAGCATGACGCGTGCGGCATCGGCTTTATCGCAAACATCAAGGGTAAGACCTCTCACAAGATAATAAACCAGGCGATACAGATTTTAAAGAACCTCGCGCACAGGGGCGGCGTCGGCAGCGAGCCCGACACCGGCGACGGTGCGGGCATACTCATACAGCTTCCGCACACATTCTTTAAAAAGGTGTGCCGCAACGAGGACATCGACCTTCCCGAAAAGGGCGATTACGGCGTGGGTATGCTGTTTTTGTCGCCCGACGCGGACACAAGGAGCGAAAGCGTCAAAACTCTTGCCGAAATAATCGAGGGCGAGGGTCAAAAGCTGCTCGGCGTGCGCGAAGTGCCGGTTTACGGCGAGTGCATCGGCAAGACCGCGCGTGAGGCAAAGCCGCATATATTGCAGATATTCATCGGCAAGGAAACGAGCGAAATGACCGAGGAGGACTTTGAAAGAAAGCTCTACATCATCGGTAAAATCGCGGAAAAGCGCATAAGAAAAACGGGCGCAGACCGTTACTTCTATTTCGCGTCGCTCTCATCGCGCACGATCGTGTACAAGGGCATGCTTACGCCCGACCAGGTAAATGAGTTTTACCTCGACTTAAAGGACGCGGACATGGAGACGGCGATCGCGCTCGTACATTCGCGTTTCTCGACTAATACGTTCCCGTCATGGGAAAGGGCGCACCCGAACAGATACATAATCCACAACGGCGAGATAAACACCATACGCGGCAACGTAAACTGGGTAAAGGCGCGTGAAAGAATGTTCGCGACGCCGGAGTTTGAGGGCGAAATGGATAAAATCCTGCCCGTTATAAACGAGGACGGCTCGGACAGCGCGATGCTCGACAACTACCTTCAGTTCCTCCACCTCTCGGGATTTTCACTTCCGCGCGCGGTGATGATGACGATACCCGAACCGTGGGAGAACAACACCGAAATGGACAAGGATATGAGGTCGTTTTACGAGTACCATTCCTGCATAACCGAGCCGTGGGACGGGCCGGCTGCGGTCGCGTTTACCGACGGACGCTACGTCGGCGCGACGCTCGACAGAAACGGACTTCGTCCCGCGCGTTACTACCTGACGGACGACGATATGATAATACTCTCGTCCGAGGTCGGCGTAACCGACATTGACAGCGCGAAAATCATAAAGAAGGAGAGACTCCGTCCCGCGAAGATGCTCCTTATAGACACAAAGGAAGGCAAAATTATTTCTGACGAGGAAATCAAAAAATACGAGGCGCAGCACAAGCCCTACGGTAAGTGGGTAAAGCAGACGCTTACCGAGCTTGACAAGCTGCCCGCCGAAACGTCCAAAAAAGGCGACACGTGGCACGACCTTGTAAACAATTTGAAGGCGACCACCAAGGGCAGCATGAACGAGGACTTAATGCTCCGCAACTTCATCGCGCTCGAAAATATGTTCGTGAACCGCGAAAACGGCGAGGACGAACTGCCGCTTTTGACGCGTCAAAAGGCGTTCGGCTACACGTGGGAGGAAATCAACGCGACCGTGCGTCAAATGGTCGAAAAGTCGGACGACCCGATAGGCGCGATGGGTACGGATATACCGCTTGCGGTGCTGTCCGAAAAGCCGCAGCTTTTGTACAACTACTTCAAGCAGCTTTTCGCGCAGGTAACGAACCCGCCTATCGACGCGATAAGAGAGCAGATCGTAACGTCCACCTACACGCTTTTCGGATGTGAGCAGAACCTTCTCACATCGTCGGAACTTAACTGCCGCAAGGTGAGAGCGTTAAGCCCGATACTCACAAACGAGGAACTTCAAAAACTCCGCGCGATAGACCTCGAGGGCTTTAAGTCGATAACGATACCGATGCTGTTCAGCACTCGCCGCGAGGACGATATGGAGGCCGCGCTCGAAACAATATTCGAGGCTGCCGACATCGCGATAGAGAACGGCTACAACATAATAATCCTGTCCGACAAGGGCGTGAGCAAGGACAAAGCCCCGATACCCGCGCTGCTTGCCGCGTCGGGACTTCACCACCACCTTATCCGCAGGGGTACGCGCATTAAAACGTCGATCGTACTCGAAACGGGCGAGCCGCGTGAGGTGCATCATTTTGCGTGTCTCATAGGCTACGGCGTAAACGGCGTGAACCCGTACATGGCGTATGAGGCGATAGAGGAACTTTGCGGGCAGAAACTTATAAGCGTATCGTACGACGAGGGCGTAAAGCGGTTTAACGACGCTTGCACCCACGGCATAGTAAAGGTAATGTCCAAAATGGGCATATCCACGATCCAGTCATATCAGGGCGCGCAGATATTCGAGGCGCTCGGCATTACGGAAAGCGTTGTCGAAAAGTATTTTACCGGCACCACGACGCGTATAGGCGGCATAGGTCTCGGCCACATACAGAAGGAGGCTTTGCTGCGCCACAAAGAGGCGTTCGACAAGGTGACGGGCAAAAAGGCGCTCAAAACGGGCGGCGAGCATAAGTGGCGCGCAAAGGGCGAGTACCATATGTTCAACCCCGAAAGCATATACAAGCTGCAGAGAGCCTGCCGCACGGGCGACTACAAGCTGTACAAGGAATACGCAGCCGAAATGGACTCGCACAGACAGCACCAATGCACGATACGCGGTATGCTCGATATAAGCACGATCGACAAGCCTATCGCGATCGACGAGGTCGAGAGCGTCGAGAGCATAGTAAAACGCTTTAAGACGGGCGCAATGTCCTACGGCTCAATCAGTAAAGAGGCGCACGAGTGTCTCGCCATAGCGATGAACCGTCTCGGCGGTAAGTCGAACAGCGGCGAGGGCGGCGAGGACAGAGAACGTTTCACCCCCGACAAAAACGGCGACCTGCGCTGCTCCGCGATAAAACAGGTCGCGTCGGGAAGATTCGGAGTGCATATAAACTACCTGAACAACGCGAAGGAAATACAGATAAAAATGGCGCAGGGCGCAAAGCCGGGCGAGGGCGGACACCTTCCGGGCGCGAAGGTCTATCCGTGGATAGCGAAAACTCGTCACTCCACGCCGGGCGTGGGACTTATCTCACCCCCGCCGCACCACGATATATATTCGATAGAGGATTTGGCGCAGCTTATCCACGACCTCAAAAACGCGAACCGTGACGCTCGCGTAACTGTAAAGCTTGTCTCCGAGGCGGGCGTAGGCACGATCGCCGTCGGCGTTGCGAAGGGACGCGCCGACGTAATACTCGTGTCGGGCTACGACGGCGGCACGGGCGCGGCTCCGAGAACGAGCGTAAGACACGCCGGACTTCCGTGGGAACTCGGCGTTGCCGAAACGCACCAGGCTCTCCTTATGAACAATCTCCGCAACAGGGTCGTTATAGAAACGGACGGTAAGCTGCTTACGGGGCGCGACGTAGCCGTTGCCGCGCTGCTCGGCGCGGAGGAATTCGGTTTTGCCACGGGACCGCTGATTGCGATAGGATGCGTAATGATGAGGGTATGTAACCTCGACACGTGTCCCGTCGGCGTCGCGACGCAGAACCCGAAACTTCGTAAGCGTTTCGCGGGTAAGCCGGAGTACGTAGAGAACTTCATGCGCTTTATCGCGCAGGATTTGAGAGAGTGGATGGCGAAAATCGGTGTAAAGACCGTAAACGAGATGATAGGTCACGTCGAGAGACTGAACCAGAAGAAGATAGAGGACAACTGGAAGGCTAAGGAGGTCGATTTGTCGTCGCTCCTGTACCAGCCGAAGATATGCTCCAACGACTTCGAGCGTTACCACAATCTCGACCAGGATCACGAACTCGGCAAAACGCTTGACGCGAACACGCTCCTGCGTATATGCCGAGGCGCGGTGTACGACGGTAAAAAGATTGAGGCTAAGCTTGAAATAACGAATATCGACCGCGTTACGGGAACGATACTGTCGTCCGAAATAACGCGCGCTCACGGCGAGGAAGGACTTCCCGACGACAGCATAAAGCTGCACTTTGTCGGCAGCGCGGGACAGAGTTTCGGCGCGTTCCTCGCGTCGGGCGTGACGCTTAAGCTTGAGGGCGACAGCAACGACTACATCGGAAAGGGCTTGTCGGGCGGTAAAATTATAGTCGTACCTCCCGCCGACTCGCGGTTTGATCCGAGCGAGAACGTAATTATCGGAAACGTCGCGTTTTACGGCGCGATAAAGGGCGAGGCGTACATACGCGGCATAGCCGGCGAACGTTTCTGCGTGCGCAACAGCGGCATGACGGCGGTAGTCGAGGGTATAGGCGACCACGGCTGCGAGTACATGACCGGCGGATGCGTCGCAGTGATAGGCGAGACGGGCAGAAACTTCGCAGCCGGTATGTCGGGCGGTACGGCTTACGTGTACGACAAAAACAAGAGTCTTGACAAGAACTGCAACAAGGAACTTGTGCTGCTTGAAAAACTCGGCAAAAAGGACGAGGAAACGCTCCGCGCGATGATAGAAAAGCATTACGAGTACACCGAAAGCGATGCCGCGAAATTTATTCTCGACAACTGGGAGAGCGAATTAAAGCGTTTCGTAAAGGTAATACCGAGAGATTACAAGAAGGTCATAACCGTGCTTAACGACGAGCTTTCAAAGGGTACAGACCGCGACACGGCGATGCTTATGGCGTTCGAGAACGTGACCGGCAAGAAGATAGAAGTTGCGTAAGGAAGGAGGCTGATTACAATGGGAAAACCGACAGGATTTTTGGAATATGAAAGACAGCTCCCGGCGGACAGACCTCCGAAGGAGAGAATAAATGACTGGGATGAATTTCACACGCATTTTGACATAGAGAAACTGCGCCTGCAGGGGGCGCGCTGCATGGACTGCGGCATACCGTTCTGCCACGCGGGCGTGCAGGTCGGACGCACGTCGATAGGCTGCCCGCTGAATAACCTCATACCCGAGTGGAACGACCTCGTGTACCAAGGCAATATCGAGGAGGCGTACAGACGCTTGTCGCTCACGAGCAGTTTCCCCGAATTTACGGGACGCGTATGCCCCGCGCTTTGCGAAGGCTCGTGTACGCTCGGTATGCACGATCCGGCGGTAACGGTGAGAAACATCGAGTGCCACATAATAGACACAATGTTCGCCGAGGGTAAGGTCGTGCCGCGCATACCCGAGAAATCGACGGAAAAGCGCGTCGCGGTAGTCGGCAGCGGGCCTTCGGGTCTTGCGGCTGCCGATATGCTCAACCAAATGGGACACCGCGTAACGGTGTTTGAACGCGAGGACAGAGCCGGCGGACTTCTGATGTACGGCATACCGAACATGAAACTCGACAAATCCGTGGTACAAAGGCGCGTAGACCTCATGCAGAAAGAGGGTGTAACGTTCCGCTTAAACTCCGAGATAGGCAAGAACTATCCGGCTGTAAAGCTTGTAAACGAATTTGACGCGGTAGTGCTCTGCACCGGCGCGGCAAACCCGAGACCGCTTACCGTCCCCGGCGCGGACTTAAAGGGCGTGCATTACGCCGTTGACTTTTTGAAAGCCAACACAAAGAGCCTTTTGGACAGCAATCTGGAGGACAGAAAGTACATAAGCGCGGAGGGTAAAAATGTTATCGTGATAGGCGGCGGCGACACTGGTACGGACTGCGTGGGCACGTCGATCCGTCACGGCTGCAAGAGCGTTACGCAGCTTGAAATCATGCCCGAAATGTCGGAGGACAGACTTCCGAACAATCCGTGGCCCGAATGGCCCAGAGTTAAAAAGACGGATTACGGTCAGGAAGAGGCAATAGAGCTTTACGGTCACGACCCGCGCGAGTACACCACCACGGTAACGAAAATCGAGGGCGACGAAAAAGGACGCGTCAAGGCGGTGCATACCGTGCAGGTTGACTGGTCAACGGGTTCGCCCGTGCCCGTAAAGGGAACGGAGCAGGTGCGCGACTGCGAGCTTGTGCTTATCGCTATGGGCTTTTTGGGACCCGAGCAGGACTTACTCCGTCAGCTCACGCTCGAAACCGACGCAAGGAGCAATATAAGCGCGAAGGAAACCGACCACAAGACGAGTCTTAGAGGAGTGTTCGCGGCGGGCGACTGCCGCAGAGGACAGAGCCTCGTTGTCTGGGCGATACGCGAGGGCAGAGAGGTCGCGGCGGCGGTAGACGAATATTTGATGAAATAAAACAATATGAAAACGGCACGGATTACCGCGCCGTTTTTCAATTTGTCAGCAAACTGTGAATATCAACATTCAAAGCTTTTGCCAAAGCGACTATTTCAATATCTGTAACAAATCGCTTTCCGCATTCAATTCGCTGTATTGCGTTTTTATCAACATCAATACCCAAAATTTGCAGTTTATCCGCGAGTGCGCGCTGCGACATTCTGGGCTGCATAAGAAGTCTGTATTTGGCAACATTTTCACCGCAGATATTTAATTTCCCGTTTTCCGACTTATTTTTAAACATAAACACCTCCGTTTTGACATTTAGTACTTGTCATTTGCTTTATTATATGCTATAATACATATAATATTGACATTCAGTAGATGTCAAAACAGGAGGTGCTTTTATGAAAAAAAGAATTTTATCGTGGATAATGCTGTTTGAAATTATATTTGTGTGCTTTGGCGGATTTACCGTGCAGGCTGCGAGTTTTTCACCGAGGACAAGCGCTCCGAGCAGCAGTGATTATCATTATTATTCAGATAATATTTTCTATCAAAGCGGATACGGTATGCCAAACTGCACGGCATATGCTTGGGGCAGAGCGTATGAGTTGTTGGGGACAAAACCGTCGTTGTGTACGGGAAATGCCGGACAATGGTATAGTTATAACAAATCACACGGGTATTATTCATATGGCTCTGAACCGAAATTGGGAGCAATAGCTTGTTGGGATCATTATGACAATAATACTGGACACGTAGCGGTTGTTGAGGCAATAAGCGGAAATAACATTACAATTTCAGAGTCCAATTACGGCGGTGTTAATTGGCGTAGAGTAACTATACCGAAAAACGGCTCATACGATAGCAGTTTGCGCTTTTTGGGATATATTTATATCGGAAATTGGGACGGAGAGGAGCAGCCTGTAAATCTTGGTGATAGCTTTTACGCATATATAATTAATACCGCAGCATGGAAACATTTGACATATGATAATGACTGGAATATAACAAGCAGAACGGAAACAGGAAAGGCAAATCAAATATGGTATTTTAGTAAACAAAGTGACAACTCATATAAAATAACGTCAGTAAAAGACGGGCGTTGTATGGAAGTGCATAATTTTGGGAAAGAGGCAGGTACGAATGTACATATGAATGATTATAGCGGTAACAGCGCCCAGTTATGGTATGTGTATGGAAAAAGCGGAGCTTACAAATTAAGAGCAAAATGTACAGATTGTGTACTTGATTTAGCCGACAATTCATCTGCGGAAGGTGCAAATATTCAAATGTGGACAAGCAATGATACTCCGGCACAAAAATTTCAAATTTGGAAATTATCCTTACCGACAATTCCAAAACCTACATTAAAGGTTGCCATAGATAATAATTATATAAATAATGCTGTATTTTCGTGGGAACCCGTAGATAATGCTCACTATTATGATTTAAGAATAATGGAAAACGGAAATATAATCAAAACTATATGGGCGACAAAAGATACACACTATAATGTTAATTTGCCTGCAGGAAATTACACCGCCAATGTAGCGGGAATTAACGACAATTTTAGAAATTATACATTTAGCGGCACTATTTCCTTCTCAATTCCAAATAGTGACAGACCAACTACTGATTTTAATGTCATTTATGAAAATAGCCAATCGATTGTTCGCAACAACACTGATAATCAACAGTCCGTGGTAGTAATCATTGCCAATTATATGAATGGAACAATAAAGGATATTAATATAAAAAATGAAATATTTGCTGCACGGGAAACAAAAACCTACTCCCATGGTGCGAACGCGAGAGTATTCGTATGGGACAGCCTCATGGGAATGAAACCGCTGGCACAGTAGCAGAAACATCATATATCAGGAAAAGCGTATCGCAAGATACGCTTTTTACCTCTTTCCCTTAATATCAAATCCGCGCATGACCTCTTTGCGTTTTTCAACGGCGTACTGCGTGTAGTAGCGGTGCGTGACCTCGATATTTTTATGCCCCATAAGCTCGGCTACCATTTTTATATCCACGCCGTCGGCTATAAGATTACACGCGAACGTTCGCCTGAGAGCGTGCGGACGCGCCTTGTCGCTGTCGTATATGCCGACCGTCGCGCAGTATTTTTTTAAAAGCTTTTCCACGCCCTGCGCCGTCATGCGCTTGCCGAGACGGCTCAAAAACAGCGCGTCGTCCTTCGCGTTCTTGTTTTCAGCCCGTTCCTGCATGTAATTGTAAAGCTCGTTCTCCACCTGCACCGGCATAAATATTTCCTGCTCGTCGCCGCCCTTACGCGTTACGACGAACGACGAGGTATCAAAACTCACGTCCTTCACGTCGAGGTTTATAAGTTCGCTGACGCGGCAGCCCGTGCCGAGGTACGCCGTAAACAGCGCGATGTCACGCAGCTTGCGGTTGTTGTACTCGGTGAGGTCGCGCCCCTCGTAATACTTCTCGCCGTTGTAAATAACGTCAAGCAAATCAATCGTTTCCTGCGTTGTCAGCGGACGTTTCATCTTTTGATGTATCTTCTTAAAATCAAGCTTGTCCGTCACGTTCTGCGAAATCAAGTCGTTTTTGTACAGGTACGCGAACAGACCGCGTATACCCGAAAGCTTGCGGTTAATGCCGTACGCGCTGTTTTTGCGCACACGCTTAACGTGTCTGCCGTCAATCGTAACCGTGTCCGTCTCATATTCCTTTAGGTACGCCGTGAACGCGTTTAAATCCCTGAGCGTGACCTGCTCCATGTGCGCAAGAGTAAAGTCCTCGAGATGCTCAATGTCCTTGAATTTGAACTGTTTGAGGTATTCGAGAAACGTTTTTATATCAATGCTGTAACCGATTTGCGTGTTAATGCTTTCGCCGCTGTACGAAATTTCTATGTAGTCAAAAACGAAATCGGGCAGGTTCGACAAAAAATTCATAAGTCTCGCATGCTTGCTCATAATAACATCTCCGTTTCAAATATAATTATACTCCCAAACACGCGGGCAGACAAGTTAAATTTTCGTTGCAATACGAAAACATAAATCATAAAAACATTATACAAACATTCCTGCCGTCTTGCCGACCGTCCGCGCAAAATTGTGCTTTTTTTCGTGCAAATTTTACATAATATAAATTTCTTTTATTGAACACACCGTGATATATCATGTTTTGACAACGAGTATCATGTATAATTGCTATAAAATATTAACTGATTGATTTTTTTATACAAATGTGGTATAATATTATGAAATAAGAGAGGATGATAATAATGGGGAAATATAACGAGAGCATCAGCGATGAGTCTGTGTGGGTTACTGCGACGCCGGCGCAGAATATTCGCGCGCTCCCTTTTTGCGTAATGGAGGCAGGACATTTTTACGCCAAACCCGATTATGAAGTCAGCCGCAGAGAACATGACAGCTATCTTTTTATGTATACCGTAAAAGGCTGCGGACGTATTGTGAGCGACGGAGAGCGCGTCGAGCTCGGCGAGGGCTGCGCTGCCGTCATTGACTGCCACAAAAATCACAAATATTTTACGTCGGGCGGCGAGTGGGAATTTGTCTGGATTCACATGAACGGCGAGAGTGTACCCGCCTTTTTTGATATGCTCTACCCGAACGGAATTTTCTCGGTTAAGATTTACGACAAGCAGCCGATTATCCTGAAGTCCGAAAGCATTATAAAAAAGGCTGAAGGAAACGGAATGATGAACGCTCTCAACACATCATCGGAAATTCATGATCTTTTCTGCATACTATTTAAGAACGGATACGAGAACGAGCGCGAAAAAAATAACGGACTGCACAGTATGTATGTGGAGTCCGCCGTGGAAACGATACATAAACGTTTCTGCGAGCCGATTGCGATTGACGACATTACGGAAAACGTGCCGCTGTCGAAATACCATTTCATACGCGTATTCAAGCGCATTATGGGTACGACGCCGTACAATTATCTCACGAACTGCCGCATAAACAACGCGAAAATTTACCTTCGCACCACCAATCTCACAGTAGGCGAAATATCGTCACTGTGCGGTTTTCAGGACGCGAGCAACTTTATCGTACAGTTTAAAAAGCATACGTCGCAAAAGCCGCTGCAATACCGCCGCGACTTTGCGGGCGTGTAATCACATATAAATTACAGTGAGCGCGTCGTTTGCCTTTGAGGCGTCACCCAGCACTTCAAAAATCTTCTCGGCATATGCGCCGAGATTTTTTTTGAGCAAATCCGTGTGATGTATCACGATTAAATCCGCAGACGATGTGAGCGCGTCGTAGAGCGCGTCGAGATTTCTTCCGTAGCCGTCGATTGACGTTATTTCACTTATCGCGTCGTGGAAATCATTTGCGCTCTTTATTTCCTCTCCGTCAATGTCAATTCTTCTTATATAACTTATCTTCATAATATATCACTCCTAAAAAAGCTGTGTGAATGTGTTGTAATGGTCGTTTGTGTAGTACACGTCGCCGTCGTTGTCAAAAATAATGCGCTCCGCGCCGCGTTTGCCGCCGGTGTAGTTAATATCACATTCGCGGTAATTCCCTTTGGGCAGCTTGTTTTCGTAATTGCCGAACCTGTCTCCGCCAATCGACTTGCCCGGCGCAACGTCGGAAACGTGGTTTTTGCTGCTGTCCCAGCCGAGCTGCTGAGCCTCTTTTTTTGTAATGAAATTCTGCGGCAGCTTGTTAAACGTGTCAATATACGCCGCAACCATCGCCGGAGTGACGTACATGCCGTCCTTGTCCACAAGTTCCTTCGCTTTTTTGAGCGCGCTTTGCGACACGTCATGCTTGCCTATTTCCGCGGGGTCGGTAATGGCTGACTGCGAACTTGACGTATCGCCGACCGTTATGTCCGCGCCGCATCCGGCAATCAGCGTCAACGCCGTGAGCAGTACGCATAAAAATGACAGTATTTTTTTCATGTAATTTCCTCCTTACATAATAACCGGCGAGTGTGTAAAATCCGCGCCGCCGCGTCTGTTTACGGGCGCGCACAGCGCATGTATATCGGTGGCGCGTAAATCGAGCCGCAGCATTTTACTGTCGCCCTCAAAATCGGCTGTCTTTGTGATAATCGGCACGGGACAGTTTTTTTTCGCTTTTTTGAGCAGAGCCGCGCCCGTTTTGTTCATGCCGAGAACGCGTATATATTCGGGCGCAGGCGAGTAAATATCCCTCGTGAACCCGATAAGCGACGCGATAAGTATGCGCCGTATACGGCTCATGGTGTAACGCTTGCTTTTAACTTTCTCGGCTATCGCGTCAAATGTACTTTCTTCCATTGAGGCGGCGAGTATTCTGTTTTCGATACCCTCGCTTACCTCGCTTATTTCGCGCATTTCCCGCGCGCTCATAGAGCGCAGTCTTGCCGCAAACGCGCCGTCCAACTGTGACAGCAGATAAGGCGTTTCACCTATAATGTAGGGCGGGTAGGGGATAAGTTCCGAAACGTCCTCACCGCGCACGAGCATATCACGTATCACCGACGCGCTCGCGAAACCGTCCTTTATATCCGCACCGTCATGCTCCGTACCAATGCGCTTAATCGTCTTTACGTTCATGCCGCACCCCGACCGCGTAACGGCTCTTATATATTCGAGCGCGAGAATATTGTTCGGCTTATCGAGCAGCCCGTCGGGTATTTTACCGCCGTACGCTTTGCTCACCGCCGACGGGTAACTCATACCCTCCGCCATAAACGCTTTAATTTTACCGGACGTTTCCGCGCTCTCGTTTTCAAGAATATCCGCCGCGTGCGCGAGCGCTTCCGTGTCGCCGCACTCGCTGCCGAAAAATAGCGTATCCACTACGCCGAGCGCTGCAAGCGTGTTGACGCCGCCTTCGGCAAAACGCGGCGCGGCGTTGAGCGCGTAACACACGGGCAGCTCCAGCACAAGGTCAACGCCGCACATGAGCGCGGCTTTCGCGCGCGACCACTTATCCGCAGCAGCCGCGCCGCCGCGCTGAACGAACGAGCCGCTTATTACTGCAACCACCGCGTCCGCCTCCTTGCGCGCCGCGTCGACAAGGTATTTGTGACCGTTATGGAATATGTTAAATTCAGCTATTACGCCGCCGACCATTGTTATCTCTCCCAAATATATTATTTTCAGTAATTTTATCACACATTTCGGGAAAAGTAAAGCGTGACGGTGCGGCGGTGCGTAAATCCATACCGAAAAAGTATAAAATAAACGAATAACACCTATTGACAAACTGGGAAATAGGTAGTAAAATATATAAGACAATACATGAACAGTTATTCAATCGTTCAAACAAAACGGCGCAAAACGCGCTTTAACATACAATCGGAAAGGGTGATTTAATTGACAAAATCCGTATATATGGACAATAACGCGACGACTTCGCTCAAAAAAGAAGTGTTGGACGCGATGATTCCGTATTACACTGACATATACGGCAACGCCTCGTCGAAGTTTTACAAGGTCGGCAGAGACGCGGAGCAGGCTCTTTACAAAATGCGCGAGAGCGTGGCGAAGAGCATAAACGCCCCGAATGTGAACGAGATATATTTCACGGGTTCGGGCTGCGAGGCTGACAACTGGGCTGTAAAGGGCGCGGCGATGGCTAACCGCAAAAAGGGCAACCACATTATAACGACAAAGATAGAGCATCACGCGATTTTAAACACGTGCGAATACCTTGAAAGACACGGTTTCGAGGTGACGTATCTCGACGTTGACGAGTACGGCTTTGTAACGCCGGAGCAGGTCGAGGCGGCGATCAAGGACACGACAATCCTTATAACGATAATGACCGCGAACAACGAGATAGGCACAATAGAGCCGATAAAGGAAATAGCCGAGGTCGCGAAAAAGCACAAGGTTATTTTCCACACCGACGCGGTACAGGCGATAGGTCATATGAAGATAGACGTTAAGGATCTGGGCGTGGACATGCTGTCGCTGTCGGCGCACAAGTTCCACGGTCCGAAGGGCGTGGGCATGCTGTATATACGGAACGGCATACGCATAGACAACCTTATCCACGGCGGCGGACAGGAGCGCGGCAAAAGAGCCGCGACCGAAAATCTCGCCGGTATAGCGGGTCTTGCGAAGGCTCTCGAAATCGCCGTTACCGACCTTGACAAAAACGTCGCGCACTGCAAAAAAATGCGCGACAGGCTGATTAAGGGCATACGCGATAATATCCCGTACTGCCGTCTGAACGGCCCCGAGGACGAGAGAAGAATGTGCAATAACGTGAATTTCTCGTTCCAATACGTCGAGGGAGAGTCAATTCTTATGATGCTCGACATGAACGGAATAGCCGCCTCGTCGGGCAGCGCGTGCGCGTCGGGCTCGCTCGACCCGTCGCACGTTTTGATAGCGATAGGACTTCCTCACGAAATAGCGCACGGCTCGTTAAGGCTGAGCGTCGGCGAGGACACGACGGAGGAGGACGTTGATTACGTCGTAAGCGTGCTGCCGCCCATAATACAAAAGCTGCGCGATATGTCGCCGCTTTACGAGGGTGTAGAATAACAGAAAGGGTGTTTTTATAATGTACAGTGAAAAGGTAATGGAGCATTTCGCAAATCCGAGAAATGTCGGCGAGATACCCGACGCGAACGCCGTCGGACAGGTCGGCAACGCGAAGTGCGGCGATATAATGAAAATGTATATGAAGATAGAGGATAACGTCATAAAGGATGTTAAATTCAAAACCTTCGGCTGCGGCGCGGCGATCGCCACAAGCTCGATGGCTACCGAAATGGTAAAGGGCAAGACGGTTGACGAGGCGTTAAAGCTTACGAACAAAGCCGTTATGGAAGCTCTCGACGGACTCCCGAAGGAAAAGATACACTGCTCGGTGCTCGCCGAGGAGGCTATACAGTCGGCGATAAACGACTACCGCCGCCGCAACGGCGAGGACGTGCCGGAGGATAAGGAATACACGTGCGAGCATTAAATACTATATGGTGTTGATATGAGGTCGTAAAGACAAATATCGACACCATATTTTGTATTATCAAAGGTAAATATAACCATATTTTGTACAAACTTTAACGCAATATTTCCTACAATTTATACAATGTTTTTCCCAAAACATAAATATATATTGCATTGGCGGTGAGCGTGTTATATAATTTTTGTAAAGTGATTTAGTACCAGATACCAATAATAATTGTCAAAACAGTAAAACCGCAGAAAGGAGCGCTCAAAAATGACGAGAACAGCGCTGAAAAAACAGCGTCAGGATTTTTTGCTCGAACAGATAAAGCAAAACCCGTTCTGGAAGGATGAGGAACTTGCGAAAGCGTGTCATGTGAGCGTTTCGACCATACGTTTCGACAGGGCGGAGCTCGGCATAGCGGAGTACCGCGAGCGCGTAAAGTCGGCTGCGGAAGAAGTTATGAATGCGCAAAACACCGGTGAGGTTCTCGACATAAATCTTTACCGAGACGGCATATCGGTGCTTAAAACCGACTCGTCGATGACGTTTGAAGGAACGGACATCGTTAAGGGGCAGTATATATACGCGTTTGCCGAGGATCTCGCGCTGAGCGTAATAGACGCGAAAGCCGCGCTTGTGAAGGTCGCGAACGTAAAGTACAGCCACGAGGCACACTCCGGCGAAAGGCTAATCGCGAAATCGGACGTTATGCGCGTCGAGGAAAACGAGTACGTCGTGCGCGTCGTGATAAAGGCAAACATGAACGAGGTGTTCCGAGGTAAATTCAGCCTTATAGTAACTTGCTGACAAAGGGGATTATATATGAAAATTATAATTGACGCCATGGGCGGCGACCACGCTCCCGCCGCGCCCGTCGCGGCAGCCGCGCGGGCAACGACGGAGCTTAATACCAACATCGTGCTTGTGGGAAAGCGTGACGTAGTCGAAAAAGAGCTTGCAAAATACAAGTGTGACAGGTCGAAAATAGAGATAGTAAACGCCGACGAGGTAATAGAGAATACCGAAGAACCCGTAAAGGCAGTAAAGACAAAGAAGAACGCGTCGGTCGTAGTGGCTGCGAATATGCTCAAGCGCGGCGAGGGCGACGCGATGCTGTCAATGGGCAGCACGGGCGCGCTTTTAACGTCCGGACTTCTGATAGTCGGACGCATAAGGGGTATTCACCGTCCGGCGCTTGCGACGCTCCTTCCGAGCGCAAAGGGCGCGAAAATGCTCATAGACGCGGGCGCGAACACGAAATGCAAAAAGGAATATCTCCTTCAATTCGGCATTATGGGCAGCATATACATGAAAAACGTACTCGGCATAGAGAACCCCACCGTTGGACTTATATCGAACGGCGAGGAGGAGGGCAAGGGCGACGAGCTTTGCAAGGAAACTTACCCCGTTTTGAAAGCGTCGAACCTCAACTTCATCGGCAATATAGAGGGCAGAGACATAATGGAGGGTACGGCTGACGTAATGGTAACGGACGGCTTTACCGGCAACGTGATACTTAAAACGATCGAAGGTATGGGTCACGTCGTAAGCGACGGCATAAAGGAAATATTCTCCGGCGTTCTTCATAAGATAGGAGCGTTGTTCGTACTTAACGGAATAAAGAATTTCAGACAGAAAATGGACTACCGCGAATACGGCGGCGCGCCGCTTTTGGGAACGCGCCGACCTGTGATAAAGGGTCACGGCTCGTCGGACGCGAAGGCGGTGTTCTCGGCGATAAAGCAGGCGATAAAATTTGTTGACACCGACGTTATACAGAGTATAAAAAATAATATAGACAGTATGGAGGAAGAAACAGATGAGTAATGCGAAAATAACGGGCGTGGGCAGATACATTCCCGAAAAGGTGTACGATAACGCGTATTTTGAGAGCATTGTAGACACAAACGACGAATGGATAACGCGCCGCACGGGAATAAAGGAAAGACACGTTTCCGCCCCCGATGAGTTTACGACCGATATGGCGATAAAAGCCGCGAAAAAGGCTGTTGAAAACGCGGGAATTACGGCTGAAGAACTTGACCTTATAATATTGGGTTCGGTTACCCCCGACTATTTCACACCGGCGGGAGCGTGCGTAGTACAGGCGGCTCTCGGCGCGGTAAACGCGGCGGCGTTCGACTACAACGCGGCTTGTTCGGGATTTATAACCGGACTTACGATAGCCAAGCAGTTTATAGAAAACGGAATGTATAAGCACGTACTCGTTGTTTGCGCGGACGTTCTCACAAAGGCTACCGATTACGCCGACCGCTCGACCTGCATATTGTTCGGCGACGCGGCCGGAGCGGCTGTCGTTTCGGCAAGCGAGAAAACGGGCATTATTGCCGTCGATATAGGCGCGGACGGCACGGGCGCGACCGCGATAACGCAGCTTGCGTACAGAGAGGACGCGGAGGAAACGGAAAAGCGCGTGAGCCATAATAAGAGCTCGATATGGATGGCGGGTCAGACCGTTATGAAATTCGCGGTAAAGGCTATGGCGGACGCAAGCGGCAGAGTGCTTGAAAAGGCGGGTCTTACATATGACGACGTCGCGCTTGTGATACCGCACCAGGCGAATTACAGAATAGTGGACGCGGCGATAAAGCGTATGGGCATAACCGAGGACAAGGTGTTCTTAAACCTTGAAAAATACGGCAACACCTCCGCGTCGTGCATACCGTCGTCGCTCGCTCAGGCGGTAGAGGAAGGCAGAATTAAAAAGGGCGACAAGCTTATACTTGTCGGTTTCGGCGGCGGTCTCACCTGGGGCGCGGCGCTTCTGGAATGGTGACGTCGTAGGGGCGGATATTATCCGCCCGCCAAATGCAACAACCCCATAGGGGCGAACCGTGTTCGTCCGCAAAACAACTCCGTAGGGGCGACCCTTGCGGTCGCCCGTTCAATAATCATAACGAAGGGAGAATAAACATGAAAACAAGATTAACAGACCTGCTCGGCATAGAATACCCGATAATACAGGGCGGCATGGCATGGGTCGCCACAGCCGAGCTTGCCGCTGCGGTATCGAACGGCGGCGGTATCGGCATAATAGCCGCCGGCGGCGCGCCTGCGGACGTTGTGCGCGAACAGATTAAAAAGGCGCGCACTCTTACCGACAAACCCTTCGGCGTAAACGTGATGCTCATGTCGCCGTTCGCCGACGAGGTAATGAACGTGGTAATCGAGGAAAAGCCCGACGTTGTCATAACCGGCGCGGGCAATCCCGGAAAGTACATGGCAGACCTCAAGGCGGCGGGTATAAAAATTATGCCGGTAATCGCGAGCGTGGCTATGGCGAAGAAAATGGAAAAGGACGGCGCGGACGCGGTAATAGCCGAAGGCACCGAGGCGGGCGGACATATAGGCGAGCTTACTACAATGGTACTCGTGCCGCAGGTCGCCGACGCGGTTGAAATCCCCGTTGTAGCGGCAGGCGGTATAGCCGACAGACGCGGCGCGGTCGCGGCGTTCGCTCTCGGCGCGGACGGCATACAGGTAGGCACGCGCTTTATCTGCGCGGAGGAATGTATTGCTCACGACAACTACAAGCAAGCCATAATAAAGGCTAAAGACCGCGACGCGGTAGTTACCGGCAGAACGACCGGCGCGCCCGTAAGAGCGCTTAAAAACAAGCTTACGCGCGAGTACGACAGACTTGAAAAGTCTGGCGCGTCGTTTGAGGAAATCGAGCAGCTCGGCGTGGGCGGTTTAAGACGCGCGTTTCAGGAGGGTGATGTTCAGACAGGCTCGCTCATGGCGGGACAGTCAGCGGCTATGGTAACGAAAATCGAACCTGCGGCGGACATAATAAGGAGTTACTTTGACGGTACAGACGAAATTTTAAGCAATATTTCAAACCAATTAAAATAGGAGAAGAAAACAATGGGTAAATTAGCATTTGTATTTGCCGGACAGGGAGCGCAGGCTGTCGGAATGGGCAGGGAGCTTGCGGAAAACTTCCCCGTCGCGGACAAGGCGTTCGACGAGGCGAGCGAGGCTCTCGGTTTCGACATAAAGGACATGATATGGAACGGTGACAAGGAAACGCTGATGATAACGGAAAACACGCAGCCCACCATCGTGACGATGAGCGTCGCCGCGCTGCGCGTGCTTGAAGAAAAGGGCATAAAGCCCGACGTGGTCGCGGGACTGAGCCTCGGCGAATATACGGCGCACATAGCGTCGGGTTCTATGGAATACGCCGACGGCGTGCGTCTTGTAAAAAAGCGCGGCAAATATATGCAGGAGGAAGTACCCGTAGGCGTGGGCGCAATGGCTGCGATAATCGCGCTCGACACGCGGGAAGTTATAAACTGCTGCGAGGAAGCGTCGAAAATAGGCGTATGCTCGCCCGCGAACTTCAACTGCCCCGGTCAGATAGTCGTGTCGGGAGAGATTGCCGCCGTTGAAAAGTGCTGCGAACTCGCAAAGGCGAAGGGCGCAAAAAGAGCGTTAAAGCTTGACGTAAGCGCGCCGTTCCACTGCTCGATGCTCATAGGCGCGGGTGAAAAGCTTGCGAAGGAGCTTGAAAACGTAGAGGTACGCGACATGAACATACCCGTGATAACAAACGTCACAGCCGACTACGTACCCTCTAAGGATGACATTAAGCCGCTGCTTATAAAGCAGGTATCGAACTCCGTAAGGTGGGAGGACTCGATACGCAGAATGCTTTCGGACGGCGTTGACACATTCGTCGAGATCGGACCGGGCAAGGCTTTAAGCGGTTTTATAAGGAAGATTACAAAGGATGCGCGAGTGTATAACGTCGAGGACATGGCATCGCTCGAAAAAACTCTCGCGGGACTTAGCGCGTAAGGAGGATAAGGAAATGTTAAAGGGAAAGACGGCGATAATAACAGGCTCGGGACGCGGCATAGGCAAGGCGATAGCGTTAAAGCTTGCGTCATACGGCGCGAACATCGTAATAAACGATATACCGCAGTCGGACTATGCGGACGACACGTGCGAGGAAATCAAGGCTCTCGGCGTGGACAGCATAGTGATAAAGGGCGACGTGAGAAATAAGGACGACGTTGACGCGCTCATAAAAGGCACGCTCGACAAATTCGGCAAAATAGACATATTTGTAAACAACGCCGGTATCACGCGCGACGGTCTTATGATAAGAATGTCCGAGGAGGACTGGGATCTCGTACTCGACATAAATCTTAAAGGCGCGTTCAACTGCATTAAGGCGGTCGCGAGACCGATGATGAAACAGCGCAGCGGCGCGATTGTAAATATAGCGTCAATAGTCGGCGTTATGGGTAACCCCGGACAGGCGAACTACGTCGCGTCAAAGGCGGGACTTATCGGTCTTACGAAAACGACCGCGAAGGAGCTTTCCTCGCGCGGCATACGCTGTAACGCCGTTGCGCCCGGATTTATAAGGAGCGCGATGACCGACGTTCTGACCGACGACGTTAAGCAGAAATACCTCGACGCGATCCCTCTCGCGAAATTCGGCGAGACGGAACAGATAGCGGACGTTGTGGCGTTCCTTGCGTCGGATATGTCGTCATACGTGACGGGTCAGGTAATAAATGTTGACGGCGGACTCGTAATGTAATACAATACGGATGTACGGCTACGAGCCTTACACATATAAAAAAGCAAACCAATAATATTTCACCGAAAGGGGGTGCAGTAAATCAATGGAGGAATTTGAGAAGGTAAAGGCGGTCATTGTAGACCAGCTCAGCGTTGAAGAGGACGAGGTTACAATGGAGTCATCGTTCGTAGACGATTTGGGCGCGGATTCTCTTGACGTTGTTGAACTCATCATGGGTCTTGAAACGGCATTTGACATTGAGATACCGGATGAGGAGGCTGAAAAAATCAGCACCGTAGGCGACGCTGTTGAGTATATCAAGAGCCATTCGTAATTATAAAGGCGCATGTCTCCGCGCCTTCGGGCGCGGGGATACACGGCTTTTGTCAAAGGAAGAAAAAACATAGTTTTTATATATACTGGAGGCAGTTATGAGAAGAGTAGTTATAACCGGTCTGGGTGCGGTAACGCCTATCGGTAATGATGTAAAATCCTTCTGGGAAGGCATAAGAGAGGGCAGAAACGGTATAGACACCGTTACCATGTTCGACGCGTCCGACCTTAAAACACAGATAGCGGGCGAGGTCAAGAATTTCGACCCCACCGAGTTTATCGAGAAAAAGGAAGCGCGTAAAATGGATCGTTTTACGCAGTTTGCAATGGTCGCGGCAAGCGAGGCGGTAAAGGACAGCGGACTTGACATGGAGAAAGAGGACGCGTGGCGCGTCGGCGTTATCACGGGCAGCGGCATAGGCGGCATAAGCACTCTCGAGGAACAGCACACAAACCTTGCCGAAAAGGGACCCGGACGCATAAGCCCGTTCTTTATCCCGATGATGATAGGCAATATCGCTCCGGCGCAGATTGCGATTAAATTCGGCGCGAAGGGTATTAACGAAAACATAGTAACCGCCTGCGCGTCCGGTACGAACGCGATAGGCGACGCGTTCCGCCACATACAGTACGGTGCGAACGACGTTATAATCGCGGGCGGCTGCGAGGCGGCTTGTACGCGTCTCGCGTTCGCGGGCTTTTGCAACATGAAGGCGATGTCAACGCGTAACGACGACCCCGGTCACGCGTCAAGACCGTTTGACGCTGACCGTGACGGCTTTGTACTCAGCGAGGGCGCGGGCTTTGTAGTGCTTGAAGAGCTTGAACACGCGAAAAAGCGCGGCGCGAAGATATACGCCGAACTCGCGGGCTATGGCGCGACCGACGACGCTTACCATATCACCAGCCCCGTACCGGGCGGCGAAGGCGGCGCGAAAGCGATGGAACTCGCGATAAAGGACGCGGGACTTACGCCCGAGGATATAACTTACATCAACGCGCACGGCACGTCCACGAAGTACAACGACCACTTTGAAACGGACGCGATAAAGAAGGTGTTCGGAGACGCTGCAAAGAGCGTTGCCGTAAGCTCGACAAAGTCCATGACGGGTCACCTTTTGGGAGCCGCCGGCGGCGTTGAAACGATAGTATGCGCGCTCGCGATAAAGGACGGTTATATCCCCGCCACAATAAATTACGAAACACCCGACCCCGACTGCGACCTCGACATTGTGCCGAATAAGGGCAGAGAGCAGGAGGTCAAGGCTGCGATGTCCAATTCTCTCGGTTTCGGCGGTCATAACGCGTCGGTTGTATTGAAGAAGTACGAAGGTTAAACCAATGTATACGGGAGTAGGGAGCGTGCGCGCTCCCGCTCCTTGCTTTTTTCGGTGAGGTTGACTATGAAAGAGATTGAGACTAAAATCGGCTACAAATTTAAAAACGCGAAACTGCTTAAAACGGCGCTTACGCACAGCTCGTACGCAAACGAAACGAGAACGGAAAGCAACGAACGCCTTGAATTTCTCGGCGACTCGGTACTCGGCGTTATTGTGAGCGATTACCTTTTTAAACGCCTTAAAGGTGTAAACGAGGGCAAGCTTTCAAAATACCGCGCATCGCTTGTGTGCGAACAGTCGCTTTACGAAATATCTAAACAGATAAATTTAAGCGAGCTTATTTATCTCGGCAGGGGCGAGGAAATGACGGGCGGCAGACAACGCCACTCGATTGTTTCCGACGCGTTTGAGGCGTTGATCGCGGCTATATATCTCGACGGCGGTATGGAAACGGCGAGGAAATGGGTAATCGATCTTATGCGCGACTCAATCGAGGACGCAGCCGCAGGTCACAGAAGTAATGACTATAAGACCATGCTCCAGGAAGTGTTCCAGAAGGACGGAGTAGGTAAGGTGACGTACCGCACAATAGCCGAGAACGGTATGGATCACGACAAGACATTCGATGTAGAGGTTCTCGTAAACGGTCTGCCGCGTGAAAGAGGTAAGGGTCACAGCAAAAAAGAGGCGGAGCAGGACGCCGCGCACAAGCTCTACGTTTCCCTCGGCAAAAAAGCATGAAAACATATAACATACCGATATTCGTACCGCACCGCGGCTGCCCTTACGACTGCGTGTTCTGCAACCAGAAACGCATCACCGGCTCGCAAAAGAACGTCACTCCGTCGGACGTAAGGGAAACGATTGAAAAATACCTCGCGACGCTCCCGAAAAAGGACGCGCATATCGAAACCGCTTTTTTCGGCGGCAGCTTTACGGGTATACCTATCGAGGAACAGACCGAGCTTTTAAGCGCGGCGTACGAGTATGTCAAAGACGGACGCATAAATGGCATACGTCTTTCGACGCGCCCCGACTACATCAGCAAAGAAATACTGGACAACCTTCAAAAATACGGCGTGACAACGATAGAACTCGGCGTGCAGTCGATGGACGACGAGGTGCTTTTAAAGTCAAATCGGGGACACAAAAGCTCCGACGTGACTGCCGCCGTGAAGTTGATCAGAGAATACCCGTTCGCTTTGTGCTTGCAAATGATGACCGGACTTCCCGGAGACAGTAAAACAAAATCAATGCAAACCGCCGACGCGATTATCGCGTTAAAGCCCGACATGGTACGCATATACCCGACGCTTACGATAAAGGACACCAAGCTTGAAGAAATGTACCGTGACGGCAGCTACACGCCCGAAACGCTCGACGAGGCGGCACAGCTTTGCGCCGAGCTTGTTTTGAAGTTTGAGGCGGCTGATATAACGGTTATCCGCGTGGGCTTGCAGTCAACGGACGAAATAAGCGAAAGCGGCGAAAGCGTCGTCGCGGGGCCTGTACACAGCGCGTTCGGCGAGCTTGTCGAAAACGAAATATATTACGGTCTTATTCTTGACGCCATGGGCGGCAAAGACGGTGTAATATACGTAAACCCGCGCGAAATGTCAAAAGCGGTGGGTAACAAAAGACGAAATATAATACGGATTAAGAAAGAAACGGGCAGGGATATAAAAATTCTTCCCGACGAAAGACTCAGAAAAAGAGAGGTGAGATACGATTGCTGTTAAAAAGACTTGAACTGCAGGGTTTTAAATCGTTTGCGGATAAAACCGTGCTTGACTTTACGGACGGTTCGACAGCGGTCGTAGGCCCCAACGGCAGCGGTAAGAGCAATATCTCCGACGCGATACGCTGGGTAATAGGCGAAATGAGCGCGAAACAGCTTAGAGGTTCTAATATGCAGGACGTTATTTTCGCAGGAACAGAGGACAGAAACCGGGTAAATTACGCGGAGGTCAGCCTTGTGCTTGACAACAGCTCGCGTATTTTTGACATAGATTTTGACGAGGTCGTGGTAACGCGTCAGCTTTTTCGCAGCGGCGAGAGCGTGTACAAAATAAACCGCGCTCCGTGCCGCCTTAAAGACGTGCATGAACTTTTTATGGATACGGGTCTCGGACGCGACGGCTATTCGATCATCGGTCAGGGCAACGTCGCGCAGATACTTTCCACAAAAGCCGAGGACAGGCGCAGCCTTTTTGAGGAGGCGGCGGGTGTGTCGAAGTACAAGTACCGCCGCGAGGACGCGGAAAGAAAGCTGCGCGGCGTGGACGAGAACCTTGTGCGAATAGGCGACATAACGGCTGAACTCGAATCACAGCGCGCACCGCTAAAAAGGCAGTCGGAAAAGGCGCGTAAATATCTCGGACTGTACGACGAGTTTAAGCGTCTCGACGTAAATCTCAGTCTTATAACGATTGAAAACAACAACCGCCGCGCCGCAGAAACCAAAGAACTGTATGAGGGCGTAAAGGCTGAACTTGACGCGCAGCGCAGCGCGGAAAGCGAGACGGAAAAGAAAATCACCGCGCTCTACGACGAAAGCCGCGCAGCCGACGACTTGATAGCCGAAAAGAACGCGCTTTTAAGAGATAACGAAAGCGCGGAAATGGCGGCGAAAAACGAGATTGCCATAGCCGAAAACAACATAAAAAACAACAGCCGCATGATAGGCAGGGTGCAGGACGATATAAAAGCGCTCAAAGACAAGAACGCGGAACGCGCCGCCAATATCGAAAAGTACAAAGCCGAAATCCGGGCGAAGGAAACCGAGGCGCAGGATATACTCAAAGAGTTTGACAGCGTTCAGGGCGTTCAGACCGATTTGAGCATGAAAAAGGACGAACTGACAGCCGAGATAGAAAGCAAGCGCGCCGAGGCTGTTGAAAAGCTTAACGACGTGGCGGCAAAGAGGGCGCAGATAGACGGTATGGAAACGCTGCGCCGCAGCTTTATCGAACGCCGCGAGGTCATAGAGGACGAAATAAAGAGCTTTAAGGAAAACGTGTCCGATACAAAAAAGAGCATAGAGGACTGCGAAAAGGATATTGCGGAAAAAAGCGTAAAGCTTGAAAAAATGCGCTCAACGGTCGAAAAGCACACGCGCAATATGGAAACGCTAAAGCGCGATTACGACGCTATAAACGAAAAGCTGTCGCAAAAAAACGCGGACTGTCAGGCAAAAACCTCGAAGAAGAAAATCCTTGAAGGTATGGAAAACGACTACGCCGGCTACGCGAAAAGCGTAAAAGCCGTACTTAAAGCCGACGCGTTAAAGCGTGCGGCGATATACGGCACGGTATCGGGGCTTGTCGAGACGGATAAAAAGTACGTGACCGCGATAGAGAGCGCGCTCGGCGGAGCGATGCAGAACATAGTAGTCGAGAATGAGGAGGACGCAAAGGCGGCGATTGAATATCTAAGACGCACAGGCGGTGGCAGAGCCACATTCCTCCCGATAAGCTCGGTAAAGGGCAGAGAACTTGACAACGCAAAGGAAGTCATGAACCACAGCGGCGTAATCGGTATCGCGAGCGAGCTTGTAAAATACGACAGACGCTACGACGGCGTTATGAAAAATCTTCTCGGACGCGTCGTTGTCGCCGATACCATTGATAATGCCATAGCGCTTAGCCGCGAGTACGGATATAAATTCAAGACCGTAACCTTGGAGGGCGATATACTGAACGCGGGCGGCTCAATCTCGGGCGGCAGCGTCAACAAGCAAAGCGGATTTTTGTCGCGTGCGTCGGAGATAAAGACGCTCACAGCCGAAATACGCGCTCTCACAAACGAGATACGCGCCCTTAACGAGGAAAAAAGCGGTAAAGAGGAGGATATAAGGCGTATAGACAATCAGATGTCGTCCTACGTGCCGCTTGTGAGAGAGTACGAGGACGAGCTTTTGCGCCTTGAGGCGACCAAGGCTCACCTCGAAGAAACGCTCGACGCGGGCGGCGGCACACAGCAGGGCTACGAAACTGAGCTTTTGAGCATAGAGGAACGTTTAAAGGAGTCGTCCGACGGCATAGCAACGCTGCTCGGCGAGGTGCGGTCGCTCGAAAACGCAGCCGCCACGCTGCAGGAACAGACGGAAACGCTTACCGACGAGTACGACCGCGTAAACGCTGAAAGCGAAGAAAACGCGCAGAGCGTGACCGAAAAAATGATGTCGCTGGGCGCGCTGCAAAAGGATATAAACGTGATAGAAAACGCTGCGCAGGCGGCTGAAAACGAGATAAAGGAAACCGAGACGCAGATAAAATCCGCAGAGGACGAGCTTACGCGCATACACAAATCGAACGACGATTTGTACAAAGCCATAGCCGACGCGAACGCTCTTTCGGACGAGCTTAAAGCGAGGTCGGAGGAAATCCGCGCGGACATAGCCGAAACGGAAAAACGCAGACAGTCCATAACCGACACGCTGAAGGAAATACAGAGCAGCAACAAGGATTTGACGGACAAGCTTTTGAATTTGCAGCAGGAGCTTACGCGTCTCGAAAACCGCGCCGAAAAGCTTGAAACCGACAACGACAGCATTATATCGCGCCTTTGGGACAACTACGAGCTTACCGTGTCGGATGCGGAGGAAATCCGCACCGAGGTGGAGAACGAGAAAGCGGCGGCGGCACGGCTTAACGAGCTTAAAAACGCGATTAAAGCCCTCGGCAGCGTAAACGTGGACTCCATAGAGGAATACATAGCCGTCGAGGAACGCTTTAAATTCCTGTCGGAGCAGAAAGCGGATCTGGAAAAATCGAAGTCAGACCTCACGGGCATAATAACCTCGATGGAGGAACTTATGCGCGAGCATTTTGAAAAGCAATTCGCGGAGATCAACAAGAGTTTCGGCGAGGTGTTCCGCGAGCTGTTTGGCGGCGGACGCGGCAGACTTTACCTGTCCGAGCCGGACGATATGCTTGAAAGCGGTATAGAAATCGAGGTACAGCTGCCCGGTAAGGGCTTGCAGAATTTGAACCTCTACTCCGGCGGCGAAAAGTCGTTTATCGCTATCGCGCTGCTGTTCGCGATACTTAGGGTAAAGCCCGCGCCGTTCTGCATACTCGACGAGATAGACGCGGCGCTCGACGACGTAAATGTATCGCGTTTCGCGACATACCTCAAAAACTACACCGAACGCACGCAGTTTATAGTGATAACGCACCGCCGCGGCACAATGGAGGCGGCTAACATTCTGTACGGCGTAACGATGCAGGAAAAGGGCGTTTCAAAGCTTTTGTCGTTGCACATAGACGACGTGAGCGAGGAAATGGCAAGCTGACAACATACATGAAAGGAACGGTAAATCATGGGATTTTTTGACAAGCTGAAACAGGGTCTTACGAAAACACGCGAAAGTCTTTCGGATCAGTTCAACAACGTGTTCAGCAACTTCGTCAAGGTTGACGAGGACTTGTTCGACAGCCTTGAAGAGGCGCTTATTATGGCTGACATCGGCGTTGAGACGACCGAGTATATAATAGACGAGCTGCGCGACCGCGTAACGTACAAGCGCATAACGGACGGCAACGTTGTGAAAGAAGAACTTAAAGACATTATAAGCGAGATACTGTCCGAGCGCGACACAAGCGTCAATGTTTCGACAAAGCCGTCGGTAATGCTTATAATAGGCGTAAACGGCGTGGGCAAGACGACGAGCATAGGCAAGATAGCCGCGTACTATGCCGGTATGGGCAAGAAGGTAATGCTCGCCGCCGCCGACACGTTCCGGGCCGCCGCGATAGACCAGCTTGACATATGGGCGAAACGCGCGGGCGTGGATATAATAAAGAACACGGAAGGCACCGACCCCGCCGCTGTTGTGTTTGACGCGTGCGGCGCGGCAAAGGCGCGCGGCGCGGATTTGCTTATATGCGACACCGCCGGACGCTTGCATAACAAGAAAAATCTCATGGCTGAACTTGAAAAGATAAACCGCGTGATAGAGCGCGAACTCGGCGGCTGCGCGAAGGAGACGCTGCTTGTGCTTGACGCGTCAACGGGACAGAACGCCGTAAGTCAGGCGAAACTGTTCTCCGAGGCGGCGAACATAACGGGCATAATTCTCACAAAACTCGACGGCACGGCAAAGGGCGGCATAGTGATAACAATATCGAAGGAGCAATCGCTGCCCGTCAAATTTATCGGCGTGGGCGAGGGTATAGACGATCTGCGCGAATTTGACAGTGCGGATTTTGCGAAAGCGCTTTTCGAGGATTAAATAATACAGACTGGAGAACGGACAAATGCCGGATAAGAGACAGGAAAAGATAAGAAATTTTTGCATAATAGCGCATATCGACCACGGCAAATCCACGCTTGCCGACCGACTTCTGGAGCTTACGGGCGAGGTCAGCGAGCGCGACATGGAAGAACAGCTTTTGGACAATATGGATCTTGAGCGCGAGCGCGGCATAACGATAAAGGCGCACGCCGTAACGCTCAAATACAAGCGCGGTGATGGCATATACACGCTTAACCTCATCGACACCCCGGGTCACGTGGACTTTAACTACGAGGTATCGCGCTCGCTCGCGGCGTGCGAGGGCGCAATTCTTATCGTGGACGCGTCGCAGGGAATAGAGGCGCAGACGCTTGCGAACACGTATCTCGCGATTGACCACGACCTTGAAGTCGTACCCGTGATAAATAAAATCGACCTGCCCTCGGCGAACCCCGACATGGTTATACGCGAAATCGAGGACGTAATCGGCATACCCGCCGAGGACGCGCCGAGAGTGTCGGCTAAAACGGGTCAGAACGTAGCCGAGGTGCTTGAAGAAATAGTCGAAAAGATACCCGCGCCGTCGGGCGACGCGTCCGCGCCGCTTAAAGCGCTTATTTTCGACAGCTACTACGACAGCTACCGCGGCGTAATCGTATATGTGCGCGTCAAGGAAGGCTCGCTCCGCGCGGGCGACAGAATACGCATGATGGCTACGAACGCCGAATTTGACGTTGTAGAGGTCGGAATAATGCACCCGAACGGTCTTATCCCCGCAAAGGAACTGTGCGCGGGCGACGTCGGCTACATCGCGGCGAGCATTAAAAATATTCAGGACACACGCGTCGGCGACACAGTTACGACCGTAAACAATCCCGCGTCCGAACCGCTGCCGGGCTACAAAAAGGTAAATCCGATGGTTTACTGCGGCATTTACCCAGCCGACGGCGCGCAGTACGAAGACTTGAAGGACGCGCTGTCAAAGCTGCAGCTTAACGATGCGGCTCTCATGTTCGAGCCGGAAACGTCGGTCGCGCTCGGATTTGGGTTCAGATGCGGCTTTCTGGGACTTCTGCACATGGAGATAATACAGGAACGTCTTGAACGTGAATACAATCTCGACCTCGTGACGACCGCGCCGAGCGTTATATACAAGGTCTACAAAACCGACGGCGAAATGGTATGGGTGGACAACCCCGCGAACCTGCCGCCTGCGGGCGAGATAGAGTACATGGAAGAACCGATGGTAAAGGCGTCGATAATGGTGCCGAAGGACTACGTCGGCAACGTCATGGAGCTTTGTCAGGAACGGCGCGGCATATACAAGGATATGACGTACATGGACGAGAGCCGCGCGGAGATATTTTACGAGTTGCCGCTGAACGAGATAATATACGACTTTTTCGACGCGCTAAAATCCCGCACAAAAGGCTACGCGTCGTTTGACTACGAGCTGTGCGGCTACCGCGAGTCGAGCCTTGTAAAGCTTGACATACTCCTGAACGGTGAAATGGTGGACGCGCTGTCGTTTATAGTCCATAAGGACAGGGCGTACAACCGCGGCAGGAGAATGGCTGAAAAATTAAAGGACGCGATACCACGCCAGCTTTTCGAGGTGCCGATACAAGCCGCGATAGGCTCAAAAATTATCGCGCGCGAGACGGTACGCGCCATGCGCAAGGACGTGCTCGCAAAATGCTACGGCGGCGACATAACGCGTAAAAAGAAACTGCTCGAAAAGCAGAAGGAAGGCAAAAAGCGTATGCGTCAGGTCGGCAGCGTTGAAGTGCCGCAGGAGGCGTTTATGTCGGTGCTGAAACTCGATGAATAGTAAAAAATGAAGAGCCGCGTTAAAGCGGCTCTTTGCGTATATTTTTATGGGGGGGGGGTCGTGTAGTTTAAGCTATTTCTGAAAAAGTCCTTGGGAGACACGCCGCCGCTGTACTTTGTAAAGTTTTTGTAGAACAGAGAGTAGTCGCTGTACCCGCACAGGGCGGCGATATCCGACATTTTCTTACCGTCCTGGTACAATTTCCGCGCATACATGAACCGTAAAAGCTCGATATACTCCTTTATCGTCATACCCGTTTCCGACTTAAAGATATGACACATATAGTACTTGTTGAAAAATACCGCGTCCGCGATTTCGTCAAGCGTGAGGGAACGCGTGAAGTTTTTGTTTATGTAGCCCTTTATTTTCAGCGTCTTTGACGAGTTTTCGGCGGGCGTTTGCAGCGTCACGCTCAGACACTCACATATCGCGGCGACCATCTGCAATATGTACGTCTGCACAAGCATCTCATACTCCGCCGGACGGTTCGCGACACAGCTTTGAATATTCGTAAACAGCTTGTCTATGCCGTATTTTTTCACATCGCCGGCGGCTATCTTATGCTTACCGGCGGCAGTGGCTATTCTCTCCGTCAGCGACGCGGAAAGCAAATTCGTAAACTCTAAATCGAACTGCACAAAGTGACGCTCGTACATCTCGTCGCCAGTGAACACGATGGAGTGCAGCTCGTTCGGCTTTGTGATAAACACGTCGCCCGCGTCGGCATCGTATTCGACGCCGTCGATAATGTAACGCGCGCTGCCGCTTACGAAATACAGAACCTCGTAGTAGTGATGTATCTGAAATGTCAGATTTTGCGGCGGGAACTTGTTGTAGCTGTACATGAAATGTCTGCGCCGAAAAGACAGCTTAGCCATATTTACCGCCTCCTTTACACAATTATAACACATAACAGCAAGATTTGCAATATATTTCGCAAGAATAATCATGTAAAAGATTTTTGCACCGTGATATAATTATAACAGAAATATGTAATTATTCAAAAGAATAATTATGCAAGGTGCATAATCCGCCGCGGACGTACAAGGCGGATAAAAATTTCAAGGAGGAGAGAGTAAGCATGAAAAAAATTGTTTCTGCAATCATAACTCTTGCTATGATTGCGTCAATGTTCACAGCCCTGCCGTTAGCCGCAAAAGCGGACAACGGCGTCGGCGAGGCGTACACCGAACCGGAAAGCCCGTCGGTTACGTACAACATGAACCTTGACTGGAAATTCAAGGAGACCGAAGACGGAATGGGAAAATCCGCGACAGCGGCATGGGAATCGGTTGCCGCGGGCGGCAAACAATTCTATGAAGTCGGCTACGACGACAGCTCGTGGGATACCGTTTCAATTCCTCACGGAATTAACGGCGAGGATGCGTTCACGTCCAACACAAAGGACGCGGGCGGCGGTATGGGACGACTGGGCGTGTTCCTGTACAGAAAGACGTTTACCGTGCCGACACTGCCGACGGACGGAAAGGTGTTCTTCGAGCTTGAAGGCATCCGTCAGGCGGCTTATGTATGGGTAAACGGTCAAAAAGTAGGCTACTACGAGGCGGGCACCGCGCCTATGGGCTTTGACATCACGAAATTTGTAAAATCAGGCGAAACCGCGCTTATCGCTATTGCGAACGACTGTTCCGCGACGAGTGGAAACTCTAAGCGTTTCGCGTATGAAACGGTTCCGGGCGACGCGTGGGCGTCGAGCTACACGCCGAATAACTTTACCACAAGTATCGGAGATTCAAACGGTTCGGGTAAAATAGGCACGGGCTATCAGTGGAACGTCCGCAGCTTTAACGAGACGCAGGCGGGACTTGTTTACGACGCGTATCTGCACGTGACGGGCGGAGTATACCAGACGTTACCGCTGTACAACAACCTCAAAACGACGGGTAACTACATATACGCCGATAATTTTGAGGACTGCCGCACGGGCAAGGCGACGATCAACGTTGACGCGGAGGTAAGAAACGAAAGCGGTGCGGCGGGCGAATATACGCTGCAGGTAGACGTCGTTGACAATGACGGCAACCTCGCGTACACGTTTGAAAGTGCAAAGACAAACGTAGCGGCTGCAACCGATAAGGGCGTTGTTTACGAAACAGCCGTTGAAGGCAGCGTAAATCCCGACAAATCGCTTTCGGATGATAACGTATACAATCAAAAGAATATAGACAATCCGGTCGGCATAACGAAGGTAAATACACCGGACGTTACGCATATCAAGGCAAGCTATGCAGCGGACGGCTTGCGTCTGTGGACGGATACAGACCCGTATCTTTACACGGTTTACACCATTCTGAAGGACTCTACAGGCAAGGTCGTTGACGTTCAGAAGAAGGACACCGGTTTCAGAAAGGTAAGCTATGACCCGCAGCAGGGTGTGCTTATAAACGACAAGCCGGTATGGCTCAAAGGCTACGCGCAGCGTTCGACAAACGAATGGGCTGTAATCGGAGTGGCTCCCGACTGGCTGCAGGACTACGATATGGCTCTCTTAAAGGAGAACAACGCAAACTTCATCCGTTGGATGCACGTTACTCCCAAGCCGCCTGAGGTTCGCTCCTCGGACCGCTACGGCGTAATCGTCGTATGTCCCGCGGGCGACAAGGAAGGCGACGCGGAGGGCAGAGCGTGGTCGCAGCGTGTCGAGGCTATGCGTGACGCAATGATTTATTTCAGAAACAGCCCCTCCGTACTGTTCTATGAGACAGGTAACAGCCCGGTAAGCGCGGCTCACGCGAATGAGATGGCGGAACTTCGTAACACGATTGACCCATACGGTATGCGCTTTATCGGTGCGCGCTCAACGCAGCTTGCAAATCAGATCAATTACGACGGTAACTATGCCGGAACAATGTACGGCAACTATGCGTCAAACGCGAAGAACGCAATGACGACAAACGGCAAACCGGGACCCATTATGGAAACCGAATACGCCCGCGAGGAATCGCCGAGGCGCGTATGGGACGATTATTCGCCGCCCGACTATGATTATGTAAATAAGGCGCTGCACGGTACATCAAAGATGGATGGCTATGACGCGCACGATCAGACGCAGGAAAGCATCACCGTAAGCAATATCCGCGAATACAATGGCTACTATTCAAACCGCGCCGGTCAGGGACAGAGCCTGTACTCGGCGGAGGCGATGATGGTATGGTCAGATTCAAACATGCACGGACGTAATTCCGCTTCGGAAAACTGCCGTACCTCGGGACGTGTTGACCCCGTAAGACAGACAAAGGAAATGTTCGAGGGTACGCGTGTCGCACACTCCGATACTCCGGCGGTACACATTGTTGGTCACTGGAGCTACCCGCAGGAGAGCGACGACACATATAACTATTTCAATACAAAAGAGGTTGATCTCGGAACCGATAAGAATGGTAACAGAATTTGGTATGACGATTACACAACAGAGAAATTGAAGCGTGATCCGAAGACAAAAACCGTTTATGTAATCGGCTCAAAGGATGTTTCAAAGGTAGAGCTTTACAGAGTTGACGGCGATAAGGAAACTCTTATCGGCACGGATGACTCGGCTGACAGCACGTTTATCTATCAGTTTGACAATATTGACGTTACGCAGGGCGACGCGGTTGTCGCGAAAGCGTATGACGTAAACGGCGATGAGATAAAGGACGCGACGGATAAAAAGGTACGCACGGGAGATCCCGTTGAAATCAGACTTACTCCGCACACGGCGGTTAAGACCGACGATGAAGGCAAAACCGTAAGCGACTGGCGCGCCGACGGCTCGGATATAGCGTATATCGATGTTGAGGTTGTGGATAAGGACGGCAACGTATGTGTACTCAACTATGATAAGATCAGCTTTGAATACACCGGCGAAGGTACGTATCTGGGCGGCTATAACTCCGGTACGGGCGCAGGCTGTTTCCCGAACTCTCAGGGTACGATTTCCAAGTACTTCCAGGGTCTTACGCCGGATACGTCGACGATCCGCAAGAATTTCGTATACGCCGAAAACGGCACAAACAGAATTTTCGTAAAATCCACAAGAAACGCCGGCGACTTTAAGCTTACCGCGAAGATGGATATTGACGGTATGATGCCCGCGAGCGTAACGATCACGTCAGTTGCCGCTCCCACGGAGAACGGACTTACAGAGGTAATGCCTTCACATCTCGCTCCCGGACTTTCGGCTAACGCGCCGGTAAGTTCGAACGTAAATCCGATGCAGGCGCTCATTAAAGCGTTTGATGTGGATTGGAGCAAAATACTCATCGAGAAGGAAGTAGACACGAACGTTTACTACGACACATATGTAGGTAGTGAAAAGCTTACCCTTGCGGATAATATCCGTTCACGCAAGGGTACTCCGTCGGGAATATACAGCCCGGCAAAGCCGATACTTGACAAGCTCGGTATTCAGAATGAGATAACGACTGATGCTGATGGAGTTCATACGCTTAAAATAACGGTCGGCAGTGATTACTACACTATTAAAGAAGGCGAGAACCAGCTTTACAAGAACGGCAATATGAATGATTCAAACGAAACGGTACAAGGCGCATCGGTTATTGGCGGAGAGTTTTTTGTACACTCGATTGTGTTTAGTTATATCGGCGTCGGCGTACAGCAGGACGACGATAACAAGACCGTTACGTACACTAAGGCGCAGTAAAGGAGGCGGAGAGAATGAAGAAATTATTATCGATTTTATTAACGGCGGCTATGGTCGTTTCCGCCGCGGCGCTGCCCGTTTCGGCGGATTATACGAAAGCGGATTATGACGTTGAGGCGCTTAAAAGTACATTTGACAGCGGCACGGCTGAAGGCAGAACCACTGCCGACGGCAAGGCACTGAAAATCGAAGGGACAGCTGCCGACGTGTTCAATCTTAAAGGCAACACAACCGGATTTGACTCGACGAAAGAATTTTTGCTGAGCTTTGATTTTAAGTTTGATACGGACGCAGGAAATCTGAATATCAGAAGTGACACAAGCAGCAACGCGCAAGGTCCGGATATTTCCTTTAGCGGAGATAAACTGCGGACGAAGACAGGCAGCGGAACTAATGATTATCAAGAACTCGGCGATTTTACCGTAGGTGCTTGGTACGCTATGGAAATAGAAGGCGTTACCGGTGATGATAATCATCACCCGACGTGCAGACTTTATAAATATGAGGAAAGCGGTAATAGAACTCAAGTTAAGGAAACGTCAAGCATGGATTTCAGAAATCTCGATGCCAGCGACAGACATTTCAGCTATATGCAGGGTACAAACGTAACGGTCGATAACGTGCTTATCGTTCAGGAAAACCCCGATACAATTGAGATTACAACAACAGCCGTAAACGATGAGATGGACGCGGGAACGAATATTTCGCTTGATTATACCATGAAACGCGGCGAAGTTGAGTTTACGAAATATCCCGTGGAGTGGTCGCTTGTCGGAAACCCGACCGGCGTTTCGCTTAACAGCAATGCGCTCGTGGCTGACATTACCGCAACGGCTCAGACCGTAACGGTTCAAGCAAAAGCGACATTCGGCGAACAGGAGCTTGTCGGCACAAAGGAGATTACAGTTAAAGCCGTTGACACAGGCGATGAGAAGTTTGACGTAATCACCGTCGCGGGCGCAGGTGAAATAAAGGCAGGAGAAAGCGGCACATACACGGTTACGGCGACAAAGCAGGGGAGTCTTGTCACCTTGGAGGAAGGCGACGTTGTATGGAAGGTTTACAATGCCGACAATTTAAAGGTGAACGGAAATACGCACATTAAACTTGTAAACGGTAATCTTGACGTGGACGAGAGCGTTCTTCCGCAGAAGATATACGTCCGCGCCGAAAGTATAAGCGGAAAGGTGTCAAACGCGATTCCGGTTAATATAACAAAAGCCGACAGCCTCACAGAAACGGTGTATCTCACTGACGCTTGTGAAACGGCTGTTGACACCGCTGACAGAGATACTGTTTCCGCAGACGGCTCGGCGGCGTATCATACAGCATCCGCGACGACTTTCCAGTTTGGCAATAAAGACGGATATATCCTTACGGAGCTTGATTTTAAGCTTGACGCGGAGGGCAGTGGATTCAGGCTGAAAAGAGAAGACGGTACGGAAAATTCAAGCTTTGTTCTCAACAGTACGAATTTTGCACAGCAAACCGGCGGCAGCAAGTACTCGACTTTGATAGGTAATATAGATAAAAATAAGTGGTATCATTTTGAGATGATTTACTCCGCCGGAGTAGACGCGTCGTGCAATGTTTACACGTATAACGATGACGGAACACTTGCGGAAACGCCGCAGACATTTACAGGTCTCAACCAGCGAAACAATAAGGGTTACGGCAAGTTGGAGGTTCAGGCGGGTACATATGTTGACAACATAAAAATAACATCAGTATCGGCAAACGAGCTTACCTTAGATGTGGCGAGTGACCACGTATACGCGGGAGATACTCTCCAGGCAACGGCGACAGTATCATATAACGGCTTGCCGATAAAGGACGCCGCAGGACTTAAATGGGAAGTCCTCGACAGCAGTGATAAGGTAATAACCGGCGATAACGCCCCCATTAAAATAAACGGCGAGGGACTTCTTACCGTAAGTGCGACGGCACAGGCGCAGAAAATAAAGATACGTCTTACTTCGGGAACAACCGTTAAAACGCAGGAGATAGAAGTTCTGTCACGCGATATTTTTGAGATAATAAATATCGGCGTAAACGAGGATAAAACGAGAATAGAAAAGCTGTATTTGAATAAAAAATTCAATTACAAGGACGACGTTACATTTGTGTTTGCCATATATCGCAGCAACGCGCTTGTAGACGTTAAAACGATACAAACCTTCGGCGACACGATCGCTATGGGCGAAACAAATGTCGCCGTGGGATATGATTTGCCGAAGGACTTCAATCCCGAAACGGATAAGATAAGAGTATACACATGGACAAGATTTTAACATAAACCTCTCACTTCCTACAAAACCGTCCCGAAAATTCGGGGCGGTTTTTTGTTGGAAAAATTTATAAACTCGAAATTGACTTTTTTGGAAAAAGGTGATATAATATAATCAAGGGAAATTTCGGCTTAATATTGAAAGGCGGTAAAAGGATGTATTTCGTCGGCGACAAGGTCGTGCACCCTATGCACGGCGCGGGCACAGTTGAAGAAATCAAAGAAATGGAAATTGTCGGCGTAAAGCGTCAGTATTACGTTGTTCGTTTTGCTATCGGTAACATGGTGACAAATATACCCATTGAAAGCGCGGAGGGGATAGGTATCCGCCCCGTGATTGACAAGAATGAGGCGAAGAAGGCTTTGCAGTCGTTCCGCGACGCGGACGTTGAGGACGACAGCAACTGGAACAAGCGTCAGCGCGACAACCTCGTAAAGGTAAAGTCGGGCGATATATACCAGGTGCTTTCGGTCGTAAAGGAACTTATGTACCGTGACAAAACAAAAGGACTTTCCACAAGCGAGCGCAAGACGCTCGGCAGCGCGAAACAGATAGTCGTAAGCGAGCTTGTGCTTTCGGAGGTCGCCGATATGGGCGATATTGAGAGCATTATGAACGATACGGTTGAGGCGCTAATATAGGGATTTTCGGCACATTTCTTAATCGGAAATGTGCTGATTTATGTTGCGGTAAAATACTGGAGGATAATATGAAAATTACGGCTGTAATCGTTGCCGGCGGTAAGGGTACGCGTATGGGTGCGGAACGGAACAAGGTCTTTCTCACTATCGGCGGACGCGAGGTGATACATTTCACATTGTCGGCGTTTGAATGGAATAAAAATATAGACGAAATAGTGGTCGTAACGGGCGCGGACGATATTGACGCGTGCAGTGAAACAGTGCGCGGCAGCGGCTTTAAAAAGGTCGCCTGTATAACCGAAGGCGGCGAGACGCGCAGGCAGTCCGTGTATAACGGTCTAAAAAAAGCGACGGGCGATATTGTGCTTATCCATGACGGCGCGCGCGCTCTTGTGACGGATAAGGAAATCAACGCGGCTTTGGAGGACTGTATACACTTCGGCGCGGCAGCCGTGGGCGTGAAATGCAAGGACACGCTCAAAACCGCCGACGAAAAGGGGTACATCACGGGTACGCCCGACCGTGAAAGCACGTATTTAATTCAGACCCCACAGGCGTTTTACACCGCCGATATACTCGCCATGCACGAGAGGGCGGCAAAAGAGGACTTCAATGCGACCGACGACTGCATGATAGCGGAGCATTACGGCAAAAGGGTAAAAATAAGCGAAGGCAGCTACGACAATATAAAGCTTACAACTCCGATCGACATGATTATCGCGGAGGAGATTTTAAGAGGCAGGGGAGAGATAGAATGAGAATAGGACAGGGCTACGACGTACACAAGCTTGTCGAAGGACGCGACTGTATAATATGCGGCGTTAAGATACCGTATGAAAAAGGACTGCTCGGTCACAGCGACGCGGACGTTGCGCTCCACGCGCTGTCGGACGCGATACTCGGTGCGGCTGCTATGGGTGATATAGGCAAGCATTTCCCCGACACAGACCCGAAATATAAGGGCGCGTCGAGCCGCGTATTGTTGCGCGAGGTAATAAAAATTGTCGGAGACAGGGGCTACAAGGTCGCGAACGCCGATATTACAATAGTGGCTCAGCGACCGAAGATGTCGCCGTACATTGACGAGATGCGCGCAAACGTTGCCGAGGATTTGGGCGTTGACGCTGACGCGGTGAGCGTAAAAGCTACCACCACCGAAAAGCTTGGATTTGAAGGACGCGGCGAGGGTATTTCGGCTATGGCGGTCGTGCTGCTCGATTAAGGAGGAACGCTTTTGAATATATACGATTTTGACGAAACGATTTACGACAGCGATAGCACAAAGGATTTTTACTTTTACAGCCTGAAAAAGCACCCGTCGATACTTCTCACCGTTCCGTATATGGCGCTGGGATTTTTCCTTTACGTAATAGGCGCGATAGAAAAAACGCGCGCAAAGGAAATAATGTATCGTTTTTTGCGTCATATTCCCGACGTAGACGCGGATATAGAGGACTTCTGGGATAAAAATGAGCACAAAATAAAACCGTGGTACAAGGGCAGACAGCGGGCGGACGACGTTATAATTTCCGCGTCGCCCGAGTTCCTGCTCGCGCCGATATGCGCCCGTCTCGGTATAAAATACCTTATAGCCTCACGCGTGGACAGGAAAACGGGGAAGTACACGGGCAAAAACTGTCACGACACGGAAAAGGTAACGCGTCTTAACGAGGTTATGCCAGACACGCACTGTGAGGAATTTTACTCCGACTCGCTTTCCGACACGCCGCTTGCCAAAATTGCGGACAAGGCGATGATAATAAAGGGCGACAAGCTTATCCCGTGGAACGAGTACAAGCCGTCAAAACTCAGTATGTTCTTCTCGCGCGAGTTTTTGTCGTTCGTGATAGTCGGCGGAATAAACACATTGAGCAACGTGATTTTCTCTACGATATATTCGCTCTTTATACCGAACGCGACGCTCGCGTTCATACCGGGGTATATAACGTCGAACGTGGTATCGTACCTGTTGAACAGTTTCCTCACGTTCAAGGAAAAGCTCGGTGTTGTGAAATTTATAAAATTCTTCATATCATATATACCGAATTTTATAATCCAGACCGTGATAGTATGGCTTTACAGCCGCTTTGTCGGAGGCAGCCCGATAATAGCCTACGCGATAGCCGCCGTAATAGGCGTACCCGTAACGTTCGTGCTTATGAAAATATTCGCGTTTGGGAAAAAGAAAGAAAAATAAAAAGAAGGCTCCATGCCTCCTACAGGACGTCTTTAGCGTTCCTTATGGGGAGCATGGAGCCTGTTTTGTTCCATATATAAATCCTTGCGGAATATACGGCGTTATTCAAATCCGCACCAAGCGTTACGGTACCGAGCATATCGTCGCCGCCGATGTTCTTTTCTGCCATACCTGCGAGCGCGCCGTTTTCGTCGTATAAAGCCAAAATCACCGTGAACGGCTCAATCTGCTGAGCATACTTCTCCGCAAGTCCTGTGACAGCGTTGGGGAAGTCGATATAAGCTGTTACACGCTGCGGCGAATTGCCTTTTTGCACCGCGGTATCGTCGTCGCCGATAAGGCGCACCGACATATCGAGCATATCGGCTAAAACGTATTTCATAGTGTATTCGGCGTCGCCGGCAACTTCCGCAATCTCGGGTTCCCAAGCGGGAACATACGCATAATACCCATCGGGAATTTTTTTCTCGTACAAGCCGTTGTATTCTGGTATTTCTCCGTAAGATGCCTTGTCCGTTTTGATTATATTCCCGTTTTCACCCTTCCATGTTATTTCGCAGACGTTGCCTTCCGCATATTTCAATGCTCCGCCTATGCTGAGCCTGCGGTTTCCGTTTATATGATGGTTTGAATATGTAAGCGACGTGACGGACGACGCGCCGTTTATAATACATTCCTTGATTTCCGAAGGTGTAAGAGACGGATATTTGCCCTTTAACACAGCCGCCGCACTCGCGACAAGCGGCGTTGCCTGCGATGTGCCGGAAAGGAATTTATACGAGTCAATTTTCAAGTCGGTATTGGCGGTACTCCATATATTATTTCCCGGCGCGGCAATATCCACCAAATTGCCATAATTTGAGAAATCTGCAAGCTTATCTGCAGAGGTGCTTGCGCCTACGGATATAACGTTGTCAATCTTGTATTTTGCGGGATATACCTCGACATTGTCAAGGTTTCTTCCCACATAATTTGTGCTGCTGTCTCCGTTTCCGGCAGCCGCGACAAACAGTGTGTCGGAACATGATTTTATCGCCTCGCTGATTGAAACGACGTCTTTGCTGTTGCCCCAGCTACAGTTTGCGATTGGAATATTCATTTGTTTTACATAGTTTATAGCATCCACGATTATATCGACGCTGGATGCTTTCCCGGTGCCGGAGTCATAAAAGACCTTCAGCGGCACTATCTTCGCACTGCCTGTATTCATGTTTCCCGCGAGCGACGCTATTCCTTTGTCGTTACCCGTTACCGCGCTTATTATTCCCGAGACATGCGTGCCGTGCCCCTGCATACCGTAGTTGGGATTGTAGCCGTCGTCGGGAATATTGTCACCGTTTCCCGTAAAATCCCAGCCGTGTACGTCGTCCGTGTAATTGTTGCCGTCGTCGTCCTTTCCGTTATCGGGTATCTCGTCGGGGTTTGTCCATATGTTGTCCTTTAAATCCTCATGCTCCGCGAAAATACCAGTGTCAATCACCGCAACCGTTACGCCCGAGCAGTTTATGTCCATATTCCAAGCCGTCTTTGCGTCAATCATGGCGAATTGGTAGTTTTCTGCCGAGTTTTTACTCGTATAATATGGGTCGTTCGGTATTGAGTCAAGGTAACAGAAGTAATTCGGCTCGGCGTATTTTACCGTGCCTGACGCGTTGAGCGCGTCAACAGCTGCGAGAACTTTATCCTCGCCCGCCTCCGGCAGCATGAGCTGTACTATACTGCCGCCCGACGCGGAAAACAGCGATATATTGTCAGTGTTGTCCGATAAGTCCATAAGTTCTTTTGTTTCCGTTATTCCGAGACTTGCGAGAACTTCGCCATAGCCGCCTCTGCCGAAAAGATTTATGCGCGAATACGCGGGATTTGTAATAACAATGACCGAACTGTCGTCAAATTCAGGCAAACCCTCCGCGCCCGCCGTGAATGAAAAAAACGTCACAAAAATAACAGCAGAAAACAGTGCCGCTATTCCGTGTTTCTTCATTCCACACACCCCGCTTGTTATATTTATCCCAATCTGTAAAAATCGTCAAAGAACGACGGGTACGACACCTTTGCGCATGTTTCGTCGTCAAGCGTCGAAACGCCGTCGGCAAGCTGCGACAAAACGGTTAAACTCATAGCCATTCTGTGGTCGCCGTATGTTTTGAAATCCGCGCCGTGAACGGGCTTGCCTCCGTTTATAATCATTCCGTCGTCAGTTTCGGTAATATCAATGCCGCATTTTTTAAACTCGTCAACTACGGCGCGTATCCTGTTCGTTTCCTTTACCTTTAATTCCTGCGCGTCCTTTATAACGGTTTTACCCTCCGCAAAAACAGCCGCGACGGCAATAATCGGCAGCTCGTCGATAAGCCTCGGTATAATGTCGCCGCCTATCGTTACGGCGCGCAGCGAGCTTGACCTCACAGTTATATCAGCCGCGCTTTCACCCGCGCTCACACGCTCGTTTTCAACGGTTATATCCGCGCCCATATCCTTTAAAACGTCGATAATACCCGTTCTCGTCGGATTTGTGCCGACGTTTTTAATTGTGATTTCACTATTCGGCATGATTGAGCCGAGTACCATAAAAAACGCCGCCGACGAAATATCCCCGGGAACAACTACGTTTACCGCCGACAGCTTGTCCGCGGGCTTTACCGTAACGTCAAGCCCATCGACGTTTATATCCGCGCCCATCGCGCCGAGCATAAGCTCCGTATGATTGCGCGATTTTTCGATTTCTCTAACGACAGTCTTGCCCTCGGCGTACAGTCCGGCGAGAATAATAGCCGTTTTAACCTGCGCCGACGCGACGGGCATTTTGTAGTCTATGCCGTGCAGACGCGTGCCGTGTATGTAAAGAGGGCAGTAGTCGTTCTCGATATTCGCGCCCATCAGCGCAAGCGGCTTTGTGACGCGCCCCATGGGACGTTTGCATATCGACGCGTCGCCCGTTATCTCCGTATCGAACGGCTGCGCCGACAGTATGCCGCACAAAAGGCGGGTAGTCGTGCCGCTGTTACCCGTGTAAAGCATTTTTTCGGGCTTTACGAGACCGCGCATACCGTTGCCGCGCACAGTTACCCTGTCGCCGCGCTCGTCGATTTCCACGCCCATACTGCGGAAACAGTCTATTGTGGAAAGACAGTCCGCCCCGGGCAAAAATCCCGTAATTTCCGTAACGCCGTCCGCGAGCGAGCCGAGCATTACGGCGCGGTGCGATATCGACTTGTCGCCCGGCACGGTAAGAACGCCGCGCGCTCTTTTTATCTTTTTAATCTCCATTCTTGTTCCTCCGATGTATTCTAAAACAATTATACCACAAATAAAATAAAAAGACAACACTTTCATATAAATAAACGGGGTGGAACGGTATGGAAAAACGGAGCATAATAACGGGCGCGGCAATACTCATGGCTGCGAACGCGGTGTCCAAAATACTCGGCGCGGTGCTTAAAATACCTCTCGCGTACATACTGCGCGAGGAGGGCATGGCGGTATACAACATCGCCTTTGAGGTTTACATAATGTTCCTCTCGTTTATAATATCGGGCTTGCCGTTCGCAATATCAAAGCTGTCCGCCGAGGCTGCGTCGTGCGGTCAGCGTCTTCGTGAGCGCAGGATAGTATCACTGTCAACGTGGCTGCTCATCGCGATAGGCGCGGCGGGGTCGGTCATACTCTACTTTGCCGCGCCGTTTTTCGCGCTCGCCATGAAAGAGGAAAAGGCGGTGTACGCGATACGAATGATCTCACCGTCCGTGTTCTTCGTAGCGCTCGGAACGGGATACAAAAGCTATTTTCAGGGCGTTTCGCGCATGGTGCCGGTCGCCGCGTCACAGGTCGCCGAGAGCTTTATAAAACTTATCGCCGGTTACGGGCTTGCGCTTTTATTTATACACGCCGGCACGGAGAAAACGGCGGGCGGCGCGATTATGGGCGTGACGGCGGGGGAGATAGTCGCGACGGCAATACTCGCGTTCGGCTACATTTTCCGCAAAAAAGAGGTTTACATAAAATCTAAAAACGCAAGCCGACGCGATATACTGCGCGACCTTATGTCGCTCGCGCTGCCGCTTTTGTGCGCGTCGGTGGTATCGAACGCGCTCGGCACGGCGGACACGACGCTTACGAGAGTGCGCCTTCTCGACGCGGGACTTACGCCGGACGACGCGCGTTTCCTCTACGGCGCATACACGGGCTACGCGCTCACTGTGTTCCACCTTCCCGTCGGAATACTCGCGACGCTCGGAGTGAGCATACTTCCCGTAATAGCCGGCGCGTATGCGTCGGGTAACGAAAAAAGCGCGCAAAAAGCTGCGGGAATGGGCATAAAAATATCGGTTGCGCTGTCCGTGCCGTGCGCCGTGCTCATGTACGCGCTCAGTGACGAAATACTGACGCTGCTGTTTAAAAACGACGCGTCCGCGCTTATGCTCAAAACCGTCGCGCCGTGCGCCGTGCTCATGTGTGCCGCGCAGATGTCGGCTGCGGTACTGCAGTCGGCGGGGAAGATAATGACGCCGTTTTTCAACTCGCTTGTGGGAATAGGCGTAAAGCTTGCGCTCGGCTACATTCTTATAGGCAATCCCGAAATAAACATATACGGCAGCGCGATAAGCGCGATCGTGTCCTACGCTGTTGTCATGACGCTCGATTTTGTATCGCTCCGAAAAAGTCTCAATATACGTCCCGACCTTATGGACACGCTTGTAAAGCCGATATTCTGCGGCGTTGCTATGCTGTTCGTCATACAAATAATACAGCCGCCGCTTTCGGGCTTGGGAACGTTCGCATACACGGCTGTTGTAACTGCGGTATCATGCGCCGCTTACGCGCTCGCGCTGCTCGCGACGGGAACGGTGTCGCGCGAGGATATACGGCTCGTTGCGCGGTGATACGGCTGCGGCTGAATAAAAATTTAAAAAGCAGCCAAAAAATTTATTATTATTCCTTGATTTTAGCGAAGAAAAGTGATACAATACCTTTATGTATATAAAAGATACACAAAATGACAAAAATAAAGGAGGATTTTTTTCAGATGGCAAGGAAAATGAAAACAATGGACGGCAACAACGCCGCGGCATACGCGTCATATGCGTTTACCGATGTTGCTGCCATCTACCCCATCACACCATCATCAACAATGGCGGAGGTCACGGATAAGTGGGCTGCCGCGGGTCAGAAGAATATCTTCGGACGTACGGTAAAGGTTGTTGAAATGCAGTCGGAGGCGGGCGCGGCGGGCGCTGTTCACGGTTCGCTTACGGCGGGCGCGCTCACAACAACATACACCGCCTCACAGGGACTTCTTCTTATGATCCCGAATATGTATAAGATTGCGGGTGAGCAGCTCCCGTGCGTATTCAACGTATCGGCAAGAGCCATAGCATCGCACGCGCTCTCGATTTTCGGCGATCACAGCGACGTTATGGCGTGCCGTCAGACGGGCTTTGCCATGCTTGCATCGACAAACCCGCAGGAGGCTATGGATCTCGGCGCGGTAGCGCACCTTTCGACAATCAAGTCGAGAATACCGTTCCTTCACTTCTTCGACGGTTTCAGAACGTCGCATGAGTATCAGAAGGTGGCTTGCTGGGATTACGACGAGCTTGCGAAGATGGTCGACTGGGACGCTATAAACGACTTCAGAAGAGGCTCGTTAAGCCCCGAGCATCCGGCTCAGCGCGGTACGGCGCAGAACGGCGACGTATTCTTCCAGGCGAGAGAGTCGTGCAACAAGACATATGACGCTGTTCCCGAGGTTGTAGAGGAGTACATGAACAAGGTCAACGCCGCGATCGGCTCGGACTACAAGCTGTTTAACTACTACGGCGCATCCGACGCGGAGCAGGTAATCGTTGCTATGGGCAGCGTATGCGACACTATCGAGGAAACCGTTGACTACCTCAACAAGAACGGTCAGAAGGTCGGTCTTATAAAGGTAAGACTGTACAGACCGTTCTCGGCTAAGCATCTTATCGACGCTATCCCCGACACCGTTAAGAAGATTTCCGTTCTCGACAGAACAAAAGAGGCGGGTTCGATCGGCGAGCCGCTTTACCTTGACGTTGTTGCGGCTCTTCAGAACAGCAAATTCGCTAACGTTGACATTTACGCGGGTCGTTACGGTCTCGGTTCAAAGGACACGACTCCCGCATGCATTATCGCCGTATACAAGAACACGGAGAAGAGAAGATTTACGGTCGGCATAAACGACGACCTTACAAACCTCTCGCTGCCGCTTGACGAGAACCCCGACACAACGCCGGAGGGTATCACAAGCTGTAAGTTCTGGGGTCTCGGCGCGGACGGTACGGTCGGCGCGAACAAGAACTCCGTAAAGATTATAGGCGACCACACCGAAATGAACGTTCAGGCATACTTTGACTACGACTCAAAGAAGTCGGGCGGTCTCACATGCTCGCACCTCCGTTTCGGTCATCCGAAAATTACATCGACATATCTTATCAACAAGGCTGACTTCGTTGCGTGCCACAAGGCGTCATACGTAAGACAGTACGATATGGTTCAGGACGTTAAGCCGGGCGGCGTATTCCTCTTGAACTGCTCGTGGAATGTTGACGAACTTTCCGAGCATCTTCCCGGACAGGTTAAGAAGTACATTGCCGACAACAATATCCGGTTCTACACGATTGACGGCGTTAAGATAGGTAAGGAAATCGGTCTCGGCAACAGAATTAACACAGTTCTCCAGTCGGCATTCTTCAAGCTGTCGGGCATTCTCCCCGAGGCTGACGCTATCCGGTACATGAAGGACGCGGCTACCGCATCATATTCAAAGAAGGGCGACGCGGTCGTTAAGATGAACCACGACGCTATCGACGCGGGCGCGCAGCAGGTTGTAAAGGTTGACGTTCCCGAGGATTGGAAGAACGCGGAATATGAGGATCTCGCGATTAAGCACGAGGGCGAGGGCAAACTCGTTGACTTTGTAAACGACATTCTCGTTCCGATAAATCAGTTCAGAGGCGCAAGCCTTCCCGTTTCGGCGTTCGAGAAGTACCAGAGAGGCGAAGTTCCCCTGGGCAGCGCGGCGTTTGAAAAGAGAGGTATTGCTATCGACGTTCCCGTATGGAACAACGAAACATGTATCCAGTGCGGCAACTGCTCGTACGTATGTCCTCACGCTTGTATCCGTCCCGTTGTACTCACGAAGGAGGAGCTTGACAACGCTCCCGAGGGTATCAAGTACCAGAACGCTATGCAGCTTGACGGACTTTACTACGCAATGGCTATCTCGGTACTCGACTGTACCGGCTGCGGCAGCTGCGCTAACGTATGCCCCGTAAACAACGCGGGCAAGAAGGATCCGGCTCTCGTTATGAAACCACTCGACGACAACCTTGACGAGCAGAAGGGTTATGACTACCTCGTAACTCTCGCCGAGAAACAGGAAGTTCTTGACAAGTTCAAGGCGTCGACGGTTAAGGGCAGCCAGTTCAGAATGCCTTACCTCGAATTCTCCGGCGCATGCGCGGGCTGCGGCGAGACTCCTTACGCAAAGCTCGTTACACAGCTTTTCGGCGACAGAATGTACCTTGCGAACGCAACGGGCTGCTCGTCGATTTGGGGCGGTTCATGCCCGTCGACGCCGTACACCACCAACAGCGACGGTCACGGCCCCGCATGGGCTAACTCGCTGTTCGAGGATAACGCGGAGTTCGGTCTCGGTATGTATATCGCTCAGAACACATTGAGAGAGGCAAATATCGCGAGACTTGAAAAGATTGCGGCTGAAAATGCTGACGTTAAGCCGGCTGTTGACAAGTTCATCGAAACGAAGAACGACGGTGAGGCTAACAAGGTTGCGACAGACGAACTTCTTAAGGCTATCGCGAACATCAACTCGGAGGATGCGAAGAACGTAATCGCCGACAAGGAATTCCTTTCAAAGAAGTCCTGCTGGATATTCGGCGGCGACGGCTGGGCATACGACATCGGCTTCGGCGGCGTTGACCACGCTATCGCTTCGGGCGAGGATATAAACATTCTCGTATTCGATACGGAGGTTTACTCGAACACGGGCGGTCAGTCGTCAAAGGCTACGCCGACAGGCGCGATCGCACAGTTTGCTGCTGCGGGTAAGGAAGTTAAGAAAAAGGATCTCGCGGCTATCGCTATGAGTTACGGCTACGTATACGTTGCGCAGGTAGCGCAGGGCGCGGACCAGAACCAGCTGCTTAAGGCTATGATCGAGGCTGAAAGCTACAACGGCCCCTCGATCATCATCGCTTACGCTCCGTGTATCAACCACGGTATCAAGGGCGGTATGACGATCGCACAGACCGAGGAGAAGAAGGCTGTACAGGCGGGCTACTGGCACCTGTTCAGATACGATCCGAGACTTGCCATGGAAGGCAAGAACCCGTTCCAGCTTGACTCTAAGGCTCCGACAATGGATTACGAGGAGTTCATCATGGGCGAAGTTCGTTACAACTCGCTCGCTCGCTCCAACCCCGAAAGAGCCAAGGAATTGTTTGCTAAGGCTAAGAAGACGGCGGAAGAGAAGTACGCTCATCTTGTAGAACTTGCAAAGTAATTAAAGCTTAATACGGCATAAAAAGCATACCGCGGTTGCGGTATGCTTTTTTACTTGCAAAATTACGGATTTAATGGTAGAATGATATACATACTATAAATCAAAAAGGGAGATAAACATGAACAAGCAGTATACGATAGATGATTTGCGCGATATTATAGTGACGCTGCGCGGCGAGAATGGCTGCCCGTGGGACAGGGTGCAGACGCACCAGAGCCTTAAAAAGGACATGATAGAGGAGTGCTACGAGGCGATTGACGCGCTCGACAACGGCAGCGACCACGATTTCGCGAACGAGCTCGGCGACGTGCTTTTGCAGGTAGTGTTCCATTCGCGTCTCGCGGAGGAACGCGGCGCATTCACATTCGACGACGTGCTGAACGAAATATGCACAAAGCTTATAACGCGCCACACGCACGTGTTCGGCAAGGACAAGGCTGTAACAGCCGAGGAGGCGCTCGGTAACTGGGAGAAAAATAAGAAGAAGGAGAAAAATCTCGACACCTACACCGCCATGCTGAAGGATGTGCCGAGTTATCTGCCCGCGCTCATGCGCAGCGCGAAGGTGCAGAAAAAGGCTGCGGCGGCGGGCTTTGACTGGAACGATACGGACGGCATATACGATAAAATATCCGAGGAAACGGATGAACTTAAAGAGGCGATTAAGAACGGCAGCAACATAGAAGAGGAGTACGGCGACCTTCTTTTCAGCGTCGTAAACCTCGGCAGACATTTAAAGCTTACGCCGGAAATTGCGCTTTCAAACGCGACCGAAAAATTTATACGCCGTTTTGAAAAAATGGAAACGCTGTCGAAAAAACAGGGTAAAAATCTTGACGAATGTGATATTTCCACGCTTGACGCGCTGTGGAACGAAGTTAAATAAGCCCAAAATAATACTTTTTTAGGAAATATTGGCTTAAAATGGTGCAAAACCCTTGACATATCGCGTAAAATGTACTAAAATAAGTAATTGGACAGGCACTGACGCCTGTAACGTTTGAAAAAAAGATTAGGAGGAAAAAAAATGAACAAGACAGAGTTGGTAGCAGCGGTAGCTGCAAAGGCTGAGCTCTCGAAGAAGGATGCCGAAAAGGCAGTTGCGGCTGTAACGGCGTCGATTTCAGAGGCTCTTAAGAAGGGCGACAAGGTTCAGCTCGTTGGTTTCGGCACGTTCGAGGTTAGAAAGCGCAACGCAAGAACCGGAAAGAACCCCAGAACAGGCGAGAGCATCAAGATTAAGGCTTCTAAGGTTCCCGCATTCAAAGCCGGCAAGGCACTCAAGGATACAGTTAACTAATACACAAATACAAAGGCGCCGCTATCATGCGGCGCCTTGTTTCATGCCGGCGTTGTACGGTAAAATTTTTTGAGGTTATCACAGTATGAGAATAGATAAATATTTAAAGGTGACGCGCCTTATAAAGCGGCGCACAATAGCGAACGAGGCGTGCGATCAGGGCAGAATAACCGTAAACGGACGCGTTGTAAAAGCGTCGTATGACGTTAAAGAAAACGATGTTATAGAGATAACAATGGGCGAGCGAACCGTAAAGGTGCGCGTTAAAGCGGTCGCCGAACACGTTTTAAAGAACGACGCGTCGTCGCTTTACGAGCAGGTCGAGTAATATTCGCCGCGCTCCCGTCATAGATATATTGCGGGAGGGGATAGTATGGCTGAAAAGGAACACAGCCTGACGATGAACGGCAGAAGGGATATGTCGCTCACGGGCATAACGGACGTGAAGGAATTTTCGGAAAACAAGGTTATACTGAAAACGCAGATGGGCGACATGTGTATACGCGGCGAGAAACTCACCATAAGCCGTCTGGACACCGACACGGGGATACTGAGCGTAAAAGGCGAAATAAACATGATAAAATACTCCTCGCCGGCGGGCGGAGGAATAATAGAAGGACTGTTTAAATGATTTCGGCTGAAACGGTGCTTTTCCTTGCGATGACTGTTTGCGGAGCAGCTGCGGCAATGCTTTATGACTTTATGCGCGCCGTAAGAGCCGCGGTAAAATCGGGGGCTGTGCTGACGGCTGTTACCGACGTGATTTTCGTGTTTTTGTCCTTTGCCGCCGCGGCGTTGTGCGTCCGAAACTTCGGAAACGGACGGCTGAGACTGTATGAGGCAATGGGACTGACGCTCGGAGCCGTGATTTATTTTGCGGTTTTGAGCAGCGTTGTGTACAAGTTCTTTTTATACATTATAAAAAAATTTTTGAAAATAACGCTATTTATTTTCAAAATACTCTTGACACCGCTGCTGTTTTTGTATAAAATTTTAGTTGTACCGATAAGGAAATACGCGAAAAGCATTATACAAAGGAGTAGAAACTCAAATGCTAAGCAAAATAAAAAATCATGTCGTGGGATACGTAAGCAGTCACAAAAGGGGAATTATAATCGCTCTGTTTGCGCTGCTCGTAGGCTCAATGCTTTTAAGAGGCGTTATGCAGTATCCGAGACTCGGCGAACAGAAAAGGGAAATATCCGACCTGAACGCTCAAATTGATTATGAAACGGAGCGTCGCAAGGAAGTCGAGGATTTAAAGGGCAAGGTAAATTCCGACGAGTATATAAAGAAAATCGCTACTGAAAAGCTTGGGCTTATCCCCAGCAACGCGAAGATTTTTGTTGACGTGTCGGGCGAACAGCAATAAATACCGCGCGCTAATAATGAAACAGGAAAGGTAATTTAAAAAAGAATGGTAGAATTAGGTAGTATAGTCGAAGGAAAGGTCACAAGCGTTATGCCGTTCGGGGCGTTTATTGATTTGCCGGGCAAACAGTCGGGACTGGTTCATATTTCGGAGCTTTCATCAAAATACATCAAGGATATAAACGAGTATATCAAAAAAGGCGATACGGTAAAGGTAAAGGTTATCAAAATAGAGGACGACGGTAAAATCAGCCTGTCGATAAAGCAGGCGGAGCAAAAGAAGGACAGAAACCGCGAAAAAAGAGAACCGCACGAAAAGCATGAATTTGTGCGTCCGGCGGAACTGGATTGGAGCACGTCCACCGAGGGTATGTCGCTTGACGATATGCTTTCAAAATTCAAGCAGGACAGCGACGAGAAGATGCAGTCGTTAAGACGCAGCAACGATTCCAAGCGCAGCGGCGGATACAGCAGAAGGAGCAGTCATTCATATTGATAAAAAGCCGGGCGGAAAGGTTTTCCGCCTGTTTTATTGTATAAGGGCAAAGGAAATACAGTATGGATAAACACATGAAGGCGATAAAGGAAAACAAAAGAACATTCCCGCTTATAGGCGCAGTGATTGTCTTTGCGCTTGTTTTTTGCGTACTGTATCTCGGCAAAAACGTCGGTCTGAGCGACAACGGCGACTTCCGCCGCGTGCTGCTCGTGAACAATCTCGAATACGAGAACGACGACAATTACTATTATCTTTTCAAACGCGATTACAAAATGAAGATAGAGGGCGACACCTTCGGCGAGAAAGCGGCATATCTTTGCCAAAACAACGACGCGGAGGAAATATACTCGTCGCCGCATTTCGTTATAATCAAAGCGTCAAAGCTTATGAATTTCCTTATAAACATCGTATTTCACCGCGACGAGGGTCACTACGACATCGGCTGTCTCGCGTTTATATACACGCTTATGCTGTCGCTTGCGGCATGGGGCATATTCACCTTTTTTGCCGACTCCAAAAAGCGAATACGGATAGCCGTGTTTGTAATTTTCATAGTTATGTTCTGCGACACGGGATACATACTGTACTTTAACTCCTTCTACGGCGAACCGCTGCAATTCGTGTCGCTTATGATGCTTGTCGCTTTGGGACTTCTCATATACAAACGCCCGACAATCCCGAAGGTCGCTTGTTTCTTTGTGTCGCTGTACTTCTTCGCGGGTTCAAAGCTTGCAAACGTTCCTTACGCCGTAATAGTTTCATTTCTTGCGCTTTCGTTTGCATTTTTGAGAAAGGAACGACGCTACAAGATAGGCGTGGCTGTGTCGGTGCTTGCGGCGGCAGCGTGTATAGCGAACCTCTATCTGAGCATACCCGACTGGATGCATGAAGACACCACATATCAGTCCGTATTCTTCGGCGCGCTCAAAGAGACGGAAACGCCCGAACGGGATTTAAAGGAATTCGGCATAGACGAAAAGTATATGCCGCTTATAAACACGCACGCGTATATGCAGGAGGACGAGTACCCTATCGACATACACTCCGACGAGTTCCGCGAGGACTTCTACGAAAAGGTAGGCAAACTCGACGTTGTATTTTTCTACATACGCCACCCCGTCAGATTTGTCGAAAAGGTAGCGTTCGCGATAGAGAACGCGTCATGTCTGCGCCCACTGAACCTCGGCACATCCGAAACGGTCATAATGGACAGCACGAACCGCTACAGCCTGTGGAGCAATCTGCGTGTCGCGTCAAAGTTCCTGTACAATCCCCTCATAGTATTTTTGATGGCTCTGCTGCTGACGGCATACGTCGTGCTTATAAACGTATTTCTCGTCAAAGAAAAACGCGAAACAAACGAAAAACGACTGTACATAATAATGGTAATGTACATTCTGCTCGCCGGACTGTGGATAAATATGTGTCTGCCGATAATCGGCAATGGTGAGGCGGACATAATGAAACATATGTTCCTGTTTGAAAACTGTATGGACGTGCTGACCGCCGGAATAATACTCGGCATAGTAAGTATGCACCGACGCAACAAAATCATATCCGTTGTGACCTTGGCGGCAGTGATTTCCGCGCTGCAAATAGGAAAGCCGAAGGAAACGATGGAATTCGGAACATACAACGGCGAGCCGATACAGTGGGAAGTCATGGCGACGGATGAGGACGGAACGAAAACGCTTGTCACCCAAAAATGCGTGGAGCAGCGGGCGTTTGACGACAGCGACAACATGTGGGAAACGAGCAGTCTGCGCGAATGGCTCAACAGCGACTTCGTAAGGGAGTTTACGCTCGACGAACTGTCGCGTATACAACCCGTGCAAAACGAGGTCATACTCACGTATAACGACCGTTATATGGCTGAAAGCGGCAACCACACGCATATATGGAGCGCGACGAGAGACGCCGCCGCGGATTTGAGCGAGACGGCGTACAAGTATACAGTCGACGATATGGTATACATACCGACGCTGGATATGATGAGCACAATCGACGTGAACGGTTCTTACTGGATATTATGTCCGTACGGCTATAACGAGAAAATGCAGCGGTACATGAAAAACGACGGCTTTGTACTCCACACAAACGTTGACAACGTAAGGGGAGTGCGCGCCGCGGTGAAGATAAAGCCGCAGTAAGACTGTGTAAACGGTATGCTTTACGAATATCAAACTTTAAGGAACAGAGGGTAAAATGGAAACGAAATTACTTACCGCGAGCGATAACGACATTGCTCTTGCGGGTGAAATCATAAAAAACGGCGGACTTGTCGCGTTCCCAACCGAAACGGTGTACGGACTCGGAGCGTCGGCTTTTAACCCCGATGCTGCACGTAAAATCTACGCCGCGAAGGGCAGACCGTCCGACAACCCGCTTATAGTCCACATATGCGATAAGTCGCAGCTCGGCGAAATAGCCGAGGGTATTACGCCCGAGGCTCAGCGCGTAATAGACACTTTTATGCCCGGACCGATCACCGTCATACTCAAAAAAAATCCGACTGTTCCCGACGCGGTAACGGCGGGGCTTAAAACCGTGGCTGTGCGTTATCCGCTGAACGAAACGGCATGCCGCCTCATACGCGCGGCAGGAGTGCCGATAGCCGCGCCGAGCGCGAATTTGTCGGGTAAGCCCAGCCCCACCGACGCGTCGCACGTAATCGAGGACATGACGGGCAGAATTGACGCGATTATAGACGGCGGAAGGTGCGACGTGGGCGTTGAGTCAACGATAGTCGATTTTACCGACGAAATCCCCGTGATACTCCGCCCGGGCGGCGTTACGTTCGACGATTTGAAAAGAGTTGTTCCGACGGTTAAGATAGACAAAAATATTCTGCGCTCGATCGGCGCGGACGAGGTACCGAAGTCGCCCGGCATGAAATACAAGCACTACGCGCCGAACGCCGAGGTGACGGTTATCGAGGGCGAAAAGGAAAACGTGCAAAGGAAGATAAAAGAGCTTTTGGCTGACGAAACGAGTAAAATGGCGGGCGTGCTCGCCATGTACGGCGCGGACTACGACAACGCCGTAATCCTGTCGGCGGGGGAGAGCAACAGAGAGTACGCGAAGAACCTCTTTTCCGCGCTCCGCGAATTTGACCGTCTCGGCGTGGAGAAGGTGTACGCGGAGTTCTGCGAAAAGGACGGCTACGGTCTCGCCGTCAAAAACCGCCTGTACAAAGCCGCGGCACAGAGGGTGATACACGTATGAAAACGAGAGCATACATCGCCGATACAAGCGCGCTCCGCGACGACGCGGCATTCAACCGCAGCCTTACACTTGTGAGCGCAGAACGTGTAAATAAAATAAATCGGTGCAAAAAAAAGGACGATAAAATACGGTCGCTCGCCGCGGGTCTGCTGCTCGAAAAAGCGCTTGACGATGTCGGCGTAGGCGAGCGAGAAATACGCACGGACGATAACGGTAAACCTTATCTCGCAAACGGCGCGGTTTTCTTTAACCTGTCCCATTCGGGCGACAGGGTCATGTGCGCCGTGTCGGATATGGAGGTCGGCTGCGACGTGCAGAAAATAGGGGAGGCGAACCCCAAGATTGCCGACAGATTTTTTGACCCGTCGGAGCGGCTGCTTATTAACGCCATAGCGGATGAAAACGAGAAAACCAACATGTTTTACAGGCTGTGGACGCTTAAGGAAAGCTATGCAAAGGTTCTCGGCACGGGCTTAAAAACACCGCTTAACAGTTTCTCCGTAACGACATGGACAGATGTGAACGGATTTTATTTTAAGGAATATGATATAGAAGATGGATACAAGTACGCCGTGTGCGGAAAATCGCCGCATTTTGAAACGTGCGCGGTCTTAACGGAGTTATTAAAATAACGACTAAAACCACCACAGGATTTTGTAAAAATTTTGTGAAAAAAATATGAACGTCCACAATAAAATGTATTGACAGAATAAGGAAAATAAGTTATAATAACTATATGGAGTTTTTTGAACGGTTTTAAGTTAAAAAAGGAGCGCAAAAATGAAAAAAAGTAAAATTATTTCGTGGCTGCTGGCTGCATCAATGCTGGCAGTAACCGCAGCACCGGCATTTGCGGCAGCGCCGTCCGCGTATGACGGTCAGCCCTATGAAAATGTAGGCTGCACATCGGACGACCCCGACGGCGAAATCAACCTTGCGGTAATCGCAAACGGTAAGGTTGACATTGTGGGCGACGCGATGTACATTAAGGGTAGCGTATATTCGAACGACACTATTTATGTCGGAAACGGCGGCGGCAACAAGGTTGACGGTCTGTTCGTTTCGGGCGTAAAGGGTATGTGGGACTACAAGACGCCCGGAGACGGCGCTACCGAGGATCAGTACCGCGTAGGCTATATCCACGTTGACGACGATCATCAAATGTCAACAAACGCTTACAGCACAACGCTTGAGTATGAGGGTGCAATTCTCGATACGGAGACAAGCTTTGACTACGCTTACACACCGTATGAAATCCCCGAGATTGCAAATTCGGTTGACAATATGAATGCGAACGAGTGGAATCCCGGTGCAGTGACAATCAGTGAAGATACGCATATCGGCATGCTTGAAATTCAGGGTAAAGGTCTTATTATAGACACGACCGGCGGAGACGTTACGGTTGTTGTTGATACCTTGAACTTCAACCCCGGTAATGCGGAAATACTTGTAAAGGGTGAAAACAAAGTAAACTTCTATGTAGTTGACTCAAACACCTATGAAAATTTCAATTTGTCTTTCCATGCGGAAGACATAAACGTATGGGGTCTTGAAGGTGCATGGGCTGGAGGCTACAACTATAAGGAGCCGCCGGCATGGCAGCCCGTAAATCCCGTAGAGACATATTTTGACGGTCTCGGAAATCCCGACCAAATCAATCTTTATCTTGGCGAGGCAGGCGACAGCATCGTATTTAACGGCGGCAGAGTTGCCATGAACCTCTACTCAAACGCTGATTCGTTCACGATAGGAGGCACCGCGAGAGTTAAGGGTGTGCTTACCACAGGCGCAGCAAACGTAAAGATGGACGGCGAGGGCACATATCTTGAAGGCAAGATTGTTGCTCCGAATGCTGAAACGTTGGTTTCCGGCGCAGCTACCGTTCTCGGACAGGTAATTACAAATACTCTTACCATAAACGGTGCGGGTCAGATTGTTTACAAGGCTGACACGGCTGCCACAAAGACAGCTACACCCGAGCCTGCGGCTACACCCGAACCCACTCCCGAGCCGACTGTAGAGCCGACTCCCGAGCCCACTCTTCCCCCGCTTCCGTCGGGCGATGAGATAGACGTTTCGGGCGGTTACGCTTACATCTTCGGTTATGAACCCGACAAAATCCAGATGATATGGGTTGACGACGAAGACGGCGGTCACACCGACTGGGATATCGAAGTAAGAATGGCTCCGACCGACTCTGTAACGAGAGAACAGGTTGCGGCTATGATTATGAGAATGATCGATCAGAGCTATGACACAACGGGTGCTGAGTATCCCGTTACCGAGAATATCGCAAAGCACGCCGGCACATGGTATGAGAGAGGTCTCGCGTATCTTGCAAGCAAGGGTACGTTCGACGGCGTCGAGTCGGTTGAAGTAGGCCCCGTCACGAGAGGCGAGGTTGCAAAGCTTGTTGCGTTCGGTCTTAACCTTACCGACACAACCGAGACATCGTTTGCTGACATCGAAAACAGCCCCTACAAGCAGTACATCGAGATTATGAACGCTTACGGCTATATGAACGGTGACAGCGACACGGAGTTTGCTCCCGACAGAATTATGAACAGAGCCGAGTTCTGCTCAATGTTCAACAACATCATCGGCAGAACCGATATGGGTCTTGAGGCACAGGACGGCACGACTGTTACACCTGCAACGTATTATCTCGTAGACCTTCCGGAAGGCGAATGGTATACGGACATCATGCTTAAAGCTACCAGCGCGTATGACAGCGACGGTTATGTTGACATCGACACAAGACTTTCAAACATCAGAAACAAGCTTGACCATTACGATTCGCAGGATATTGCGTAATTAAAAAAGCATAGGTAAAACCGCCGACATAATGTCGGCGGTTTTTATATTCTATTGTCCAACTCTTATGCTTGTATCGAATGAATGCTTGACAAATTTAACTTGTTATGATATATTATTCTTGATGAGGGTATCATCAGTGTTCGCCGCAGGCAATAGGAGCCTGCTTGAAAGAGGCTGATGTATATCTTCATTTTTTTTATACAAAAACGGCGGCTGTTTTAGCCGCCGTTTTTCATATTCATATTAAATCAATCAGCCCTGAATTTCCTTATCTATCGCCTCAGCCGCCGCCTTACCCGCGCCCATCGCAAGTATAACAGTAGCCGCGCCCGTTACGACGTCGCCGCCCGCGTAAACATGGTCACGCGACGTTTTACCTGTCGTTTCGTCGGCTATAATACAGCCCTTGCGGTTCGTTTCGAGACCCTTTGTGGTCTTTCTTATAAGCGGGTTCGGGGTTTGACCGATTGCAACGATAACCGTGTCAATATCAAGTATCTCCTCGCTGCCCTCAACGGGTACGGGTCTGCGTCTGCCGCTGTCGTCCGGTTCGCCGAGTTCCATGTGCAGTACCTCGATATTCGTCACCCAGCCGTCCTCGTTACCGATAAACCGTGTCGGGTTCTGCAGGAGCTTAAATATAATACCCTCTTCCTCGGCGTGGTGAACCTCTTCGGCTCTCGCGGGAAGTTCCTCCTTACCGCGCCTGTAAATTATGTACACGTTCTCCGCACCGAGACGTTTCGCACTTCTCGCGGCGTCCATAGCAACGTTGCCGCCGCCGAGTACCGCGACGTTTTTGCCGACGTACACCGGCGTGTCGTACTCGGGGAACTTGTAGCCCTTCATAAGATTTATTCTTGTAAGAAACTCGTTCGCGCTGTACACGCCGTTAAGGCTTTCGCCCTCAATACCCATGAAAGAGGGGAGACCCGCGCCGCTGCCGATATAAACGGCGTCGTAGCCCATATCGTCAAACAGCTCGTCTATCATTATCGTCTTGCCGATAATAACATTCGTCTGAATATCAACGCCCATAGCGCGCAGATTGTCGATTTCCTTCTGCACAATATCCTTCGGCAGCCTGAATTCAGGTATGCCGTACATAAGCACGCCGCCCGCCGTGTGGAACGCCTCGTATACCGTTACCTTATAGCCGCGTTTCGCGAGGTCGCCCGCAGCCGTGAGTCCCGAAGGCCCGCTGCCAACAACGGCAACCTTCTTACCGTTCCATTCAGGCACTTCGATCTTATCCTCCACGTGCCGCATATGCCAGTCAGCCGCGAAACGTTCAAGTCTGCCGATACCGACGCTTTCCTGCTTGATACCGCGCACACACTTCGCCTCGCACTGCTTTTCCTGCGGACACACACGACCGCATACGGCGGGGAGAGCGTTCGTTTCCTTGATTTTCCGGTACGCGCCCTCAAAATCACCCTCGGCTATACGCTCGATAAATTCGGGTATTTTGACGCTTACGGGGCAGCCCTGCATACACGGTCTGTTTTTGCAGTTAAGGCATCTCTTGGCCTCATCTATAGCCATTTCCTCGGTATAACCCGTGGTTACTTCGAGGAAGTTTTTGTTTCTCTCATTGGGACATTGCTCCGGCATCGGATTTTTGTCCGGTCTCATATTAGGCATAGTCTCAATCCTCCTTATTTGTTCTGCCGATACGGCAATGACCCTCGGCGCACGACCTTTTTTCGTAGTCCGCGAACATTCTTCCGCGTTTCATCGCGCTGTCCCAGTCAACCTTGTGACCATCGAAGTCGGGCCCGTCAACGCACGCGAACTTTGTCTCGCCGCCCACAATAACGCGGCAGCCGCCGCACATGCCCGTGCCGTCTATCATTACGGGGTTCATCGAAACCATAGTCGGTATGCCGTAAGGCTCGGTCACCTTGCACACAAACTTCATCATTACAAGCGGGCCTATCGCGATTACCTCGTCAAACTTTTCGCCCGCGTCGATCTCCTTTTGGAGCATATCGGTAACAAAACCCTTGTTGCCGTTTGAACCGTCGTCTGTTGCGATAATGAGTTTATCGGCGACTTCTTTAAGCTCGTCTTCGAGAATTATAAGTTCCTTGTTCCTAAAGCCCGTAATGACCGTAACGTCCGCACCAAGCTTGTGGAGTTTCTTAGCCTGCGGATACGCTATCGCCGTACCGAGACCACCGCCTATCACGGCAACCTTCTTCTTGCCTTCAAGCGGGGTGGGAGTACCGAGCGGGCCCGCGAAGTCGAGCAGGTATTCGCCCGCCTCAACCTTCGATAAATCCTGCGTCGTTTTTCCGACAATCTGAACGATTATCGTAACCGTACCCTTATCGCGGTCATAGTCGTTGATAGTGAAAGGCACTCTTTCGCCGTACTCGTCAATTCTCAAAATAATGAACTGACCCGGCTCAGCCTTTTTCGCGATTAAAGGCGCCTCAACCTCCATAAGGAAGATTGTCGGGTTTAAAACCTCTTTTCTTACTACCTTGTAAGCCATTTATTTCACCTCTGTAAAAATAATTCACGTTTATTTTCGTTCCACCTTTTATAATAACATATTATCACGTTTTTTTCAATGCTTTTTGACTTACTTTTTTGATAAATTCTTCCATATCGTCGGGAATTTTACTTATAAATTCCATTGCTTTACCGCTTATCGGATGAATAAAGCGTATGAAACTTGAATGGAGCATCTGGCGGGGGATAAGGGCCTTATTTTCCACTCCGTACAGCCAGTCGCCGGCGAGCGGATGACCTATGTGCGCCATGTGTACGCGTATTTGGTGTGTACGTCCCGTTTCAAGCGACATTTCAAGCACGGTATAATCACCGAGCCTGTCAATAACTTTATAATGCGTAACCGCATAATGACCTGCCGCGCTGACGCATCGCTCTATCGCGCTGCCTTCCTTTCGCGCGATCGGCGCGTTCACCGTTCCGTCCTCCGCAATGTCGCCGCGCACGACGCATATATATTTTCTTTTGAGCTCGCCCTCGGTAATTTCATCGGCAAGCCGCGCATGCGCGTAACTGTTCTTGGCGACTGCCATAAGCCCCGACGTGTCCTTGTCGAGACGGTTCACGGCGCGGAAAAGATGCTCTTCGCCGTGCGAGAGGTAGTGGTACATAACCGCGTTCGCAAGCGAGTTTTCGTAGTTGCCGACCGATATGTGCGTCGGCATTGCGGGCGGCTTGTTCACTATTAAAACGTCCTCGTCCTCGTACACAATATCAATCGGTATGTTCACGGGCGTGATGTTCTCCGACGCTTTGTCGTGCATTGTCACCGTCACAACATCGCCCGACTTTACCGTGTCCACCGTTCTTATATGACTTCCGTTCAGCTTAAGACCGTCTGGCGCGAGCCGCAGTTCTTTTATGAGCGACGTTGACATTTTAAAATGATGCCTCAGCACAGTCATAACCTTTTCGCCGTCAAATATCGGCTCGACGGCGTATTCAAGCACGCGTTCCATCAGTTGTTAAAGCCCTGCAAAAGCTTTGTCGCGTACGCGCCGTCGACCTGCTCCCAGTCAAAGCTGTACGGCTTTACGCCCGACTCGCGCAGACTTGCGTCGACCGTTTCATACGTTGCAATCGGCACGCGCGAGGTATACGTCTGATTTTCTCTCGCGTCGTATATCATAAATTCCAACTCATCGCCGTCGCGCTTGCCGAAACGGCACACCCTGTCAACGCTCTTGTCAACGTCCTGCGACAAAATCATCAGCTTTATCATCTCGACCGTCTTATCGCTCATGCCGTTGTCGAAAATCAGTATCTTCTCCAAAAGCTCGTTATAGTCGGTCACAAACCGCAGATTGTAGCCTTCGAGTTTGGCGAGTTCGCCCGACTCCTTCGATGTTTTTCTGATATTGTCGAAAAGCTGTGACTTTAATATCGGATCGCTGCACGGTGAAAACGAAATCATAAGCCGCTTTTCCTCGTCGTGGTAAAGCATCGGCGTCGGCATAAGCGCCGCGTGACCGCACGACGGACAGCGGAACATATTAACCTTGCCGTGCAGCAAATCCTGCTTTAAATCCGCGCTGTCGCTTACCGTGACGGAATTCCATACGGTCACGTCCGTCATTTGCCCGCACTTCGGGCAGCGCACGTTTTGTTTTGAATTAAGACTCATTCACACTCAGCCTTTCTTATCATATTATCGGCGGCAACGATTATACCGAGTTTCGCGCTCTCGTACGTAAGACCGCCCTGCATGTACGCGATATACGGCGGCTTAATCGGGCCGTCCGCGCTAAGTTCAATCGACGCGCCCTGTGTAAACGCGCCCGCAGCCATTATGACCTTGTCGCTGTAGCCCGGCATATCCCACGGCTCGGGCGTTACAAAGCTGTCAACCGGCGCGCCCTTCTGTATGCCCTGACAGAACCGAATTAAATCGTCCTCGTTGCCGAATTTTACGGCTTGTATAATATCGTGGCGTACTTCGCGTGGTTTTGGACTTACGTCGTAGCCGAGCTTTTCAAATACCGCGCTGCATAATACAGCCGCCTTCATAGCCTGCGCCACCGTGTGCGGCGCCATAAAAAGCCCCTGGTAAAGCTGACGGTTAAAGCCGAGCGACGCGCCCGCCTCTTTGCCGATACCGACCGACGTGAGACGATAAGCGCAAAGCTCCACATACCGCTTTTTACCGGCAATATAACCGCCCGTAGGCGCGAGACCGCCGCCCGGGTTTTTAATGAGCGAGCCTGCTATAAGATCCGCGCCGTAATGCGTCGGCTCTTCCGTGTCGGCAAATTCGCCGTAGCAGTTGTCCACAATACAAACCGTGTCGGGGGAGATGCCTTTTATAAACGAGATAAGGTCGCCTATCTCCTTCGCACTGTACGTCGGTCTGTCGCCGTAACCCTTGCTGCGCTGAATTGTCACCGCTTTGATCGGCTGTGACGTAAGAACCTCTTTTATCTTCTCATAGTTCGGTGTGCCGTCGCTTAAAAGTTCGGTTTCGATATAATCCACGCCGAAATCGAATAGAGAGCCGTCGCCCGTTTTGCCGCCGATACCGATTACCTCGGTAAGCGTGTCGTACGGTCTGCCCGTAACGGCAAACAGCGTATCGCCCGGGCGCAGCACGGCGAACAGAGCCGTTGAAATGGTGTGCGTGCCGGAAATAAAATTGTGGCGCACAAGCGCGTCCTCCGCGCCGAATATGTCGGCGTACACCTTATCGAGCGTGTCGCGCCCTATATCGTCGTAGCCGTAACCGGTGGTAGGCATAAAATGAGTGTCCGACACGCGGTTATCGGCAAACGCCTTCATAACGCGTAACTGGTTTATTTCAGCAATTTCGTCTATCCTCGCAAAACTCTCCCGAACCTCGCGCTCCGCCTCGTCCACAATACTGAGCGTTTTCTCCGATATGCCGAAACTGTCTCTTATATACGTGTTTTTATCCATAACCAAAATCCTTTCGGTATCGTATTAACCCAATAAGTATACCATTTATACCGCGCCGCGTCAAGAAAAAAGAACGCCGCTTTTTTGCGGCGTTCAATATGAAGATATGAAAATCAAATGCTCTTAATAATTTTGAGCCACTTTTCATACGCTGCGTCCCATGCCTCGCTGTCCTGCGGCTCGTAGGTCGCGATGTCAAAGGAGTTTCTTACGACCTTGCGTCCCTCGTTTATGTCCTTGATTGCGCCCATAGCCATAGCCTGCACGATTACGTTACCGATACTCGTCGCCTCAACGGGGCCCGTGCTTACCGTCCTCTTTGTGGCGTTTGCGGTGAACTGGCAAATCATCTTGTCCTTAATACCGCCGCCCACGATATTAACGACGTTGTACTTGTTGCCCGTCACAGCCTCCATACCCTCAACCGTCTGGCGGTACTTGAATGCGAGGCTCTGCGCGATACATCTTACAACGTCGCCCTTTGTCTCGGGCACTTTCTGACCGGTCTTTGCGCAGTAATCCTTAATGCGCTGCGGCATATTGCCCGGCGTCTGGAACGCGGGATAGTCGGGGTCTATGAGGCTCGCGAACGGCTCGGCTGCGTTTGCCTGTCTTTCAAGCTCGTCAAAGCTTAAAAGCTCGCCCTCTCTGTCCCACTGACGGCGGCTCTCCTGAATGAGCCACAGTCCCATTATATTTTTAAGGAAACGTATCGTCTTGCTCACGCCGCCCTCGTTTGTGAAGTTGTACTCAAACGCGCCGTCCGACGTGTTGGGCTTGTCAAGCTCCACACCCATAAGCGACCACGTGCCTGACGAAATGTATATAAAGTCCTTCTTGTCCACAACCGGCACTGACGCTACAGCGCTGCCCGTGTCATGCGACGCTACCGCGACAACGGGAACCTCCGCGATACCGAGCTCCTCCGCAAGCTCCTTTTTAACCGTTCCGACGATCTCGCCGGGGAATATTACCTCGGTCAGAATATCGGTCGGTATACCCATTTTTTCGAGCATATCGTACGACCATTCGTACTTTTCGCTGTTATAGAACTGCGTTGTGGACGCGTTTGTGTACTCCGTCTTTTTAACGCCCGTGAGGAAGAAGTTAAAGAGGTCGGGCATCATAAGCATCGTTTTGGCGTTTTTGAGCGACGTGCTGCCGGACAGCTTTTCGGAAAGAAGCTGATAGAGCGTGTTGAACCAGTTAAACGCAATACCCGTCTCCTTGAAAATCTCTTCTTTCGGAACGAGCTTAAACGCCTTGTCGTACATACCCTCGGTACGCGTGTCACGGTAGTGGTAGGGGTTGCCCAAAAGCTTGTCATGCTCGTCCAAAAGACCGTAGTCAACCGCCCAGGTGTCGATACCGATACAGTCTATATCGCGGTCGCCGGAGTTCGCGCACTTTAAAATACCCTGCTTGATCTCGAAAAACAGTCTCAAAACGTCCCAGTGCAAATCGCCGTTGATGTTTACAGGGTCGTTTGAGAAACGGTGCTTTTCCTCCAGTGTGATTTTCTCGCCGTCGAACTTCGCCAGCATGGCTCTTCCCGAGGATGCGCCGAAGTCAAACGCCAGAAATTTGTATGTCTTGCCCATAATACACTCCTCTTTTCTTTTAAATATGTTCAATAAAATGATTGTATCATAGCATGGTAAATTTGTCAATATTATACAATAAGAAATATATATCAATTAAATTTTAAACATCTTGATTTTTTGGAAATTATATGGTAAAATATATCCAATAGCGAACATTGAGGAAAGGAGGAGCATGAATGGCTGCGGCAAAAAAGAAAAAGCTGTTGATGTACAAAGGAAAGCCGCTTATAAGATGCGGCGACAGAATATATTACGGAAATCTCGAAGATAAGTGTATTCTCGCGCTCGATATTGTGGAGAGCAAGGATCGCAAGGGCGCGAAGGAAACGACGAAGGTGAAGGTTCAGGTCATGGACAACACCGGAGAGTTCGGAAAGGGTCAGATATACAGAAAGGGCGAGAGAGAAAACCTCTACATGGCGCTCGATATAGGCGAGTGGTGGCTTAAAGACGCGCTTAATATGATAGGCTGACAACAACATACGAAAATACCCGACGCTGACAGCGTCGGGTATTTGTATTATGCGTTTACTTTTTCCTTTGCCGTTTCCTTTTTCTTCGGCGTAGTGGTAACCGCGTCAAACTCCGCATCCTTCTTCATATTCTCGAACGCGACTGCCATCATCAGCTTTATACGGTTAAGCTGGTTTACCTCGCTCGCGCCGGGGTCGTAATCGACCGCGACGATATTCGCCTGCGGGAACTGACGGCGCAGCTCCTTGATCATGCCCTTACCTGTAACGTGGTTTGGCAGACACGCGAACGGCTGAACGCACGCGATATTCGGCACGCCGCTGTTTATAAGCTCGATCATTTCGCCCGTAAGGAACCAGCCCTCGCCGGTGCAGTGACCGAGCTGCAATACCTGTTTCGCGCCCTCGGCAATATCGGCGATATGTTTCGGCGAGCGCGAACGGAATTTCGGATTGCCCTCCATCACCTTTACAACATGCTTGCGGTAGCTTTCGATACCCCATATTGCGAGGTTGCAGAGCGCGGCCGTGGACGACTTCGAGCCGAGGTTGTCGCGCTTGAAGTTGTTGTTGTACAGGCAATAGAGCATAAAGTCCGCAAGACCCGGCATAACAGCCTCGCCGCCCTCTTCCTCGATAACGTCGATGATGTTGTTGTTCGCGTCGGGGTGGAACTTTACGAGTATTTCACCGACAACGCCGACACGCGGCTTTTTAACCGTGTCGTCAATCTCGATAGCGTCAAAATCGGCTATAATCTCGTCAATAACCTTTTTCAGTTTCAGATTTTTATGGTTCTTGTTTCTCAAATCGTTATAAAGACGTTTCTGCCACTTCTCCGCGACGGCGTTCGTTTCGCCCTTATGCACCTCGTACGGGCGTATTCTAAGCGTTACCGCGAGCAGCAAATCGCCCCACGTACACGCCTTCAAAAGACCGTCGACGAGCTTCGGCGTAATCGTAAAGCCGGGGTTGCCTTCGAGACCCGACACGTTAAGCGAAATGACGGGAACATTCGGATAGCCCGCCTCTTTGAGCGCCTTGCGCAGAAACGCTATGTAATTCGTCGCACGGCAGCCACCGCCGGTCTGCGTAATCATAACCGACGTGTTGTCGGGGTCGCACTTGCCGCTTTGGAACGCGTTTACAAGCTGACCCGTTACCATAATTGACGGATAGCAAGCGTCGTTGTTTACGCTCCTAAGTCCCGCCTCGACGTCCTCCGCGGTCGCATGTTCAAGCACGACTGCCTTGTAGCCGTTTGCGCGCAGCACCGCCTCGAACAGCCCAAAGTGGGTGGGGGACATCTGCGGGAATATAATCGTATGCTTTGCGCGTTCTTCCTTAGTGAATTTCACGCGGTTAATCGTATAATCCTCAATCTTATGCGGCACGAAATCGCTCGCGTCACGCTCCTTGACTGCCGCTTTAAGCGAGCGTACTCTTATTCTTGCCGTGCCGAGGTTGGACACCTCGTCGATTTTGAGCGTCGTGTAAATCTTCTCGTGCGACTGTATAATTTCCTGCACCTGGTCGGTTGTAACAGCGTCGAGACCGCAGCCGAACGAGTTAAGCTGTATAAGCTCCAGACGCGGATTTTTTATAACTTGCGCTGCAGACTCGTAAAGGCGCGTGTGGTACGCCCACTGGTCGACAACGCGTATATCGCGCTTTAAGTGACCGAGGTGCGCCACGCTGTCCTCCGTAAGCACCGCAAAGCCGAGCGACGTAATCATATCGGGTATGCCGTGATTGATCTCGGGATCTATGTGGTACGGTCTGCCTGCGAGGACTATTCCGCGCTCGTCGTGCTCTTCGAGCCACGCGAGCGTTTCCTCACCCTTTTTGCGCACGTCGTTCTTGTAATTTTGAAGTTCCTCAAACGCTTTGTCCGCAGCCGCGTCAATCTGCGATTTCGTAAATCCGTAATCCTTTAACGCCTTCATAAGCTGACGCTTTACCGACGGTTTATCCGCGAGGTTTACAAACGGATAAATGTACTTCATATCCGCCGCGCGCACCGCGTCCATGTTGTTGTATATAACCTCGGGGTACGACGTTACCATCGGGCAGTTAAAGTGATTACCCGCGTCGGAATACTCTATCTGCTCATACGGTATGCACGGGTAGAATATCGTCTTTACGCCCTTGTCTATCAAATCCTGTATGTGACCGTGTACAATCTTCGCGGGATAGCACGCGCTCTCGGACGGTATCGAGTCGATACCCTTTTCGTAAATCTCATGTGAACTCCTGCCCGAAATCTTTACCGAGAAACCGAGTTCCGTAAAGAACGTGAACCACAGCGGATAGTTTTCGTATACGTTAAGCACGCGCGGGATACCGATAACGCCGTTGGGAGCCTCGTCCTCCTTCAGCGGTTTGTAGCGGAACGCTCTCTTGTACTTGTAGTCAAAAAGGTTCGGCATCTGCTTTTTCGGCTTTTCAAGACCCGCGCCGCGCTCGCACCTGTTGCCGGACACAAACTGACCGCCGTCGGCGAATTTCGTAATCGTAAGCTGACAGTGGTTGTTGCACTTTTGGCAGCGCGTAAGGCTTGTGTCAAACTCAAAGCCGTCAAGCTCATCGCGGCGCAGTATATCGCTTTCGCCGCCCTGCCAGCGTTCCTTCGCTATAATAGCCGAACCGAACGCGCCCATAATACCGGCGATGTCGGGGCGCACAACCTTCTTGCGCGTCAAAAGCTCAAAGCAGCGCAGAATGGCGTTGTTGTTGAACGTACCGCCCTGCACGACAATATTTTTACCCATCTGCTCGGGGTCGCGCAGCTTTATAACCTTGTAGAGCGCGTTCCTGACAACGGAATATGACAGTCCCGCGCTTATATCGCCGACGGTCGCGCCTTCCTTCTGCGCCTGCTTAACGCGTGAATTCATAAATACAGTGCAGCGCGTACCGAGATCGACGGGACTTTCCGCCTTTAACGCCTCCTCGGCGAACGATACGGTGTCGAGACCGAGCGACTCCGCGAACGTCTGAATGAACGAGCCGCAGCCTGACGAGCAAGCCTCGTTAAGCATGATAGAGTCAATAACGCCGTCCTTTATCTTCATGCACTTCATATCCTGACCGCCGATGTCTATGATGAAATCGACGCCGGGGGAGAAGTGGTTCGCGGCTTTGTAGTGGGCGATAGTCTCGATCTCGCCCTCCTCGATACGGAACGCCGTCTTAAGCAGCAGCTCGCCGTAACCGGTCGTGCAGGCGTTCGCTATGTACGCGTCCTTCGGCAGCTTTGAGTACAGCTCGCGCAGAATGTCTATGCCCCTCGTTATCGGACTGCCCTCGTTTTTGCCGTAATAGGAGTAGAGTATATCGTAATTGTCATTTATTACTGCCGCCTTTATCGTCGTAGAGCCTACGTCAAGACCGAGGAACACCGGACCCTTAGCCGTTGAAATATCGGCGCGCTTTGCGACGTCCTTGTTGTGGCGGTCAAAAAATTCCTTCTTCTCGTCCTCATCCATGAACAGCACGCGCATACGCGTAATTTCCGTGTCAACGCTGTGCGCGTTGTTGAGACTTTTTATAATATCGTCAATTTTAACAGCCGTGTCGTCCTCGTGCGACAGAGCCGCGCCTATCGCGACAAATAACTGCGCGTTGTCAGGCGTTGTAAAGGATTTTGCGTTATCCCTAAGCGTTTCCTCAAACTGTCTGCGAAGTTGAGGTAAAAAGTGCAGAGGACCTCCCAGAAATACAATGTTCCCGCGTATAGGACGACCCTGCGCAAGACCGCTTATCGTCTGTGTGACGACAGCCTGTAAAATTGACGCGGCAACGTCCTCTTTCGCCGCGCCCTCGTTTAAAAGCGGCTGCACGTCCGATTTCGCGAAAACGCCACACCGCGCCGCTATGGGATATATTATCTTGTGCTTTTCGGCGAGCGCGTTAAGACCGTCCGCGTCCGTCTTTAGAAGAATGGACATCTGGTCGATAAACGAGCCCGTACCGCCCGCGCAAGTGCCGTTCATACGCTGTTCGAGACCGCCGGAAAGGTAGAGGATTTTCGCGTCCTCACCGCCCAGCTCTATAACAACATCCGTTTCGGGCAGAAACGTCTTAATTGCCTCTTTATTGGCTATAACCTCCTGAACGAACGGCAAGCCGAGCATTTTCGAGAACAAAAGACCGCCCGAACCCGTTATCGTAACGGTAAACTCATTATCGCCGACGATAGGCTTTACTTCCTCGAAAAGAGCACGGACTGTCTCCTTTGTGTCGGAGTAGTGCCGTCTGTACTCGGCGAACAAAACCTTGTTGCCGTCGTCGAGTACAACAAGCTTAACCGTCGTCGAACCGACGTCGATACCCATATGTAACTTACTCATATATATGTCCTCCCAAGTATTCAAAAAGGATAATTTTACACATAATTATACAAGTATATTATACTGTTTCGCGGTGAAATAGTCAAGTGAAAAAAATGCCGAAAAAAGCTGACGGAAAATTACGGTAATAAATATAACGCCCGCCGCATATAATATTTGGCGGTCAAAACGGAATAAATCACATGGAGGTCATGAAAATGGACACCGAAACCCTTTACAAAAGCATATCGTCGGACAATGAACCGGACTCGTACACGGACTATTACATAATTACCGAAAGCATATCCGCCATGTACTGCGATCTCAAATGCTACGGAGTGAGGATAGAAAAAACAACGATATACGACGGCGGCGGAAAAACGATAGAGTCGCAGCAGATGAACAACGTATTCTACCGTTACGGCGATGTACGTGATTTTTTAAGCCGCGCCGTAAAGGAAAGGGTCGAGCCGGCGGATTTGAAACGCTTTACCGAAAAATATATACTCGAAGGTCTTGACAGGGCAAAGCAGAAGATATAAGATAAGAAAAAAATATACGGGGAAAAGCAGATGTACCATGTAAAAGAAACAATAATTGTAGAGGGAGTATACGACAAAATAAAGCTGTCGCGCTTTATTGACGCGGTTATAATCGCGGTAAACGGCTTTAGCGTGTTTTCGTCGCCCGAAACGATTGAAACTATTGCGAAAATGGCGCGCGAGACGGGCATTGTCATTCTTACCGACAGTGACAGCGCGGGATTTAAGATACGAAATTACATAAAGCAGTCCCTCCCGCCCGAAACGGTAAAGCATGCTTACATTCCCGACGTGCGCGGCAAGGAAAAGCGCAAAAGAGAGCCGGGCAGGGAGGGGCTTTTGGGCGTCGAGGGAATGGACGACAGCGTTATTTTGGACGCGCTTAAAAAGGCGGGCTGCGAAATCGACGGCGAAAGCGGACAAGCCGTGCGCGGCAGGAAAATAACGAAGGCGGATATGTATTTTCTTGGTCTGTCGGGCGGCGAGGGAAGCGCGGACAAGCGGCGCGCTCTTGCGAAAACGCTCGGCATACCCATGAAAATATCGGCGAATATGCTCCTCGATATGCTTAACCGTCTTGTTGGCTATAACGAGTTATGTCAGATTGTACAAAACATGAACGCGGAAAATGAATAATTTTAACAAAAATAGTATTGACAAACAGAACAATATGCTGTAAAATAAAAACACTTTACAGATGAGGTAACCGCTATGGCTAAGGATTTAAACGTGACAGTGCTGCTCGACGCGTACGGACAGCTTTTGACCGACAAGCAGCGCGGCGCGATAGACTTGTACTACAACGAGGACTTTTCTCTCGCGGAAATAGCGGAGGAAATCGGTATAAGCCGCCAGGGCGTACTCGCCTCTATAAAGCAGGGCGAAAAGCACCTTGACGAGTACGAGGATAAGCTCGGCGTGGTGAGCCGTTTCCGCAGCATCAGCAAAAAAATAACGGAGATCGAAAAGATTATGGACAGCGCCGATTTTGAGGGCGCGGATAAGGTAAAAAGGTTACTTACCGACATAAATACCGAAATTTGACGAAAGGAAATCCGAGATGGCATTTGAGAGTTTGGGCGACAAGCTGCAGGGCGTATTCAAAAAGCTGCGCGGCAAGGGAAAGCTGAACGAAAAAGACATAAAGGACGCGATGCGCGAAATAAAGCTTGCTCTCCTTGAGGCCGACGTAAACTTCAAGGTCGTCAAGGAATTTGTAAACTCCGTGTCCGAGAAGGCTCTCGGCGCGGAAATAATGGAGTCGCTCACTCCGGCGCAGCAGCTTGTAAAGATAGTAAACGACGAGCTTACCGAAATGATAGGCGGCGAGGCGGCAAGACTTGAATTTTCGCAAAAGCCGCCGACTGTTATAATGATGTGCGGCTTGCAGGGCGCGGGTAAAACTACAGCCACCGCAAAGCTCGCGCTAAACCTGTCAAAGCAGGGCAGACGGCCGCTTATGGTCGCGTGCGACGTGTACCGACCCGCAGCCGTAAAGCAGCTTGAAGTGCTCGGCAAGCAGATAAATCAGCCCGTGTTCCAAATGGGTACGGACGTAAACCCCGTTAAGATCGCCAAAGAGGCTGTGGCGCACGCGGTAAAGCACGGCAACGACCCGATAATCCTCGATACCGCCGGACGACTTCATATAGACGACGAGCTTATGGACGAGCTTGCCAAAATCAAAAAAGAGGTAACCCCGACCGAAATACTGCTTGTGGTTGACGCTATGACGGGTCAGGACGCGGTAAACGTAGCAAAGTCGTTTAACGAGCAGCTTGACATAACCGGCGTTATACTTTCAAAGCTTGACGGCGACACACGCGGCGGCGCGGCGTTGTCGGTAAAGCAGGTTACAGGCAAGCCGATAAAGTTCGCGTCGGTGGGCGAAAAGCTGTCGGATTTGGAGCAGTTCCACCCCGAGCGTATGGCGTCGAGAATACTCGGTATGGGCGACGTGCTGACGCTTATAGACAAGGCGCAGGAGACCATAGACGAAAAGCAGGCGGCTGAGCTTGAGGCAAAGATAAGAAAACAGCAGTTTGACTTAAACGACTTTTTGCAGCAGCTGCGTCAGATAAAGAAAATGGGCTCGTTTTCACAGATACTCGGTATGCTGCCGGGCATGGACAGGAAAATGCTCGATCAGGTGGATACCGAGGAAAACGCGAAACGGCTTGTAAGAATAGAAGCGATAATCCAGTCCATGACCGAGGAGGAACGCCGAAAGCCCGGTATTATCGGCGCGAGCCGCAAGGTCAGAATATCCAAAGGCAGCGGCACGAGGGTTCAGGACGTTAACCAGCTTTTAAAGCAGTTCGGCGAGATGCAGAAGATGATGAAACAGCTTTCGGGCGGCAGGCAGAGCAAGATGCTTAAACGATTGAGAAAAATGCGTTAATAAGGTATATCATATACTTTATATAAACCACACGACAAACGGGAGGTGAAAAAGGTAATGGCAGTAAAAATCAGACTCAGAAGAATGGGCGCGAAGAAGACTCCGTTTTACAGAGTTGTAGTCGCGGATTCAAGATACCCCAGAAACGGTAGATTTATCGAGGAAGTTGGCACATACAATCCGCTTACCGACCCCGCCGAAATCAAAATAGACGGCGAGGCTGTAAAGAAGTGGATAGCGAATGGCGCTCAGCCTACGGATACTGTTAAGGCTCTTTTGAAGAAGTCTAACATTATCGACTGATACGGAGGTTAGGCAAATGAAAGAAGTATTGGAAACGATTGCGAGAGCGCTTGTCGATACACCAGACGAGGTAAACGTGACCGAAATCGAGCATGAGGACGGCACGATTACCCTCGAACTTCGCGTCGCGTCGGGCGATATGGGCAAGGTTATAGGCAAGCAGGGACGAATTGCAAAGGCGATCCGCACCGTTGTCAAAGCGGCGGCAAGCAACGAAAATAAAAAGGTTTCCGTCGATATCGTGTAAATCAAAAAAAAGGGGCTGTTACAAACGAGCATCTAAAAAAAGCTTGTTTGCGGCGGCTCTTTTTGCGTTTAAGATACAGATTGTAACCTAAACGTCATATAAAAAGCATTGCTATTCGAGTAAAAATCAGGTATACTATATAATAGACGCAGTATAAAACGAAAGAGCAGGTGACTGGCATGAAACAGGGTGCGAACATATTGTTATCACTTATGCAGCTTAATATAGGCGGCGCCGAGACGCACGTTGTGGAACTTGCGAAAGAACTTAAACGCAAGGGCTTTAATATAATTGTCACGTCAAACGGCGGCGTATATGTCAAAGAACTGGAGGACTACGGCATAAAGCACTACAGCGTACCGCTGCAGAACAAGAACCCGATAAATATGCTTAAAGCCGCGCGGCTTTTAAAGAAAATCATCAGAGACGAAAAGATAGACATCGTACATTCGCACGCGCGTATACCGTCGTTTATCCTCGGTAAGCTGCACAAGCGCATGAAATTCCCGTTTGTCACAACGGCGCACTGGGTGTTCAACACGTCCTATGGTCTTAAATACATCACCGACTGGGGCGAAAAGACGGTCGCCGTGTCCGAAGATATAAAGACGTACCTCATGGACAACTACCATGTACCGGAGGGTGACATAAACGTCACGATAAACGGTATCGACACGAACAAATTTTCGCCCGACACCGACAAATCGCGCATTATGAAGGAGCTTAATATATTGGGCGACGAAACGGTTATCACATACGTGAGCCGTCTCGATGAGTCGAGGAGCCTTGTCGCGAAACAGCTTATCGAGATTGTGCCGGAGATAGACAAGGCGGTGGACAAGCTGCGCGTTATCGTGGTGGGCGCGGGCGACGATTTTGAGAATGTAAAAACGCTCGCAAAGAACGTCAACGAAAAACTCGGACGCGAGGCTGTCACACTCACCGGCGCGAGAACAGATATAAACGAACTCATTGCGCCATGCTCGCTGTTTGTAGGCGTAAGCCGTGCGGCGTTAGAGGCTATGGCTGCCGAAAAGCCGGTCATTATCGCCGGTAACGAGGGATATATAGGCTTGTTTGACGAGAGTAAGCTGAAGGTCGGCATTGACACCAATTTTTGCTGCCGCGGCTGCGAACAGTCTTCGGGCGCGCTTTTGGAGAAGGATATACTTGATTTCTTCAAGCTTGACGACGCAAAACAACGCGAACTCGGCATGTACGGCAGAGAACTTATAAAGCGCGACTACTCCGTAACGCGTATGGCTGACGACAGCATAAAGGTCTACGACTGGGCTTTGCAGAAAAATAAGGAGATACTCATATCCGGCTACTACGGCTTTAAAAACAGCGGTGACGACGCGCTCCTGCAAGCCATTATCGCTGATTTGAAAAGGTTTAAGGAAAGCCCGAACATTGTGGTTCTGAGCGCAAATCCGAAGGAAACAAAGCAGGTTTACCGCGTAAAAGCAATCAACCGCCTCAACGTGTTTTCGATAATGAAACACATGGACAACTCCGAGATGCTTATTTCCGGCGGCGGCACGCTCATACAGGACAGGACAAGCACAAAATCCTTATGGTACTATCTCGCGGTAATAACGCTCGCGCTCAAAAAGAAACTGAAGGTAATGCTCTATTCAAACGGTATAGGACCGCTTGAAAAAAAGAGCAATATTAAAAAGACGAGAAAGATACTGGATAAGGTCAGCCTGATAACGCTGCGTGACGAACGTTCCCTTACGGAGCTTGACAATATCGGCGTTAAAAACAATCATGTTATAGTTACAGCCGACCCCGCCCTGGAACTCAAACGCGAGGACGGTACACGCGGCAGACAGATTTTAAAGGAACTCGGCGTTCCGGACGGCAGGAAACTCCTGGGAGTGTCAATACGCCGCTGGAAAAGCACAAGCCCCGAATTTGATGACAATATCGCGTGGGTGTGCGATTACGCGTATGAGACATACGGCTTTCATACCGTGCTTTTGCCTATGCAGGCAAGCCGCGACCTCGCGTCGCTGCAAAACATAAAGCGAATAATGAAACATGACGCGACGATAGTTGACAGGCGCGTTGATGTCGGCGATATGATGTCAATTATGAGTTGTTTTGATATTTGTATCGGTATGCGCCTTCACACGCTTATCTACGCGGTGGTAAATGCCGTGCCGCTTATCGGTCTTGTGTACGACCCGAAGATTTCGAGTTTTATGGAATATACAAAACAGACGCGCTACTTAAATGTGGAGGACGCATGTGCGGAGAAGATAATAGAGGTTATGGACGAGTGCGTCGAAAATTATGATGAAATAAAGATTTCTCTCGAGAAAAGCTATACGGAACTTAACGAAAAGGCGCGGCTTAACGGTAAGCTTGCGATTGAGTTGTATGAGAAAGGGAGCGTAGAACTTTAATGTCTGAAAAGAAAGGACAAAAAATGCTTTCCGTCGCGGTATTCATGGTGGCGGTGACACTTCTCAGCAAGGTATTGGGATTGGCGCGTGACTCGCTCCTCACCGCGTATTTCGGGGCGGGAATGGAGTCGGACGCTTTTCTTACCGCGTCCACTCTGCCGACAACGCTGTTCGACGTCGTGATAGGCGGCGTGATAAGCGCGACGTTTATCCCCGTGTTCAACGATATAAAAGCGAGGAGCGGCAAGGACGAGGCGATGAGCTTTGTAAACAAATTTGTTACGCTCATAGTCTGCATAACGATACTTATATCGATAATCGGAATTATATTCCGCACGCAGCTTGTCGCTTTTATGGCTCCCGAGTACGGCGCGGACAAGCAGACGCTCGCCGCGAACCTTACTGCGATAATGTTCCCGATGATTATATTCACGGGCCTGGCGTTTTCGTTTGTGGGGCTTTTGCAGTCGTTCGGAGAGTATAACATACCGTCCGTAATAAGCCTTGTGTCAAACGTCGCCATCATAGCGTACTATCTGACGCTCGGCAAAAAATTCGGCATATACGGACTTGCCGTGACGATGATAATAGCGTGGAGTCTGCAATTTCTGATAGAAGTACCGTGGATAAAAAAATTCGGCGTAAAATACCGCCCCGACTTCCGCTTTGCGGACAAGTCGCTTTTGCAGGCTGTAAAGCTTGCCGGTCCGATGCTTATCGCGACATGGGTACAGCCGCTTTATACGATAGTGAACCAGCGTCTCGCGTCGAATATTCCGAGTGCGGTAACGTATATTCAGCAGTCGAGCAGACTGTACCTTATAATAACGGGCGTGGTAAGCTTCGTGGTAACGAATTTGATTTTTCCGAAACTCGCGCAGGCGATTGCCGACAAACGCAAAGAGGACGCGAAAAATCTGTTTTCAACGTCGGTACGCGTAATGTTCATGCTGATACTGCCGCTTATGGCAATATTTATGATACTGTCCGAGCCGTTTGCCGATATAATATACGGTCACGGCGCGATGAAACCAGAGGACGTTGATGCGATAGCCGTTTTGCTGAAGTTTTACTCCGTCGGCATGGCGGGACTTGCGGTAAACGAGGTGCTTTCAAAGACGTTCTTCTCGCTGCAAAACTCGCGTATACCGATGATCACCTCGGTCATAAGCATGGTCGTCAATGTCGCGCTCGCGTACATTTTGTTTAACGTGATGCAGGTCAACGGTCTCGCGCTTGCAACGGCAATCGGCAGCATTACGAACGCGGTACTGAACGCGGTACTGCTCAAAAAGAAATATCCGTCTCTCGCGAAGGATATAGGCGTTGGAGAAATACTGAAATTCGTCGCGTCGGCGGCGGTCGCGGCGGCGGTTACGCTGTCGGTATACGTTATATTGTCATTAAGGCTCGATTCGCTCACGGGCAATATAATACTCGCTCTGTCGTGCGGCGGCGCGGGCGTTATCGCCTACGCGCTTATGCTTATAGCGACAGGCTCAAAGGATATAAAGAAACTTCTCGTAAGGAAGAAAGGGTGATGAAATGAACAGCTTGATTTTATCGTCGCTCGCGGCGTTCGGACGGTGGTTTATGAACCTCTGGCGCGGCAGCGGGCTGTACGCTTTGCTTACGAAAATATACGGCGGTATATCTGCGTCGTGGAAGAACAGCGCGGTTATGACGCTTGTAAGACGCGAGGGTGACGGAAACGGCGTTCAAAAAAGCAAGACGGCAAAGGTGATGTTTTCACCGTTTGCGCTCATGTCGGTCATACGCGAAAAAATAAGCGGATTTTTTGAGCGCAATATTGCCGACAGCTTTATATGCTCATGGTCAAAGACGTACATTCACAGCTTTATGGCTTTAAACACCCGCTTTTTCGGCGTGATGCTCGTATCGTGCGCACTCGCGTACTGCGCTGTCGGCGGACACATCTCAAAAATAGCGCTTGTCGCGGGAATTGCAGGCGCGGTTATGTGCGTATTTAACTACAACATAATGTCGTTTATGAACCCGAGCAAAGCCGTTAATATCGTAAAAAGTATTGCCGGATTTAAGGAGATAAGCTTTAATTTCTTCAATGAAGAACGGACGCACGACAAAATAAGACTGTTGCTCGCTTTGCTTGTCGGTATTGCGGCAGGCGCGGCTATGAGCGTGCGCCTTCTCTACGGCGCGGCTGTGCCGTTCGCGCTGTTCTTCATGCTGCTCGTGATGTACGCGCCCGTTACGGGCGTGTTCCTCGCGGTATTTGCCGCACCGTTTGCGCCTACTATGGCTCTTGCGGGTATATGTATATGGACGCTTTTGGCTCTGCTTATAAAATCCGTCAGCAAAGCCGACTTCCGCTGGAGGTTCGACGGCGTCGGATTGTGCGTGCTGATTTTCCTTGCGGTACTGTTTGTTTCGTCGGTAATGTCGTTCGCACCGAAGGCGAGTTTAAAAGTATGGGCTATGTACCTTGTGTTTGTGAGTTTCTATTTTGTTATTATAAACACGGTCAGAACGCGTGAGGAATTGTACGGACTGCTGCGGCTGCTCGCAATATCGGGTGCGCTTGTCGCGCTCTACGGTGTGGCTCAGTACGTGTTCGGATGGACAACAGCCAACTCGTGGATAGACGAGGAAATGTTTGAGGACGCTACCATGCGCGTTTATTCGACACTGGGCAACCCGAATGTTCTCGGCGAATATTTGCTTTTGGTGCTGCCTGTCTCAGCGGTGTTTATGCTTAAATTCAACAGGAAATCACTCGCGAAATACGCATATGCGGCGATGTTCCTTGTATGCGCTCTGTGTCTTGTGCTCACGCAGTCGCGCGGCTGCTGGATAGGCTTTGTGGCGGCGTGTGTTATATTTGTCACGTTTTACGAGGGTAAGCTGTGGGGGCTGCTGCCGCTTGTGCTGCTCATAATACCGTTTATAATCCCCGAAACAATGGTTGACCGATTTATGAGTATAGGCAATATGGAGGACAGCTCAACGTCATACCGCGTCTTTATTTGGCTCGGAACTCTCGGAATGATGAAGTATTACTGGCTCGGCGGTATCGGCATGGGCGAGGCGGCGTTCGCGAAGGTGTACCCGTTCTTCTCCTACAACGCCATAATCGCGCCGCACTCTCACAACACATTTTTACAATTACTCGTTGAGGCGGGTATAGCGGGACTTAGCACATTCGTGGTTATGCAGGGAGTATTTTTAAAGCAGATGTCGATCATATATCGTGCGGACGACAAAAAGAACATCGACTCCGTTACTGCTCTCGCGCTTGCAAGCGGAATAATCGCCTTCCTTGTGCAGAGTATGTTTGACTACACCTTCTATAATTACCGCGTAATGGCTGTATTCTTTATGGTACTGGCGCTCGGTATGGCACTGAGACACATAAAAGCACCATACGAGAGGGAGGTGCGGCAATGAGAAGAATAAAAGTTACGGAGGTATCCTCCGACACGAACATAGGCGGCGCGGGTAAGTGCCTTTTGACGCTGCTCGAAAATATAAACCGCGGCGAGTTTGACGTTGACGTTATACTTCCCGAAAACAGCCTGTTAAAGCCCGAAATAGAAAGGCTCGGAGTAAAGGTGACGGAGGTAAGCGGTATAGCGGATAAATCGCTCGACTTTAAAGCTGTAAACGAGCTTGCGCGGATATTTAAAAAGGAGAAACCCGATATTGTTCACACACACGCGAGTATGTCGGCGCGCATAGCCGCGAAAAAAGCGCGGTGCAAGGTGGTGTACACGCGCCACAGCGTGTTCCCGCCGTCAAAGAAAATTTCACGCGGCATAGGCAAGCTCATAAACGGTGCGGTCAACAACCACTACGCCGACGCGATAATAGCCGTTGCCGACGCCGCAAAGGAAAACCTTACCGATACCGGCGTAAGCGCGGGCAAGATAAGCGTTATATTAAACGGCGTGGACGGTCTCGCACCCGTATCGAGCGACGAAAAGCGTATGATACGCGAACGTTTCAATCTGTCGGATGGAGCGAAGGCTGTTTCGATAGTGGCGCGGCTTGAGGAAGTCAAGGGTCACAAGTACTTTATAGAGGCGGCTGACATTCTTTTCAGACGAGGCGTGAACGCGAAGTTTTACATTGCGGGAACGGGTTCATGCGAGGAAAATCTGAAGAAAAGGGTAAGAGCCTTAAATCGTCAGGAACAGATTATATTTACCGGATTTTTACGCGACGTCGAGCATCTTATGGCGATAACCGACGTACAGGTAAACGCCTCGTACGGTACGGAGGCCACGTCGCTTGCGCTTTTGGAGGGAATGAGCCTCGGTATTCCGGCGGTTGTAAGTGATTTCGGCGGCAACCCCGGCGTTATAAAAGACGGAGTAAACGGCTTTGTTGTACCGAAGTGTGATGCAAAAAGCCTTGCCGACAAGATTGAATTGCTTTTAAGAGACGCCGATACTTACGCCGAAATGTCGGACGGTGCAAAGAAAGTATTCCGGCGCGAATTTACGGCGTCGGTGATGACGCGGCGTACCGAAGAAGTGTACCGCAGTCTTATACAAGGATAAGGAGGATAAAGAGATGTCAGAAAGTAAAAGAAAATTCACGGTGATTGACGCGGTAATCATATTGATTGCGGCAGCCGTTGCGGCGTTCGGCGCATACAAAATTATTCCGTCAATTCTCAATCCGTCGGGTACGGAGCATATAACATTCACCGTCATGCTCCAGCAGCAGGATCAGAACTTTGCCGACGCCGTTCATGAAGGCGATAAGGTTACGATAAGCCTTACCGAAAAGGACGGCGGAATAGTTAAATCCACGCGTTCCGAACCGGCAACGACGATTGCCTTCAACAGTATGGACGGCGTTTACGCGAACGAGGTCGTAGAAGGCAAGACCGACGTATACGTTACGATTGAGGCTGACGTCAAGACGAACGATCTTGCTCTTAAAACGGGCGGCACACCGATAAAGGTGGGCGCGGAGGTACCCGTGCGCGGCAAGGGTTACGCGTCGATGGGCTACGTTATTGAGATAAACGATTGAGGGGAGGACGACAGTAATGGATAAGAACGGTAAAATCGGCGGTAAGGTAAGCGTTATAGATATACTCGCGATTGTGTTGATTGTTGCGGTGATAGCGGGAATATGCGTGCGGTACGGCAGCAAAATAACTGACGCGGTACGGTCAAGCGAAAAATTTGAATACGTGCTGCGTGTGGAAAACGTGAGAAAGTATACGGTTGACGCGCTTGAAAGAATGGGAAAAATTACCGATAAAAAAAGCGAAAAAGACTTGGGAGAAATTGTTGACGTGCGCTATGAAAACGCAACGCAGCAGTCAACGACAGCCGACGGACGCGTCGTTAATCCCGAACTTCCCGACCGCTACACCTGCTATGTTACCATTCAGGCAGTAGGAAGGGAATCCGATGATAATTACGTCCTCGACGACAGCACGGAACTGTCCGTGGGACGCGATATCGACCTCTACTCAAAGTACGTAAAAACTTCCGGAACAATAGAAAGCGTAAAGGTTATGGATTGACAGTAATGTAAAAAGCCGCCCTCGGGCGGCTTTTTAATGCGACGTGGTGCGGATAACAGGACTTGAACCTGCATGAAGGAACCCTCACTAGAACCTGAATCTAGCGCGTCTGCCAATTCCGCCATATCCGCATATTGCTCATCTATTATACCAGAAGAAATATTAAATTGCAAGTCTTAATTTGAAATTTTTGAAAGAAAAATACAACAGCGGCATTGATGTATTGACAGCGCGGCGTAAAAATGTTATACTTTATCACGTAAACGGATATAATATATAGCGAATTACATGGGGCTGCAATGGCTTCGACGGGGACGATGAACGCCGAACAGCGAGTGGTGGTGAGCGCCACCTTAAAAGCTCAAACTTAAATATAAACGCTAACGATACAGAATTAGCTTACGCTGCCTAATTGCGGCGTTGTCGCCTGCGTGAGTACCGCGGCGCGCAGCCGGCATCATTTTAAGCGGTGAACGTGAGTTAAGGCTCGCTCCGACCTTATCCATGACTTAGGAGCTACCGACCGCATAGCTTAGACTGCGAAACGGTGCGGAAGGGAATTTTAACCGCAGTCTGCGCTCGGAGAGGTTCGACCGGACTTGTTTTCGGACAGGAGTTCGATTCTCCTCAGCTCCACCAATGACTTTTAAAGGGAAACGCTGATAATCTGCGTGATTATCGGTGTTTTCTTTTTTTTTGTTTGACCATCGCTGTATTATGTTATAATTCTTCGCTCAAATGTGCGAAAACGTTGTTTATCTTGAAAATATTTTATAATCACGCTATAATGTAATTTATAACACAGTCGAAAAGAGGCGATAATATGAGCTATACCATAGGGCAGGTATCAAAGCTGCTGAATATTCCCGTTGAAACCATACGATATTATGAGTCCGAGGGGCTTGTGCACCCTTTTAAAAATCCCGATAACGGCTATCGGTATTACGGGGCATGGGATGTTAATTTTATGCTGGAATATAAAAAATACAGAAGTATCGAATTTAAGCAGCAGGACATTTTATCCATACAGCAAACCGACACCGTCGGTGATGTTCTTTGCCGAATGCGTATGAAGGAGAATGAGATTGAAAATAAGATAAAATATTATCAATTACTGAAAAAGAAAGTTTCCGAAATCAACTCCGATATATCCGGCATTGACAAGCATCTGAACAAATATACTCTATGCCGACCACCCGTTTTGCATTACATTGTCAATCGCATGGACTACGATTATGATATGAGCAGCTCGAAAAAGTTCGCCAAGTGGATAGACGCGTATCCGTTTGTGGAAAATACGTTGCTTATAGAAAAAGAAAAAATAAACTGGTGTTTTTCGATAGAGGATAAATGGGCGGAGGCATTCGGTTTTGATGTGACGGGATTGCGGACATTCAAAAGCGAAAAGGCACTCTGTACGATAATCAAATCCTCGTCGGGCTGTTTCGCGCATAACATATATAAAAATATACGGCAATATACCGACAGTGCGGGCTATACAATTTCCGGCAATATTATAGGACATTTGCTGCTGAGGGCGCATGAGAACAGCGATTTTGTAAGATATATGAAATTGTGGATCCCGATAAAATAAAAAAACTCTTGACTCTGTAGTTACTACAGGGTGTATAGTGATAATATCACAATACAAGGAGGTTTTTTATATGCAGAATTTTATAACACCGCCGGAGCACAGCGGATTTTTGGCAAAGACGCTTTTTAACGAAATCGGCACGGTTAAATGGGGCGCGATAGGTTATTTGTCAAAGGACGGCGGAGGACCCGCGGGCAATCATACTCACAGCGACAACCATGTGTTCATTGTTGTTGACGGCGAGGCGAGGGTGATTTTGGGCGAGGAAAGCGTGACAGTGAAAAAGAACGAGTCGCTTTTTGTTGACGGAATGACACCTCATTCGATATGGAACAACGCCGATACCAAAACAGTTGTTGTCAAGCTGTCTGTTGAGAGAGAAGAAGAATAAAATACAGTAGCAGCGGGGCGTGATTTTTATATAAAGAAAAAAATTCAAATTACCTATTGCAGTTTTATAAAAAACGTGGTAGAATATACGAGTATTGAATAACAGCTTAATAGTTTGAACGGTAGGCGATGATGACCGAGCCCGCGCGATTGAAACCTGCGAACCTTGTCAGATGGGGAACCAAGCAGCAATAAGCAGTGCGTTCGATGTGTTGCGGTAACCTCGGTCGGAGCCTTTTATAAGACAACAACGCGCCATAACGGCGTTTTTTCATGTTAAAGACGCGGGAAGGAGAGAAGGGTATGGAACATCAGGCGATTTACCGTAAATGGCGGCCCATGGTGTTTGAGGATATTGTGGGTCAGACGCATATCACAAGGACGCTGAAAAACCAGATAATCGGCGGCAAGGTCGGACATGCCTACCTTTTCTGCGGCACGCGCGGCACGGGCAAAACGACGTGCGCAAAAGTGTTTTCACGCGCCGTAAACTGCCTGCACCCCGTGGACGGAAGTCCGTGCAACGAGTGCGAGATATGCCGTGGCATACTCGACGGCAGCATTATGGACGTTAAGGAAATAGACGCCGCGTCGAACAACGGCGTTGACAATATCCGCGAAATACGCGACGACGTAAATTACGTTTCAACCGCGGCGAAGTACACCGTGTACATTATCGACGAGGTGCATATGCTCAGCTCCGGCGCGTTCAACGCTCTTTTGAAAACGCTCGAAGAACCACCCGAACACGTAATATTCATTCTCGCCACAACCGAGGCGCACAAAGTTCCGCAGACAATTCTGTCGCGCTGTCAGCGATTCGATTTCAGGCGTATAATGCCGTCGGACATAATCCTAAGAATGAAGGAGATAGCGCACGGCGAAGGCTTTAAGATTACCGAGGACGCTTACAAAATGCTCGCCCGTCTTGCGGATGGCTCGATGAGAGACGGACTCAGTATCCTTGAAAGAGTTGTATTGGCGGAGGGGTCGAGCGTTACGGCTGAAAGCATAACGTCCGTGCTCGGCATTTCCACCGCCGACAGCATATTTAAAATAACGGAATACGTGATAGACGGCGACGCGGCGGGGATAATTTCGGTCATAGACGGCGTGCTGTCCGAGGGCAAAGACTTAAAGGTGTTTATGGACAGCCTTATAAAGAATTTCCGCGATATGATGCTGTGCAAGGTGACAGATAAAAGCGAGGGAATACTTGACTTAAACGCCGAGGATATGATAAAATTAAAGTCGCTCGCGGACAGAGTTTCGTTTGAAAAGCTGTCGCATGCCGTGACGGTTCTGTCCGATGCGGCTGCCGACGCGAAGTGGGTGAGAATGCCGAGGATTATATACGAACTTGCGCTCATTAAAATATCGCGCCCCGAATTTGACACTGCTCCCGAGGCGCTTATGGACAGGCTTACATCGCTTGAAACGAAGGTTGCGGGCGGAGCAGTTACGGACACGACGCCGCTTGAAAATCGTATTAAAAAGCTTGAAGATAAAGTAAAAAACGGCGTAACGGTTAAACCAGAGCAAAACGCGCTCGGCGACAAGCCGCAGCCTGCGGAAAAGAAAAAAGTGCCGATACGGCTCTACAATCCCATTCCCGAATACGAGCTTACAGCCGACCATCCGCTTGTGAAGGCGGCGCGTAACTGGGACAATATATCGCGTGTGATGATACGCTCGGCGGGTTATCTGACGGCTGCGCTGCGCAACAGGAACATCACGATTGACAACGACGGCATTATATTGATATTTAAAAACAACGAGGGCGGAACGTATATGATAGCCGCCAACTATAAGGACAAGCTGACGCAGGTTTTCAAACGCGCAAGCGGCACGGATTATATTGTCAAGGTCGCGTATGAAAACGAGCTTCCCGACGAGCTCCCCGACATATGGGGACTGCAGTCGTCCGCAGGCGGGGACGCGGGCGAGGGAAAGCCCGTTTCAAAAGACCCGATTGACAATCTGATGCAAAACTTCGGCGAAATTATAGAGAACGCGGACGAGAGCGAGTTTGTGGGTTATACGGCTGACGACGAAGACTTCTCGCAGTCATCGTTCGCCGATGACGACAACGACAGAGAGGAATTTCTTGAGGAGGGCGAATTGCCGCCCGACGATGACGAATAAATTAAAAATCAAATCGGAAAGAGGTATAAATTTATGGGTAAGTACAAAGGATTTGCGGGCGCAGGCATGAACCAGAACAGAAACGTGTCAAACGTGGTTAAGCAGGCGCAGAAGATGCAGGAAGAAATGGAGAAGGTTCAGGCGGAGATAGAGGAAAAGACCGTTGAGGCAACCGCGGGCGGCGGCATGGTAACGGTAACAGCCAACGGCAAGAAAGAAATCCTCTCGCTTAAAATCAATCCCGAGGCGGTTGACCCCGAGGACGTTGAGACACTTGAAGATCTCGTTATTGTAGCGGTAAACGACGCTATAAAGAAGGCTGAGGACATGATGGCGGAGGGTATGAGCGCCATAACAGGCGGAATAAATATCCCCGGACTTTTCTGATACGATGCACGCGACGGCTATAGAAAATCTGATAGAAAAATTTGAGGGACTTCCCGGTATAGGCAGGAGGAGCGCGGAGAGAATAGCGTTCCATATTCTGGAGCGCATGAGCGCGGACGAGGCTAAAAATATGGCTTTGTGCATAACCGAGGCGAAAGAAAAGATAAAGTTTTGCACGGTGTGCCAAAACCTCACCGACACATCGCCCTGTAAAATCTGCGCGTCACCGAAACGCGACGCGTCGGTTATATGCGTTGTAGAAAGCCCCGAGGACGTTTCGGCGATAGAGTCAACGAACGAGTACAACGGTCTTTACCACGTTCTTCACGGCGCGCTGTCGCCGATGGACGGCATAACGCCCGACGACATAAAGATAAACGAGCTGCTTTTAAGGCTCGCGGACGGTAAGGTCAAAGAGGTCATTATGGCAACAAACCCGACCGTCAACGGTACGGCAACGGCGGTGTATATATCAAAGCTGCTCGCGCCGTTCGACGTTAAGGTGACGCGTATCGCTCACGGCATACCCGTCGGCAGCGACATAGAATACGCCGATAAAATAACGCTCGTAAAGGCACTCGAAGGCAGACAGATAATGTAAAGAAAAATACCACTCTCTTTATGAGGGTGGTATTTTTTACAGCGGCTATTACTGCGTCAACGGTTTCATTCCCGTAAGGCTGTTCCATATGAGCACTTTGTATTCATTTCCCGATTTTGAATAGCTTTTTCTTTCTCCCGACGTAAAACTTTCATTGCTGAAACTTGAATCAACAAGTTTTGAACCGTCATATTTTGCGAAGATAACAGCCGCATTTTTTGAAGTTGATGCAAGATTTATCACATTTATATGGTCATTATATTTATATATCGCAAACGGAAAAGCGTTCAAATCCCAATAATCAAACGGAACACTGTAACATTTTGATTCTTTCTGAAAAGTATCATAGGCATATATGTCATTTGCATATGGAGTGTTTTTACCATGCTCTGAAAAATGAATATATAATTTCCATATTCCCGGGGACGTATTTACCATATCAGTCCATACAAGGTCATCCTGCCCGTTTTCGTTCGTCCATGTCGCACATGAACACATAGACGGCGTATGCCCGTATGACTTTAAAGACAAAACAGTTCACACGTCGGGTAATTCTTCCACGTCAACCGCAACGCCAAAGCCGGAACTGCACCTTGAAACGCCCGATCCGTTATCGCCGCCGATAGCGTCCGTACAGAAAACGCCGCCTACTACTGCGCCGCTTACCGCCGCGCAGCACAACAATAACGCGGCTGCGAAAACATCGTCATTCCCTGTCGTGCCGGTAATCAGTATCGCGGGCATTATAGGCTTGTCGGTTGTGCACAGAAGAAATATAAAAGGTATCGAAAAAGAGCATATCGCAGAAATCGACACGTTGAAACAGAAGCATAAAAGCGAAATCAACAATTTGAATGAGCAGCATATACAAGAAATCGAGGAACTAAAAAAACATGGCAACACTCCGCCGAAATGTCCCGACGGCTATGCTATAGGGGACGACGGACTTCCGTACAAATATCACCGTGAATACGGCTGGGGAATGGAATATAATGTATATGTCACTCAACATGGACACTGTTACCATACTCTTTCCTGCAAGGCCCTGCACGGCAAAGGCAAAGTACGGGCGACCTTACATAGATATGATGCTGTTCTGCAAGGCTACACCGCCTGTCCCCACTGTAATCCGGTTGAGGGCATAGATGATTGGTTTGTTGAGATGTTCCCAAACTCCGAATATGCTGAGTGGGATAAGAAAAATAAATAAGGGAGTGTTATTTTTATGCCGATTTATAAAACAGGCGATAAAAAAAACGGCTTGCAGAAATACCGTGTGCGCGTAAACTACGTTGACAGTTTCGGCGCATATAAGCAGATTGAGCGTGTCGCTTACGGCAAGGATGCGGCAAAAGAACTTGAAAGCCGCCTCGTGCGCGATCTTAATAACGAGGACATCTCAATGAAGATTACGGTAACAGACCTATGTAATGAGTATATTCGGGTTAAAAGAAACGAAGTCCGTGAAAGCACCCTTGACCGAAACAGCAAAATCATTAAAAGCTATATTATCCCCTTTTTTGGTTCGGCGCGGCTCGGCAAGCTGACAGTGCCGCAGTTTCAGCGTTGGAAAACGCACATAGACGAATACATGACGTCAACAAAAAACTCTCTTTCGCTGGAGTATAAGCATAAAATATATTCTGTTTTTCGCGCCGTGTTGAACTATGCCGTAAAAATGGAGTACATCGACAAAAACCCGCTGACAAAGCTCGGCAATTTCAAAGACGCGAATATAATAAAAAACGATATGGATTTTTACACGGCGGACGAATTTTTAAAATTTATTGCCGCCGCGCGTGAACAAGCCGAGCAGTCGGAACAGACATTCGGCAGCCTTTACGAGTGGAATTTCTATGTGTTTTTCAATATCGCTTTCTACACCGGCATGAGAAAGGGCGAAATAAACGCGCTGAAATGGACGGATATATCGGATAACACAATCCACGTAACTCGCAGTATCGCGCAAAAGCTAAAGGGCGGCGACCGCGAAACGCCGCCGAAAAATAAAAGCTCCGTGCGTGATATACAAATACCTTTGCCGCTGAAAGACGTTTTGACCGAACATTATAATCGGCTGAAAATGCTTGACGGATTTTCGGACGACTGGCGGATATGCGGCGGCGTCAAATGCCTACGTGACAGCACGATCGAAAACCGTAACCAAAAATACGCGTCTGCGGCAGGATTGAAGAAAATCCGTATACACGATTTTAGACATAGCCACGCATCCCTTCTCGCTAATAACGGTATCAATATTCAGGAAATCGCTCGCCGTCTCGGTCACAGCGATATTAAAATGACCTGGAACACTTACTCGCATTTATATCCAAAAGAGGAAGAACGTGCGCTCACTGTACTGAACAAAATTAGAGCAAAAATATAAATTTCCGGTAAAATTCGGGGATAATTCGGGGATACAGAAAAACAGACCGCATACCTATGCGGTCTGTTTCTATTCTGGCGCACCCGACGGGATTCGAACCTGCGGCCTCAAGAGTCGGAGTCTTGCGCTCTATCCGACTGAGCTACGGGTGCGTACCCGATTATTCTACCATATCATTTTAATATTGTCAAATGCGGATTTTTGTGTTATACTCATATAGACGGATTAAATCACGAAGGGAGAGAGTGTATATGCCTATCAAAATTCCGGACAAGTTGCCTGCGACAAGCCAGCTGCGCAGGGAGAATATATTTGTAATGAGTGAAAAAAAGGCTATGCACCAGGATATACGTCCTCTTAAAATAGTAATAGTAAATCTGATGCCTACCAAAATAACGACCGAAACGCAGCTTTTAAGGCTTTTGTCCAACTCGCCGCTGCAGGTGGAGATTGATTTTCTGCAAATGGACTCGCACGAATCGAAAAATACGTCCGCCGAGCATCTGGCGGCGTTCTACAAGACGTTCGACGAGATAAAAAAGTCGAAATACGACGGCATGATCATAACCGGCGCGCCGGTCGAGAATTTGGAGTTTGAAGAAGTCGATTACTGGGATGAACTTGTAGAAATAATGGAGTGGTCAAAGACGAACGTCACCTCCACGCTCCACATCTGCTGGGCGGCGTTCGCGGGTATGTACTACCATTACGGCGTGCCGAAACACGCGCTCAAAGAAAAATGCTCCGGTGTGTTCCGCCACCGCGTGACGCGCAGGACGGCTAAGCTTGTGCGCGGGTTCGACAGCGAATTTTACGCTCCCCATTCGCGCCACTCATGCGTTTTAAGAGAGGATATAGACAAGGTAAAGGAACTTGAAGTGCTTGCCGAGTCAAAGGAGGCGGGCGTGTACATTGTATTCACAAAGGGCGGCAGACGCATTTTTGTGACGGGTCACAGCGAGTACGACGCGAACACGCTGCGCGACGAATACTTCCGCGACCTCGAAAAGGGCTTAAATCCGCAGATACCCAAGCACTACTTCCCCAACGACGACCCGACAAGGCGTCCGGCGGCGAGGTGGCGCTCTCACGCGTATCTCCTGTTTTCAAACTGGCTCAACTACTTCGTATATCAGATTACTCCGTATGATATAGACAGCATCAACTAAAACGTAACGGGGACACTAAAATTGCTTTAGTGTCCCCGTCTTTTTATATCCCTTTTATCCTATGTGTGCAATTTTATTTTTCCGCGTTAAGTATCAGCATAACGTTTTTACGCTCTATGTCGTTTAAGTTGCCGTCGTCGTCGCTGTAATTATAATTCGGGTTTATGTGGTACCACGACTTTGCCGAGAAATAATTGCTGTACTCCGCAGTCTGGAATTTGCGTCCGTGACGCGCATAAATTTCATTTCGGGCAAGCGCAAGGTCGTATTTTGACAATCCGCTTATATCGCTCTGCGTCAGAAGTCTTGTACCTGAATTCGGCAGAATGTAGTCGCCATCGTACTTCGTCATGCTTGAAATTTCGTAAATGGTGTTGCCGTTATAGCTTTCTCCCGTCGCGTCCGCGTCTATGGTAAAGGTTTTGCCCTTAACCTGATCGGTTGTGCTGCCCTCGGACACGTTCGCGTAATACCGGGTGCCGCCCATTACAAACGTCATTAACGGCTTACCTGTCGCGCTGTCGCGTATAACCTCGCCGCCTGTGACGAGCTTTGCCGAAATTTTATCCGACACAATACCGCTGTCGGCAGCGTTCGCATACGCGGTTTGTGACGACGAGCCTTGCGACGATGAACCTCCGCCCCACGCAGAGGACGATGAAGATGACGCGCTGCTGCCAGAGCCGCCCGAGGATGCCGTTGTTCCCGACGACGACTGACCTGTTGATGAACCGCTGCCCCCCTGTCTGCCGCCGGTTGTACCCGAGGACGAACCTGAACGCGGAGACGATGCGCCCGAAGACACGCTCGTCCATGACTGCGTGGTCGAGCCGTTACCGTTCTGCGTACCCGACGCCGACACACCCGACGGTGAAACGCTTGCGGTCGGTGCAGCCGACGGTGACGGCGACGGACTTACCGAAGGCGAGGCTGACGGGCTTGCCGACGGTGACGGGCTCGCCGACGGAGTCGGAGAAGATACAGGCAATGTCTGCTCCGTTGTCACCGTATTGCCGATCACACCCTTGATTACATAATGCGCTCCGAGACCGGTCGCACCTGCGGCTGCCGCGCAGATAAGGGCGATTATCGCTATCTTTTTTCTCTTCTGTTTTTTACGTTTTTCATTGCGCCTTTTCTCGATTTCGGAAAGCTGCTTTTTCTTGTCCTCCATCATTTTTTCCATTTGTTCGCGGCGTTTCTTTTCGTTATCGTCAAAAATATCACCGCCGTTATTGACGGCAGCTCCAGTGCCGACACCTGCCGCGGCGGCAGCCAGTTCATCTGTATTCAGTACCTTTGTATCGCTGTTGTTGGCGGAAGCGTCCACCTTTGCTCCGCAAAATTCGCACTCTGTAGCATCATCGGGTATCTGTGAACCGCATTTATTACATAACATATATCCGACCTCCGTTTCCTCCTATACACGCTTTAATTATATAGGTTTATCCGTTTCAAATCAATATCAGCCCCTTTATATGTGTGTTACAATAAAAAGACAAAATATGACTTACCGTATAATCTTTCCCAATATTCAAAAATATAAACAAAATAAGGACAGCGACGATGTTAAAACAAAGTTTGTACCGCGCATATTATGTTTTAAGGGGGTGCGGACAGATGTTGGGGATTTTTTTTGAATGGATACAGACGGTACTTATACTCGCGGGGTATGTAAGCGGGAGCGCCGCTTTCCCGAAACCGCTGACTGCTGAGGAAGAGAAAAAATACCTTGTCGAGTACGCCGAGGGCAGCGAAAGCGCGAAAAATATTCTTATAGAGCGCAATCTGCGCCTTGTGGCGCACATCGCGAAAAAGTACGCCGACGATAAAAATACAGAGGATTTGATTTCAATCGGCACAATAGGGCTTATAAAGGGTATTAACACCTTTAACCCGCGCAAAAACAGCCGTCTTTCAACATACATATCGCGGTGCATAGAAAATGAAGTGCTTATGTACATGCGCAAGGCTAAGAAACTGCAGAACGAGGTGTCAATCGAGGAAAGCGTCGGTTCGGACAAGGAAGGCAACAATATGACGCTTTCCGATATACTCACAGCCGACGACACGGACGTTTCCGAGATTATTTCGGATAAAATAGAGGCGCAGAAGCTCCGTGCCGCGATAAAGAAAACGCTCACCGTAAACGAAACGAATATAATCTGCTGGCGTTACGGTCTCGGCGGCGGCAAGCGCAAGACACAGCGCGAGGTCGCGGATATTCTCGGTATAAGCCGCAGCTACGTGAGCCGTATCGAAAAACGCTGCCTTGAAAAGCTCGCGGCGGAGCTTAAAGGGACACTGTAAAAGCAGAAAAATAAATATTCCTATTGAAAATAAGCAAAAAATGTGGTATAGTATATATACCACAACATTTTTTATTATATAATCATATATAATACTGTTTTTTTAATATAAAAAATTATGATATTCTTTGTTAAAGGAATATTATGTTTTTTATGTACAAACACTATAACCATACTTTGCAAAAAGCGCGGTCTTGTATGTAGAACAGCTTATATGCAGAACAGTTATAGTGTTTGAGATGCAGTTTACAGTATTCTATATATAATAAAAAATGTGTGGTAACATTTATCCAAGCCGCGTTTTTGTGCGTGGTGCGGATTTGTGCCACGCATTTTTGATGCGAAAATTTATTTGTAGGAGGAATTAAAATGAAGAGAAAATTTTTGTGTATTGTGGGAGTGATTTTTGCCGTTATAGCTTTATACACCGTTTCCGCTGGAGCAATGACGCGTGATCAAGCTGTAAATTGGGCAAAAACACAAGCTAACAATGGAGTTATGTACAAGGATTCGGGTTTTGGCGGTCAATGTACTGACTTTGTGTCGGCATATATGAATTATATAGTATACGGCGATGCGCACTACTGGAAAAACACCGGTGGAGGCGGTTTTAGGACTTATGACGCTAAGGATTATTTCAGTAAATCATATCCGAGTGGATGGCAAAAAATTTCTAATACGCCGGATTTCGTACCTCAGCCCGGAGATATATTATGCTTTGGAGCCAACTCTTCAAACTCATACGGTCATGTAGCGGTAGCGATAGAAGGCTGTACCGTGTCAATTATGAAAGGCGTGGGTCAAAACGGTGCTGCCAACAATTATAACGGAACCGCGGCACAGTATCAAACTATGCAGTATTTTGGCGGTTGGGGAAATTTTCAAGGCGTTATCCGACCAAAATGGGATTCAGGAGATACAACACCGCCGACAATATCTGATGCAAAGGTTGTCGGAGTAGATGCAAACGGATACATGCTTCAATGTTCGGTTTCCGATTCCTCAGGTATTTCAAATGTAAAATGTGCGACATGGACTCTAAATAACGATCAAGATGACCTTATATGGAATGACATGGTGAACACTTCCCCCGGAATATGGAAATTGTATATAAATTTCTCTAAACATAACAGCGAAAAAAATATTCTGTACTTAAATCATATATACGCATATGACAAAAATAATAATCAATCATGCGTTAGCGTTGATTATAACGAATGGAATCCACCCGTTATCAGTTACGGGGAAATTATAGGAATAGATGATAACGGATATATGATTGAATGTAAGGTAAGTGATGACACCGGCCTGTCAAAGGTAAGATGCGCGGGGTAGCCGTGGTGATAGTGATATTCGCCCGTTTCGTTGTCGTAGTGACCGCCGTATGCGTCGGTTCTGCCCGCGTGCGCGTAAGCAGTTGCGCCGCACATCATATACAGAAAAAGAAATATCAGTATCTTTTTCATTTTAACTATTCCTTCTTGTATATCTTAAAATTTTATCCTAAATGAAATATATTATCATATAAAATATTCAACTGCTCCTTATATTGCAATTCAGTAATATATCCATTTGTTTTATACCAATCAAGACATCTTATACAAACAGTATGTAAATGTGAACCCTCTCTATAGAATATTCCGTCATACATATTAAATTTGCCAGTAGAAAGCAAATCAAAAGCCATGTTATATATTGTTTTATATGCCATATATGTATAATTAACAGATTTATCCCACTTCTGAATTTCTTTTTTTGTTTGTTTTATCAGTTGCTTTATTTGTTGCATCAGGAGTGTCTTACATTTTGGATTTAAGTCGTCAATATCAACTTCCATAGAGTCAATAAGATATTCGCACGTCAAAGTAAAGAATATGACATTTTTTCTACTTGGACTATCAATAAAAACTTTAATCATTCTATATATTAGATATATGACTGCTATAACAGCCGCTATAATTATCGTAAATGTAGACGACTCTTGCTCGGACATACGCTTTACTCCTTCTAATAATCACGTCATTCTCAATAACTGTCACTATACCCTTCATTGTAGCCTTCGCTGAGAGTTTTTAAATCATCACGCAGTGATGTAATAGCATCGGGATAATCTTCGCCGTAAATTTTGTGAGCATATTCCGTTATTTCATCGTATATCTTTGCCCCTGTACCGCTTACACCTTTATCGGCATTTGCTTTAACAATACCAGTTAAAGGAATGTTGATAATGCCGATGGCTAAACATATCAAGGAAATGATAATAAAGCGTTTTTGTGCTATTGCAGTATCATGCCATGTAGATTTCAGATACATACCGAAACATATAAAAATGCACATAGTTCCGAAAATATATCCAAACCATGACGGGTAAAACAATATCCGCGTTATTTTATCTAATATATTCATTGTCATAACACCTTAGCTTACTTTTTCCTCCACGTTGGAAGAATAAAAATCTTTTTTATATTTATCTTTTACCATATCCATAGTTTGAAGTATATAGTCCTGCCCTTGATCCGAGAGGTTACGAAAATCAGCTATGAGGCTTTGCTCTATTTTGGAAAGAGAGAAATCCTTGTTTCGATTTAACTGATCTGCTGTTTTAGAAAGTCCGAGTAATTCGTTAGCCTCAATGTCCAAAACTTCTATTATTTGAGAAAAATAATAGAAATCAGGTTCACGTTTGTTTTTTTCCCAATAGTTTAAGCGTGTAGGTGTAATATCCAAAAGTTCCGCAAGAGCTTTTTGACTTAATCCTTTTTTTTCACGCGCAGCTACAAGCCGTTCTCCAAAGCCGTTCATAGTGCCACCTCCTAAAGTTAATATACACTATTAAAATACGGTTGTCAATAAAAAATTAACAAAATGATAATATTTTTGAAAAAAGTATTGACAAAATAGCAAAACGCTAATATAATGTTTTTAGATTAGCAAAATGGTAATTTATGAAAGCGAGGTGAGAACAGTGGTTGATGAGAAAGAAACATTACAACGGATAAAAAAAGCACTCTATCAAAAAGTAGAAACAATGATAGAGGGCTTTGAAAACTATCCGCCGCATGCACAATCTCATATTTTAGACATGCTTAAGAAAATAAGCGAAATAAAAGAGTAATTTACTCTTTCGGTAGTTTGTCATAAACGGTATTGAAAAATTCTGTTACTGCCTCGGCTAATTTTATGTTTGTATCTTTAGCATTTGTCAGTCTTGTATCTTTCATATACTCAGCAGCATTCAAATTTTTCAATGTCAGTTGCAGAGCAACCTCAACACGAGCATCCATTGATAATCACCTCGCTTTCTATGGTGATTATAGCACAAAAGGGTTAAAAACACAACAAAATGATGTAAATTGAAAGAAGGTGAGGAAAAATGTTCAGAAATTTAGAGGCGGAGCAGGCGAGATTTGGTATGACAAATCAGCAAGTCGCTGATAAGTTGGGAATATCGCGCAGCTCATACGAGAAGAAAAAGAAAAGACGGATGTTGGGAGAGAGCCGATAACGCGTCGGCAGGTGCGCACAGAAATACAAACCCCTCAGTCAGCTACGCTGACAGCTCCCCCAATAGGGGAGCCTCAGGGGAGACGGCTTACAGTGTAGAAACGATACCCGGTACAAACTTAAAATATGTGCAGGCTGACAGACAGGTAATTAAAAGCGACAACCCCGACGACTGGGAAGGTGAGGTTTATGACTATATCAATAACGAAATCCGTAACGGGCGTGATGTTGTAATTCCGACAGACGATGGTGATAATCTTACTATATCCGAGAAAACCGCGTGGAAATTGGGATATAGGAATGAAGTTAGAAATCCTGATAATACTACCAGAAGATTGACTGATAAAGAATACAAAACAAAAATAACTGCTGCCGGTCATATTGATGAATTGGCGCAAATATCAAAGAGAGGTAAGACAACTGAACCCGACAGAAAAAATCATAACTTTGCAAAAGACGGATTTAATTATCGGACAGGTTATTTCAGGGATTTTGACGGAAAGTATTATAGACTTACAATCTCAGTAGGATTGGACAGCGAAAACAAAACCGTATACAATATTGGAAAAATAGACGAAGTTCCCTTTCCGGCTTTTAGTGGCTCAAAGGCCGTGGATAAATCCACATCCGCGAAAGGAAACTCCGTTGATACCAGTATAACAAATCCCGACGAAAATGTCAAGACTGATTATTCGGTTGATACATCGGAGCAGACGCAGACGGGTGAAAATGTCAAGTACAGCGTTGATACAAACGCGGAGAGTGAGGACGCTCCGCCCGCACCGAATGAGGAGAATAACAAAAAGGTTTCCAAACTGTATGAAAACACCATGCAAAAGGAAATGTTTACCGACGACTTCAAGAACGAGGCGGAGAGCCGCATTGACGAATTTATGTACGAGGGCATTTCCAATAAGGAAACATACGAAACGGCAAAGGCGGCTTTGGAACAGAATGGCGCGGACGCTACGGCGGCGGAGCTTGCGACAAAATCGGGGCAGTGGACGGCTGACGACACGGCGGCGGTTGACAATGGACTTATAAGGTATATGGACAGTATAAAAGACGGTCGCACAAGATGGTATTACAGAATTTCCAAAATATCAGATAGAGCCGCACAAGAAATAAAAAATAAACTGGGTACGGATGTTTCAGGTTCATACAACACAATAGACAAGTATGCCATAGAGCATATTGAAAACGACCACGGAGCAAACGGCACGGCTGACCAATCAATGGCTGACAGCAGAGATATAGCGCGAATTGGGTATGTTCTTGACAATTACGATACAATGACGGTATCGGAAACAACGGATTGGAGGTTTAAAAATAAAGATAACACACCCGCCAAAAAGGTTGTGTTTGAGAAAAGAATAGACGGTAGTTATTATGTAGTTGAGGCAGTACCCGATACGGGGAGATTATCTGTCATAACCGCATATAAAAATAAGGCGTCGGAAGTGTCAGATGTTCAAAATATGAACCCCGGACAGACGTCTGAAAACGCTCTTCCGAACAATGCCTTTACCAATAATATATCACAGAATAACGAAAATGTCAAGCACAGCGTTGATACAAACGCGGAGAGTGAGGACGCGCCGCCAGTGCCGAATGAGGAGGACTGGAATAACCTTATGATCGGCAGCGAGGCGGAAAATCAAGCGTATCTCGAATGGCGCGAAACACAGCTTAAACGCTCGCGGGAGCGTGCGGAACAGCGGAAGGCAAACAAAAAGGCGACCGAAGAGGAGAACGAAAGCGCAAAAACACAACAGGAATATCAAAAAGCCGCAAAACGTATTATACGCGACTACGATGTGGCGAGCGATGTTGACGCGGCGCAACTGACAGAAACAATCGAAACACTTGCTTTGCAAGCGCAAGATTTATATTTTGACAGCGGGGATATTGATGTAAGTACAGATATGTATTTTACAGCCCGCGACACCGCCGAATATATCGCCTCAATAAGCGCGTATCTTACCGACTGCGTGAACACAATAGCGGGTACGACACTCGGCGGCAGTGAGACGACGCAGCTCATAGAAGAACTGCTTGCGAAATTCAACATCGGCAAAGGCGGCAACTGGTATGATATGGAAGTGTCGGCTTTAAGTGGGATAAACGATATTGTAAGCGGGGTTATGTCGCTTGCAAAGACGATTGACGACAACGGTATGAGCAACCCTCCCGCATACGCAAAGGCTATTAACGATTTGGCAAAGTCACTCGGCACATTAAACGGCGTACCCGTCAAGAACGTCGAGAACATCTTAAACGGTCTGTATAACAATATAGTCGGTTCTCTTGATGATGAGGGCATTATTCACCCCGGTGTTATTAACCGTAAGCGGTGGGATTATTATTTACAGAAGTTTACGGGCGACCCCACAAATACAGGTATGTCCGCCGACACTGTCGAGGAAACGGAAAGAATAAAAGAGGCACTCGCTAACGGCGGCTTTGATAAGGATAGCGGCAAGACGTATATAAAATACGACGATAAAACCTACGAACTGACCCAAAAACAGGCAAGACAATACAGCGAGGACAGCAACAAGGTTAAGGAAGGTTACATGAAAAGGTTACTTGCCGGTGAAAACGTCGAGGACGTAATCGAAGTAAATACTGACCTTTACGCCGGTGATATGACCGACGAGCAATACGAAGGAGTTTTAGCAACGCTCGAAAGCGACGAAGTACAAGACTTTATAGACGGCAAGAAACAGAAACGGATTACCGTTAAGGGTAATTATAATGACTTGCCCGAAATAATCAAGCAGCGCGTTATAAACAAGGTCAAGTCCGAGGCGCAAAAAGAAACACAAAGCAACATGCGAGAAGATGTGGAGGACAATGCAAAGCTTGTGTATACCGAACCGTATCACGGACGAAAGCCGAAAAATCCGTTTGAAACCTCTACGCCCGCCGCTATAGAAAAAGACCAAGCCGAAAAACAAGCGGCGGCAGAGCATAAGGCGGCGAAACAGAACAATGCAGACACTATTATTCAATCCGTCGCTGACGGTGTGGCGAAAGCGTCGCCCGACGACGCGTCAAAGTATACGGCGGACTCTTTGAAAATTCAAAGAATAAACAGTATGACCGTTGACGGTAAGGAATACAAAATATCGGACGACATAGAACAGAAGATCATAGCGGACGCGAACGATGAGTATTACACCAACCTTGAAAAGCTGCAAAACAACGAGGTAAACATCGAGGACATCATCGGCTATACCAAAAAGGGTAAGGCGCATGTGCGGTCTGTTTTTGTGTACTTGCAATACTATAAATTTTCTGATACAATATATAAAAACAAACCAAAAGGAGATAAAAGCATGAAAAAGATAGCGGCAATTATACTTTCGGCGTTTCTCTGCGTGTCGGTGGCGGGCATCGGCGCGGCTGCGGCGAACGGCGTTACGTACACGTTCAGCGGCAACAACGTGATAACCGACGGCTCGCCTAACGACATAACGGACGTTGCGCTCACAAAGGACATAACGGTCACGACCTCCGGCGACATGAACCGCAAATACGCGGCGATAACGGATCTCGCCCACAACAAGGACGCGGGCACGTTCCCCGTAAATAACACATTTACGGCTTCGGGTTCGTACATATACCTCGGCTGCGCGAACGTGAACGACAACGCGATTATAACGCTCAACATACCCGAAATAGCGGCGGGCAGCAAGGTTACGCTGACATTCGCAAAGCCCGTTGTCACAAACAACGGCTCGACGCTCAGAAACACAAACGACCCTTACGCGTATCTTAAAATTGCCGACCGCTACATTTCGATAAACGGCGACAACTTCGACACATGGCGGACGGAAAGCGTCGTTACGGGCGAAAGTACAAAGGCGATTGAGTTCCACGCCGACAAGTGGGGCGCGGTGTGCATCAGCAAAATCGAAATCAGCGAGGGCGACGGCAAGCCGCTGCGCGACCTTAACATAAACTCCACGCAGTACGCGAACCTCGTCGTAAACGGCATAAAATTCCTTGCCGACGAGACCGGACACATCACGCTCCCGTCGTATCCCGAGGGCGAGACGGTAACGATTAAGGCGTACAAGGACGGCTACAGCGAATCCGAAACTACGGCGAAGATAACATCGGACGGCGCGAACGTGGATATACCGTTTACGTGCGAAACGGACGCGGAATATTACGAGTCCGACTTCGGCACGGTAAACGGTACTCTCGCGCTCGACGGCGAGTACAAAATAGGCGAGGGGATAGACGCGCGCGAAGTTACACGGGTATTCGGTCGCGTCACATTCGACAAGGACGGTTACGCTGACGTTATATCCGACTGCAACATACCAGTGCGCATAAGCTACGACGGCGAAAACATGAGCGTGAACGACACCGTTATTGCCGAAAAGAACAACATGGATTTTGAACTGTTTTACGACACGAAGAACGGTCAGGTATTTTTAAAGCAGAACGACTGCCTGTATTGCGTAAACGATGCTGTAAGCGGCGGTGAGAACGTCACGGTGAGCAAGATAAACGCGGTATCGGGCAAGGGCGCAGCGCTTGACTATATCGGTGTATCGTACCCCGACCCGACCAAAATCACGATAGAGGGTCCCGACAAAATCGTACCGCCCGTTAAAACCGAAACATCATTCGCAAACGAAAGCGACTGCACATATACATACACAGCCGTACCCGAGTACACGCCTTACGGAACACACGTTGAATTTACGACCGACTCAGCTCTTGCGGAGGTTCTGATGCCACCGCACGACAGAACGCCCTATCCGCCTTTTGAGGGCATATGCACGGTCAGCCCCTCGGCTGTAGCGTCGGGCAAAATGACATTGACCGCGTCGTACAACGGCACGACGGTACAGAAGGAGATAGAAATTGTCGGAAACGCGAAAATAACCGATTGGAACAGGAATACGGTATATCTCAACCTGCACGGTACAGATTTGGCGTTCGATGTATACGGCGTTAAAACCGGCGATGCTGATATGCAGATGGGTTCGTATATGCTCAAAGACTTTAAATCGTCCGACGAGAGCGTGTTAAAGGTGACCCCGACAGGTCGTCTTGCGCCCGTAGGCACGGGCAAAGCCACGATTACGGCGAACGCTTACACGGGCGTTGACAACGCAGTTTCGGTAGATTACGTGGTTGACGGCTACTATATGGACAGAATTGCCGAGGCTGATGTGTCATACGCGGAAAACGAAATAACGCCCGACGAGCATATAACGGGATACAAGGTGAGCTGGTGGAACGGCACGGAGGACGTCGAACTCGGCGACATACCGGCGTACACGGTAAAAGAGGACGGCACGGTCGTTACGGCGTATTATCTTGCAAGCGGCGAGTTGAGGAACGTAAGCAGCAAAAAGGTAAAGACGGGCGACAAGGTAGCCGCCGCGAACGGTACAAAGAAGGTGTATTTCTGCAAGGACGGCTTGATAGAAGAAATAAAGAACAGCGACACAACGATTGAGGGCTTTAAGGTAACGTGCGTGCCGAACGGTATATGGTACCAGATTTCACCCGTTTACACGTATGAAAATATCGGCAACTGCGCCGACGGCGTGACGCTTGACGGCACTTTCCTCACAGACCGCTACAACATCACCTTCAAGAAGGGCGAGGCAAAGCGCGGCGATATATTTGTGAACGGCTTTATGGCGGGCAACAACGTCGACCAATGCGACGCGGACAGAAAGCTCACCGAAGGCTCGCAGTACACGGTAAAGGATTTCTATATCGGCGACAGCGGCAAAGTGACCGTTTCAATGACGGACGGCTCTACGCTCATGGACAGCGTAAGTCTGACGCGCTCGGGACTTGACACAAAGCCGCTTATATACGTAATCGGAGACTCGCTTGCGTGCAATTACTACGGCAGCTATGAAAGGGAGGTAGGCGGCGGCAGAACTGGCTGGGGTCAGGTTTTGGATAACTACATTAACGCCGACATCGTGAACCTCGCAAACAGCGGACAATACGCGAAAGGACTGTACGATACGGCGTTCCCGTCGATTGTGAACAACCGCCCGACATACTGCCTTATAGAGTGCGGCTACAACGACCGCAGCTATTCGACGCGAGAGGAAATGACGTCGTGCGTAAAGGCTATGATCAGGGAGTGCCGCGAAAACGACGTGGTTCCCATACTCGTAACGCCCAACGCGTCCGAGCATGACTATAAGCCGTCCGTTTCGTGGAGCAGCTATCTCATAGACGCGGCGGTTGACGAGGATTGTCTATACATAGACCTGTCAAAGATGAGCTATGACTTCCTCAACTCGCTTTACGGCGACAATGCCGACGGCGTGATAACGAAGAATTACAATCTCACCGAGGTCGGCGGCGACACGCTCCATTCCTCGTACGCCGCGGCGCAGAAGTGGGCGTCGATGGTGGCGCAGGGTCTAAAGGATATGGAGCTTGGTTGGAACAACGACGATATGTTCAACACAGACTACGAGTACAAATTCACCGACACACTCGGCAACGAAATAACCGCGTCGGTAAAATAAAAACGAATTTAAAAAAGGGCCTTCGGGCTCTTTTTTTGCTATTACAAATACACAAAAACAGAGTTAATTTTTTATGCAAAACGGAAAAAAACAGGCGGACGGCTTTATTTATACCGCCGTATATGGTATAATATCAGCCGTAGTTTTTTAGCAGTACGGGGGAGACATCAATTTTAAAATCAAAAATCCAAAGAAGTAAGGAAGGACAGGTAGGAAATGGAAAATTTACAACTCATTCAAACCGTCACGATCGTGGCGCTCATTATTTTTGCGCTCGCGATGGTGGCAATAGGAATTATCAGCACAAGAAAAGCAAAAACAGTTGACGGCTTTCTTTTGGGAAACCGTAAGATAGGCGCATGGGTCAGCGCGTTTGCGTACGGCACGGCGTATTTTTCGGCTGTCGTTTTTGTCGGCTACGCGGGTCAGCACGGCTGGAACATTGGTCTTGGCAGCCTGTGGATAGGCATAGGCAACGCGGTACTCGGTTGTCTCGTAGCGTGGCTTTTGCTCGCGAAACGCTCGCGCACAATGACGCACACGCTGAACGTTAAGACTATGCCGGGTTTCTTCGAGTCACGTTACGACTGCAAGGCTCTTAAAATATTCTCGGCAATAATCATATTCGTATTTCTCGTACCGTACAGCGCGGCTGTATATAAGGGTCTCGGAACGATGTTCCAGACGGTGTTCCCGAGCGTGCCGATAAACGTATGGCTGCTTATAATAGCGGTGCTTACGGCGGCTTATCTCGTACTCGGCGGCTACGTCGCGACGGCGTACACCGATTTTGTACAGGGTATCATAATGATTGTCGGCGTTATAGCGATGGTTATAGCCGTTGTTCACTCGCCGAATGTAGGCGGCTTTGCACAGATCATACCCCGTCTTTCCGCTGTTACCGAAAACGGAGTAAGCAAGGGATCGCAGCTTACAAGCTGGTTCGGCGGCGCAAGCTGGCAGTTCCTTTGCATAAACATACTTCTCACAAGTTTTGGCACATGGGGACTTCCGCAGATGGTAAGCAAATACTACGCGATTAAGGACGTAAAATCAATTCCCCGCGCTACGATTATTTCAACGGCGTTCTCGCTCATAATCGGCTGCGGCGCGTACTTTATCGGCTCGCTTTCGAGACTGGTGCTTACGGAACTCCCTGCGGGCGGCGTTGACTCGGTTATCCCGAACGTACTCGTAAAGGCTCTCGGCGGCGGAGCAAGTATTGTACCCGTAATCATATTCGCGGTAATACTCGTACTGCTTTTGTCGGCGTCGATGTCAACGCTGTCGTCGATAGTGCTTTCATCGTCGTCGTCGATCTCGGTTGATCTCATACCCGCAATCAAAAAGGACTACGCAGAGAAAAATCAGATGCTCCTTACGAGAATACTCTGTCTCGTGTTTGTCGGACTTTCGTACTTATTTGCAACGGCTAACATCAGTATTATAGTAAACATCATGTCGTTTAGCTGGGGCATCGTTTCGGGATGTTTCATAGGCCCGTACATATGGGGTATATACTCAAAGAAGATTACAAAGGCGGGCGCGTGGGCAGGTATGATATGCGGTTTTCTGACCGTTGCGATACCGACGATAGTACTCGCGATATCCGGCGGCTCGATCAATGCCGCAGCGGCAAAAGCGCCGGAAATGGGCGTATGCGCTATGGCTGTGTCGCTCGTTGTCGTACCTATTGTGTCGGCGTTTACAAAGAAGTTTGACGACAAATTCCTTGACGGCGTATTCGCAATAAAGGAAGAGGACAAATAATAAGCCGCGCGAAAAGGGGAGAGAACAATGCCAATTACAGAGCTGCTTGAAAGAAACGCGGAGCAGTACGCGAATGAGGTCGCGCTCGTTGAAATAAACCCGAAGGTTATGGAACACTCAAAGGTTACGTGGAGAGAGTACGCGCTTATCGAAACAAATCCGATGGAGGCGGGACGCACCGAAATTACTTGGAAGGAATTCGACAAACGCGCAAACCGTTTCGCAAATCTTTTACTGAGCCGCGGCATAAAGAAGGGCGACAAGGTGGCTATCCTTCTTATGAACTGTCTTGAATGGCTGCCGATTTATTTCGGCACGCTCAAAGCGGGCGCGATAGCCGTACCGTTAAACTACCGCTATACGGCGGACGAAATTAAATATTGCATTGAGCTTGCAGAGGCGGACGCGCTGATTTTCGGTCCGGAGTTTATCGGAAGAGTTGAGGAGATATGCGATAAGATACCGAACGTAAAGCAGACGTTCTTTGTGGGCGCGTCATGCCCGACGTTCGCGGAAAGCTACGACTATCTTGTAAAGTTTATGCGTTCGATAAAGCCCGACGTGGAGATTACCGATAACGACCATGCGGCGATTTACTTCTCGTCAGGTACGACGGGTTTCCCGAAGGCGATACTGCACGACCACACAAGCCTTATGCACAGCGCGACGGTGGAGCAAAAGCACCACGGACAGACGCATGACGATGTGTTCCTTTGCATACCGCCGCTTTACCACACCGGCGCGAAAATGCACTGGTTTGGCTCGCTGATTTCGGGCAGTAAGGCTGTGCTGTTGAAGGGCATAAAGCCGGAGTGGATACTCCGCGCCGTATCGGAGGAAGAATGTACGATAGTATGGCTGCTTGTGCCGTGGGCGCAGGATATTCTCGACGCTATAGACAGCGGCGAGATAAAGCCGGAGAAATATAACCTTTCACAGTGGAGACTCATGCACATAGGCGCACAGCCCGTACCGCCGAGCCTTATAAAACGCTGGAAGGAGCATTTCCCCAATCACGACTACGATACAAACTACGGCTTGTCCGAGTCGATAGGCCCTGGATGTGTACACCTTGGCGTTGAAAATATACACAAGGTCGGCGCGATAGGCAAGGCGGGCTACGGCTGGGAAACGAAAATTATAAACCCCGACGGCAGCGAGGTCAAGCGGGGAGAGGTAGGCGAATTGTGCGTCAAGGGTCCCGGCGTAATGCTTTGCTACTACAACGACAAAAAATCGACCGACGAGGTGTTAAAGGACGGCTGGCTTTTAACCGGCGACGTCGCGCAGGAGGACGAGGACGGCTTTATATACCTTGTTGACCGCGCAAAGGACGTAATCATCTCCGGCGGCGAGAATATTTACCCCGTGCAGATCGAGGACTTTTTAAGAAAGAACGACGCGATTAAGGACGTTGCCGTAATCGGTCTGCCCGACCACCGTCTCGGAGAAATTACGGCTGCCATAATCGAGCTTAAACCGAACGTAACATGCACGGAGGACGATATAAACGAGTTTTGTCTCGAACTGCCGCGCTACAAGCGTCCGCGTAAAATCATATTCGCCGACGTGCCGCGCAACCCGACAGGCAAGATAGAAAAGCCGAAACTGCGTGAAATTTACTGCGGTGAAAGCCTTGTAAAATCACAGATTGAAAATTAAATCTCACGAAAAGAGCCAAATTCCAAGTTTTGGTTCTTTTTTTGTTGACTTTTCGGGCAAAATATATTAGAATATATACAATAGGAATAGAAACAAATGACACAGGAGGATTTTTTATGATTACAGCAGGAGATTTTAGAAACGGCAGAACGTTTGAATTTGAGGGTAACGTATACCAGATAGTCGAGTTTCAGCACGTTAAGCCGGGCAAGGGTGCGGCGTTTGTAAGAACTAAGCTCAAGAACGTAATAAACGGCGGCGTTGTTGAAAAGACCTTCAGACCGACCGAAAAATTCGAGGAGGCACACATTGACAGAAAGGATATGTCGTATTCTTACGGCGACGACGATTTCTACCACTTCATGGATAATGAAACATACGACATGATTGACATTGCCAAGGGCGAAATAGAGAATGAAATGAAGTTTGTCAAGGAAAACGACGTGTGCAAGATTATGTCCTACAAGGGCAACATCTTCGGCGTAGAGCCTCCGACATTCGTGGAACTTCAGGTAACGGAGACCGAGCCGGGCTTTGCGGGCAACACATCTACAAACGCAATGAAGCCCGCAACGCTTGAAACGGGCGCGGTTATCAATGTTCCCTTGTTCATTGACGTAAACGAGATTATAAGAGTAGACACGAGAACGGGCGAGTACATGGAACGCGTAAAGTAATTCTGTAGGAGGTATACTATGGAAGATTTGATCAAACAGGCGGCATACCTTAAAGGTTACGCAGAGGGGCTTGACATAAACCCGAAAAGCGACGAGGGTAAGCTTATTATGAAACTTATCGACGTTGTGGGAGCTATGGCTGACAGAATAGGCGAGTTGGAAGAAAGAGTTGAGAACGTTGAGGATGTCACGGACGAACTCGACGACGCGCTCTTCTCCATAGCGGACGACATTTACGGCGATGATTATGAGCGCGACATCTACGATGACGACGATGACTTTGACGATGACGAGTACGACGACCTTGAAGATGACGGCGGAGATTATTTCGAGATTGAATGTCCCAACTGCGGCGAGGACGTTATGATTGACTTTGATATGATCGACGACGACAGCGCGATCGTATGCCCGAACTGTCACGAGGAAATAGAACTTGAATTTAATCTCAATTCTGACGACGGGGAAGACGAATAATTGCAAACAAAAAGCGTATCGAAACGATACGCTTTTTTGTTGTTCCTATTCAACGATGTGACCGTACATTATGCCGTTTTCGTGTCTTTCAAGCTTAACATCCCGAAATTCATCGTTTAAATCCGCGTCCGACGGTGAGTGAACGGTAATATAATTGTCCGTCTTGCCCTCAAACATACCGTCTGCGGCGCGCTGCTCGAACAGCACGCGCATCGTTTTTCCGATAAACCGCGCAAGAAACGCGTCACGGCTCTTTTCGGTAATTTCCGCTATAACCTTCGCGCGTTTCTCCTTTACCTCGGGCGTGACCTGGTCGGCGCGCTTTGCTGCGGGAGTGCCTTTTCGGCGCGAATACTGGAATATATGCGCGTCGGCAAAGTCCGTTTTCCTCACAAATTCCGCCGTTTTTGCAAATTCCTCGTCCGTTTCGCCGGGGAAACCTACCATTATATCGGTCGTGACAGCCGCGTCGGGGAACGCCCTTCTTATACCGTTTACTATTCCTCCAAACTGCTCCGCCGTATACTTGCGGTTCATGCGTTTAAGCGTTTCGTCGCAGCCCGACTGGAGCGATATATGGAAATGGTGGCACAGCTTTTTCGACGCCTTTATGCTGTCGATAAATTTATGGTCGAGCGTCATCGGCTCGATTGAAGAAAGCCGTATACGCTCGATATCGTCTATGCCGTCAAGCTCCGCAATAAGCTTTTCAAGGCTTGTGCCCGTTAAATCCTTACCGTACGACGCGACGTGTATACCGACGAGAATAATCTCCTTGTAGCCGTTTTGCGCGAGCCGTTTTACCTCGCACACAACCTCGTCGGACGGTCTGCTCCGCACGGGACCGCGTGCGTAGGGGATAATGCAGTACGAGCAAAACTGACTGCACCCCTCCTGTATTTTTATAAACGCTCTCGTTCTGTTCATGTAGCGTTTTATATTGAGTTCTTCAAACTCGTGATTTGTCATTATATCTGACACGCAATTTACCGGCGCGCCCGTTGCCGCGCTCTCGACAAGATGCACAATATCGCCCCTGCCTTTCGTGCCTATGACGATATTTACGCCGTCTATACCGAGTATCTCATCGGGCGCGGTCTGGGCGTAGCAGCCCGTTACAGCCACAATCGCGTCGGGATTCGTCTTTTTAGCCCTGCGTATAACCTGCCGCGATTTCCTGTCGCCCATATTCGTTACCGAGCATGTATTTATAACGTACACGTCCGCTTTTTCGGAAAAATCGCACACTTCGTACCCCGCGCCCATAAAAAGCTCCGCCATTGCCTCCGTTTCGTACTGATTTACCTTACAGCCGAGCGTGTAAAATGCCGCTTTTTTCATTCCATTACCTCTTTATGTAAACAGATTTACCAAAATATTGACCTTTTCAATATCCGCATTAGCATTATTATATAAAATTTAACAAAAAAAAGCAATACCTATTGACTATTTAAAAGAAAAGATGTATTATTAAGATGTGTAACAAAGACACAAACAGGTAAGATATGAAAATGAGGAGGAAATAATTATGAAAACATTTAATCTTCTGTTAGGTTCGATCAACGACGTAAAAGATTTCGTGAACACTGTAAGCAAGTATGATTTTGATGTTGATTTAACGTCCGGCAGATATGTTGTAGACGCTAAGTCGATCATGGGTATATTCAGCCTTGATCTTTCAAAGCCGATTAAGGTTGAGGTTCACAGCGATGACTGTGACGCTTTTGTGGCTGAGCTTGACAAGTTCATCATTAAGTAATTTTGGCTACATAAAATTGTTATGAGGTACGAAACGGTATAAAGCCGTTTCGTATTTTTTTTTTGTGAAAAATTTTCCGTAAGCTATTGACAAAACGTAGCTACAGGTGTAATATATAGATGTAGCTACAAATGTAAGGATAGGAGGAACAGTTGATGTCAACGCAAAAACAAACTATAACGGATGCGGAATACGAAGTCATGCGGCTTTTATGGGATGCGGACGGGAGCATGACCGTGAGCGGCGTGTGTGAAAGGCTGTCGGGACGTGAGTGGACGCCTTCAACGGTATCGACGCTTTTGCAGAGGCTGTCAAAGAAGGGAATAATCGGCTTTACAAAGCACGGAAAGACGAATTGCTATTACCCGATTATGAAACGCAGCGAATACAGCATAAACGAAACAAAATCGTTTTTGTCTAAGCTTTACGGCGGCTCGGTAAAGCGTATGGTCGCGTCGCTTTATGAAAACGAGGAAATCTCGGAGGATGAGGTTGACGAACTTAAAAAAATGTTTTTGGAGAGCGATAAATGATTTATACAGCTTTTACAACAGTTCTTTCAATGAGCGTGCTCGGTTTCGCGGTCGTGGCGGTGCTGCTTTTGCTAAAGCCCGTAATGACGCGCTTTTTCCCCGCGCGACTGCAATACGCGGCATGGATCATCTCGGGAGTGTTTATGCTCGTGCCGTTCTGGCGGCTCGTGCCGACAGATACGGTAAATTTCGTGTCAAAACAGGTGGAAGTACAGCAGACAGAAACTGCGGCTGAGGACAATCAGCACAAAACCGACGCGCCTGTTATAATAGAGAATGTACCGTTTGAGTACCGCGAGATAGAGCTTGCACCCGAAAAACGCGTACGGCTCATGGATTTATTCGCGTACATATGGCTTGCGGGTGCGGGGATTTTCATTCTGGCGGCAGCCGTGAGCTACACTGTATTTCTGATAAAACGCCGTAAAGGCTCGCTTAACGTTGAGGATAACGCCATACTCGAACAGGTCAAAAATGAGCTTAAGATAAAGCGCCGCATACGCGTGCGCACCTCGCCGGAGGTGAAGTCGCCTATGCTCGCCGGTGCACTGTTTCCCGTAGTATATATGCCGATGACCAGCCTCACGGATGTTCAGATGCGTATGGTATTCCTGCATGAACTGACACATTATAAACGCGGAGATTTGCTCATAAAATGGTTCTCGCTATTTGTAAACGCACTGCACTGGTTTAACCCGATGGCATACCTGTTTGCCGCAAACGTGAACGAGTCATGCGAGATAGCGTGTGATATGGCAGTAACTCGCAATATGAGCGGCAACGAGCAAAAAATGTATATGGCTGCTATTCTGGATTTGTTATGGTAATTCGGAAAGGAGAAAAGGGCAGAGATGTTTAAGAAATTTTACACAACACAAATGAGCGGTTCGGCAAAGATGCTGCAAAAGCGGTTCACCGAAATACGCCGCAGACGCGGCAGAGCGGCTCGGCTTGCGGCGACGGTTATGTCGGTGGTAATGGCTGTTTCTATACTTGCTGCGACCGCGGTCATGGCGGCAATAGGCAAGGATGGATTGGAATACTATCACGAAAATGAGTTATACATTTTGGGTAGAGAGGAGTTTATCATACATACCGATAATCTTACAAATCAACCGGAATGGTTTTCTATGCTTGCAGGGGACGAACATCGCGTTGATGCAAAACTTGATATTGCGAACGTACGCGACACACGTGGATGGGTCAGCAAAAGATGTATATTAACGATGTCGGGGAACGGAAAGACTGTAACGCTATATTCCGATTCACCGTTGTATTATCCGTGGTCGGATGAATTAAATAGTTTATTTATCGCAAAAAATCCGAACTATGATTCCGAAACAATGCGTCGAATGACATTCCACCATGAAAATATGGATTTATCGGAAAACAACAAAAGCGACAAAAAGGCGGTCCTTTTTATCGACATAAACGAAGCAGAAAACAAAATAAATAATTTTGCCGTTTTATTCGACGCTGATGATATATTCGAAAGCGACAAAAACAATTATCAGCTTTTAAATATATCGAATTTAACCCAAATAGGTGATTTTATAGGCGCGATCAAATATAAAAATAACGGCTACCGATACGGATATTATACATATTTTGAAGATATGAATTATATTAACAGAAAAGTTGACGGGATTGATATAAAGGTTGTGGAAACGAAAGAGGATTACATCAAAATTAAGGCAAATGTCAATCACGCGGGAATCGACTCAATGCGCTGCGATATATATTCTGCGGACACAGGCTCGGACATGATTGACACAACTGCATATTATCATCTGCCTGTATCGGACACTATAACATTAATGCCTCAGCATTTTAACGATAACGGGAATATAACAGGCAAATTTGAAAAAGGCAAAACTTATATAATAGATTTTATATGCATGAAAGATTTTTCCGGATACAGCACAATACGATACCGCCAACGCGAATATGTAACAATCGAATAATAGACCGAAAGAGTAATCGGAAAGGAGAAAAGGGCAGAGATGTTTAAAAAATTTTACACAACACAAATGAGCGGCTCGGCAAAGATGCTGCAAAAGCGGTTCACTGAAATACGCCGCAGACGCGGCAGAGCGGCCCGGCTTGCGGCGGCGGTTATGTCGGCGGTAATGGCTGTTTCTATACTTGCCGCGACCGCGGTCATGGCGGCGATAGGCGCGGACGGAATGGAGCATTGGGACAAGGACGAAATATATTTGACGGGCGATATGAGCTTTGATATCAATATATCCGGCTTGTACGTGCCGGAATATTTGAAAACCGATGTCGCCGGAGACGACGGCAACATTCATTGTGAAGTCAAAAATTACGATTACCGCTATACGGACGGCGTTATAAACAGTCAAGGAACGCTGTCACTTTCCGGCAAACGCGGAACGCTTACAATGGCATTGCAGAACGGTTCGTATGATAACGGCAGCGGATTGGACGCCGAAAGCGAAACATATAAATATCTTGCAGATTTAAGACAGCGCACCGCCGCCGACAGACTTACGGATTTAAGCTATGCCGTAACCGATACGACCGCCGACGGTATCTACGGTAAACTCGGTTGTGACAGCTCGGAACAGACGCATTTTGTAACGCTGTTCTTCGCAATAAAGGACAACTGCTGTATGGACGTGATTTTCAGTTGTGCGGGCGAGTATGGTTGGACATCCGACTTAAAGCTTGTCGATATAGGCATGAAAACGGATTGCCCCGCCGTGAACAATGTTGAAATGTCCGGAGAAATGGAGGATATGATAACGGATTTAAATAAAATGCCGTATTACTCGGCAAAGTTTTTCAGTGATTATGAACGGGATTTTTATAAAAACCTGTCTGTTGAAGGGTTCAATGTGGACGTTATCGGTGCAGACGAAAACGAGATTACCGTTCGCAGCAATGTTACATATTCAGGTATTGATTATGTATGGGTCAAAGTATACAATGATGAAAACGGAACTCTTATGAGCCAAAGCATTTCCCCGACTGCAGTTTTGCATCTCAGCATCGGAGAGAATTATATCAAAGGCAAAACCTACCGTGTGGAGCTGGCGTATATGAGTCAAGGAAGAATTTTGTACCGCTGGATGGGCTATGCGAAAGTTGAATAATCGGGCGAAGATAGAAAAAGCATATCGCAGAAGCGATATGCTTTTTACGTGTTATTCTTTAATATCATCGGGCGTTTCGAGCGTAACCGCGCCGATTTTCGCGCTGCGCAGTTCGTCTAAAACAGTGTTCGCGGCGCGTTCCATATCAACCTCGCCGCCGGATATTACAAATCCGCGCTTTCTGCCTATCTTTTCAAGCACCTCGTAGCCCTTAAGCCCCGCGACAGTATCAAGCTTGTACCTCGCACACAGCTCGTCGGGGTAGTTGTCGCGCAGATATTCGCACAGGGAGTAGGCGAGGAGTTCCGTGTTCATAATCTCGTCCTTAATCGCGCCCGTGTATGCAAGCCGCGTTGCCACAGCCTGATCCTCAAATTTCGGCGGCAATATGCCCGGTGTGTCGAGCAGCTCCGCGCCGCCCTTTATTTTAAGCCACTGCTTACCGCGCGTAATACCGGGGCGGTCGCCCGTTTTTGCGCTCGCTCGTCCGAGCAGACGGTTTATAAGACTGGATTTCCCGACGTTCGGTATGCCGACGGTCATAATGCGCAGCGTCCTGTTTCTGCCCTTTTCCTTCTCGCGCTCAATCTTATCGCGCACGAGCGCGTCAGCCTCGCCGAGTACCGTGTTAAGACCCGCACCCGTTGCGCAGCTTATCGGTATTACCCTTATGCATCTGTCGGCGTACCATTTGATCCACATATCCGTCCTGCGCCTGTCGGCGAGGTCAGACTTGTTAAGCACGAGCAGACGCGGCTTGTTTCTTATTATGTCGTCGAAATTCGGATTGCGTCCCGAAAAGGGAATACGCGCGTCGAGAATTTCAATTACGACGTCTATCATCTTCAGATTATCCTCGATCATGCGGCGCGTTTTTGCCATGTGACCGGGATACCACTGTAAATTCTGCATTACCACACCTATTTTGTCGCGCCGATAGCGTTAAGCGGCCATATGCGCAGCTGCGACTTTCCGAGAATAGCGTCGTAGGGTACAAGACCGAGATCCGACGAACGGCTGTCCTTACTGTTGTTGCGGTTGTCGCCCATTACAAACACCGTATTCTCGTCAACCGTGAGTGGATATGTCATTGACGACGAGGGCAGGGGGCTTGTTTTGCCGTCGTAGTACGGCTCGTCGAGAATTTCACCGTCCACGTACACGTGTCCGTCCGATATATCCACCGTCTGACCGGGCAGCGCGATAACACGCTTTACGTAATACTTCTTTTTAAGCGACGCGGGCATACCGACTCTCTGCGCGAAAAATTTCTCGACAACCGAAAGCTCGTCCTTACCCTTATCTTCGGCTAAATTGTCGAAGTACTCCATACGGTTTTTGTACGTGCTGTCCAGAATTATAATATCGCCCTGTTTAGGCTCATAACCAAGCTTTGTGACGATAAGTCTGTCGCCGTCGTGGAGTGTAGGCACCATACTCGAACCGTCCACCTTTACAATATCGAACACGAAAAACTTTATCGCGAACACGATTGCGAACGCGACCGCAAGCGTTACGACCCATTCGAGAACCTCGTGCCAGAACGCGGCGGTTGGAACTGTCATGTTACTCTTTGCGCTTTTTTGAAACCATATTTTCTTTTCCTCTTCTTTTTTTGCTCCCGCCGTTTCGTTCGCAGCGTTTTCCTGTTTGATTTCATCATTGTTTTCGCTCATAATATATCCCTCCGTAAAACCTTAGTTCGATGTGAAAAAAGGGACATCATAATGTCCCTTTCCATATCCGCTAAGGATAGCATTATATTCTTTCCTTAACCTTTGCCGCCTTGCCGACTCTGTCACGCAGATAGTAAAG
>CANQIP010000004.1 GCA_947623955.1 uncultured Clostridia bacterium | reverse complement strand
GATATGCACGATATAGGCATACTCGCTTCGTATGATCCCGTTGCGCTCGACCAAGCGTGTCTTGATTTAGTCTACGCGCAGAAGGACGGCGACGGCGCGTCTTTGGTAAACCGTATCGAGTCGAGAAACGGTCTGCATACGCTCGAACACGCGGCTGAGATAGGTCTTGGCAGCAGAGAATATAACTTAGTAAGTATAGACGCTTAAAGTAAAGGAGGAAAATAAAATGGCTTGTTTTATAGCACCTGCAACGGAAGCAATCGTAACAACGATTGTAAGGAAAACTACGGATAAAAAATAAACTCACAATCCTTTTATCAAAAGACTTAACTGGCTGAACAATATGCTCTGGGGCGGCTCTGCGCTTCTCGCATTCGAGCACGTTTGGCACGGCGAAATCGTGCCGTGGGCGCCGTTTTTGACAAACGGACTGTCGGTATTTCGTGAGATAGAGACGACGGGTGTTGCTATGGCTGTGGCGGTTACCGCGGTATGGGTGGGTGTTGTCGCGGTTACCAATTCAATCGCAAAACGCCCCGCGGAATTACAAAGATAACTCCCAATCCTAATTTTTTTGAAACGGCTTCGCAAAAGCGCGGAGCCGTTTCAAGTAAAGGAGCGATAAAAATGCTTATGAATATACTCGATATACTCCATCGCGAGTTTGTATATGTATGGTACTATTTCGAGGTACAGCTGCGGCAAATCGTATTTTATTGGGCACTCGGTATAGTTATCGGCTCGGTAATATCCGTGTTTGGAAAGCAAAAGATACACTCGCTTATGACGGTCATACAGGACAAGCACCTCGGCGCGTTCGGCATAATTCCGGCGAGCCTTATCGGTATCGCGTCGCCGCTTTGTATGTACGGCACGATCCCGATCGCCGCGTCGTTTTCGCAGAAGGGTATGCGCGACGATTACCTCGCGGCGTTTATGATGAGCAGTATTTTACTAAATCCGCAGCTTTTAATTTACAGCGCCGCGCTCGGTAATTTTGCGCTGTGCGTAAGATTTATTTCGTGTTTCCTGTGCGGAATTGCGGCGGGACTTGTGGTGCGATTTTGTTTCAAGGATAAGCATTTTTTCAACTTCGATGGATTCTCGGAGCGCGCAAGTCACGACACCGATCCAAATCCGTTTATGCGGCTTTTGAAAAACATCGGACGCAACATCAAAGCGACAGGCCCGTATTTCCTGCTCGGCATATTATTGAGTGCGCTGTTCCAAAGATACGTTCCGCAGGACGCATTTGCGAGCCTGTTTGTAAACAACAGAGGTTTCGGCTTGCTTATGGCGGCGACGATCGGCGTACCGCTCTACGCCTGCGGCGGCGGAACAATACCGCTTTTGCAGCAATGGCTCGCTGATGGAATGAGTATGGGCAGCGCGACCGCGTTTATGATAACCGGTCCCGCGACGAAAATTACCAACCTCGGTGCGCTCAAAATCGTGCTCGGCATAAAGCATTTCGCGATGTACTTTGCGTTCGTGATGCTCTACGCGCTTGTGAGCGGATTTGTGGTGAATTTGATTGCGTAAGGAGAACGGCTATGAAAAAACTAATATCTCTGTTATTGGGAATTTCCGTGGTGTTCGGCTCGGTTTCCGCCTGCGCCGCGGGCGAGGATGATATATTGAAGGTAACGCCCGTGATTTCGGGCAGCACTCTCTCATATTCGGTTCAAACCGACTTGGACATGAACGACGCCTTGCTGCTCAGCGCGCTCTACGACGAAGGAGTATTATCGGCTGTTAAAATTAACGCTTCGGATGGTGAATTTGAGATGAAAAGCGGCAGGAGCTACAAATTAAAAATATTCGCGTGGAAAAAGGCAAACTTAAAGCCGCTTTGCAACGCCGTCAGCTTCGATGATTTGACTGCAAACAATGCTCCCGACAGTGATACGCCGGCGGACTTTGAGCCGTTTACCCGTAACACAAAAATATCCGATGTAATGTCCGATCCCGCGTTCGGCGATTACGGCAGGCTGCTTTTCCCCGTGAACACGGGCTATTGGAGCGGTGACACCCTCGAAGATCTGCGCCTTACATGGTATAACTATATAAATCCCGACAAGACCGTTGAGATTGTAAACTACATGAAGGAAAACGCGCTGAAGGGAAATACGATTTTTTACGATATTTACAGCGAAACGGAAAAAGCGGCTGACAGCGCGAAACGCGATACGGGACTGTTCTTTTTCAGAGGAGAAAAAAACGCTAAAACGGCAATATGCAACGCCGGAGGCGGCTTCTCGTATGTTGGGGCTATGCACGACAGCTTCCCCCACGCGCTTGAACTCAGCAAAATGGGCTATAACGCGTTCGCGCTTATTTATCGTCCCGGCTGGGACACCGCTATGGAGGATCTGGCGCGGGCGATTGCGTTTATTCACGACCACGCAGCGGAGCTTGAGATAGATGTTGACGATTATTCGCTTTGGGGAGGCAGCGCGGGCGCGAGAATGGCTGCCGACCTCGGCTCATACGGTACAAAATACTACGGCGAAGCCGAGTATCCGAAAGCGGGCGCGGTCATAATGCAGTACACGGGTCACAGTGAGGTCACGGGAAACGAGCCGCCGACGTACAACTGCGTCGGCACGAGCGACGGTATCGCGTCGTATCGAACAATGGAAAACAGAATTGAGCGAATTAAGGCAAACGGCACGGACGCTATGATAGAGGTATTCGACGGACTTCCGCACGGGTTCGGACTCGGTCAGGGTACGGTCGCGGAGGGTTGGATAAATAACGCCGTTGAGTTTTGGGAAAGGAATATGAAATGATTATCTCAAGAATTGTAAAAACGGGTATTATATTAACCGCGATGCTCGCCGTCGGCATAACGGCATACGCCGCACCGACCGAAACGAAGGTAGACTCTCCTTCAAATATACGCGATTACACGGGCGACTGGCAAAGAAAGCCGCCGTTTCCGATAGAGGGCGACAACAACACGGTGACGACCGCAAGGGCTGACGGATATACCGAACAGAGCTTGTATTTATGGGATAAAAACAATGTTCCCGCGAGAACGAATTACACGACGAATAACGGAAACTACTATGACGATCCCGATTTCGTCCCGTATGTGACTTCGATGCTCGTGCCGGAGGACGTTAAGCCGAAGGGTGCTGTACTGCTCTGCGCGGGCGGCGCGTTCGCGTTTCGCGGCGACTATACCGATACCGTGCCGACGGCGGAGGAAATGAACAAGCTCGGCTATCAGTGCTTCATAGTCGATTACCGGCTCCACCCGTACACGCAGGAGGAGGGCGCGTTAGACCTTCAGCGCGCGGTGCGGTTCGTGAGAAAGAACGCGGATATTTACCGCATTGATCCCGACAATATCGTGGTTGCGGGCTTCAGCGCGGGCGGCATACAAGCGGGAGAGCAGGCTATGAATTTCAAGGGCAGCGTAAACGGAACGGCGCTCGACAGCAGCTATATTCCCGATGAACTGGACGAAATAAACGCGGATGTCGCGGCAGTGGGCGTAATCTATTCGTTTTACGGCAGATTGAGCGTGGCGGAGCTTGACGTTGATACCTTAAGAAACGCAAATCTGCCGCCGACGTATGTGTGCTACGGCACAAACGAGGTGTTCAGAAGTCAGATCGAGCGTCATATCACAGCGCTGCGCGAAGCGGGAGTAACCGTGGGCGTGAATATGCTCGAAGGCTATTCGCACGGCTTCGGCGCGAACGGCAACTGGTGTCCCGATTTTGACGAATTTCTTATGAGCGTGTTCCCGAAGGAGGAATTGCCTCTGCCGGAGCTTGAAGCCGATGAACCAATCGTTGAAGGAAGAAGCATTAAATTTTCCGTAAATACGAACGCCGACAATATGTATCTGATAGCCGCGCTTTATGACGAAAACGGAACGCTTTATGCGGTGCGGGCGGACAAAGCGAACGGTGAATTTGAAAATCTGCCCGACGGTTCATATAAAATGAAAATATTTGCATGGGAAAAGGGTACTATGAAGCCGCTTACGCAATGCGGTTCGTTTGATGATCTCAAAATCGAGAGAACGGAGCTTACCGAATACCTCAACAACACGCTTGACACGGCGGACGGAACGCTCCATTACACATATTATCTCCCATCGGGTTATGACAGGAACAAAGCATATCCGATGCTTATGACGCTCCCCGGCTGGAGCAACAGATTTAACACTATCACGACTACGCCGCTTACCGACAACGCGTATGCGAAAAGCAACGCCGAGGTCTGGACAGAGCTTAACGGCGATATGATTGTTGTGTCGCCGAACCTGACCGACTGGGGCGAAAAATCGGCAAGGCAGACGATAGAGCTTGCGGATTGGTTTATTGAAAATTATAATGTTGACACTTCGCGGATATACGCCGCGGGCTTCAGCGCGGGCGGCGAAACGCTTTCACGAGTTGTCGATATGCGTCCTGAACTGTTCGCCGCGTATCTGCACTGTGCGACACAGTGGGACGGCGGCTATGACTCTGTCGCGGCGCACAAAATGCCCGTCTACATCAGTATGGCTGAGCATGACGAGTATTACGGCTCGGACACGGCAAGACGCGCGTATGAGGGATTAAAATCAGCCTACGAAGGAATAGGCATAACAGGCGGCGAGCTTGATGATCTGCTCGTCCTCGACATAAAGCCGGACGATTACTTCCCCGCGGGAACAACAAGCTACCACGGCGGCGGCTGGTATATAGCGCACGACAAGGATATTATTCGGTGGCTGACAGGGCATAGACGCGCTTAAGTTTGTTTTATAAGATTCATATAATTGCAAGCGCGGCAATCCGTGCGGAAGGCATCCGAACGTAGACCGGTTATAATTAAGATATAAATGCTAAATTCAACACAGCATTATTATACAAAGTCGGATTTGACGCGATTTGGCAAATCCGACTTTGTTAATTTTGCATAAATAAAGGGTAAGGATTTGTGGCATTGTCAGCTTCCTCGTCCTGTGAAAAAGAAATAAAACAATGTGTTGATATTGATAAATATCAGATTGTCGTTGTGTTGAATAGGAAAGTGTGATATAATTTGTACAAGAGATGTTTTCGTTTAGGTTGAATTTTGTACGGCTGAGGGAATAATGAATAAAATGGAAGTTAATGATATTCGCAAGAGGCGCGATTATGGGATTGATTGAAATTACGAAAAACATAAGCTATCTTCCGGCGAGCGAAGATCCGCTGTCATCGGACGTTGTGTTTATAACAAAGGAAAACAAAACGTATATTTTTGACGTCGGCGCGAATGATGAAGCGGCAGAGATGATAAACGGAATTGCCAATGAGAAAATCGTAGTCATTTCGCACTTTCATGAGGATCATGCCGCAAATGCCGAAAGGATAAAATTTGACGAGTTGTACGCGTCAAAAGAGACAATAAAGCATACTCATACCGGCAGCGTCATTTCGGATAAAATAGTTTTTGATGATATAATTGCACTGACCGTGCCGTCAAGCCACGCGAAGGGTTGCGTAATTATTGTATGCGGTGATTTTGCGTTTTTGGGCGATTGCGCGTATGCGGGATTCAAGCACGGTAAGCGGCTGTATAATGTCTATCAGCTGGGACAGCTTATAAAGCTGCTCGAGGGCTTGGATGTTAAATATTTCGGCATGAGCCATTACAAGAATTTCATATATGAAAGGGAAACGGTGCTGACAATGCTCAGGGAACAGTATGCGAAACGGACTGCGGGATGTGATTTTATTGAGGCTATTGGGCGAAGTCGGTGAGAAATTATGCCGTGTTTGTTACAGCCCCTAATGCAAAAGCAACTCTATCGGAAGAAATAAAAAAGAAATTCAAAAAAATTTTATTGAATGAAATAGCAAATCACTCTTGATAATACACGCAAACAGAGATATAATAAACGAAAACGGAGAGGCAACCCCTCTCCGTTTCGCTTTACAGAAACAGCAGCAAGCTGAGCGCGATAATCGCCATACCGATTACGACGCTTATGATAGTGATTTTGCTTTTCTCGTACTCTCGCGCCATCGGGAGCAGCTCTTCGAGCGATATGAACATCATAATTCCCGCGATCGCGCCGAACAGCACGCCGAATATCGTGTCGTTAAAGAACGGGCGCAGCAGCAGATACCCGATAATTGCGCCGAGTGGCTCGGTAACGCCCGAAAAAAACGACACCCAAAACGCCTTGCGCCTGCTGCCCGACGAATAATATATCGGCACGGAAGTCGCAATGCCCTCGGGTATGTTATGTATGGCAATGGCGACCGAAATAGCTATTCCGAGGTGCGGGTCTTTGAGCGCCGACGTGAAGGTCGCGAGACCCTCGGGGAAATTATGTATGCCTATTGCGAGCGCGGTCATAAATCCCATGCGCTTCAGGGCGACGCTGCGACTGTCCTTGTCGGTGAGATTGCCGATGTCGCCCTCAGCCGACGGTACGAAGTAGTCGATAAGACCGATAAACAGTATACCGCCGAAAAACGACGCGGCGGCGAGCCAGTAGCCCCATTTGTCGCCGAACCCGCCCGACAGGTACGTGCGCGACTTTTGGAATATTTCCACCATCGAAACGTATATCATAACTCCTGCCGAAAAGCCGAGCGACGCGGCGAGAAATTTTGTGTTGGTTGTTTTCGCGAACAGCGCGATAATGCTTCCCACGCCCGTCGCAAGCCCAGCCATGACCGTCAGCGACAGCGCGAAAATAACATCCGTATTCAAAACGTATCATCTCCTTTTAAGTTCTCATGTTTAGAATATGCCCGCGCATATTTTACGTTACGGAATATTTGACTTGCCAAATCAAAAAAAGAGGTATATAATAGGTAGAAAATAATAAGATAAAGGTGACGATATGCAGGACATAACCTCACAATCGAACGCGAAAATAAAATATATCCGTTCTCTCGCGCAAAAAAAATCGCGCGCGGAGCATAAGGAGTACACCGTCGAGGGCGTAAAGTCGGTGCGCGACGCGCTTTCGTCGGACAGGGAAGTGACGGCGATATACGCGTCAAAATCCTTTACGGAAAACGAGGAATTCGGCTATCCCGAAAATATTCCCGTATACCGCGTTGCTGACGCGGTGTTTGAAAAGCTGTGCGACACGAAAACGCCGCAGGGTATACTTGCCGTAATAAAAATTACCGACACGCGCTTTGAATTGGACAAGAAAAAATTTTACATTTACTGCGACCGTCTGCAAGACCCCGGCAACCTCGGCACGGTCATACGCACAGCCGACGCGGCGGGTGCGGGCGGTGTGCTGCTGTCGGAGGGCTGCGCTGATTTGTACAGCCCCAAAACTGTCCGCGCAAGCATGGGCTCGTTTTTTAACGTGAACGTCATGACGGACGTTGATGCAAAAACGCTCGAAAAGTGCGCCGACAAGGGCTTTGCAATATACGGCGGCGCGCTGCACAGTGACAGCATACCGTACACCGAGGCGGATTTTACAAAGCCGTGCGTGATAGTCATAGGAAACGAGGCGAACGGCATAGGTGATGACGTGTTAAGGCTGTGCCAAAGCGTTAAAATACCGATAATGGGCAAAGCCGAGTCGCTGAACGCGGGGGTCGCCGCGGCGGTGCTTATGTACGAGGCTGTAAGGCAAAGGGCTTGACAAGTCGGAAATTTTGTAGTATTGTAACATATGATTTTGGGTGAGGTGATTGTTTATGGAAATGGAGCATATGCTGCATTGGCTGTGGCTCACTTCAAAATTTAACGGCGCGAACCGTAAAATCGCTAAACTCACCGAGTTTTTCGGCGGAGTGGACGAGGTGTACGCGTCGCACGCCTTTCACAATTTAAACCTCACCGACGAGGAAAAACGCATGTTAAACGACAAGGACTTGTCGAAAGCAGAGAAGATATGTGAGGAGGTAGCGCGTATCGGCGGTAAAATAATCGCCGTTGACGACGCGAATTACCCCAAACTACTCAAACAAACCCACACACCTCCGACGGTGCTGTATATAAAAGGCATGGTACCGTCGCTCGACGACGTGCTCACGATAGGCGTTGTCGGCACGCGCGACATGAGCGTGTACGGCAGGGTGGTTACGGAACGGCTGTGCGCCAATCTCGCGAGAGCCGGAGTTGTGACGGTTAGCGGTATGGCTGCAGGTATTGACGCGGTCGGCGCGTGGGCTACCATTGAGGAAGGCGGCGTGGCGGTAGGCGTTATCGGCTGCGGTATAGACATGGTTTACCCCACGGAAAACGCGGAGCTTTACAAGGCGATAGCGGAGAGGGGCTGCATAATGACGGAGTTCCCGCCCGGAACGCCGCCGGTATCGAAAAATTTTCCGATACGAAACCGCGTAATCGCCGGACTGTCGCGCGGCGTGCTCGTAACGGAGGCGCCGCCCAAAAGCGGAGCGCTTATAACGGCGCGTTACGCCATGGACGAGGGACGCGACGTGTTCGCCGTGCCGCGCAATATTTCGGACGTGAAGTATTCCGGCACGAACAAGCTGATACAGCAGGGCGCAAAGCTTATCACTCACCCGAACGACATACTTTGCGAGTACCCCTACGCGAAGAAGATAGAGGTAAAAGAGGTACCCGTGAAGGAGAAAACGGAGCGTCATCACCGTCCGCCCGCAGCGGCAAAACCGCCGAAGGCAGCGAAGGACGCGGACGATAGGATCAAGGAAAAGATAAAGTCGCTCTCGGGCACGGAACGAACGATAGCCGAGTTACTTATAGGGCGCGACATGCAGACAGACGAAATATCGCGTGTGACGGGTATGCCGATAAGCGAGCTTAACACACAGCTTGTGATGCTCGAAATGAAGGGCATTGTAAAAAAGCTGCCCGCAAGTGCGTACAGACTTAAAACTGATTAGGAAGAAGGATAGAAATGGCTGCGAAGAAAAAGCTTTTGATAGTGGAGTCACCGGCTAAGGCGGGGACAATAAAAAAATATCTCGGAAAGGACTACACCGTTCTCGCGTCTATGGGGCATATCATAGACCTCCCGAAGAGCAATATGGGCGTAGACCTCGAACACGATTTCGAGCCGAAATATATAACGATACGCGGCAAGGGAACGCTTTTGGCGCAGCTTAAAAAAGAGGCGAAGAAGTCCGACGTCGTGTATCTCGCGACCGACCCCGACCGCGAGGGAGAAGCGATAAGCTGGCATCTTGCGGGCGCGCTCGGCATAGACCCGTCGTCTCCGTGCCGCGTGACGTTTAACGAGATTACGAAAACGGCTGTAAAAGCCGCGATAAAAGAGCCGCGTCCCATTGATATGGATTTGGTTGACGCGCAGCAGGCGCGGCGCGTGCTTGACAGAATAGTCGGCTACACCATAAGCCCGATACTGTGGGAAAAGGTAAAGCGCGGACTCAGCGCCGGACGCGTGCAGTCGGTGGCGACAAGGCTCATCTGCGACCGCGAGGAGGAAATAGAAAACTTCGTGCCGCAGGAGTACTGGACGATAGAGGCGGAGCTTACCGACCCGAAGTCGAAAAAAAGCTTTACCGCGAAGTATTACGGCGAGAAAAACAAAGAAGTAAAGCTTGAAAACGCGGAGCAGTCGGCAGCCGTTGCGGCGAAGGTAAAAAACGCCGCATTCACCGTTGAAAGCGTAAAAAACGGCAAGCAAAAGCGCAAGCCGCAGCCGCCGTTTACAACGAGTACGCTCCAGCAGGAGGCGTCGAATAAATTCAGTTTCCAGTCGGCAAAGACGATGCAGATTGCTCAGACGCTTTACGAGGGCGTAAACCTTGGCGGCACTATCGGTACGCTCGGTCTTATAACATACATGAGAACCGACTCCTTGCGTATCGCGGACGACGCGCAGAGAGAGGCGGTCGGGTACATTACGGAAAAGTACGGCGGCGAATACGTGCAGGCAAGGCAGTACAAAACAAAGAAGAACGCGCAGGACGCGCACGAGGCGATAAGACCGACCTCGATAAACATAAACCCCATAGATATAAAGGATAAGCTGACGAATGACCAGTACCGACTGTATAAGCTTATATGGGAACGGTTCGCGGCAAGCCAGATGGCTGACGCGGTATACGACACCGCGCAGGTTACGATCGACGCGGACGGTCACACGTTTAAGGCAAGCGGCTCGAAGATAGCGTTCGAGGGATACACGAAGGTGTACGTTGAATCGACGGACAGCAGTAAAAAGGATAAAATGCTGCCGCCGCTTGAAAAGGGTCAAAATCTCAAGCTGAAAAATCTTGACGAAAAGCAGCACTTCACACAGCCGCCCCCGCGTTACACGGACGCGACGCTCGTCCGCGAGCTGGAGGAAAACGGCATAGGCAGACCGTCCACATACGCGCCGACGATAGCGACTATCGTTTCACGCGGCTACGTGACGCGCAGCAAGCGTCAGCTTGTGCCGACGGAACTCGGATTTGTGACGGCTGAAATAATGAAAAACAACTTTAAGGATATAGTGGACGTTGAGTTTACCGCCGGTATGGAGGAAAAGCTCGACGAGGTCGAGGAAGGCAAGGAAAAGTGGAAACGCGTCATAGAGGACTTCTACCCGCCGTTTAAGGACAATCTCGACAAGGCGCAGTCCGGCATCGAGAAAATAAAGATAAAGGACGAGGTAAGCGACGTAATATGCGACAAGTGCGGCAGAAATATGGTATACAAGCTGTCGAAATTCGGTAAATTCCTCGCCTGCCCGGGCTACCCCGAGTGCCGCAACACGATGTCGATACGCGAGGGTACGGGCGTTGAATGTCCGAAGTGCGGCGGTGAGATACTCGTCAGACATTCGCGCAAGGGCAAGATATACTACGCGTGCGAAAAGCTGCCGAAGTGCGACTTTATGGCGTGGGATATGCCGCTTAAAGAAAAGTGTCCGCAGTGCGGCGGACTGCTGCTCAAAAAGCAGGGCAGAAACGGTAAAATCTTCTGCATAAACGAGGACTGCAAATACGAGCGCAAGGCAAGCAAAAAGAATGAAGGTTAAAGTAATAGGCGCGGGGCTTGCAGGCTGCGAGGCGGCGTGGCAGCTTGCGGAGCATGGCATTGAAACGGAGCTTTGCGAGATGAAACCCGAAAAGTATTCGCCCGCGCACAAAAGCGAAAACTTCGCCGAACTCGTATGCTCGAACTCCTTAAAGGCTGAGCGTATAGAAAACGCGTGCGGACTTTTAAAGGAGGAAATGCGGCTTTTCGGTTCACTCATGATGGAGGCTGCCGACGTGAGCCGTGTACCGGCGGGCGGTGCGCTCGCGGTTGACCGAGACGTGTTTTCGTCGTACATCACCGATAAAATAAAGTCGCACCCGCTTATAACCGTGCGATACGGCGAGGTAAGCGAAATAAACGCCGACGAGTACACAATAATCGCCACGGGGCCTTTAACGTCCGACGCTATGGCAAAGGAAATCTCACGCCTCACGGGCGGTGACGAGTTGTACTTTTACGACGCGGCAGCGCCGATCGTGACGGCGGAAAGCATAGACATGAGCAAGGCGTTTATGGCAGCGCGTTACGGCAGGGGCAGCGCGGACTACGTAAACTGCCCGATGACGAAGGACGAGTACGGCGCGTTTTACCGCGAGCTTGTGAACGCCGAAACCGCGCCGCTGAAGGAATTTGAAAACGAAAAGGTGTTCGAGGGCTGTATGCCCGTGGAGGTAATGGCGAAACGCGGCGAACAAACGCTGACATTCGGGCCGTTAAAGCCCGTCGGACTTGTGAATCCGAAAACGGGGAAGGACGACGCTTACGCCGTGGTGCAGCTGCGCAGCGAGAACGCGGACGGCACGCTTTACAACATGGTCGGCTTTCAGACAAACCTCAAATGGGGAGAGCAAAAGCGCGTGTTCTCGATGATACCGGGGCTTGAAAACGCGGAGTTTGTGCGTTACGGCGTGATGCACCGCAACACATATATAAACTCTCCGCGCCTTTTGGACAAGTATTACCGTATGCGCGGGTACCCGAAAATATTTTTCGCCGGACAGATCACAGGCGTTGAGGGTTACGTCGAGAGCGCGTCGAGTGGTATTTTGGCGGGGTACAATATGGCGAAAATGCTGTCGGGCAGGGAAATGTTCGAACCCGACGCGAGGACGTGCATAGGCGCGCTGCCGCTTTACATTTCAAATCCGACAAACAGTGCGTTCCAGCCGATGAACGCGAACTTCGGCATAATAGAAGGGCTGGGAGAAAAAATACGAAATAAAGCCGAGCGTTACAACAAGATAGCGCTCCGTGCTTTAGATATAATAAAACAACAAACCAAGGAGATGTAAATTATGAAAAAGAGAATTACGGCTGTTATTTTGGCAGCGCTTATGGGAACTGTTATGCTCGCGGGCTGCGGAAACAAGGCAGAGGAAACCCCTGCTCCCACCGAGACAACCGCGCCGACCGCGGAGGAACCGGTTGAAAAGGTTACGCCGACGCTTATGTACTTCATTTCAAACGGCGACGAGACGTTTGACGAGGAGCAGAAGAACGTCGAGGAACTGCAGCAGGAGTACGGCGACAGCGTGAACTTCGACGTTATCAACATCGACGAGAACACCGAGGCGGCGAACAACTTCCCCGTACAGGGTCAGACGCCGATGGTAATCATGCTCGACACGTCGAACAACATATCCGCGATGAGTCCCATGACATACGAAAAGGACGCGCTGAAGGGAATAATCGACGCGGCGATGGGCGCGTAAAAAACGACAAAAAGCTCTCACGGGGCGTAAGCCTTGTGGGAGTTTTTTAACGCGTATAATAAAACAAAATCTCCTTAAAATATACAATAGATAAAAATAAGGAGATAAAAAGCATGATAACTGTAAGAACCGACCTCGCGGTCGAGGCGCACGAGCTTAGTAAAAAGGAGGCTGCCGACGCGACGGAGATCGACGGCGTTATATCGCGCGTCGAGGAAACGGGCAGGATAACGATAACGCGCGTCGATATAACGAACGAAAACGGCGAACGCGCGCTCGGCAAAGCGCGGGGCAACTACGTCACAATCGACGCTCCTGACCTTAAATACAGCCTTGAAACGTACGAGAAGGTGTGCAAGATAATATCGGACGAAATCCACAAAATGGCTGATATAGACAACGACACCCTGACGCTCGTCGTGGGGCTCGGGAACCGCGACATAACGCCCGACGCGCTCGGCACGAGCGTTGTGTCAAAGCTGCTCATAACGCGCCACCTAAAGGAGAGCATGAGCAATATTTTCGGCGACGGCATAGGCAGCGTGTGTGCGATAGCACCGGGCGTTTCGGGTACGACGGGTATAGAGACGGCGGATATAATCAAGTCGGTGATAAGCCGCGTAAGCCCCGACCTAATCATAGCCGTCGACGCGCTCGCCGCAGCCGACATAGAGAGGATAAGCAACACGATACAAATATCCGACACAGGCATACAGCCCGGCGCGGGAGTGGGGAATAACCGCGACGGTCTGAATGAAAAAACGACAGGCGTGAAGGTTATCGCGATAGGCGTTCCGACGGTTATCGACGCGTCCACCATTTCAAAGACGGAGATACCGAAGGAAATGGCACCGCTGATGGTCACGACGAAGGACATCGACCTTGTGATAGAGCGCAGCGCGAAAACGGTCGCGAACGGTATAAACCTCGCGCTGCACCGCGATATGTCGCTTAGAGACGTTGAGAGCTTTGTGGGTTAGACGATTGACATATCGGCTTTAATAATGTAAAATATATCCAAACACGCAAAGGAGAATGGAAATGGAAACGATAAGGATAAACGACAATATCACATTGTATTACATTCCGATGGAGAAACTCAAAACCACCTCGATCGGTGTGTACCTTCACAGACCGCTTTGCGAAGGCGAGGTGTCGGAAAACGCCGTACTGCCGTACGTGTTAAAGCGCGGCTGCAAGGCTGCAAAGGACAGCGAGGCGGTCGCGAAGTACCTCGAAGAACTGTACGGCGCGTCCTTCGGCGCGGGCGTTTCAAAATCGGGAAACGACCAGTTTATACACCTCGGCTTTGAAACAATATCCGACAGGTACGCCGCGGGCGGTGAAAAGCTTACGGCTGAACTTACGCGTCTCGCTATGTCGGTACTGTTCGAGCCTGTCTCGTTCACGGACGAGGTTGTGGAAATCGAAAAGAAAAACGCGGTAGACAGGATAATGTCCGAACTTAACGACAAGCGCATTTACGCCCGTAACCGCTGCATAGAGGAAATGTTCGCGCCGTCGGGCTACGCTTTGAGCGCCTACGGCACGAAGGACGGCGTAATGAAAATCACAGCGCAAAGCCTTAAAGCACACTACGATAAAATAATAACCTCGACCCCTATAGACATATACGTGTGCGGCAGCGCGGACGCGGAAAGCATAGCCGACGCGGTAAAGCCGTACGTTCAGGGTATGGAGTTTACAAAAGCAAAGCTGCCGAAATCGGAAATGCTTACGGGCGGCGAAAATGTAAAGCGCGTCACAGACCGAATGGAGGTCACGCAGGGCAAGCTTTGTCTCGGCTTTAAGACGGGTATCGCGCCGACCGACAGCGACTGTTACGCGCTGCAGGTAATGTGCTGTGTGTTCGGCGGCGGAGCGCACAGCAAGCTGTTTTCAAACGTGCGCGAAAAGCTGAGCCTGTGCTACTACGCGTCGTCAAACCTGTTGGGCTTAAACGGCGCGATGCTCGTAAACGCGGGCATAGAGTTTGAAAATTTCGACAAGGCGTACAACGAGATAATGGCGCAGCTCGACGCGGTGAAAAACGGCGATATATCCGACTGGGAGTACGTGTCGAGCGTGAAGGCTCTCGTGAACGGTTTCGAGGGCTTTAAGGACAACCAGTTCGCGATGCAGACGTTTCATATAAACCAGCGTCTCGCGGGGCTTACGGACGACATTGACGCGGTGAAGGAGAAAATCAAAGCCGTAACGGTTGACGACATAAAACGCGCCGCCGAAAAAATCGAGCTTAACACCGTGTATTTCTTAACGGGAAAGGAGGAATAAGGTCATGGAATTAAAACATATTACAAGCGATATAACGGGCGAGGAAATGTACTATGGCACGCACCCGTCGGGACTCGGCATATACCTTATACCGAAAAAGGGTTACAGCGAAACGTACGCGATATTCGGCACGCGTTACGGTTCGGTCGATTCGAAATTCACAGTACCGGGCGAAACGGAAGTCACGGAAGTGCCGGACGGTATAGCGCACTATCTGGAGCATAAAATGTTCGACCAGCCCGACGGCAGCAACGTGTTCGACAAATTCGCGAAATACGGCGGCAACGCCAACGCGTTCACGTCCTTTAACATGACCGCGTACCTCTTTACCGCGACGGAACACATAGAGGAAAATCTCGCCGCGCTGATGGATTACGTGCAGTCGCCATACTTCACCGATGAAACGGTGCAGAAGGAGCAGGGCATAATCGGTCAGGAGATAAAGATGTACGACGACAGCGGAAACTGGAAACTGTTCTTTAACCTCTTAAACTGCCTGTACCAAAACCACCCCGTCAAAAAGGAGATAGCGGGAACGGTCGAGAGCATAAGTCATATAACGCCCGAGTACCTTTACAAGTGCTACAACACCTTTTACAACCTCTCAAATATGTCGATCGTCGTTGTCGGCGGCTTTGACGTAAAGAGCGTGCTTGACGTAATAGAAAAGGGCATAAAGAAGAACGAGCCGTTCACGGAGGAAATAAAGAAGATATACGAGGACGAGCCGGACGAAATCGCAAAGCCGTACGCCGAGCAAAGCCTAAGCGTCGCGTCGCCGCTGTTTATGATAGGCTTTAAGGATACCGACACGGGCTACGGCGGCGAAAGGCTGCTCAAAAAATACATCGAGGTAAGCATACTGCTCAAAATGCTGTTCGGAAAAAGCTCGCGCCTTTACAAGGAGCTTTACGAAAGCGGTCTGATAAACAACACCTTCCAAACCGACTACACCGTGCAGCCGTCCTACGCGTACAGCGCGATAGAGGGCGAGAGCCGCGACAGCAAGGCGGTGTACGAGGCTGTTAAGAACGAGATAGAGCGCGTAAAGAATGAGGGTCTTAACGAGGACGACTTTAACAGAATTAAAAAGGTCATGTGGGGACAATATATCCGTTCGCACAACGACGTCGAGGACTACGCGGGTACGTTCATGCAGTTCCTTTTCATGGGTGCGGACTACTTCAACTACCACGACGCGTACGCGAAAGTCACGTTTGACGACGTAAAACGCAGATTTGAAAATCATTTCGTGACGGAGCGCAGCGCGCTGTCGGTGATAAATCCCGTATAAAAAACAACGGTTCGGCGATTTGCCGAACCGTTTTTATGTACTATAATTTTTCTTTGAGAACGTCGTCGAACGTTATTTTTTCAAGCTCGCCCGTGATTGCGCACTGTACGGAATAAAGCTTTCGCTGCACCTTGCACACGCCGCTGTTCTCGCAAGCCGTCGGATCTTCGAGGCACTTGTTTATCGCGATTTTGCCGTCGATAAGCTCCACAATGTCGCGCAGCGTTATATCCTTCGGACTTTTCGCGAGCAAATAACCGCCGCTGCTGCCGCGGAATGATTTGAGTATACCCGAGCTTACAAGCTTATTTAATATTTTCAGCGCGAAACGGTAGGGGATATGGTTCTTTTCCGCAATCGCCTTCGCGTCCATACGCGTATTGTCAGCCGCAAGCATGGCGACTATTCTCAACGCGTAATCAGCCTCACGTGTAATTTTCATTTCAGCTTTTCCTCCGTAATACTAAGAATTTCCTCCGCGTACGACGCGGGTGTGCGCCCTTTTATCACGCGGATTTTAACGTCGCAGTCGTCGTAAAACGGTTTGCGTTTTAAAAATCGCTCCCGTATTTCCTCCATGCTTTCGCCCTTCATAAGCGGACGCGTCGCTCTCGCCTCGCCGACGCGCTCCTCTATGACGGCAAAGTCGGGGTCGAGGTTAAATATTATACCGTTTTTCCTTAACGCGTCAACGTTCCGCTTGTCGAGAACGACTCCGCCGCCCGTGGCTATTACCGTACCGTCGGACTGCGCCGCCTTTTCCACGGCTTTCCTTTCAAGCTCCCTGAAATACTCCTCGCCGTAACGCTCGAATATTTCGCTTATCTCCATACCGCTTTCGGTCACGATCATGGAATCGGTGTCCTCGAAACGGTAGCGCGACTTGTCGGCAATCGCTCTGCCTATCGCCGTCTTGCCTGTCGCCATAAATCCCGTCAGAACTATGTTCATCTTCCGAACACCTCTTTTCGGATTTTATCGCCCATGCCGTCGGGGAGCTTAATTCCCGTGAACAGCTCGTATGCGATTATCCCCTGATATATCAGCATACCCAGACCGTTAAGCGTTTTCGCGCCGCGCTTTCTCGCCTCGGCGAGAAAAAGCGTTTCGTCGGGGTTGTAAATCATATCGGCGACGGTGGTGCTGCCGTCAATAAAATCGAGACTCGTAATTTCGTCTATGCTGTCGGTCGGCAGGACGTTTTCCTGCGGCTCCATACCCGCCGAGGTGGTGTTTATGACTATATCGAATTTCAATTCGTCCACGCTCGTTTTAATATTAAAGCCCTTTGTTTTCAGAATATCCTCCGCAAGTGCGGCAGCCTTAGCCCTCGTGCGGTTCACGACGGTGATCTCCTTCGCGCCGTTGTCTATGAGCCGTATAACCGTCGGACGCGTAACGCCGCCCGCGCCTATTATCAGGATTTTACTGCCCTCTATCCTCGCGCCCTCGGTTTTAAGCGCCATACAGAACCCGTCCGCGTCGGTGTTGTAACCCGTGAGAACGCCGTCATTGTTGACGACCGTATTGACGCTGCCAAGCTCCTTCGCCGTGTCGGTAACGACGTCGAGGTACTTCATTACCTCGGTCTTGTGCGGTGCGGTGACGTTTATGCCCTTAATGTTGAGCGCACGCATACCCTCAATAGCCTCCTTGAGATTTTCGGGTTTTACGAGATACGCCCCGTACACGCAGTTGTTATGTACGGTCTCGGATATGAAGTTGTGCATAGCCGGTGAAAACGTATGCTCAACGGGATACCCGATTATACCGAGATGCTGTGTGTGTCCGTTTATTTCAATCATATTTTTATCTCCGTTCGTAAGAATGGGTTTATTCTACCACAATTTTTTTCGGTTGAACAGGTTTTTTAATAAATTAAACTGCTTTTTATAAAAAAAATCACGTTTTTGATTTTGAACGGAACACGACCGCGACGAGGAATCCGAACACGATCGCGGCACACACACCGCCCGCGGCGGCGGTAAGACCGCCCGTGAACGCGCCCAAGAGCCCCTTTTCGGCAACGGCGCGGTATGCGCCCTTGCACAGGTTGTAGCCGAAACCCGTAAGCGGCACCGTCGCGCCTGCTCCGGCAAAGCTTACAAGCGGCTCGTATATGCCGAAAAACTGCAGTACAACGCCGCTTACCACGAACGTGACGAGTATTCTTGCGGGCGTAAGCTGCGTCTTGTCTATAAGGATTTGACCGATAACGCATATAAGCCCGCCCACGACGAACGCCTTTATAAATTCAATAACCGTATCCATCACTGAGCCTCCTTTTCAATCGTGACCGCGTGCGCTATGCACGGTATACTCTCGCCCTGCTGAACGATCATTGGGTTCATCAGCGCGCCCGTCGCCATGACGAGTATTTTATTCAAATTCCCTTTTTTAAATTCGTTCATGATATGACCGCACAGCACGCTCGCGCAGCAGCCGCAGCCGCTTCCTCCGGCGTGCGTGTCCTGCTTTTCGCCGTCGAAAATCATCTTTCCGCAGTCGTTGTGAATGTTTCGGAGATTGTAGCCCTCTCTGCCCATGAGGTCGATAAGAATATCCGAGCCTATATGTCCGAGGTCGCCGGTCAGAATGAGGTCGTAGTCGGACGGCTTAAAGCCCGTCTCCTTAAAGTGCGCGATAAGCGTGTCGATAGCCGCCGGAGCCATTGCCGCGCCCATGTTGGTAAGGTCGGAAATGCCCTTGTCGATAACCTTTCCGCTTGTCACGTGCGTAATCATCGCGATACCCTTTTCGGACGACAACGCCGCGCAGCCCGAACCCGTGACTGTCCACTGCGCCGCCGGCGGACGCTGACCGCCGTATTCAAGCGGTGTGCGGAACTGCTTTTCGGCTGTGCAGAAGTGGCTCGACGTCGCGCACAGCACATTGTCGGCAAACCCGCCTCCTATAAGCATCGCGCCTATCGAAAGGCTCTCGGTCATGGTCGAGCACGCGCCGTACAGCCCGAGAAACGGAATATCCATGTCGCGCATGCAGTAGTGAGCGCCTATGCACTGGTTTATCAAATCGCCCGCGAGTACGTAATCAATATCCTTCTGTTCGAGACCCGCCTTGTCGAGCGCGGTAAACACCGCCTTTTTCTGCAATTTGCTCTCCGACTTTTCCCACGTGCTCTCGCCGAGCGTGTCGTCGGTAAGAACCACGTCAAAGCTGTCGCGGAGCGGGCCCTCGCCCTCCTTTACGCCGACGATTGCAGCCGACTCCCTAATATACACCGGTCTTTCTATTTTAATTGTCTGTCTGCCTATTCTGCTCATACAAATTTCCTTTCCCGAGCGTTAAATCATGCTCGTAACCCAGTAGATAAGCCCCGCGACCCACGACGCGAGCGCGCCGTACAGTATGACGGGGCCCGCTATGGTAAATATTTTCGCGCCCGTTCCGAGTACCATACCCTCGGTTTTCGCCTCCAGCGCGGGCGACACAACGGAGTTTGCGAAACCCGTTATCGGCACGACCGTACCCGCGCCCGCGTGTTTCGCGATTTTAGGGTATATGTCGAGACCCGTGAGCAGCGCGCCGAGGAATACAAGCGTAATCGACTCGAACGTCGCCGCGCTCTCCTCGTCAAGCCCTATCGCCTTATAGAGCGTTATAAATCCCTCGCCTATGGCGCAGATAAGCCCGCCTATCAAAAACGCCTTGACGCAGTTTTTGAGTATAGTGGAATTGGGCGTTTTCTTTTTCACATACTCGCCGTATTCCTTGTTCGTCATTTCATGTTTCATATCCGTAAATCCGTCCTTTCACAAATTCAGACCGTTTTATATATCATTTCACCGTTTCGGCAAAATATGAACAAAATATAAATTTTCGTATTTTTGCCGACGTCGGACGTAAAACTATTGATATTTGAGGTGAAATCATATATAATATAGGCGAGGTGATAACAATGTCAAATAAGGAACGTATTATTCAGCTTATAGATAACGTCCCCGACAACAGGCTTGTATATATAGTTGACATACTCGAATCGTTAAAGGCTTACGCGAACGAACCTACGGCTGAAACCGCCGCCCCCGACGAATGGGACATGGCGATGATACGCGACGCCGAGCGTATCAACGACGGAACAACGGTATCTCTCGAGGAAATGATGGCGAAGGACGGGTTTACCTATGCGGACTTACAGAATTGAGCTGCAAAAGGCGGCGCGAAAGTTCATCGAGAAACAGGACAAGCAGCAGCGGCTGCGGCTTTACAAGGCAATCTATATGCTGCCGCAAGGAACGGACATACGCCGCCTTGCGGGAACAAAAATGTATAGACTTCGGGTGGGTGATTTCCGTATACTGTATGAGATTGACAACGGAGTTTACAAAATCAATGTGATAAACATTGATAACCGCGGTCAGGTATACAAAAATTTATAAATGTTGACGTAAATCCATGCGCCGTCTCGATATGCGAATATCGGGACGGCATATTTTTTGTTTTTAATATGCGGGAAATATGAACAAAATATAAATTTTATAAAATATACGCGCCGAAGGTTGAATTTTGACGGCATTTGCGATATAATAACTATTTGGTACAGGCAATTTTAAGATTACGGAGAAAAGCCATGTTCGGATATATATCAATCTGCAAAGAAGGGCTCGACAGCGAGGACGCGAACGTGTTCCGCGCATACTACTGCGGTCTTTGCAAGGCTGTGGGGCGGGAATGCTCGCACATTTCACGGCTGGGGCTGAGTTACGACATAACCTTTCTCGCGCTTGTGCTGTCGTCCGCGCTTTTTGAGGACGCGGACATAACGGAGGAACGCTGCGCCGTACACCCGTTTAAGAAACACCCGTGCGTCGTGAACGACAAGGCGGTTGACTATGCCGCGCGGGTGGGGGAGCTACTGACTTACTTAAAGCTTAAAGACGACTGCGACGACGAGGGCAGCGTGAAGGCGCGTCTCGCAATGGCTGCGCTCTGCCGTGGCAAAAACAAGGCTGTCGCGAAAAACAAAGAGACGTTTGATTTTATATCCGACAGGCTTTTGGAACTGTCACGGCTCGAAAAACAAAACTGCTCCGAGATTGACGAGGCTGCCGACAAATTCGCGAAAATACTCGAATACGTGTTTACGCCCGATTTTGTCACGGACGGCGATACGCGGCGGATACTGTCGTGGTTCGGCTATAACCTCGGACGGTGGCTGTACATTATCGACGCGTACAACGACATTGAAAAGGATTACAAATCCGGCTCGTACAACGCGTTTCTCGCAAAAGCAGACGGCGGCGCGGAGGAAATAAAACGTAAAATCCGTGAGCGCGTGGATTTCACTCTCACGCTCACGCTTGAAAATATGGCGTCGGCGCTTGAACTTTTAAATCTTCACAGAAACCGCGCGCTGATAGAAAACATAGTATATCAGGGATTAAAGGGGAAACAAAAATCTGTATTGGGAGAGGAATAAATGGATCCGTATAAGGTTTTGGGCGTTGACAGAAACGCGGACGAGGAAACAATCAAACGGGCTTACCGCGAGCTTGTGAAAAAATATCATCCCGACAAGTACGTCAACAATCCGCTTGCCGATTTGGCGGCGGAGAAAATCAAGGAAATAAACAAGGCGTACGACATGATTATGAACAATCAAGGCGCGGGCGGCTACTCGGGAAACACATCGTCCGGCGGCTACACGGGCGCATCGTCGGGCGGCTATACGGGCGGCTCGGCGTCGTTTGCGGCTGTGCGGACGCTTATCGCGCAGGGACGCGTAAACGAGGCGGCTGCGATGCTTAACTCGTTGCCGCGCACGGCTGAATGGTACTACCTTTCGGGGCGCGTGCGTATGCAGATGGGCTGGTATGACCAGGCTTTGAGTTTTTTTCAAACGGCTGTAAATATGGAGCCGAACAACGCGGAATACATTGATGCGCTCCAAAACCTCAGGTCGCGCCGCCAAGAATACACAAACTCCACGCAGGGCGGCGGTATGTGTATGCCGTGCGACCCCTGCACGATGTGTCTGTGTCTGCAGTGCTGCACGCCGTGGTGCGACCCGTGCTGATTTTTTCGGAAAGGAAAAGCGATATGAACAATAACGAACAGCATATAACTTCAATAGGCGGTCAGGCGGTCATGGAAGGCGTAATGATGCGCGGGCCGTACAAAACAGCCGTCGCGGTGCGCAAGCCCGACGGCGACATAGCCTGCAAAATTGACGACAACGGCGTTAAAACACGCTCGAAATTCTGGCGGCTGCCGATAATACGCGGATGCGTAAACTTCATAGACAGCCTTGTGATAGGCATGAAGGCGCTCATGTACAGCGCGGAATTTGTCGACATCGAGGGCGACGAGGAGGAAGAGGAGAGCAAATTCGACAAATGGCTCGAAGATAAACTCGGCGACAAAATAAAGGACGTCGTAATCTACGCCGCAATCGCGATTTCACTCGTGTTCAGCATCGCAATATTCATGCTTTTGCCGACGTTTATCACAAAGGGCGTCGAGGCGCTCGGCGCGCTGTCGCCCGCGGTGAACAAGGTAACATCCACGGGCGCGTTCACGAGCATATTCGAGGGCGTGATACGTATGGTGATATTCATCACATACCTCGCGCTCGTGTCGCAGATGAAGGATATAAAACGCGTGTTCATGTACCACGGCGCGGAGCATAAAACGATAGCGTGCTACGAGGCGGGCGAGGAGCTTAAGCCGGAGAACGTGAAGAAGTACACGCGTTTTCACCCCAGATGCGGAACAAGCTTTCTGCTGTTCGTAATGATAGTGAGTATACTGCTTTTCGCGCTGCTGCCGCGCTTTGACGGCTTTAACGCGGCTGTCAGTACGCTTTTAAGAATGAGTACGCGCCTTTTGCTGCTCCCCGTAGTCGCGGGCATATCGTACGAACTTATAAAGTGGGCGGGCAGGAGCAAAAACAAATGCGTCGGTCTTTTGTCAAAGCCGGGACTGTGGCTCCAAAAGCTTACGACGCGCGAGCCCGACGAAAGCATGATAGAGGTCGCGATCGAGGCGATGAAACCGTGTATACCCGAGGATAAAGAGGACGACAAATGGTAATCGACGCTCTTGTACGACACGCCGCCTCAATGCTCACCGATAACGCGCGGTTCGAGGCTGAGCAGATAGTTACGCATATTCTCGGCATAAGCAGGACGGAGCTTATCACAAATCCGCGCCGCACCGTTACGGACGACGAGGTAAAAAGAGTAGACGAAACGGCGGCTCGGCGCGCAGGCGGTGAGCCGCTTCAATATATTCTCGGCGAAACCGAATTTATGTCGCTGCCGTTTAAGGTAAACCGTTCGACGCTCATACCGCGCAGCGACACCGAAACGCTCGTCGAGCACGTTTTGGAACACATGAACGGCAAAGCGTGCGAAATTCTCGACGTCGGCGCGGGTACGGGCTGTATCGGTATAAGTCTCACACACTACAACCAAAACGCGCGCGTGACGGAGCTTGACATAAGCTTTGACGCGCTCAACACGGCACGGGAAAACGCCGAAATAAACGGCGTTTCGGACAGAACGGAATTTATAAAAGCCGACATACTAAACGAGATCCCCGACGGCGCGTATGATATTATCGTGTCAAATCCGCCCTACATCGAAACGGCGGTTATCGGTACGCTGCAGACAGAGGTAAAGGACTATGAGCCGATTTCCGCGCTCGACGGCGGAGAGGACGGGCTTACGTTTTACCGCAGAATTAGCGAAATCGCCCCGAAAATGCTGAAAAAGGGCGGACTGCTCGCGTTTGAAATAGGTTTTGATCAGGGCGAAAGCGTAAAAAAACTTATGGAAAAAAATTTCAAAGACGTAAGGATAATAAAGGATTTGTGCGGCAACGACCGAGTTGTGTCGGGACGCGGCGCATGACCATAAAAAAACAGTTGAAAACGACGCTGATAACAGCTATAATATTTTATATCGCTTTATAACAGACATTTGAGGTGGGAAAAATGGAAAACGAATTAAATTATATGCCGGTTGTGCCGATGCGCGGAATGGTGCTTTTCCCGCATATGACGCTCAACTTCGACGCGGCCCGCGCAGCGTCGGTAAAGGCTATAGAGGCGGCAAGCGCAACAAATTCAATCGTGTTCCTTACGGCGCAGAAGGATATAAGCGTCGAAGAACCGTCGTTCGCCGACGTGTACGACGTCGGTACGGTCGCGCATATACGTCAGGTAATGCGTATGCCGGGCGGAGTGGTGCGCGTGATAGTGCAGGGCGTACGGCGCGGCATGATTGACTGCGAAATACCGTGCGACGAATATCTGAAGGCGGGCATACTCGAATACGAGGACTCTTACTACGACAATGACAATCTCGCGGCGGCGCACAAGAACCGTCTGCGCAAAACTTACGAGGAATACTTCTCGCAGAACCCGCGCCTTACCGCCGATAATTTTATGCAGGTAATGTCGGCGCATACGCTTGGCGAACTGTGCGATATTGCAGCCGCCGGCGCGGAGCTTGAGGTTGAAACAAATCAGGAATTGCTCGCGGAGTTTGACGTGTGCGCGAGAGCAGAAATGCTCACCGCCGCGCTGCAGAACCGCATGGAGGTTTTAAAGCTTGAACGTCAAATAGCCGAGCGCGTGAAGGAACGGCTCGACAAGAACCAGCGCGAGTACTACCTGCGCGAACAGCTCCACGTCATAGAGGAGGAACTTGACGGCGGCGGAACGATAAGCGAGGCTGAAGAGTACGAAAACAGGATAAAGAAACTCAAAACGACGAAGGACACGAAGGAAAAGCTTTTAAAGGAGGTTGACCGTTTCCTTAAAATGCCGCCCTCGTCGTCGGAGAGCGCGGTTATAAGGAGCTACCTCGACACGGTTCTCGAAATGCCGTGGAACAAGACGACGAAAGAAAACAACGACATACAAAACGCCCGCGCCGTGCTTGACGAGGATCATTACGGTCTCGACAAGGTGAAGGAGAGAATAGTCGAGTACCTCGCCGTAAGACAGATGACGAACGGCAAAAACAGCGCGATACTTTGTCTTGTCGGACCGCCGGGCGTGGGTAAAACGTCGGTTGCAAAATCCGTCGCGAGGGCGCTCGGCAGGAAATACGTCCGCATATCGCTCGGCGGCATACACGACGAAAGCGACATACGCGGTCACAGAAAGACGTACATAGGCGCTATGGAAGGCAGAATAATGGCTGCCATGAAGGAGGCAAAAACGCTTAACCCCCTCATACTGCTCGACGAGATCGACAAAATGGGCGTCGATTACAAGGGCGACCCGTCAGCCGCGCTTTTGGAGGTGCTTGACTACGAGCAGAACGGCACGTTCCGCGACCACTACATAGAAGTGCCGTTCGATTTGTCAAAGGTACTGTTCATCACGACCGCGAACACGCTCGACACAGTATCGCGCCCGCTTTTGGACAGAATGGAAATAATCGAGCTTACCGGCTACACGAGCGCGGAGAAATTCCATGTCGCGAAGGACTATCTCATCCCGAAAACGCTCAAAGCGAACGGTCTTACCGAAAAGCAGCTTACAATCGCCGACAGTGCGCTGCGCGAAATAATCGAGCATTACACGCGTGAAGCGGGCGTGAGAAAGCTGGAGCAGAAAATAGGCGAAATATGCCGCAAGGCTGCGAAGGAGCTTTTGAGTACGCGTAAGCGCGTGATTAAGGTAAATGTAAAGAATTTGGAGGACTTCCTCGGCAAACCCCACTACCGCTTTGACATGATGAACGAGCATGACGAGGTGGGCGTTGCAAGGGGACTTGCGTGGACGTCGGTGGGCGGCGACACGCTGTCGATAGAGGTAAACGTAATGCCGGGCAGCGGCAAGGTGGAGCTTACCGGTAAGCTCGGCGACGTGATGAAGGAGAGCGCGGTGGCGGCGATAAGCTACATACGCGCAAACGCGAAGGAACTCAAAGTGCCGTCCGACTTCCACAAAAAGTACGACATACATATCCACGTCCCCGAGGGCGCGGTACCCAAGGACGGGCCGTCGGCGGGCATAACCATGGCGACAGCCGTTGTGAGCGCACTCACTAAAAACCCCGTAAGGAACGATATAGCCATGACGGGTGAAATAACGCTGCGCGGACGCGTTCTGCCGATAGGCGGACTTAAAGAAAAATCGCTCGCGGCGTACAGGGCGGGCATAAAGGACATAATCATACCCGAGGAAAACAAGCCCGACATTGACGACGTACCCGACGAGGTACGCGATAAGCTGCATTTCATACCCGTAAACAACATGGATGCGGTGCTCGATAACGCGTTAAGATAATTTTCTTATCGGGTTATCCGCGTTTATATTATAAATCAAATCGTGAAGGGAGGTTATACCGGACGGCGGGGGAGCGCCCGACGCTCGTATTTTTTGCGATGGGAACTCGTGTTTCGAGGTGAGAGGGAGTAATTGAACTCCGACCGTGCGAAAGATTGACTTCTTTCGTAATTTTATTTACGAAATGAGGAATTAAAAATGAAAACAAATAAGAAACTTTTGAAAATGACGGTACTCGCTATGCTCGTCGCGCTCGGCGTTGTAATATCGCCGATACTGCGCGTCGAGGGAATGTGTCCGATGGCGCACTTTATAAACATCGTCTGCTCGGTGCTTTTGGGGCCGTATTACTCGCTCGCATGCGCGACCATGATAGGAATTTTGCGTATGGCATTCATGGGCATACCGCCGCTGGCTCTTACGGGCGCGGTATTCGGAGCGTTCCTGTCGGGAATTTTCTACAGAACGTCTAAGGGCAACCTCTTAATGGCGGTGCTCGGCGAGGTAATAGGAACGGGAATTATCGGCGCTATCGTGTCGTATCCCGTCATGTCGCTTTTGTGGGGCAAGGAAGGGCTTACAATGTTCTTCTACGTGCCGTCGTTCATATGCGGAACGCTCATAGGCGGAAGCATAGCGTTTGCGTTTTTGAAAAAGCTGTCGTCGGCGGGCGCGCTCACGCGTTTCCAGACCGCGCTCGGCTCACCCGTTTACGAGTATAAGGGAAGCATAATCGGCAACGCCGTTTCCATAGCCGCGATAGGAGTTATATTATTTGTTGTTATAAATTTGGCAAAGGATTTGTTCAAGATAAATTTCACCGCCATGCCTTACATAACATACGGCATACTCGGCGCGTTCGTGCTTGCCGCGCTCGTGTACACGGCGGTAAAGGTACTCGGGAGAAAAACAAATGAAGGCTGACGAAATATACGGCGTAACGGAGAGGATAAGGGAAAAATCACCCCTTATCCACTCCATAACAAACCCAATATCCATAAACCAGTGCGCGAACGCTCTGCTCGCGGTCGGCGCAAGACCGATAATGGCGGAGCATCCGCGCGAGGTGCGCGAGATTACGGAAACAGCCGACGCGCTGTATCTCAATCTCGGCAACATTACCGACGCGCGTATGGAGTCGATGATGATTTCGGTAAAAACGGCTAAAGAAAAAAATATCCCCGTAACGCTCGACCTTGTGGGCGCCGCCTGCTCTAAACTTAGGAGAGATTACGCGTCGGAGCTTATAGGTGCGAACGTTCCGACGATTATAAAGGGCAACTATTCCGAAATAACAGCCATGTCACAAATCGGCTACACGAGCGCGGGTGTTGACGCGGACGGCTCTCTGACCATGGAGAGCGTCACAAAAACCGCCGCGTGCTTAGCCGATAAATTCAATACGGTCGTGCTTGCGAGTGGTAAAACCGATATAATATGCGGCGGCGGACGCGTGCTTTACGCGCACAACGGCACGCCGCAGCTTTCACGCGTGACGGGCACCGGCTGTATTTTGGGCGCGCTCGCCGCGTGCTGCACTGCCGTAACGGACGGCTTTGACGCAGCCGTGTCGGCGTGCGCCTTGCTCGGTATAAGCGGCGAGCTGTCCGAAACCGATAAGGGCGGCGGTTCGTTTATGGTAAATCTGATTGACAATCTCACGACGCTCAATGCGGAGCGTATAAAAGAGCGTTTGAATATCGAGGAGGCTGCGCATGGAAAAATTTAACCCGCTTTTGTACGTCATAACCGACAGCGAAAACTTCACCGAGGACGAATTTCTTCGTCGCGTCGAGCAATCGCTCATTGGCGGCGCGACGCTTATGCAGCTGCGCGAAAAAAAACGCGGCGGACTTGAATATTACCGTCTCGCGAAAAAGGTTCATGAGATAACGGCAAGGTACAACGTGCCGCTTATAATAGACGACAGGCTTGACGTCGCGCTCTCTGCCGGCTGCGAGGGCGTGCATCTCGGACAGAGCGACCTGCCCGTGGACGCAGCGCGTAAAATCGCGGGCGACAATTTTATAATCGGCGCGACCGCGAAAACTGTAGAGCAAGCCGAAACCGCGTACCGCATGGGCGCGGACTACCTCGGCTCGGGCGCGGTGTACCCGACGACAACGCACGTCGTGACGCGCATAACGCCGGTGGAAACGATCGATGCGATATGCCGCGCCGTGCCTATACCGGTAAACGCGATAGGCGGTCTTACGAAGGACAATCTCGGCGTTCTCGAAGGAGTGGGCATAAAGGGCGTGTGCGTCGTGTCGGCTGTGATGAAGGCGGACGACGTACAAAACGCGGCACGCGAGCTTTTACGCGCCGCAAACGCGCTTATAAACGGCAAAACGGAGGGTTAAATATGAAAACTGCGCTAACGATTGCCGGCAGCGACAGCAGCGGCGGAGCGGGTATTCAGGCTGACATAAAAACGATGAGCGCGCACGGCGTGTACGCGATGAGCGCGATAACGGCTCTAACCGCCCAGAACACAACGGGCGTACGCGGCATATACGAGGTAACGCCCGAATTTCTCAAAATGCAGCTTGACGCGGTATTCGAGGACATTTACCCCGACGCGGTAAAAATCGGAATGGTGTCGTCCGCGCCGCTTGCTGAAGTGATAGCCGAACGGCTCATATTTTACGGCGCGAAAAACATAGTCATAGACCCCGTAATGGTCGCGACAAGCGGCTCAAATCTTACCGATAACGACGCAATCTCGGTGCTGCGCGAAAGACTGTTCCCGCGTGCCGCGCTCATAACGCCGAACATACCCGAAGCCGAAACGCTCAGCGGCATGAAGATAACGTCCGCCGCAGACATGGAAAAGGCGGGAGAGAAAATAAGCTTGCAATACGGCTGCGCGATACTCGTAAAGGGCGGTCACAGCGTAAACGACGCGAGCGACCTTTTGTGCGAAAACGGCGTTTTCACGTGGTTTCACGGCGAGCGGATAGACAACCCCAACACCCACGGCACGGGCTGTACGCTTTCGTCGGCGATAGTGTCGAATCTGGCAAAGGGTTACGCGCTCACCGAGGCGGTAAAACGCGCGAAAGAATATATCTCCGCCGCCCTCGCCGACGGTCTTAACCTCGGCAGCGGTCGAGGACCTATGAATCATATGTTTGATGTAAACGGACGTTTTGCTCGTTAGGCTCCCCTTGAGGGGAGCTGTCGCCGTAGGCGACTGAGAGGTGGTTTTTATGTATACATATCGGGCGACCGCAAGGGTCGCCCCTACTTTTATTCTCCAAATTTCAATTATTTTCCATACCCGTATTGCAAAATCCTAGGATTTATTATATAATTACTGTGTATAGCATACACGGATGCGGACGGAGGGAGATCTAATGTATACAAAGGACGGCAAATTATGGATAGCGACGGGTGAAACGCCCATTTTGCTCAACCCCGCCATGGCGAACAGGCACGGACTTATCGCCGGAGCGACGGGTACGGGTAAAACGATAAGCCTTAAAGTTATGGCTGAAACGCTCAGCACCGCCGGTGTGCCGATTTTCATGGTCGATATAAAGGGCGACGTGTGCGGCATAGCGAAAGCGGGCGAGGAAAACCACCACGTAACGGAGCAGCTTGAAAAATGCAAGGTCACGGAGGAATTTCCGTACAAGGACTACCCGACCGTATTCTGGGACGTTTACGGCGAAAAGGGCATACCCGTAAGAACGACCGTTTCACACATGGGCCCGACGCTCATTTCGCGCCTTCTGGGACTTAACCCGACGCAGGAGGGCGTTCTCGAAATAGCGTTCCGCGTAGCCGACGAGGAACAGCTTTTGCTCATAGACATTAAAGATCTTCGCTCCATGCTCATGTACGTCTCGGACAACGCGAAGAAGATACAGGCGAAGTACGGCAACGTCTCGGCGCAGAGCGTCGGCGCGATACTGCGCTCGCTCCTGTCTCTCGAAAACGCGGGCGGAGACATTTTCTTCGGCGAGCCGGAGCTTGACATACGCGACTGGATACGCACAAACGCCCAGAGCGCGGGCATTATAAACGTGCTCGACTGCGTAAAACTCGCGAACGAGCCGCTTTTGTACTCAACGTTCCTCCTGTGGCTGCTTACAGACCTTTACGAAATGCTGCCCGAGGTCGGCGACCTCGACAAGCCGAGAATGGTATTTTTCTTCGACGAGGCGCACATGCTGTTTAACGACGCGCCGAAGGCTCTTGTGGAAAAGATCGAGCAGGTTATACGTCTTATCCGTTCTAAGGGCGTGGGCATATACTTCATAACGCAAAGCCCCGCCGACATTCCCGAAACAATACTTGCGCAGCTCGGAAACAGAATACAGCACGCGCTCCGCGCGTTCACACCGGCGGAGCAGAAGGCTGTAAAGGTCGCGGCGCAGACGTTCAGAGCAAATCCCGCGTTCGACACCGAGGAGGCAATTTCCGTACTCGGCACGGGCGAGGCGCTCGTATCGTTCCTTGACGACGACGGCGCGCCGTCGATCGTTCAGCGCGCGTTCATACTTCCTCCGCAGAGCTTTATGGGCCCGTGCGGCGACGACATGCGCAACAATATAGTGAACGGCTCGGAATTCTACCTCAAATACAAGGACGCGGTGGACAACCGTTCCGCTTACGAGGAACTTGAAGAGGCGCGCGAGAAAAAGGAAAAGGCTGCCGAAGAGGCGAAAGTCGAGGAGGAGCGCATCAAGCAGGAAAAAGAGGCGGAAAAGGAACGTATCGCGCAGGAAAAAGAAGAGGCGCGCAAAAAACGCGAGGAAGAGCGCGAACACGACCGCATGGAGCGTGAACTCAAAAAGAAATTCTCAATGGTAAACAAGGTCGCGTCAACGGCTCTCGGACAAATCGGACGCGAGGTCGGACGACAGGTCGCACGCGGCGTGTTCGGAAACATGAAGTGGTTTTAACGCTTGACACGGCGGTAAATTTACTGTATACTGTATAATATGAAAATAAGGGGAGCTTAATCGCTGAGAGGAAGGTACGCTTCGACCCGTTGAACCGTCCGACGGACAATGCCGTCACGGGAATAAATAAGGTTATGACGCGTTTCCGCCACGGAAACGCGTTTTATTTTTCGGAAAGGATTGAAATTATGGATTACACAACACAGATGGACGCGGCGAAAAAGGGCATAATAACGCCGGAAATGAAAATCGTCAGCGAGAAAGAGAACATCGACGCAGAAATTCTGCGTGAAAGAATAGCGCGCGGAACGGTAGTAATTCCCGCGAACAAAAATCACAAGGCACTTAGCCCCGAGGCTGTCGGCGAGGGTATGAAAACGAAAATAAACGTCAACCTCGGCATCTCCAAGGACTGCACTGATTACAGCGTCGAAATGGAAAAGGTAAAAATGGCTGTCGATATGAAAGCCGAAGCGATTATGGACTTGAGCTGCTACGGTAAAACGCACGAGTTCCGCCGCCTGCTCACCGACACCTGCCCCGCGATGATAGGCACTGTGCCGATGTACGACGCCGTGGGCTACCTCGACAAGGAGCTTGCGGAAATCACAGCCGACGAATTCCTCGACGTGATAGAGGCTCACGCGAAGGACGGCGTTGACTTTATGACTATCCACGCGGGCATCAACCGCCGCACCGCCTCGATCTTCAAGGAAACGGAGCGCGTTACAAACATCGTGTCACGCGGCGGCTCGCTTATCTACGCGTGGATGGAAATGACCGGAAACGAAAACCCGTTCTACGAGTATTACGATAAGGTTCTCGATATTTTGGCGAAGTACGACGTCACGATAAGTCTCGGCGACGCGTGCCGCCCGGGTTCAACGCACGACTCGACCGACGCGTCGCAGGTTACGGAGCTTGTGGAGCTCGGTATACTCACAAAGCGCGCATGGGAAAAGAACGTGCAGGTAATGGTTGAGGGCCCCGGTCATATGGCGATTGACGAAATCGCCGCGAATATGAAACTCGAAAAGCGTCTCTGCCACAACGCGCCGTTTTACGTGCTCGGGCCTCTCGTAACGGACATCGCGCCCGGCTACGACCACATCACGTCCGCAATAGGCGGAGCTGTGGCGGCTGCAAACGGCGCGGACTTCCTCTGCTACGTAACGCCCGCCGAGCATCTGCGTCTCCCGAACGCCGATGACGTGCGCGAGGGAATAATCGCGTCAAAGATAGCGGCACACGCGGGCGACATCGCGAAGGGCATACCCGGGGCGCGTGAGATTGACGACAAGATGAGCGACGCGCGCAGACGCGTCTGCTGGGATGAGATGTTCAAATACGCGATAGACCCCGAAAAGCCGATGAGATATTATAACGAACTGCCGCCGGAGGAACAGCACACCTGCTCGATGTGCGGAAAAATGTGCGCGGCGCGTACAATGAACAAAATCATGGCTGGCGAAAAGGTAGACGTAAAGTAAGGAGAGAAAATATGAACATACAAAACGCAGATTTCGCAACGTCGGCTGTAAAGCCGGAGCAGTACCCGAAGGACGGACGCATGGAGTTCGCGTTCGCCGGACGCTCAAACGTCGGAAAATCGTCGCTTATAAACAAAATACTTAACCGCAAATCACTCGCCCGCGTATCGGGTACGCCGGGCAAGACGATAACGATAAACTTCTACAATGTGGACGACACCATATACCTCGTAGACCTCCCGGGCTACGGCTACGCGCAGCGCAGCAAGGCGGAGACGGAAAAGTGGGGAGAGATGATGGAAAGCTACCTCGCTAACCGCAAAGAACTCGTGCAGACAATTCTGCTCGTTGACAGCCGCCACAAGCCCACGAAGGACGATATGCAGATGGCTGAATGGATACGCCATTACCACGAGCGCCTTATCGTGGTCGCGACGAAGGTCGACAAGCTCAAAAAGAGCGAGATAGAGCCGAATTTCGAGCTTATATGGGAAACGCTCAAAATGGGCGAGGACGACATACTCGTTCCGTTCTCGACGAAGGACGACGAGGGCAAGGTGACGGTATGGGACATGATAGAAATGATGATGGCAGGCGAAATGTACGGAGATGAGGAGTAAAGCTGTGAAAAGGATAGGCATAATTTTAATTTCGGCAATAATAACGGTTTTCGGCGTGACGGCGTTCGCGGTTGACATAAAATTCGAGCCTGAGGGCGGCGGCAAGTGGATTTACTGCAACAATCCCGAAGGACTTGCGAATAAAGATTTAATGAACCACCCCGACTGCGAGCCGTCGTATATAATGAACAACGCGCACCTCACGCCCGACGTGTACGACTTCCTTATGTGCCACATAAACTGCACAGACACCGACGACGGCTACGGCGCGGGCTACGACATTGAACTTGACGTCGAAATGACCGCGTCGGAGGACAGCGTTATAACGGTGAACAAGGTGTTTTTTGAAACGCCTCAAATGCGCAGCTACATCTACGGCGACGGCACGTGGGCGAAGGAGATGCACAAGGTCGGCTGCCTTAACGCGCTCGCCTCGTTCCTCGGCGTAAACCTCTGCGAGCGCAACGGCTCGTGGATATACACCGCCGAAGAGTACGAGCCTGTGACGGTCGAGATAAAGAAAGGCGAGACGGTGTGGCTGAGCGATTACATTAAAAATTACAGCGTCGTGCCGTACCGCAAGCCAGTTGAGATTATGGGCGAAATCGAGGTCGAGGAGGGCGACATTTCCTTTAACGTCGCCGCGTTTAAGTCGAACGGCACGCTCGGCGACAGAACGGATTTTGACCCCGACGCGGCGTACGGCAAATACTCCTACACGCGCACACAGAAGGGCATAGCCGACACGCTCCCAAAGGTAAACGCGAACCTCGAATACACGATAGACAACAAGTACCAAGACGGCGACCTTATAGAAAACAAGGTCTTTAACCAGTACGAGAAGGACGGCTTTGTGACTGACGCGTGGTGCACGCATTTAAACCCGCAGGACGATATATGGTCGAAGAAAATTTCGACGGAGTCCGACCTTCTGACGTTCCGCTACGAGGACGACTCGAAACTCGACTACTACGGCTCAAAGGTGAAGAAGGATAAGCGCGACAACGTCTGGATATGGGATCCGTTCCACAGCGACACGACCCACTACGAGGGCGCGGTGACGTGGTTCGACAAGGCGGACGAATACTACCCCAACTACGAGCTTTCACCGTATCGCTCGAACCAGGGCTACGCCTGCTCGATGGGCAACTACTGCGTGACCGAGAGTTACAATTTAAAGGTGAAGAATACAATGCCGGAGGACAGATATTTTGAGTACGTGTCGCAGACCGTCTCGAATATCGTCGTGTACGTCGAGGATGAGAACGGCAAGCACAGCGGCTACGTAAAGGGCGAATGGGGCGGCGACGTAAAGGACGTTCTCGCGAGCGTGCGCATACCGGCAAAGAGCGAGAAAGAATTTTCGATAAACGTCGTGCTGCCGATAAACTACGTCGGCGGACTTAAAAACTCGTTCATGGTAAGCTATGAGCCGCATGTTGATAAAACTTACGAGGACTATATAAAAGAGGACAACGGTATAGAGGACGGTGTTATGACATACGGCGTAACAGCCGACACCGTGTATGACAAGCTGTCCGACGACGTTAAAAAAATCGTTGACGGCGGCGCGGAAAACTTTGAGATAACGCCCACGCCGTGGGGTTACATGCTCCGCTACATCGACTGGGACGGCATACCGTATTACTACTACGACCACTGGGCAAAGCTCAAGGATATGTATATGCTGGACGATGACTACAGCATCATCGGACGCTACACGCCCGACTTTATAACGCGCCTTGCCTTAACCTACGACGGCTGGTACTACCGCGAGGACGCGGACGGCAGACGCTATCGCACCGAGGATGGTACGAATTGGGAGGAGTACAATTACCGCTTGCCTCTCCCCGAAATAACGTATAACGGGGATGAACCGTCGAAGTGGGCGATGGGAGAGGTAAGCCGCGCATATGAAATTGACGTCGCGCCGTACGATTTGAAGGATAAACTCACGTATGACGAGGGCATGACGCGCACAATCTTCTGCTATGTGCTGTCGAGCATGCTCGAACGGTGCGGCAGTATGCCGGAGGACATTGACGGCGATATAAGCTTTACCGACACCGAGAGCAAAACGATACGAAAGCTTGCGACCGCCGGAATTATATCGGGTTACGACGACGGCACGTTCCGTCCCGACAACGAGATAACACGTCAGGAGGCGGCAGTGCTGCTCGGCAAAACGTATGAGTACCTGTTCGGCGCGGCAGAAACCGACGGGGAATATGAGTACGCCGACGATGAGGAAATAGGCGGCTGGTCAAAGCCGTTTGTAACGCTCATGCACGACACGGGAATTATGCAGGGCGTGGGCGGGAATATGTTCTCGCCGAAAACAACGTATACGAACGAACAGTCGATTGCCACGATAATGCGCCTTTACGACCTCACAGTAAACCCGCCCGAGGAAACGGACACGGACGAAACCGACACAGCCGACGGGGACACTAAAGTTGACGAGGACGCCGAAACGGACGGGGACACTAAAACAAAAGAAAACACCGAAATATAAAAAACAGGGACACTAAAGTTTTAGTGTCCCTGTTTTTGTATGCTTACATATACCCGTATTGTTTCCTTTTCGCGAATATGAACGCGAGCGTCATAATCATAGCCGCCGAGTCGGACGCGACAAACGCCCACCACACGCCGTCAAGTCCCCATATAAAGGGGAAAATGAGAATAGTGCCGCCTTCAAACAGGAGCGTCCGCGTAAACGATATGACGGCTGACACGACTCCGTTGTTGAGCGCGGTAAAGAACGCCGAACCGAAAATCGTAAAGCCGGAGCAGAAGTAGCCGATAAGGAACACCCTGAATGCGTGGACGGTCATATCGCAAAGTTCCTTGTCGTAGCCGACGAAAACGCGTGAAAGCGGCGCGGAGAATAAAAGCACCGCAACCGTTATCAAAATCCCGACAACGGTCGTTATCACCATGCTTTTCTTCAAAAGATTTTTCAATTCGTTCTTGTTGCCCGCACCGAAATGGTAGCTTATCACGGGCGCACTGCCTATCGCGTAGCCGTAGAAAATCGCCGAGAATATAAAGCTCGCGTACATGATAACGCCGTAGGACGCGACGCCGTTCTCGCCGGCAAGCCGCATAAGCTGCCAGTTTATCAGCATATTCATAAACGACATGGCGAGGTTCGTCACCATTTCCGACGAACCGTTCGCGCACGATTTCAAAAGTACTTTTGTATACAGCTTTGTTTTTGTAATGCGCAAAAGGCTGCTGTTTTTACCGAGGAAGTACGCAAGCGGAATTGCCGCGCCGACGAACTGACTTATACCGGTCGCAAGCGCCGCGCCCGACACGCCCCACTTGAATACCGCGACAAAAAGCGCGTCGAGAACCATATTCGTAACGCCCGCCGCGACCGTTACGAGCAGTCCCAGCTTCGGTTTTTCCGCCGCGATAAAGAAGCTCTGGAACATGTTCTGCAAAATAAAGAACGGCATCGCGGCGAGAATAATTCTGCCGTACACAACGCAGTCGCCCTTCATACCTTCTCCCGCGCCGAGAGCCGCCGCGACGGACGGGAGCAGCACAAACCCTACAGCCGCGAGCACTGCACCGACTGCCGCACCCGCCAAAATCAGCATTGAAAAATAGCGGTTCGCCATATCGCGCTTACCCTCGCCGAGCGTTTTGCCGACAAACGCCGTACCGCCGCTGCCGAGCATAAAACCGACCGCGCCTATAATGTTAAGCGTGGGGAATATGAGGTTGATTGCCGCGAACGACGTTTTCCCCACGAAATTTGACACAAAAAGCCCGTCCACGATACCGTACACCGACGTGAAAATCATCATTATGATTGACGGCATCACGAACCGTATGAGCATTGAGTATGTAAAATGGTTCGAAAGACTTAATTTTTTCTTCATATAACGCACCCTAATTTCCTTTCGGCTGTATTATACGATAAACGAGGGCGCATGTCAACAGCGCAACACAAAAAACGCGTATGCCCTAAGACATACGCGCCGAAAAATTTATCTTACCGAATTTGCGACCTTTAAAAGCACATCGCCCGTTATATCGCTCTCGCCGCTTACAAGGTCAACGGAAACACCGTCCTGCTCCCACATCACGTCATGCTCCGAAATCGCCGCCGTGCAGCCGTTTACCGTGCCTTCGGTGACGGTCTCGTCGGTTGACGCGGTATAACGCGTATCATCGTTAATCACGCGCTCGTGAATGTAAAATTCCTCATTTCCGTCATAGTACACAAGCACCGCGTAATTGCCCGACATAACGCCGTCGTCGCCGGTGAAACCGTAGCAGTAGAGGAAGTCCCAGCCCTCCGGCATATACTCCGGCGTTTTAAGCGTGAAGTTAAGCCTTGAACCGAGTTCCTCAATCGAGGTGAATATCTCTTCGCCGTTGCCGCTTTCGGGAATAACTCCTTTTTCCTTCGGCGTGCCGACACGAATTATCGCATCTACATCATCGTTAACCAACCCTTTGTCTTTGAACAGCTTTATAATACTTTTCTCGTCATACCGCACACCGCTTGCGTCATATAAGTCGGTGTATGACGTTATGCCGTCAAGCGACGTTATCTCGTTGCCGTCCTTGTCGAAAATACAGCCTTTAAGCGTCTGCGTAAGCGTTTCCTCCGCCTCGCTGTAATCCGTCTGGACTACGTCGTTGTGACCCGTCTGCACGACATTTATGATACGCTCCATCATATTCTGCGCAAAGCCGGTCTGTGCAGCTATCGCAATCGCCGCCGCGCAAGCCGCCAGAGCCGAGCACTTTCTCCACGAGAAATGCGCCTTTCTTTTCTTAAATTCATTTTTCATCTCTCTACGCTCCTTATCCGTCAATTCCATAGTTTCATACTTCGAGAAATCCGTCCGAACGTCGTTCAGATAATCGTACTCGTTTTTCACCGTGATCACTCCTTTGAAAGCTCTCTTTTCAATTTCCGCCTTCCGCGCGAAAGTCTGTTGTACACCGCCGACGGCTTAACGCGTAGTTCGCCCGATATGGTCGCCACCGTGTCGCCGTCAATGTACCGCCTGCGGAAAATTTCGCGGTCGCACTCGGGAAGTGTGGAGAGAAGGTCGTTTATCTCGTTTTCTGTTTCCTCGCGCATTATACCACTGTCGGCTGTCTTGTCCGAAGGAATACGCTCGTCGAGCCGCGATAGGCTTTCATTGTAATATTTGCGTTTGTAATCTATGCACTTGTATCTGCACACCGCGCCTATCCAGTTTTTGAGCGTGTTCCTTTCGGGAGCAAAGCTTTTCATGTTTTTCCACAGCGCGAGAAGGATGTCGTTCATGCACTCGCCGCGGTAATTTTCGTGTAAATGGTACGACACGATTGACTTTATAAGTCCGCCGTATTTGTCGATCAGCGTGTCGAGCGCGCGCTCGTCACGGTGTATTATCCCCGCCGTAATCTCCTCGTCGGTCATTGTGCCACCTCCCTCGCAAACGGTATAAGAAACGTTTCTCATTTATTTATTCGTTATAAATCGCGATTTTCTATCAGTATGGGATTATTTTGTGCAAAAAAATAATGCGTGTTACGCAAGGCTCCCCTACTAGGGGAGCTGTCACACGCAGTGTGACTGAGGGGTTTGTGTGTGTTTTGGGATAAAACCCCTCCGTCGGCTCCGCCGCCACCTCCCCTAATAGGGGAGGCTCACGGGACGTCGGGGCGCCGTCCCCTACACCCGCATGTTAAAATTATACGCCGTAGGGGCTGGCGCCCTCGACAGCCCGCAAAACACACATATTACGCCCCCATAAAACTCCGCATCTTCTCCACCGTGCCGTAGCTTAACGTATGCCCGATAGAGCACACCTCTCTTTCAGCCTCGTCGTCGGTGAGGTTCAGAACGCACACCAAAAACCGCTTGATCATGCTGTTCTTCATACCGCCCATCTCGGCGATCTCTCTGCCCTCGTCGGTGAGAACGACGTCGCCGTAGGGAACGTGCGTAACGTACCCCTTAGCTTTGAGCGCGCCGACCGCCTTGTTGACGCTCGGTTTCGATATACCGAGCCTCTGCGCAATATCTGTAGTCCTGACGCTCTTATTTGATTTTGAAAGCTCGTAAATAGCCTCCAGATATTCCTTCATGGAATTTGAAATATCCGTATTCATTTATATAACCGCCCTTTCTTGTGCCGCGCGAAGCGCTTTGAAAAACAAAAAGAGGGCGCGAAAACATCGCGTCCTCTTTGACACAATTCTATTATAAACCATTTTTCCCGAACTTGCAAGAGGTAAATTAAAATTTTTCTTTTGAAAACGCGGCTGATACGAATTTCTGCGCCTCGACGATAACAAGCGGCATGACCGACAGCACGCCGACGATTATCCATTGCAGGGCGTTTAGCGGCACAGCCCCGAACACGGGCGCGAGCGACGGCACGGATATAACTACCGCCTCAAGCGCAAGCCCGACGACGAGCGACAGCACGAGGAACGGATTTTTGAATATTCCCGCCTTGATTACGGACGTGTCGCTGCGCATATTGAACGCGTGTACGAGTTGCGAGATTGACAGCACCGCGAACGCCATCGTTCTGCCGGTGACGAGCGAGCCGAACACCCTCGCGCCCGTCACGAATGCCAAAAGCGCGAGTGCGCCTATCATAAGCCCTTCAAATATTATCGACGCCCACAGTCCGTCGGCGAACAGCCCCTTTTTCGGGTTGCGCGGCGGCTTTTGCATAATGTCCTCCGACGGCGCGTCAAGCCCCAGCGCGATAGCGGGGAAGGAGTCGGTGACGAGGTTCACCCACAAAAGCTGTATTGCCGTAAGCGGCGACGAGGAACTTAATAGTATGCCCGAGAACACCGTCAGTATCTCGCCGATATTGCTCGACAGCAGGAATTTGACCGCCTTTTTAATGTTCGCGAATATGCACCGCCCCTCCTTGACGGCGTACACGATAGTAGCAAAATTGTCGTCGGTAAGCACCATATCCGACGCGGATTTCGCCACGTCCGTACCGGCTATGCCCATGCTGCAGCCTATGTCGGCGGCTTTAAGCGCGGGCGCGTCGTTCACTCCGTCGCCTGTCATAGCCGTGATCTCGCCGTTTGATTTAAACGCCTTGACGAGCCGCACCTTGTGCGACGGCGTTACGCGGGCGAAAACGGAACAGGTTTTAACGCTCTCCGAAAGCTCCTCATCTGACATTTTATCGAGCTCGCCGCCCGTTATGACCTCGCTCGTGTCACGCGCGATACCGAGTTTTTTCGCAGCCGCGAGAGCCGTCGCGGCGTGGTCGCCCGTTATCATCACAGGGCGTATACCGGCGTTTTTGCATACGCGCACAGCCGCCGCAGCCTCTTTCCTCGGCGGATCCTCGATACCGATAAGACCGATAAACGTCATATTTCTCTCGTTTATCGGCGCTACCGACGTGTCAGTGCGGCAGCACACGGCGATTACGCGCAGACCCTCCGACGCCATGCTTTTGTTGTCGGCGAGTATTTTGTTCCTGCCGTGCGACGACAGCGCCGACGTTCCGTTTTCCGTAAGCTCGAACGAGCACAGCGGCAGCACGTACTCCGGCGCACCCTTTATAACAGTGCGGCTGCCCTTTATGTCGCGGTGCTGCGTCGTCATGCGCTTGCGCGTCGAGTCGAACGGTATTTCCGCGACGCGGCGGTAACGCTTGTCGAGCGCGGATTTGTCTGTGCCGTGTTCCTTCGCGTACTGCAAAAGCGCGACCTCCGTGGGATTTTTGTTACCCTCCGCGCTGTCGCAGCAAAGCGCGCAGCACTGCATTAAAAGCGGCTCGTCATGGGAGACGATTTTTGTCACGGTCATTTTGTTCTCGGTGAGCGTGCCGGTTTTGTCGGAGCAGATAACCGACGCGCCGCCGAGCGTCTCGACCGACGGCAGATTGCGCACGATCGCGTTTTTGCCCGACATACGCATAACGCCCAGCGCGAGCATAATCGTAACGATTGCCGGAAGTCCTTCGGGTATCGCCGCGACGGCGAGCGAAACTGCCGTCATAAACATTTCAAGCGGCGGCAGACACATAAACAGCCCCGTCACAAATACCGCGAGACATATCGCGAGCGCGGCTATGCCGAGCGTTTTGCCCGTGTCCGCGAGTTTTTTCTGCAGCGGCGTTTTCTCCCGTTCCTCGGTGAGCAGCATATCGGCTATTTTTCCGACCTCGGTGTCCATACCGGCGGCGGTTACTACGGCGCGACCCTTGCCGCCCGTCACTGACGTGGACGCGAACAGCATATTTTTTCTGTCCCCAAGCGGCGCGTGAATGTCGGACACCGCGTCAGCCGACTTCGAGACGTTAAGGCTCTCGCCCGTAAGCGACGATTCGTCGGTAGTGAGCGAGTTTGACGATATTAAAAGGCAGTCGGCGGGTATCAGGTCGCCTGCCGAAACGGCGATAACGTCACCCGTCACAACGTCCTCCGCGTCAACCGTTATAATGTTGCCACTCCTTATGACACGAGCGTGCGGCGACGACATTTTCTTTAACGCCTCAAGGCTCTTTTCCGCGCGTTCCTCCTGCGTCACGCCGAGTATCGCGTTCGCGACGACTATCGCGAGTATTATAAGCGGCTCGGAAATGTCCGCGTCGCCCTGCAAAAACGACGTGAAAAACGACACAGCCGCCGCCGCGAGCAGTATTATTATCATAAAATCGTTGAACTGCTCGATAAATTTTACGAATATGTTCTTTTTCTTTTTGCCGCACAGCTTGTTTTTGCCGTTTTCTTTAAGCCTTCGCGCAGCCTCCTTGACTGTCAATCCGTCCTTTATATCGGTATTTAAAAGCGCGGCTGCCTCACGCGCCGTTTTGTTGTGATATGTTTCCATAGTCCGCCCCTCCGTTATTTCATGAATAATAATTATTCCGCGCGCTGCCGCTTTATTACAAGCGTGTCTTTGAATTGTAATAAAAATGTTTTAGTGTCCCCGCCGAAAATATGATATAATGGGGACATAAAAGTAAACCGGGGACACTAAAAACAAATGAAAGGGGACACTAAAAATGGCAAGACAGGCAAGAGAAGTTAGCAAAAGCGGCAACTACTACGTATCGCTGCGCGGAAACGAGCTTTACGTTACCGACGCGGACAAGAAAAGGTTTGCCGAAATCGCGGCTGAAAAATTCGAGGGCGGCAAGGTGTACGGACTGGAAATAACGAAAACCGAGATACGCATGGCTGTAAAAGAGCCGTCAAACGGCATATCCATGGCTGTAAAGTCGCTCACGACCGTTTACGCGCGTTACTTTAACAATGTAAACGGCAGAGAGGGAAAGGTGTTCGAGGGACGTTTCCGCAGCGCGCCGCTTGAAACGAAAAAAGAAGTGGACGAGTGCGTTAAGAACCTCAAAACGTCCGCGCCCGAGCCGAAGAAGACCGAAAAACCGAAAGCCGCGCCGAAAAAGACCGCGGTAAAAACGGTGAAGAAAACGGAAACAGCAGAGAAAGCCGTTCCCGCAAAGAAGGCGGAAACGGAGAAAAAGCCCGAGCCGAAGAAGAACCTGCCGTCGTGGCTTTTGTGATTTGACGTAATATATGCGCGCCGCGCCGAATAAAATAGTACAAACAACTATTTCGGGAGGCGACGGCTGTGAAATTCTTTGTATTCAGATTAAAACACGTCATAATCGCCGCTATCGCGCTTGCGGCTGCGTTTGTCATAGGCTTTTCCGTGCCGCGGGCAGTGAGCGTTTTTAATGTGAACGGCAGAGAAATACCGATATACAGCGTGGAGCGTGACGATAACAAAATCGCGCTCACGTTCGACTGCGCGTGGGGCGACGAGGACGTTGACGCTGTGCTCAAAACACTCGACGAGTACGGCTGTAAGGCGACGTTCTTCGTGACGGGCGAGTGGGCGTCGAGATGCGGCGCGTCGCTCAAAAAAATTGCCGACGCGGGTCACGAGATAGGCAACCATTCCTACAACCACGCCGATTACACCGCTTTAAGCGCGAAGGAAATAACAGCCGACCTCGACAAAGCCGACGCGGCGATCGGGAAGGCTGCGGGCGTTAAGCCGCGCCTTTCGCGCGCACCGTCCGGCGGCTACAACAACACGGTCGTGAAGGCGATAGAGGACAGCGGCAGACAGTACATACAATGGTCGGTGGACGGTATCGACTACGGCGACGCGGAGGCGGAGTCGATATATAACAGGTGCGTCAAAAAGACGAAGGCGGGCGATATTATTCTGCTGCACACCGGTACGAAAAACACCGCCAATATCCTGCCGAAAATCATCGAGGCGCTCGAATGTGATTATGACCTCGTGACCGTTTCAGAACTTGTGTACAGCAGCGATTATACCGTCGATAATACGGGAAGGCAGTTTGCGAGATAGGGGAGACATTATGTAAGGCTCCCCTTGAGGGGAGCTGTCGCCGAAGGCGACTGAGAGGTGGTTATTTAAATCATCTGCCACCTCTCCGTCATCGCTTTGCGATGCCACCTCTCCTCAAGGAGAGGCTGACGGGACGTAGGGGCGAACCGTGTTCGCCCGTAAAAATCCAAAAAATTCCCAATTTTTTCTTCAAAAAACCATTTACAAACGCGCCGATTGGTGGTATCATATACAATGTTTGAAAATTCCGAAAGGCGGACAATCACACATGGACAAAGAGCAGATATACAACAGCCCCCTGGTGTACCAGCGCGCCGACCCATACGTGCATTACCACACCGACGGCTACTACTATTTCACCGGCACAATTCCGCAGTACGACAGCATTGAAATAAGACGCGCAAGGACGCTCAACGGTCTTTTGACAGCCGACTCGTTCATAGTCTGGAAAAAGCACATGACGGGCGAAATGTCGGGACTTATCTGGGCGCCCGAGCTCCACTACATAGACGGCGTGTGGTACATATATTTTACCGCAAGTTCAAGCGCGGACAGGTGGAGCATACGCCCCTACGTTCTGCGCTGCCGCGATGAGAACCCCATTACGGGGAAGTGGGAAGAACTCGGACAGATAGACGTCGGACACGAAAGCTTTTCGCTCGACATGACGAGTTTTATCCACAAGGACGGAAAGCAGTACGTAATATGGGCGCAGGTCATGTACCACGGCGGTCCGTCCGAACTTTTTATGGCGCGTATGAAAAACCCATGGACGCTCGAAACAAAGCCCATGCTGCTCACAACGCCGCAGTACCCTTGGGAAAAGCACCGTTTCGAGGTAAACGAAGGTCCCGCCGTGCTTAGGCGCAACGGCAAGGTGATAGTGACGTACTCCGCGTCCGACACAGGCTGCCATTACTGCATGGGTATGCTATGGGCTGACGAGGACAGCGACCTTTTAAATCCCATATCGTGGCGCAAGAGCGACGTTCCGGTGTTTACGTCAAGCGACGGCGCGGGTCAGTACGGGCCGGGTCATAACAGCTTTACGACCGACGGCGGCAGGGATATTCTGATATACCACAGCCGCAGCTACAAGGAAACCGAGGGCGACCCGCTTGACGACAATAACCGCCACGCACGCGCAAAGGCGTTTGACTACGATGAAAACGGCTTGCCGATATTCGGCGAACCCGTGCCTAATAATATTTAAGAATAAAAACAGGGGACACTAAAACTTTAGTGTCCCCATTTTAGTGTCCCCGTGTTACTTGCTCAGCGTGCCGAGGCTCGCCGCTTTAAGGTACGCGTTTATAAATCCGTTAAGCTCGCCGTCCATGACCGCGCCGATGTTGCCCATTTCGTAGCCTGTGCGCAAATCCTTGACCATGGTGTACGGCTGGAAAACGTAGGAGCGTATCTGACTGCCCCAGCCGTTGTCCATCTGCACGCCCTGAAGGTCGGAGATTTTTTCCTTCTGCTCTCGCTCCGCAAGCTCGACAAGCTTACCTTTGAGCATCTTCATGGCGTAATCCCTGTTCTGGAACTGCGAACGCTGCGTCTGGCACGACACGACTATACCTGTCGGGATATGCGTGAGACGCACAGCCGACGAGGTTTTGTTGATATGCTGACCGCCCGCGCCCGACGCACGGAACGCCTCCATTTTTATGTCCTCCGGACGAATATCAACCTCGACATCATCGTCAAGCTCCGGCATGACCTCGACCGACGCGAACGACGTCATACGCTTTCCCGCGCTGTTGAACGGCGAAATGCGCACAAGGCGGTGAACGCCCTTTTCAGCCTTTAAGTAACCGTAGGCGTTAAGACCCGTAATCTCGACCGAGCAGCTTTTTATGCCCGCCTCGTCGCCGGGGAGCGAGTCGACTATCTCGAACGTGTAGCCGTTCTTCTGCGCCCACATCTGGTACATTCTGATAAGCATTTCGCACCAGTCCTGCGCCTCCGTGCCGCCCGCGCCCGCGTGGAACGTCATGATGGCGTTGCTCTTGTCGTACTGACCCGACAAAAGCGTTTCGAGCGTCATCTTGTCGATTTCTTCCTCGATTTCCGTCGCCGCCTGCGTGACCTCGGGGAGAAGACTCTCGTCGTTTTCCTCGTTCGCGAGGTCGATAAGAACGAGCGTGTCCTCCCATTTATTCTTTAAGTTCTCGTATGATCCAACCTTGTCTTTAAGCTGCTTTGTCCTTTGCAGCACCTTCTGGGAGTTTTCCATATCGTCCCAAAAGCCTTCCTTGACAGCCTCGCCTTCAAGCTTTGTTATTTCCTCCTGAGCCGATGCGATGTCAAAGTGAATCCCTCAAATCCGTTATGCTTTTTTCGAGACCCTGCAGCCTCAGACGGTACTCGTCGTACTCCAACATATTATCACTTCTTTCGGTTAAAATTTTTCGGCATTATTTGTTTTTGCCGCAGCAGTGCTTGTATTTCTTGCCGCTGCCGCAGGGGCAGGGGTCGTTTCTGCCGGGCTGTTTTTTAGCCTTTTTCGTCTGTGAAAGCGAACCGTCGCCGCCCGTGTCCATGGGTTTTGCCACCTGCTCGCGCTCAATCTTGATACGCGGCTGCGCGGTGAGTACGTAACGCACCGTGTCCTTCTTTATACTGTCGAGCATACCCTCGTAAAGCTCGCTGCCGACGTTTCTGTACTCGACAACGGGGTCGTGCTGACCGTACGCCCTAAGACCTATCTCGCGCTTTACGTGTTCCATCTCGTCAAGGTGATCCATCCAGAGTGTATCGACCACGCGCAGCATAAGCACTCTTTCAAGCTCGCGCATATTCTCGCCGAATATTTCCTCCTGCTCGGCGTAACGCTTCATCGCTATCTCCATAAGCTCGTCCTTGACATCGTTGCGCGTGATTGTTTCAAGCTCGCTGTCGTCGATCTTAAACTCGCCCTTCGCGTTGAGGTTCGTGTTCGCGAATTCGATGAGCGCACGGATATTCCATTCCTCGGGTATCTCCGAAATGCCGATATAATCGTCGAGCGCGCTGTCGATGCACGCCTCGATCATACCCTTTATCGTGCCGCTTATATCCTCGCCGTCAAGCACTGCCTGACGCTGCGAGTATATAATCTTACGCTGCTCATTCATAACCTCGTCGTACTGGAGGACATGCTTACGTGAATCGAAGTTGCGGCTTTCAAGGCTCTTCTGCGCGTTTTCAATAGCGTTCGTGAGCATCTTCGCCTCAATCGGTTCGTCCTCCTCGAGACCGAGAGCGTTTACCATTGTCTTAACCTTTTCGCTGCCGAAAATTCTCATAAGGTCGTCATCAAGCGAAAGGAAGAACTTTGACGCACCCGGGTCGCCCTGACGTCCGGCACGTCCGCGCAGCTGATTGTCGATACGTCTCGACTCGTGACGCTCCGTGCCGATTATGAACAGACCGCCCAGACGAACGACCTCCTCCTGTTCGGGACGAATCTGCTTCTTGAATTTGTTGTTAAGCTCGGTGAATACCTTTCTCGCGTTTATAATTTCCTCGTTATCGGTGTCGCCGAAACCGGTAGCCTCGGCGATAAGCTCGTCGTCAAAGCCCTGTTTCGCCATTTCGTGCTTAGCCATGTACTCCGCGTTACCGCCGAGCATAATGTCCGTACCACGGCCCGCCATGTTTGTGGCAATCGTTACCGCGCCCTTTTTACCCGCCTGCGCGATGATTTCAGCCTCTTTCGCGTGGTACTTTGCGTTCAGCACCTCGTGCTTAATGCCGGCGCGTTTTAGAAGTGCCGACAAAAGCTCGGACTTATCGACGTTGACCGTGCCGACAAGCACCGGCTGACCCTTCGCGTGGCACTCCTGGATTTGCTTTATGACAGCCATAAACTTGCCCTTTTCCGTTTTGTAAACAGAGTCATGCTCGTCAACTCTTATGACGGGCTTGTTCGTCGGAACAGCCACAACGTCAAGTTTGTATATATGCTGAAATTCTTCTTCCTCGGTGAGAGCCGTACCGGTCATACCCGACAGCTTGCCGTAAAGGCGGAAGAAATTCTGGAACGTTATCGTAGCGAGCGTTCTCGACTCGTTTTCGATCTTAACGCCCTCTTTTGCCTCGATAGCCTGGTGCAGACCGTCGCTGTAGCGTCTGCCGGGCATTATACGTCCCGTGAACTCGTCTACTATAAGCACCTCGCCGTCCTGCACGACATACTGCTGATCGCGGTGCATAACGCCGTTCGCCTGCAACGCCTGGTTAATGTGGTGCTGCAGTTTCATGTTGTTGGGGTCGGAAAGGTTTTCAACTCCGAAACCCTGCTCCGCCTTCTTAACGCCGCGCGGCGTAAGCATAGCCGTGCGCGCCTTTTCGTCAACGATGTAGTCCGCGTCAAGATCTTCGTCGAGCTGCTTGTCGTCGTGCTCCGTTACGACGTGCTTTTTGAGTCGCTTAACGAACATATCCGCCACGCGGTACAATTCATTCGCGTCCTCGCCCATGCCGGAAATGATAAGCGGCGTTCTCGCCTCGTCGATAAGGATTGAGTCGACCTCGTCCACGATGGCGTAATTGTGACCGCGCTGTACCATTTCCTCCTTGTGTACGACCATGTTGTCGCGGAGGTAGTCAAAACCGAGCTCGTTGTTTGTGCCGTAGGTGATGTCGGCGGCGTAAGCCTCGCGTCTTTCGTTTCCGTCGAGGTCGTGTATGATAAGACCGACGCTCATGCCGAGGAAACGGTAAACCTTACCCATCCACTCGCTGTCTCGCTTTGCAAGGTAATCGTTAACGGTAACGATATGTACGCCCTTGCCGGTAAGCGCGTTAAGGTACGCCGGCAGCGTCGAAACGAGCGTTTTACCTTCACCTGTTTTCATTTCGGCGATACGTCCCTGATGCAGTATAACGCCGCCGACCACCTGAACGTAGAAGTGTTTCATGCCCAGAACTCTCCAACTTGCCTCGCGCATTACCGCGAACGCCTCGGGGAGAAGGTCGTCGAGCGTCTCGCCGTTTTTGAGACGTTCCTTAAATTCGGGTGTTTTCGCTTTAAGCTCCGCGTCCGACAGCTTTTCCATGTCGCCCTCGAGAGCCATAACCTTGTCGGCTATGGGGTAAACCTTTTTAAGCTCCCTGTCCGAATACGAGCCGAATAACTTGTCAAATATGCCCATGCTTATATCTCCTCATTGTTTTTTGTCCTTAATAAAAAATCCGCCAAAACCGAATTTTTACATTACTATCCCTTATTGTACCACAATTTCATAATAATTACCACTGTTTTTTTATAAATTTTTTGTAAATAAGGGAAAAATTTGAATATCTCACTCAATATCAAGAATTTTCGTCGTAACCTTGCCCTTGTCGATTTCGGCGACGGCGTAGGTTTTTGAATAGCGCACGCTGCCGGGGTTTAGTATTACGGCGTTTCCCCAGTACTCGGTGTAGGGCGAGTGCGTGTGACCGAAAATCACAAGCGACGGGTTCACCCTTGCGGCGCGGGCTTTAAGCGTCGTGAGCGTCGGCTCGTACTTCACGCGCTGCTCGTGACCGTGCGTTACGAATATCTTAGCGCCTTCAGCCATAATCGTTATCTCGGACGGGGCGCGCGAGAGCATATCGTTGTTGCCCTTGACGTAATACAGCGGTATGTCGGGGTAAATGTACGACAAGTCCTCCGCGTCGCGTGTGTAGTCGCCGGCGTGGATTATCGCGTAAGGCTTGGGCGAATTGTTTATAATTTCAATGCACGGGTCGGTATAGCCGTGCGTGTCCGAAAAAATCAGTATTCTTTTCATATTTATCTCTCCGTGGAACGTGTTTAAAATACTATATCATACGCGCGCGCCGTTGTCAAAGAAAACTGTCGAAATGTTTTTATTATTTGACAACCGTATATGACAAAAAATACGCGTGAGGCGTGTTATAATTGTTCCGTTATACATAAGGCGGCAGTCTGCGCCGTCCGACGGAGGAATGATTTAAATGACACAACCCGATATAAAGGATAAAATAAACGCTGAAAATCTCCGCGCTCCGCTGCTGCGCGACGGGTGGAGGACGGGAATACTGCTGCTCGTCTCGCGTGCGTCGGTGCTGGGAATGTTCCCGTTCGGCACGGCGTTTTTCGCGGCGTGTTTCGATAAAAGCATAGCTTACATAGGTATAGCCTCAATGGCGGTAGGGCTGATGACGTGCAGCGGAAGGAGCGCGGTCGTCAAATATCTCGTCGCCGCACTTGTGTACTGGATATACTCACGCGTCAGGAAAAAGGACGGCGATATTTACAGCGCCGCCGCGTGCGCCGCGTCGATGCTTATAGGCGGCATAATGTATCTCATATACAACTACCAAGGGTTTTACGATATTCTTATGCTGCTTGTGGAGTCGGCTGTTTCGGGGCTTATGTACATAATCTTCCGCAAGTCGGAGGAATTTGTCACGAGCCGCCGCAGCGGCATGAAAGCCCCGCAGGACGAGCTTATAAGCGTGGCGGTAAGCGTCGGCGTTCTGATAACCGGACTTTCGGGAATTGTGTTCCCGCCCAACATCAGTCTTGCCGATATACTGTCGGTGTACGCGGTGCTGTGCATAGCGTACCACACGTCATTAACGTCGGCGGGCAGCGGGGGACTCAGCATAGGATTTTTAACGTCGATGTCGTCGCCGTCGGCAATAGTGACCATGGGAATATTCGGCATAAGCGCGATTTGTGCCAATATTTTAAAAGGTTTCGGCAGGTTCGGCGCGGCCCTCGGTTTTATGGCTGGCTGCTCGATTGCGTTCCTGTACGTCGGCGGCAGCTTTGAACTCCCCGTGTCGGTAATAGAGGTCGCGCTCGGCGCGTCGTTTTTCGCGCTCACGCCGCGCCGCGTACACAACATTATCGGCTCGTTTTTCAACCGAACGATACAGCTCGAATCGTTAAGCCCCGACGTGCGCGTGAAGGAGTATCTCACCATGCGGCTCGAAAAGACAGCCGACGCGTTTAAAAGTCTCGAAGAGTGCTTTGAAGAAGTAAGCGAAAAACGGCTCAAATCCTACGGCAAAGAGGTCGGCGCGCTGCTCGACGAAACAGCCGACCGCGTGTGCGACGGCTGCCCGAATTCGGCAAAATGCTGGCAAAAGGATTTCGGGCTTACATATAAAAATATTATGCTCCTGCTCACCACAATAGAAGAAAAAGGTATACTCGCGATGGACAACGTACCCGCGTCGTTCCGCGAAAAGTGCATACGCACCGAGCTTTTTGTCGTCGAATTCAACCACGTGTACGAGCTTTACAAAAAACAGCTTGTGAGAGTGGGGGAGGCGTGCGAGTCGCGCGACCTTGTGACGCGCCAGTACCGCGAGATAGCGGAGCTTATGGACGAAATGGCGGGCAATATAACCGAGGGGTTCGATTTCCGCGAGCGCGCCGAGGAGGATATTGCGAACGGGCTATGCAAAAATGATATAACGGCGTACGAGGTGAACGTCGTCGAGGACGGTCAGGGTAAGTACGAGGTGTTTTTGAGAGTGAACAAGCCGTCCGAAAAGGCATTGATCGCGCGTGTGCTTGAAGAAGTCCTCGACGCGCAGATGGCGTACGACGAGGAAGGTTCGGGCGCGTATATGCGGTTTTACTCGAAGGCGAAATTCAGCGTTGATGTCGCGATACGTCAGACGTGCCGCGACTTTTCCGAGGTGTCGGGCGACGGCGCGGACAGCTTTTCCGCCGGCGATTACAAGCGGTACATAATAATCTCCGACGGTATGGGCAGCGGCAGCCGCGCTATGGCTGAAAGCCGCATGACGCTGCGGCTTTTGCGCGAGTTTTTAACGTCGGGTTTCGGCGTGAGAACGGCGATCGACATGATCAACTCCGCGCTGTGCTTAAAGCTTGACGACGAGAGCTTTTCGACGATCGACCTGTTGAGCGTAGACCTTATGACGGGCATATGCGAGTTTTTTAAGATAGGCAGCGCGGAAAGTGTGATAATGCACGGCGCGAACGTCGAGACGATATTTTCCGTGTCGTTACCCGCGGGGATCGCGGGCGGTATAAACGTCGAAGGACAGGTGAAAAAGCTCGCCGACGGCGACGTTATACTGATGATGAGCGACGGCATAAGCGAGGCGGGCTACGGCGCGGCGCGCACCGACTGGCTCAAAAAGGAAATTCAAAAGCCGTTCGACGAAATGGACGAAATGGCGCAGTCCGTAATGGACACCGCCGTCAAAAAAAGCCGCGGCTCCGTCCTCGACGATATGACCGTCGCCGCTGTGAGACTGATTGAAAATTGAAAAATATAAAATATGTATTGAATAAAAGGAGATTTTATGGTAAAATTAAATTGATAAATATCGAAAAGCGGATGAAAATATGAAGATTAAGGATAAAATAAATGAATTTGTAAAGCGTGTTGTTCTGGCATGGGATCCGGATTACACGAAAGCGACGCCGCGCGAGGCGGCGGATATGAAACGCGCCGAGGAGGAGTTTGCGAGGGGTGACACCGTTTCGCATGAGGATATTGACTGGGATTAAAAATAAACCCGTAAGCCGTAACGTGCTTGCGGGTTATATTTTTCCCGTAATATCCTTTATTATTAAATTTATATGCGCTTTTTGAGTGTCGCTAAGTGATGATACGTCAATAGTTTTCCTATTGTCGAGCCCGAGAAGATAGTCCGTGCTGACCGCGAAAAACGACGCTATTTTTACAAGCATATCGACGGACGGCTGTATATTGTTGTTTTCCCAGTTTGACACGCACTGCTTGGACACGCTTAGCTCACGCGCAAGCTCAACCTGCGTCATACCGTGCGCCAGCCGTAATTCTTTTATTCGCTCGTTCAACATAAAATTCACCCCTAAATCCTATATTTATATACTATTGTATAAAAATTACTTGACACTTTAAAAATACTATGGTATAGTAATAATTGACCATAATGCAAAAATATATGCAATGATACATAAAAGGAGTACGGTTGTGAAAGGAGAAGAAAATGTTTGACAGCATAGGAGAAAAAATTAAGAAATATGCGGAAATACTATTTGTGATTGAGGTTATAATCTCGCTTATAGGCGCCGGTATTATCGGATTCGGAAACGTGAGCGGCGCCGTCGGATTGTTGGTATTTTTGCTGCTCGCGGTGTTATTTATCGCGTATTCGTATATGTCCATCATATTTATTTACGGCTTCGGCGACCTTGTGGACAATGCCGAGCGTATAAGAGAGAATATCGAGTCGGCGCGGTGGAATGACAGAGTTGAAGTAAATACCGAGCCCGAAAGAAAACGCGGCGCACCGATAATGTATAATTTGGGCGGTAAACCCATATTCAAAGACCGTGAGACCGCGCGTAAAAATACGGAGAGTGGCTGGAAGTGCATGAGATGCGGCGCACAAAACGAGAACGGCAACTCGAAATGCTCAAATTGCGGTATGCAAAGAACTTGAACGGTGGGAAAATACATATAAAACTATTGACATATTGCAAAACATAGAGTATAATATATATGACATATTAGGGATATTACTATGTCACGGGTTACACCAAAAGCGAAACCCCGAAGATGAGTGAGATCTTCGGGGTTTCTTCGTGCTTATTTGTCGGCATATCTGTCAAGCCACTTGCAGATATAATGCGATATTATACCTCCTACGACAGATATAATTAGGGATATTATTACCGACACGGTATTACACCTCCTTCCTGCCGGAAGAAGCCGACAAATTTATTATATGAAAAATGTCATATCGTGTCAATGCAAGTAATTTAATTGTATCTTTATTGAAATAATCGCACCAAATTCCACAAAACCCCTTGCAATTTCAAAAAATATATGTTACAATACCACCGAATTAAATATAAAAAGCGATGAAGGAACAAAGTAGCGCGCGTTTCGCCACAGAGAGAGCGTAGATTGATGAGCTGGGAGTTTACGCGGTAAGAGCGCGGCGCGAAATTTCATTCCGGAGCCGCGCGGGTGAAACCACAGGCAAGTAGTCCGCGACGGGTAATGCCGTTATCCATAACAGAGCGCCGAGTAAAATCGGAAGTCGGGTGGTACCGCGGAGTATTATGAGCACACTTCGTCCCAATGCGGGACAGAGTGTGCTTTTTAGGTTTATTAAAACTGCGTAATTGATGCTGTAGGGGCGACCCTTGCGGTCGCCCGACGAGCCGCATCAAAACAGGCGACCACTGGTCGCCCCTACGCAGTCTAATAAAACAGTCCGCTATACCAAATCGGAAGGAGAAATATGATGAAACAAAAACTTGAAGAAATCAGAGCTGCGGCGCACGAGGCGCTCGCGGGCGAGCTGAACCTTGACGCACTCGAACAGCTCAGGATTAAGTACCTCGGCAAAAAGGGCGAGATTACAGCCGTTTTGAAGGGCATGGGCAAGCTCACAGCCGAGGAACGTCCCGTAATCGGCGCGCTTGCGAACGAGGTTCGCTCGCAGGTCGAGGGAATGATTGAGACGAAGAAGGCTGAAATTGCCGCAAAAATCGAGGAAGTAAAGCTTAAAGCCGAGGTAATCGACGTTACGATGCCCGGCAGAGCGCAGGAGCGCGGCGAACTGCACCCGCTGACAAAGGTAATGAACAACATTAAGGACACGTTTATCGGCATGGGCTTTGAGATTGCCGACGGTCCGGAGGTAGAGCTTGACTACTACAACTTTGAGGCTTTGAACATTCCGAAGAACCACCCCGCCCGCGACACGCAGGACACGTTCTACGTAAGCGACAATGTCGTTTTGAGAACGCAGACGTCGGGTATGCAGGTGCGCGTAATGGAGAAACAAAAGCCGCCGATACGCATAATCGCGCCGGGCAAGGTTTACAGGAGCGACGCGGTTGACGCGACGCACTCGCCCGTGTTCCACCAGATCGAGGGACTTGTGGTCGATAAGGGCGTTACGATGGCTGACCTTAAAGGAACGCTCGAAATGTTCATTCACCGTCTGTACGGTGATGAAACGAAGGTGCGTTTCAGACCGCACCACTTCCCGTTCACCGAGCCGTCGGCGGAACTTGACATATCATGTTTCAAGTGCGGCGGCAAGGGCTGTCCGATGTGTAAGGGCGAGGGCTGGATCGAAATTCTCGGCTGCGGCATGGTTCACCCGAAGGTGCTCGCCAACTGCGGAATTGATCCGGAGGTTTACTCCGGTTTCGCGTTCGGTATCGGTCTCGAACGAATTGCGATGGGCAAGTATGATATAAATGATTTAAGGCTGTTCTTTGAAAATGATTTACGCTTCCTGCGTCAATTTTAAATCATGGACAAAATCATGATAATCGGCTTTTCCGGCTGCGGCAAATCGACTCTCGCAAGACGCTTGGGCGCGGCGCTCGGCATCGAGCCGCTGCATTTTGACACGATCCACTGGCTGCCCGGCTGGGTAGAAAGCAGCGACGAGTACAAAATCGAGCGCGTGAAAAAGGAGCTTGAAAAAGACCACTGGATAATAGAGGGCAGCTACAGGCGCATACTCTGGAAGGAACGCATTGACGCGGCGGACACGATTATATTCCTCGATTTTAACAGGTTCCTGTGTCTTTACCGAGTGATAAAGCGGCGGATAATGTACAGCGGTAAAACGCGTCCAGATATGGGCGAGGGCTGCGAGGAAAAAATTGATCTTGAGTTTCTGCGCTGGGTGTTTTGGGGCGGACGGAAAAAGCGGAAAAGTAATTTGGAATTGATGGAGCGTTTGAAAAATATAGAAGGCAAAAACGCGTATACGTTTACAAACCCGAAGGAATTGGAACGATTTGTTCGGGGGATGGAGGGAATGTAAATTGGGATTTATTTGTGTAAAACCCCTCCGATGCCTACGGCGCCACCTCCCCTAGTAGGGGAGGCTTACGATATGCGGCTCACGCCGTATGGCTCCCCTACTAGGGGAGCTGTCACACGTAGTGTGACTGAGGGGTTTTAACGGTCGCCCGCAAGGGGCGACCCTACACCTGTATTTTATAAATTACGCACCGTAGGGGCGGTCATTGGCCGCCCGCCGCGCTGCATTGGGAACGGGCGGCCAATGACCGCCCCTACGCCCCACACCATAAATACATCGTTAAATCACAATTTACCAACTCACAAAAATAATCGAAAGGAATGAAAATAAATGAATTTACCGTTAAGCTGGCTTAACGACTACATGGACATAGACGTTACGCCGAAGGAATATTCGGACAAAATGACAATGAGCGGCTCGAAGGTCGAGGGTTACGAAAGTCTCGGCGACAGCGTTACGAACGTTGTTACGGGCAAGGTTCTGACCTGCGTAGACCACCCCGACAGCGACCACTTAAAAATCACGACCGTTGACGCGGGCACGGGCGAAACGCTGCAGATAGTGTGTGGCGCGCCTAACTGCAAGGCGGGAATAATCGTGCCGGTCGCGCTCGTGGGCGCGGTTTTGCCGGGCGGAAAAATAAAGAAGGGCAAAATGCGCGGTGTGGAGTCGTGCGGTATGCTATGCTCGCACGACGAACTCGGCATAACAAAGGAAATGCTCGGCTACGAGCCGGAGTACGGCATACTGATTTTGCCCGACGACACGCCGATAGGCAAGGACATCCGCGACCTGTTCGGCATGAACGAGACGGTCGTTGAGTTTGAGATTACCTCGAACCGCCCCGACTGTTTCTCAATAATCGGTCTCGCGCGTGAGAGCGCGGCGACGTTCGGCAAAAAGTTTACGATACCCGAGGTGAAATTCACCGAAACGGACGGCAGCATTAACGACGCGATAAGCGTCGAGGTACTCGACAAGGACAAGTGCAAGCGTTACTGCGCGAGAATGGTAAAGAACGTGAAGATAGGCCCGTCGCCGTCGTGGATGCAGCAGCGTCTCACCGCGTGCGGAGTGCGCCCGATAAATAATATAGTGGATATTACGAACTACGTCCTTCTCGAATACGGTCAGCCCATGCACGCGTTCGACCTGCGCGACCTCGCGAACGGAAAGATTATCGTCCGCCGCGCCGACGACGGCGAGGTCATAAAGACGCTCGACGGTCAGGACAGAAAACTCACGCAGGACGACCTCGTAATCGCGGACGGCAAAAGAGCCGTAGCGGTCGCGGGCGTAATGGGCGGCTTTAACAGTGAGGTAAAGGACGACACGACGACCGTTATATTCGAGTCGGCAACGTTCGACGCGGCATCGGTAAGACTTACGGCGCAGAGAATAGGTCTCAGAACCGAGGCGTCCTCGCGCTACGAGAAGGGTCTCGACTACAACAACACCGTTCCCGCCGTTGAGCGCGCGTGTCAGCTTGTCGAAATGCTCGGCTGCGGCGAAAACGTCGGCGGTATGATAGACGTAATGGGCAACGTAACCGATATGGCATCGCTGCCGTTTAGACCCGACAAAATAAACGCGTTCCTCGGCACGGACATTCCGACGGACGATATGGTGAAGATTTTTGACGCGCTCGAAATAAAGACAGACCTTGAAAACATGACGGTCACACCGCCATCGTTCAGACCCGACCTCGCGGGCGAGGCTGACATCGCGGAGGAGGTCGCGCGTTTCTACGGCTACGACAAAATCCCGACGACGCTCCTTTCGGGCGAGGCGACGTGCGGCAGAAAGAATGACAGACAGAAGATGCAGGACGCGGTCGGCGAGAGCCTTAACGCGCAGGGCATGAACGAGATATACACGTACACGTTCGTAAGCCCGTCGATATTCGACAAGCTAAACATTCCCGCGGACAGCGATTTGAGGAACACGGTAAAAATCACGAACCCGCTTGGCGAGGACACGTCCGTTATGCGCACGACGACAATCGCGAGCATGATGGACATTCTGGCGAGGAACTACAATTACAGAAATCCCGCCGCAAAGCTTTACGAGATAGGCAAGGTGTTTATCCCCACAGGCGGCGAGCTCCCCGACGAGCCGTACAAAATCACGCTCGGCATGTACGGAAACAAGTGTGATTTCTACGATATAAAAGGTATTGTTCAGACGCTGCTCGACGATTTGAAGGTCGAGAAGGCGAAGTACGCGGCAGTAACGGACAACCCGACGTTCCACCCGGGCAGATGTGCGAAGGTAACGGCGGGCGGAAAAACGCTCGGCGTATTCGGCGAGATACACCCCGCGGTACGCAGAAGATACGGCATTGATACTCCCGTTTACGCGGGCGAACTCGATTTTGAAAGCGTGTTCGTAAACATCAACACAAATATCAAATTCACGGAACTGCCGAAATTCCCCGCCGTTACGCGCGATATAGCGGTTCTGGTTGACAAGACCGTTCCCGTCGCGGACATAGAGGAAATAATAGCGCAGTCGTCGAAAAATTTGGAGAGCATTAAGCTTTTCGACGTGTACGAGGGCGACAGAATACCCGAGGACAAAAAGAGCGTGGCGTACAGCGTCGTGTACCGCGCGTCCGACAGAAGTCTTACGGGCGAGGAAGTGCAGAAGTCCTTCGACAAGGCGGTACGTTCGCTCGAACACAGACTGGGTGCGCAGCTAAGATAAATATTGTGCGGCGGTGAGAATTCACCGCCGTATTTTTACGTTCGATTTTGTGCGAAAACGGCTTAAATAAGCCATGTCACAAAAAATTAACATTTAAAAGTGTAGACATTTCGATAATTTTTTGATATAATATACTCTGTATTAGTTTGTAAAAGAGGTGATATGCTTGAAATTTTCGATAAAATCCGCGCTGACGGCGGCGGTTATTGCCGCGGCGGTTTCTTCGGGCATATCGGCATACGCCTCGCCCGTAACCGAAAGAGACGCGCTTGCGGACGCCGTTTCACTGTATGAGACGCTTTTGGGTGAGGAGGTTCAAATTCCCGCGGAGATAGCGGCGGAAACGGACGATACGGAGCTTTTGAAAGCCGCGCTGCTCGGATACATAAACCTCGACGATACATATTACGTTTCGGAAGACACACACATAAGACGGCAGGACTTCATGTCCGTGCTTTACAAGACGATAATCCTCTCGGACGACAGCTACATGATGTCCGCCGACGAGGCTGACAATATACTTAACGAATGTTACAACAACGCGTACATAGACGACGAAAACAGAATAGCATACGCGTTTATGATAAAGCAGGGAATAATACCCTGCGGCGGCGATACCGACCCGTCGGATGAACTTGACGGGGACGAGTGCGCCGCGGCTATCCAAAGACTGCGCGACGGATTTTTGCGGGACGTTACCGTTACCGTGGGCGGCGCGGACATAACGGTCGGCGCGAATGTAAGCACCGTTACGGACGTTTTCGGCGAGCCGAACCGTATAGACAAGACGGAGTACGGCTTTGAATGGTACGTGTACAATTCAGATTACGCGAATTTCTTTATGGTCGGCGTGCAGGCGGACAGAATATGCGCCGTATTTTCGAACGGCGCGGACTTCGCGTTCGGACAGATAACGTCGGGCTGCGACATGGTGTACACAGCCGATTACGAGGACGACCGACGGTTCAGATTTTACCCGACGCCGGACGGCAGGGTTGACAGCATTCTCTACAACCCCGCCTACCGAGGCGAGGACGAGAGCGCGGCGGTAAAGCGTTCAAAATCGCTTTTGCTGCTCGATATGATCAACGCCAACCGCGCGAAAAACGGCAGAATGATATACGCCGAGGACAATGCGCTGAGCAGCGAGGCATGGCTCACCGCGATAGGTACGGAGAACGTGGACGCGGTTACGAAAACGGGCTACGACGTGTTTTCGGTGTACCGCCAGCTTGTGGCTGACGACAGCGGGATTTTGACGCAGGATACCGACTGCGTAACGCCGGTGGGCGTAAGCTCATTAAACGAAAACGAGGGCGGCGTGACGGCGTGTATAATATCCGACACGACGCGCGAGGTGAGCGCGCCGGAGGTTACGGCTGCCGAAATCGAAGACGAGGATTACGGTATAAACGGCGTGGACGAGGTGACAACTCCCGTGCTTGTGTCTCCGAAAACCGAGGACGCGTACAGTGCGGGCGACGATATTACGATAGAACTTGCGATGCAGGCTGCCGAGAAGTACCACATAGAGGCGTTCGACGTTGAAAACGACCGCTACGCCGTAAACGAGTACATAGTGACGGACGATACGGGCATAACTCTGCCGCACGAGATTTTTACCGAGGGCTGCGACTATTTGCTTACCGTAAGCTCCGTGACGGAGGACGGCGAGTCGCTATCGGCGGAGGAAACGCTAATAAGCTACGGCAGCGTGTACGACAGCGGCGTAAACATAATCGCGCCGTATAACGAGGGAATACTTGACGACGACCGCCTCGACATAACGTGGCAGTCGGATATGTACCACGATTTCGGAGTTGACATATACAACGAGCGCGACGAGCTTGTCTGCAGCACGGTTGTGCGCGGTGAGAACGAGGCTCACATAGAGGGGCTTGAGGGCGGCAAATACTTCTTGTACGTATCGGCTCTGCGCCGCGGCACGGACGTTGTAAAGGCGCAGGACTGCGTCACGTTTACGGCGAAAATTCCCGAGCCGGTTATAAGTGAAATAATCCTTGACAAGGACGAGGTATATTACTACATCTACGAAGACGAGGAAATGGGACTTCTCTATTTCTACGACGAGGAACTTGTGGACGTGGAGGAGGACGGAGAAACCGTAACGAAGAAAAAGATCATACGCAAGCAGGTTAAGGCGACAAGCGGTTACAAACGGCTTGACGCGTACCGCACAAAGCCGGAGTTCACGACCGGCGACCCGACGATAACGCAGCACAGCGTCATGTACGACGGAACTCTGGGCGGCGCGATTGTGAGCGAGGCGGCGAAGTACCTCGGTACTCCGTATGTCTGGGGCGGCACATCGCCCGACGGCTTTGACTGCTCGGGACTTGTGCAGTACGTCATGCAGTCGCTCGGCATAAGCGTTGACCGCGTAGCCGAGGAGCAGTTTAAAAACGGCGTAAGCGTGAACCGCGACGAACTGCGGCCGGGCGACCTTGTATTCTTTGAACAGAACGGTTACATTCATCACGTGGGCATATATGCCGGAAACGGCATGATGATCCACGCTCCGCGCACGGGAGATGTTGTGAGATACCAGTCGATAGACACGGATTATTACCGCAGTGAATATGCGGGCGCAAGACGCGTTTATTAAATTTCAGGGGGTACATAACATGGCAACCGAATTAAAGGCGTGTACAAATCCGCGCTACAGGCGCACAAACGCCGTCATTATCGTAATATGCGCGCTGCTGACGGTATTTTCGCTTGTGATGGCAGTGGTGAGTATAGTTCAGCAAAAGCTGCTGTTCATGGCGGCGTGGATCATAGCGATGATTTTGCTCGCGACGTATATAATCATACGCGTAAACACAATTTTCGCAACGTCAATCTCAACGGACACCGTAAACCTTTACATGAAAAACTGGTCGAACGACTTTCTTCCGTACGACTACGGCTACAAAATCAAAATCCTGAGCGAATTTATTCCGGCGAAAACAAAGACGCTCGAAATACCGATAAACGAGATACGCACCGTAATTATCGGCACGAAGAATTACATAAAGCGCAACACAAGCGGCGACACCGCGTTCGCGAAGAACATTCGCGCGCTTGAAAACAGCAGGGATTTTTACCGCAAGCGCACAATTTCGTCGATGGATATTTTCTACGTCGAAACGCACGACGGAGACTGCTGTTATATGCCGATAGTGCAGTTCGGCACGAAAGAGATTATAAAAATACTTCAGGCTATGCGTTACCGCAACCCCGGCATTGTGATAAAGTCAGCCGGCAGAGCGTACAAAAGATTGATTTCGGAATAATGAAAAGCAGCCCTTGGGGCTGCTTTTTTACATAATATCGGGATTGCCGTTTTCTGTCATTCGTATCACCGCGGCAATCGCGTCCTCGTCGCAGCTTTCGCGCATTACGCGGTCTGCCGCCGCCTTAACGCAGTCGGCGGCGTTTGCGACCGCGATACCCGTACCCGCCGCCTTGATCATGCCGAGGTCGTTTTCGTTGTCGCCGACGGCTATGACGCGCCCGCGCGGTATGCCGAGGATTTTTGCCAGTCTCAAAAGACCCGACCCCTTTTCCGCGCCCTTCGGCAAAAGCTCGTAATACCACGGGCTTGACTTCACAAACGTGTAGCTGTCCGCGAACGGCGAGTTATCGACCGTTTCACGCAGCACGGGCATATTTTCTTCCTCCGTCATGAACAGAATTTTAATCCATTCTTCCTTTATATCGCGATAACCGACAAAATTGTCGGGAAATTCTTCGAGCCGTTGATGTTCAAGCACAACGTCGTTCACCTTGCAGAAGTATGCCTTGTCGGCGGTGCAGACCTCTATACCGACGTCGGGGAGAGTCTCGTCTATGTACCGCGCGGCGTCAAGCGCGCCCTTGTCGAGCGAACGCGACCAAAGCGTTTCGCCGCTTTCAAAATCGTAAATCACCGCGCCGTTAAAGCATACTGCGGGCGCGTTCGGCATAATCTGTCTTATTATCGGCTTTGCGCCGAGAGGTACGCGCCCCGTCGCGAACGTGAACAGCCCGCCCTCCGATTTAAAGTATTCTATCGCGTCGTAATTCCCGCGCGACACGCGCTTGTCGGACGTTAAAAGCGTGTCGTCCAAATCGACGCATAAAAGTATATTGTCGAATTTACCCATGATTTTTCTCCTTACAGCTGTACTTTATCCGCATCATATCACATTATTACGAATAAATCCACCCAAAATCGTAAAAAACTGTTGAATAAACTGTGAAAATATGTTATAATTATAAGATACCGAACAATTACACATCAGAGACGAAAGGCGGCAGTATGCGGATTACTGAAAATATGATTAGGACAATCTGCTCACCCACGATGTACAAAAGAGGTCTGGAGTATTTCAAGGAGTGGCGGGTACACCTGAGAAAACGCGAGGAAAACTTAATAACCGCGGTCGTGGACGGCGACGAGCTGTATAACGTAAACGTAAAGCTCGGCGACGGCAAGGTGACTGAATTTTTTTGCACGTGTCCTTACTATGAAACAATGAACGCCGCCTGTAAGCATATAATTGCGGCTTTAAAGCAGCGTCAGGCGGAGCTTGAAGAAGGCGCCGATTTTGTCGATGAAAACGATAAGCTTGCGATGCAGCTTTGCGGCGATTACGTGGCTGCCTCGCAGGAGAAAAAGCAGCTGCACGCGAAATTTGTGTTTTATATAAGCAAAACAAAGTCGGGCGCGGATTACAGTATGTCGCTCGCCGTGGACGGCATAGAGGTACACGGCGTGGAGGAATTTCTCGAAAAGTATATAAAAAAAGAGGAATTCAAGTTTGACCGCTACAACAAATACAATCCGCGTGAGCACGAGTTCCCGCCCGCGCAGGACGAGCTTATAAAAATACTCGCGGAAACGTACGAGAGCCGCAGCGCGTCGGCGCAGATGTACATGAAGGCGGCTTACCGCGCGTCGTTCGGCTCTATGGCGGCGCAGCGTATTTTCCCGCTTTTGAACCGTCTCGACTACAGCGTCGTGTTCGACGGTATGACGCTCGGCAGGGTGCGTATAGCGGACGAAAATCCCGATATTATAATAGATATAGACGGCGGCGACGGCGAGATTACAATGTCGGTAAGCGAGCGCGGTTTCGCGCTGACACGCGGCGGTGAGTGGTTTTTGTACGAGAACACCATTTACCGCACCGACGCGGAATGGCGCGGCTACTTTATGCCGATATACCACGCGCTCGCGTCCGAGGGCAGGACGCAGCTAAGCTTTCGCGGCGACAACTCGATACTTTTCGCCACGCACGTGCTGCCGCACCTAAAGGACAGGCACGGCGTTATCGCGCGCGGCATAGACGACCTCGTGATAAGCGAAAAGCCGTTTTTCGAGATATATTTCGATACGATTGAAAACGGCATAACGGCCGTCGTACTCGCGAAGTACGGCAATTTATCGGTAAAGCTGCCGTCGGACGCTCCGGCGGACGGCAAAATTGTCGTGCGCGATTTTGAGAGCGAGAAGGCTGTAATGTCCTCGTTTACGGCGTTCGCGGACGATAACGGCACGCTGTCGCTTTACTCCGACAGGGATATATACATATTCCTCTCCGACGAAATACCGCGCCTTGAAAAAATGGCGAGACTGTTTTTCTCGGACAGGTTTAAGAGCCTCACGATTACGGACGACGTGCCCATACGCGCGTCGGTAAGCTACATGTCGCATATAGACCTTCTTGAGGCGGGCTTTGAAAGCAACCTGTCATACGAGCAGATAAGCGGTATACTCAGCGCGGTAAAGCTGAAAAAAAGCTTTTACCGCATGTCGAACGGCAGCTTTATAGACCTTGAACACAGTAAGCAGCTTGGAACGCTCAACCTGCTAAACCAGCTTGATTTCACGTATGAGGACTTGCGCGTCGGCACAAAGACGATACCGAAATACCACGCGCTCTATTTAAACTCGCTCGACAGCGTAAAGAAAAACAAGAGTTTTGTGGAATTTATGGAGGATATGAAAAAGATAGAGCCGACCGTGCCTGAAAATCTCGAAGGCGTTATAAGAGAGTATCAGAGGGAAGGCATGAAGTGGCTGACGCAACTTGCATATCTCGGTTTCGGCGGTATACTCGCCGACGATATGGGTCTGGGCAAAACGCTGCAGGTAATCGCGTACATTCACGGCATAAAGCCCGACAAGCCCTGCCTTATAGTCGCGCCGAGCGCGCTTCTGTATAACTGGCAGAACGAGATAAACAAGTTTATCCCCGACGCAAAGCCACTCATAGTCGACGGCGTGAGGGAAGAGCGCGAAAAACGCATGAAGAAAATCGACAGCTACGAGTTTATCATAACGTCGTACCCGCTTTTGAGGCGCGACATCGCCCTTTACGCCGAGAAGGAATTTTCCTACTGCTTTATTGACGAGGCGCAGCACATAAAAAATCCGCGCACGATGAGCGCGCACAGCGTAAAAAAGATAAACGCACGGCACAAATTCGCTCTTACGGGCACGCCGATTGAAAATTCGCTTATGGAACTGTGGTCGATATTCGACTTTATAATGCCGGGCTACCTTTACAGCGCGCACGAGTTCCGCGCAAAGTATGAAATGCCGCTTGTAAAAGACGGCGACAAGATGACGGCGAACACGTTCCGGGCGAGAATAAAGCCGTTTATGCTGCGGCGAATGAAACGCGACGTTTTGACGGAGCTGCCCGATAAGATAGAAAACACTATTTACGCGGAACTTACGCCGGAGCAAAAGGACGTGTACTCCGCCTACCTTGCCGTCGCGAGGGAGCAGACGAGGGAACTTCTCGAAGAAGGCGGACAGGGCAGAATGAAGATTTTGTCGCTGATTATGAGACTGAGGCAAATATGCTGCCACCCCGTGCTGTTCGACGAGAATTACAAAAAAGACAGCGCGAAACTCGATTTGCTTTTGGAACTTATATCGAACGCCCGCGGCGCGGGACACCGCGTGCTTGTGTTCTCGCAGTTTACGTCGATGCTTTCAATCATAAGCGAAAAGCTTGACGAGGAGGGGTGCGAATACTTTTACCTCGACGGTCATACGCCGTCGAAGGAGAGGAGCGAGCTTGCGCGGCGTTTTAACGGCGGCGAGCGCGACGTGTTCCTTATCTCGCTCAAAGCGGGCGGCGTGGGGCTTAACCTCACGGGTGCGGACACGGTTATACATTACGACCCTTGGTGGAACCCCGCCGTGATGGATCAGGCGTCCGACCGCGCGTACCGCATAGGTCAGACAAAGGCGGTACAGATAATGCGCCTCGCGGCGAAGGGTACGATAGAAGAAAAAATAATTCGGCTGCAGGAAAGCAAGCGAAGTCTCGCGGACGATATAGTGCGTGTAAACACCGAGACATTCGCCTCGCTCACCGATAGGGAGATACTTTCACTGTTTGAATAACGGAGGTTTGGCGGCTTGAAATTCAGAGCAGTACTGAGCGATCGTTACGATTTGGAGGAAAGAAAAAAGTTTGAGATAAAGGCTTGGCACAAAACCGCGCTGTTTTTTGTAATCATCGCGGCTGTGCTTAATTTGCTTGCCGTTCTTTATGTGAACGGAGGCAAGGCGATTTTCTTCTGGGACGACGCGACCTACTGGAGCATATCGCGCCGTATAGTGTCGGGCGCGGTGGACAAGGGCGGCTTTTGGACTAATGTGTATAAATCCGTCGCGACGGAGGACTACAACTATATAGCCGCGCTGCCGTCGGCTGCCGTGATGAAGATATTCGGCGAGTCGCGGCTCGTGTACGTGCTGGGGCTTGTGAATATGTACCTTCTGCCGTCGTACATTATGATTTACCTGCTCGCGAAAAAGGTGAGCAAAGCGCCGAAAATCGCGCTTGTGATAACGGCACTGCTGTTCCCGTGTACGGCGTTTCTGACGTTTATCGGATTTGTGGACGTCGGCGCGCTTTTGATATGCCTTATCGCGTACTACGCGTACTGCCCGAGGGACGGCGCGAGGGACAATCCGTTAAGGTACGTTCTCATAGGCTTGCTGCTCGTGCTTGCCGTGCTGTGGCGGCGGTACTTCGCGTTTTTCGCGGTGTCGTTCATTGTGGCGATGGTAGCCGACAGTGCGCTGTTTAAACGCAAATGGTACGCGCCCGTTATCACGGCTCTTACGGTCTGCGCCGTGCTGGGGCTGTGCTTTACGGACTTTGTGTTCTACAAGCTTATGGCTGACTACGGCAGTTTGTACGCGGGCTACAAATTCCCCGCAATGACCGATTTTAAGCTGATAACAAGATATTTCGGACTGCTGCTTGTAATAACGCTTGCCGTAAGCTCCGTCGCGGCGCACGTGAAGAAAAAGGAAACGCGGACGGTCTTTATGTGGCTGCAGATAATCGTGTGCCTTGTGATGTTCATTTCGACGCAGACGCACGGACAGCAGCATCTTCTTCTGTATCTGCCGTCGCTTATAATGATTACGCTGATAATAATACGGCACATAACAAAGGAATGGATGCTTGTGGGACTTTGCGCGCTCGCGCTGCTGCACTCGGTATTTGTGTATATACCGCGTCCGCAGCCGCATAATATACAGGAGATAGAGGGCCTCGCCGTCATACCGACATTTTCGATGATACCCGAACAGCGCACCGACACGGACGAGATACTCGCGCTCAAACAAAAGCTCGACCAAACCGTACCCGAGGACGACACTCTCGGCGTGCTCGCGTCGTCGTTCACGCTGAACGAGGATATTTTGAAGAATGTCGAGCCGTCGCTGGGCATAGATGAGACGCGTAAAAATTACATCGTATCGCTCCCGCAGGTCGACTCGCGCGACAGGGATTTAAGCCCGCTGTATACCGTAAATTACGTGCTTGCCGCGTATCCTGCGCAGACGCATCTCGCGGCGGGAAGTCAGACGGTCGTGGAGGAGGCGGTGCGCAGCTTTGAAGTATACGCCGACATAGCGACCGCATACGAGGAGGTGTCGGAGTGCGAAACGGTCATAGACGGCGTGACGGTAAAGCTTTATCACCGCGTGAGAAATGAAGAGCCGAGCGATATAGCCGACTTTGAAAGCAGACTGTACGGCGCGAATTAACATATTGTTTACAATTTATACGTTGACGCGAAACGCGATAACGGATATAATTCAGTATTATAGCGATAGAGAGGTGTTACGGTTGAGAACGTGTATGTATTGCGGCAGAGAGCTTGCGAAGGGCGAAAAGTGTACGTGTCCGCAAAGCGTCATGCGGCGCGGCGGCAGCGCGCAGAACTCGTCCGAGACGGGCAAAAGCGGCGCGAGCAATAATCAAAACACGCAAAACACGCAGTATACGCAAAATCAAGGCACGTCGTACAAAACAGGCTACGCCGGAAAGGACAGCCCGTTCGAACGCGCGCGCGACCGATACAAAGCGAAACGCGCCGCGAGGGGCGCAAAGCCGCACGGCAGAGTGTGGCGCGATATACTGTCGTCATTGGCTTCACCGGTTGAGGCGGTAACAAATCCGCCGAATTTCGGCAAAGCGGCGATGCTCATAATCGCGGCGGTCATGGGCGCGTTTCTGTGGCTCGGAGCGTACTTTGTGCTGCGGGGCGGCGGCGTCGGCCCGTTTAAACTCGCGGCGGCGATGATGGGTTTCGGCGGCGGATACCCGCTGATTGCGGAAATAGGACTGACGATCCTGTCGGGTGCGGTCGCGGGTGTTATCATGTTCTTCCTGTACACCGGCATATTCTGTTTTATAGGCAGATTTGTGGTGCGTGTCCGCATACCGTACTGGCAGTTCTGCGTAAGGCTTGTTACGGCGTGGCTGCCGTTTACGGCGATATGTATCATAGGCGCGCTTTTGAGCCTTCTGTCACCTCTGACGCTTGCCGCGCTCATACTGTGCGGCGCAGCGGTTACGGCTGCGCTCACGTACGTGGCGCTCAAAACGGAATGGTACTCCGTGCCGCCGTCAAAGACGCTGCTGTCCATGCTGCTCGGTTACTTTTTGTTCCTGAGCATCATGCTCAGACTAATACTGACTATACACTGAAAGGAAATGATATAAATGAAAGAAACAAAAACGACAAACGCCCCCGCGGCGATAGGACCCTACTCGCAGGCGATAACGGTCGGCAATCTGCTGTTCACGTCGGGGCAAATCCCAATAAACCCCGCGACGGGCGAAATACCCGAGGGAGTCGAGGCGCAGGCGGAGCAGGCTCTCACGAACGTGAAAAACCTTATCGAGGCAGCCGGCGGCAGCATAGACAACGTTGTAAAGACCGTTGTGTTTATAAAGGACATGAACGATTTCGCGAAGATAAACGAAATTTACGCGAAATACTTTACCGAGCCGTACCCCGCGCGTTCATGCGTGGAGGTTGCGCGTCTGCCGAAGGACGTGTTGCTCGAAGTTGAAACGGTAGTCGAACTGTAAAATACGGGGACACTAAAAAGGGGACACTAAAATTTTAGTGTCCCCATTATTTATGATAGCTTTCGTTATTGTTTATCTTGAACGCTCTGTAAATCTGTTCCGCAAGCACGACGCGCATAAGTTGGTGGGGAAGTGTGACGCGTCCGAAACTCAGACGTATGTTCGCTCTTTTTTTGACCTCATCGCTCAGTCCGAGCGAGCCGCCTATAATAAACGCGATATTGCTCGACGTCATGGAAATGTCCGCGATTTTTGCGGCGATTTCCTCCGACGACATTTCCGTACCCTCTATGCACAGCGCGATAACGTACTCGCTGCCAAGTTTTGCGAGGATTTTTTCACCCTCTTTTTTCTTTACGGTCTCGATTTCCTTTTCGGACGCTTTTTCGGGAATTTTCTCGTCCGCGACCTCCGTGACCGTCACCTTCGCGAACCGCGAGAGCCGTTTTATGTATTCATCAACGGCGGCGGTGAAGAATTTTTCCCTGACTTTTCCGACGCATATAATATTTATGTTCATATTCGCTCCTTACAGCGCGGTCGGCTTGTACCTGTCCGCGACTTTGAGCGTCACGTCGTTTCCCACGTCAACGCCCGCGTCGGTGAGCAGGTTGTACGTTTCGAGCATCGCGATTTCGGGGCGGTTGTTTTCCTTGCTCAAGTGTCCGAGCGCGATGTGTTCCGTGCCGTTTTGCACAAGGAACAGCGCCGCCTTTGATGCCGCCTCGTTCGACAGATGTCCCCTGTCGCCCATGATACGCTGCTTTACCGGGTACGGGTACGAGCCGTAACGCAGCATCCGCACGTCGTGGTTCGATTCGAGAATGACCTTTTTACTGCCCGCGATGCGGCTCAAAATCTCGTCCGTCATCACGCCTATATCGGTCGCGAGCGCGTATCGCTCGCCGCCGAGTTCAAATGTAAAACCCACGGGCTGCTGCGCGTCGTGGGGAATAGCGAACGGCGTAACGGCGATCGTGCCGACCGCGGTCGTCACTCCTTCGTTTACGAACCGTATATTTTTATCGTCGATCCTGCCTATATCCATACCGGCGTGAGTGCCGATTGTCGCGTACACGGGGAGGTTGTAGCGTCTCGACACAACACCCGCGCCCTTCGTGTGGTCGGAGTGCTCGTGCGTTATCAAAAGCGCATCGAGACTTTCCGGCGCGACGCCTATAAGGCGCAGCGACTCCTTAAGCCCCGACCCCGACATTCCGCAGTCTATAAGTATGTTCGTTTCGCCGTCGGATATGAACGTGGCGTTGCCCGACGAGCCGCTTATAAGTGAAACAAATCTGTTCATCGTCTACCCTTAATCGTTTTAATAAATATCGTCCACTACCGTGACGCGCCGAATATCGCCGCCGAGCGCGGCAAACTTTTCCTCGAAACTCTCGTAGCCGCGGTCAATGTGGTATATATCGGTAATCTCCGTCGTGCCGTCAGCCATAAGACCCGCGATAATCATAGCAGCGCCGGCGCGGAGGTCGGTCGCTTTGACGTGTGCGCCGAGCAGGCGGTCAACGCCGTCCACAATCGCAAGCTTACCCTCGACGCGTATGTTCGCACCCATGCGTTTAAGCTCGTTCACGTATCTGAAACGGTTATCCCAAACGCCCTCTCTCGCGGTGCTTGTCCCGCTTATCGTCGTAAGAAAAGCCACAAGCTGGGGCTGCATATCGGTCGGAAAACCGGGGTAGGGCAGCGCGATAAAGTTTATACGGCGCAGTTTTTTGTTCTCGTCAACCCACACGCGCACGCTGTCCGTGCCGTCCTCGACGTTTACGCCCGCCTCGATAAGCTTTGCGCTGATGACTTCAAGGTGGCGCGGTATGACGTTTTTAACGGTAACGTCGCCGCGCGTCGCGGCAGCGGCAATCATAAACGTACCCGCCTCTATCTGGTCGGGAATAATCGCGTACGTGCCGCCGTGCAGATCCTTAACGCCGCGTATACGTATCGTGTCCGTACCCGCGCCGCGTATGTTCGCGCCCATGTTGTTTAAGAAGTTCGCCAAATCAACTATGTGCGGCTCTTTCGCGGCGTTTTCGATAATCGTAAGACCGTCAGCCGTCGCCGACGCAAGCATGGCGTTTACCGTCGCTCCTACGGAAACGACGTCAAAGAAAATGTGTCCGCCGCGTATGGTGTCAGCCGAGGCGCTCACAAAGCCGCGGGATGTGTCGACGTCCGCGCCGAGAACCTCAAAGCTTTTTATGTGCTGGTCTATCGGTCTCGTGCCGAAATCGCAGCCGCCGGGAGGGTCTACCTTAAATTTCGCAAAACGCCCCAAAAGCGCGCCCATGAGGTAACTCGAGCCTCTCATTTTACGCGTCAGATCCCTCATCGGCTCATAAGAATTTACATTTGTGCAGTCGATTTCGACAGTGTTTCTGTCAACCATATTCACTTCCGCGCCCAGACGCGACAGTATCGTTAAAAACAGCTTTACATCTTTTATATCGGGCAGGTTTTCAATCCGGCAAACGTCCTTGACGAGTATGCACGCCGGAAGAATGGCTACCGCGGCGTTTTTCGCACCGCTCACGGTCACTTCGCCGTGCAGCCTGTTACCGCCCTTTATCAAGAGTTTCTCCAAATGTGACACCCCTTTGGTTACAAGTAAAAATCCATACATATTTATTCTATCACAAAAAAAGGTAAATTGCAATTTTTTTGAGAAATTTCCGGCAAAAAAATTGTAAACGCCCCGACAGAAAAAAACAGCCTGCCCTTTGGCAAGCTGCCGCTGTTTCACAAGTTAAGCGCGTTCTACCTTTCCGCTGCGAAGGCAATGTGTGCATACGTGTAAAGATTTCGGAGTTCCGTTTACGATAGCCTTTACCTTCCGAACATTCGGTTTCCAGGTTCTGTTTGAACGTCTGTGCGAGTGGCTGACCTTTATACCGAAGGTTACGCCCTTGCCGCAAACATCGCATTTTGCCATTTTCTTACACCTCCTGAATAGCATTTCAAAACATCAAGCAGTATTTTAACACAGTTTCTTTAATAATGCAAGGGTTTTTTTCACTTTTTTTGATTTTTACGAAAATATTTGTAAAAATTCCAATGAAACAAAAAAGTAACAATAAAGTAAACGCCGTGATACCACAGGGCGGGGATAATATGGTAAAATACATGTATCTAATTTTAAGGAGGTAAATAACAATGGAAAATCTTACATCGCAGGAGGTCGGCGTAGTTGCTCTCTTTGCCTTGATAGGAGTTACGTGGGTAATACTGATAGCTCTGGCATGGTATGTGGTTCAGGTAATCGCCAATTGGAAGATATTCAAGAAGATGGGCGAGCCGGGCTGGAAGTCGATAATTCCGTTCTATAACTCGTATATCCTCTACAAGAGAACATGGAAAACGATGTTCTTCTGGATTGCGCTTGTAATAGGAATTATTGCCGGCGTGTTTGAGTCGCTGGCGCAAAACGCGGGAGTTGCCAATACGGCTGCGGTTTTTGCGGCGATTGAACTGATATTCCTCATTGCGGCGCTCATAATCGAAATCATTGAGGACAGCAAGCTTTCAAAGTCATTCGGACACGGCGCGGGCTTTACCGTAGGTCTTGTGTTCCTGAACCCGATATTTAAGCTTATTCTCGGTTTCGGTTCGTCGCAGTACGTAGGCAACACAACCGAGCAGCAGTAATCAGAACGAAAAAGAGGGTATACGCCCTCTTTTTTTGCGCGTTTTTAGCAAAAGTTACGAAAACTTACTTATTTATTATTGAAAAATCAGGAATAATAATGTATAATATAAACGGAGATATATGCAGCGGGCAATATCTTCGTACAAAACAGACACGAAAGGCGGAAACGCACATGCCAAACGACGAGTATAAAATTCCATTGAACAAAATCATCGAGGAGTTTGACCTTGAAAAAATTTACGAGCCGGCGAACATCGAGGAAATATTTATTTCGCACTCCGACATAACGAGACCGGGACTGCAGATTGCCGGCTTTTTCGACTATTTTGACTCCAATCGTATTCAGATAATGGGAAAGGTCGAGTTTACATACCTTGAAAACTTTTCCGTTGACGAACGCTCGCAAAAGATAGAAAAACTGTTCGCGCAGCATATCCCCGCGCTTATTATCGCACGGGGAATGCAGATTTTCCCCGAGATGATGGAACTCGCGGAAAAGCACAGCATACCGCTTTTGAGAACGGAAAGCGGCACGAGCGCGTTTATGAGCGCGCTTATCGAGTACCTCAACCGTCAACTTGCGCCGAGACTTACGCGCCACGGCGTACTCGTCGAGGTTTACGGCGAGGGTATACTCATCATGGGCGAGAGCGGCGTCGGAAAGAGCGAGACGGCTATCGAACTTGTAAAGCGCGGACACCGCCTTGTTGCGGACGACGCGGTGGAGGTAAAGCGCGTCAGCGACAACACGCTTATAGGCAGCGCGCCCGAAATTATAAGGCATTTCGTGGAGCTGCGCGGAATAGGTATTATAGATGTAAAAGAAATATTCGGTATAGGCTCGGTAAAGGGCGAGGAAAACATCGACATGATTATCCACCTCGAACCGTGGGAGGACGGCAAGCAGTATGACCGTCTCGGCATGGTTGACGAGTTTACGAATATTATGGGCATAAACGTGCCGTCACTTACGATACCGGTAAAGCTCGGACGTAACCTCGCGGTTATCGTAGAGGTCGCGGCGATGAACAACAGACAGAAACGTATGGGCTACAACGCCGCGGTGGAGCTTAACAAGCGGCTCATGGAGCATATGGAGAGTCAGTTGAGTTTGTAAGTGGAAAAACCATAAGACTCCCCTACTAGGGGAGCTGTCACACGTAGTGTGACTGAGGGGTTTTGCGAAAAACTAAACCCCTCCGACGCCTTCGGCGCCACCTCCCCTAGTAGGGGAGGCATACAGATATGGTTGCGACATTACAGAAAAAAAGGAAACAATAAACAATGAAAATACTGGTAGACACACACACGCACACGTTAAAGAGCGCGCACGCGTACTCGACAATTCAGGAAAACGCACGCCGTGCCGCCGAGGTCGGCATGGAGGCAATCGCGGTGACGGATCACGCGCCGTCGATACCCGACAGCCCGCACGTGTGGAATTTCGTCAATCTTAAAGCGATACCGCGCGATATGTACGGCGTAAAAATACTGTACGGCGCGGAGGTAAACATTCTCGACCTCGAAGGCAATATCGACCTCGACGAGGACATTTTGAAAAAACTCGACGTTGTGAACGCGAGCATACATAAGGAGTGCTACAAGGATTACGGCGCGAAGGACAACACGAGCGCGTACCTCGCAGCCGTGAACAATCCACTCATAGACGTTATATGTCACAGCGGCTACGCGGATATACTGTACGACTACGACCTTATAACCGACCTCGCGAAGAAAAATCATAAGCTTATGGAGATAAACAACCATTCCTTCTACGTGCGCAAGCCGAGCATAGAAAACTGCAAGACTATCGCGCGTCTGTGCAAGGAAAAGGGCGTGGGCATAGTCGTGTCATCGGACGCGCACATATCGTTCGACATAGGCGAATACGAGCCGTCGCTGGAGCTTTTGCGCGAGATCGACTTCCCCGAAAAGCTTGTGATGAACAGAGATTTAAAATCCTTTGAGGAATTTATGGAAAATAAGGGCAAGAAATTATATTCGTGGAGCTACTGACCGCGAAAATGTGTACGGAGGCTGATATGTTAGACAAGGTAAGACTTTCGTCTGCAGCGGACGATGTTCGTTACGACGAGCCGATGAGCGCGCACACGACGTTCCGCATAGGCGGAACGGCTGACGCGTTCGTGAGCGCGGCGAACGCTTTGGAAATAGGCAAGGTAATACATTTTTGCAAGGATACCGACACGCCGTACGTGATAATCGGGAACGGCTCTAATTTGCTTGTCGGCGACGGCGGCATACGCGGCGTTGTCATACACATAGGCAAGTCTATGTCGAAGTGCCGCATAGACGGCACGGAGGTCACGGCGGACGCGGGTATACTGATGTCCGCGCTCGCGCATAATATTTTAGAGGCGCGCCTTACGGGATTTGAGTTTGCGGCAGGTATACCGGGAACGCTCGGCGGCGGAATATTCATGAACGCCGGAGCTTACGGCGGCGAACTCAAAGATATAATAGAGACGGTGACGTTTATCGCGCCCGACGGGCTTATAAAGACGGAAACGGCGGATAAGCTCGGGTTCGGGTACAGGACAAGCGTTTTCACCGAAGGCGGCTACACGATTTTGTCGTGTAAAATGCGCCTTGAAGAGGGCGATTACGACGAGATAAAGGAGCGTATGGCAGAACTCAGCCGCCGACGCGCCGAAAAACAGCCGCTTACACAGCCGTCGGCGGGCAGCACGTTTAAGCGTCCCGAGGGGTATTTCGCGGGTAAGCTTATACAGGACGCGGGACTTATGGGCTGCAAGATAGGCGGCGCGATGGTCAGCGACAAGCACGCCGGCTTTGTCGTGAACGACGGCACGGCGACGGCGAAGGACGTTATGGCGCTGATTAAATATATTCAAAAGGCGGTAAACGATAAATTCGGCGTAATGCTGGAGCCGGAGGTCAGATTTATAGGAGAGGCGTAATATGCAGTACACAATCGTAACCGGAATGTCGGGCAGCGGAAAAACGAAGGTAATACGTTATCTGGAGGACATGGGGTACTTCTGTATCGACAACATGCCCCCCGTTCTCATACCTAAATTTTCCGAAATGCTGTCGGCTGTGAACGGTAATTTCAACAACGTCGCGCTCGTAATAGACATACGCGTCGGCAATATGATAAACGAGCTTTTAAAGCAGATAGACGAGCTTAAAAAGAAGGGCTACGACTGCACGCTTTTGTACCTTGACGCGAGCGACGAAACGCTCGTAAAACGGTACAAGGAGACGCGCCGTTCGCACCCTCTCGAAGGCGAGGGAGGACTGCTGGAGGCGATACGCACCGAGCGCGGTATGCTGTCCGCGCTGTTTAACGACGCGGACTACGTAATAGACACGTCGGACTTGACGGCTGCGCAGCTTTTGTCGAAATTAAAGGAGATATACGCGCCCGCGTCAACGGGTCAGAGCCTTAAAATAAACGTCATGGCGTTCGGCTACAAGTACGGTATGCCGCTTGACGCAGACCTTGTTTTTGACGTGCGCTGTTTCCCGAACCCGTTTTACATCGACGAGCTTAAACACCTTACCGGTAACGACAAAGCCGTTCAGGACTACGTTATGTCGTTCCCGACGGCTGTCGAATTTATGAAAAAACTCGAGGATTTAATGTCGTTTATGATACCTCTCTACATCGAGGAGGGTAAAATATCGCTCACGATAGCCATAGGCTGCACGGGCGGCAAGCACAGGAGCGTTACAATGACGAACAAACTGGCTGACTATTTGAAGTCGGAAAATTACGACGTAAACGTTTCGTACAGGGATTTGGGCAAGGAGTAAGGAGCAGAACGGAATGTTATCTGATATTCGCGTTGCGGCGATCGGCGGCGGCACGGGGCTGTCGACGATGCTTAAAGGCTTAAAATTACATACTCACAACATAACGGCGGTCGTGACCGTCGCGGACGACGGCGGCTCGTCGGGGGTACTTCGGAGCGACCTCGGCATGGCTGCGCCGGGCGATATAAGGAACTGCGTGAACGCGCTTGCGGAGGTTGACCCCGTAATGGGCGAGCTTTTGAATTTCCGTTTTAAGGACGGAAGTCTCAAAGGTCACAGTCTCGGAAATTTGTTCCTCGCCGCGCTTAACGAAACGTCGTCGAGCTTTGACGAGGCGGTGAAGAAATTCAGCCGTCTCGCGGGCGTTGTCGGAACGGTGTACCCCGTGACGAACGAGGCGGTAACGCTCAGTGCGCTTTTGAAGGACGGCACGGTCATAGAGGGCGAGAGCAACATAGGACACCGTCGGGGCGGACAGTCGTCGCCGATAGACAGAGTGACGCTTACGCCCACTCTTCCGAAACCGGTCGAGGGCGTAATACGTGCGATAGAGAAAGCGGATATAATAGTAATGGGACCCGGCAGCCTTTACACAAGCATAATACCGAATTTGCTCGTGGACGGCGTCGTTGACGCGATAAGGGCGAGCAAAGCCGTTAAAATATACGTGTGCAACATAATGACGCAGGGCGGTGAAACGGAGGGTTACACCGCGTCGGAGCATTTAAAGGCGATTGAAAAGCACTCGTATGAGGGCATAGCGGACGCGGTGATAGCGAACAACGCGCCTGTGCCGGAGAGCCTTCTCACGCTGTACGCGGAGGAACACGCGTCGGCGGTGACGGTGGACGAGGATGAGCTTGTTAAGCGTGCGGCGCTCGTGCAGGGCAATATGTTGCTCGTAAAGGACGGCAAGGTGCGCCACAATTTCAGCCGTCTTGCGCGAACGATTATGAGGATAGGCTCGGAATTGTAAAATATACCGAAAGGGATGTGGATATGTCTTTTTCATCGGATGTAAAGGAAAGGCTGTGCCGCGCCGAATTTGTATGCCCGAAGTGCCGCCTGTACGAAACGGCTGGAGCGCTCGCTTTCGGCGGAAAAATAAGCGACACGGAAATCAAATTCACGACGGAGTGCGGCGCGGCTGTGGAGCGCGTCAAAAAGGATATAGCGGATGAATTCGGCATAAACGCCCGCACGGAACGCGGTACACGCTCGTACCGGCTGGCGGTGGACGATATTTACAGCGTAGAAAACATAAAAGGCGGTATATCGCCGACGGGCGGTGTACCGTTTTCGTGTTGCAGGGCGGCGTATGCGCGAGGCGCGTTTCTCGGCGGCGGGTCGGTAACAGACCCGAATAAAAGCTACCACATCGAGTTTGACACACGCGACAAAAACGGCGCACTGCTCCTGCAAAGGCTCGCAGCCGAGGACGGGTTCGACGTTAAAATAACGGAGCGTAAGGGAGTTTACGTGCTTTACATGAAGGGCGGCGAAAAAATCGCCGACCTCTTGGGTTACATGGGCGCGGCAACGGGCGCGTTCGAGATGTACTCGGTGCAGATAGAGCGCGATATGCGCAACAGCGTGAACCGCCGCGTCAACTGTGAAACGGCGAATACCGATAAGTCCGCGCAGGCGTCGTCGAAGCACCTAACGGCAATCAAGAAGATACGCCGCGCGGGGAAGTGGGACAAGCTGCCCGACGTTTTGAAGGAAATAGGACGGCTGCGCGAGGAATACCCCGAGGACAGCCTAAAGGAGCTTGGAGAGAAAACAAACCCGCCGATTGGTAAGTCGGGGGTAAATCATAGACTAAACAGAATTTTAATAATAGCCGAAACACTGTAGGGGCGGATATTATCCGCCCGCAAACCCCTCAGTCGCGCAAGCGCGACAGCTCCCCTAGTAGGGGAGCCATACGGCGAGCGGCTCACATTGCAAGGCTCCCCTACTAGGGGAGCTGTCGCCGTAGGCGACTGAGAGGTGGTTATAAAGAACTCATTGCCACCTCTCCGTCATTGCTTTGCAATGCCACCTCCCCTCGAGGGGAGGCTTGCAATGTCGGTCGCTTTTATATATTTTTACCCGAAAAAGGAGGAAACACCATGCAATTCTGTCATTTACACACGCACACCGAATACAGCCTGCTTGACGGCGAAGCGAGCATAAAAAAGCTGATTGCACGCGTCAAGGAACTTGGCATGACCTCCTGCGCGATAACCGACCACGGCTCGATGTACGGCGTGGTTGACTTTTACCGCGAGGCGCAGGCGCAGGGTATACACCCCGTGATAGGCTGCGAAGTATACGTCGCGCCGAGAAAGCACACCGACAAGGTGTACGACATTGACAACAAAAACAGCCACCTCATACTTCTTGCGGAAAATCAAACGGGCTATCAAAACCTCATAAAGCTTGTGTCAACCGCGTATATAGACGGCTTTTACTACAAGCCGAGGATTGACTTTGAACTCCTTACGGCGCATCACGAGGGGCTTATTGCGCTTAGTGCGTGCGTCGCGGGCGAAGTGCCGAAGGCTCTTTTGCGCGGCGACTACGACGGCGCGAAAGAAACCGCGCTGCGCTATCTTGACGTAATGGGCGAGGGCAACTATTTCCTCGAAATACAGGATCACGGTCTTAATGAGGAAAAGCGCATAATCCCCGACATGATGCGGCTGTCGAAGGAAACGGGTATCGGTCTTGTCGCGACGAACGACATACACTACCTCACGAAAAACGACGCGAAGTACCAGGACATTCTGATGTGCATACAGATGGAAAAAAAGGTGCAAGACCCCGACCGCATGAAGTTTGAGACGGAGGAGTTTTATATAAAGTCGCCGGAGCAAATGGCGGAGTTGTTCGACTACGCGCCCGAGGCTATAGAGAACACACAGAAAATCGCCGACAGGTGTCACGTCGACTTTGACTTTAACACGCGCCACCTTCCCGCATACGACGTGCCTGACGGCAAGGACGCATACGCTTACCTCCGTGAGCTTTGCGAAACGGGACTTGAAAAACGCTACGATCCCGTCACGGACGAGCTTAAAGACCGTCTTAACTACGAGCTCGGCGTTATAAGCAGCATGGGTTTTGTGGACTACTTCCTCATAGTGTGGGATTTTATAAATTTCGCGAAAAACAACGGCGTAATGGTAGGGCCCGGACGCGGCAGCGCGGTCGGCAGCCTTGTGTCCTACTGTCTGGAAATAACGAACGTAGACCCGATAAGATACTCGCTGATTTTCGAGCGTTTCCTAAATCCGGAGCGCGTGAGTATGCCGGATATCGACATAGATTTCGCGCCGGACGGACGGCAGAAAATCATAGAGTACGTCGTGCAGAAGTACGGCGAAGGACAGGTCGCGCAGATAGTAACGTTCGGCACGATGAAGGCAAAACTCGCGATACGCGACGTCGGACGCGCGCTTGACATACCTTACGCCGAGGTTGACAAGGTGGCAAAGCTCGTGCCGTTCGACCTCAAAATGACGATACGTAAGGCTCTCGACATATCGACGGAGCTTAACGCGCTCTACGAGAACGACCCGAAAATAAAAGAACTGCTCGACTCGTCAATGGCTCTAGAAGGACTCCCGCGCCACGCGTCAACGCACGCGGCGGGAGTGGTTATAACGAGCGAGCCGCTTGTGAATTATGTGCCACTCCAGCTTAACGCCGATAACTTCATACAGACACAGTTCCCGAAGGACACCGTCGAAAGTTTAGGGCTACTCAAAATGGACTTTCTGGGACTTCGTAATCTGACGGTAATCGAAAACGCCGTAAAAATCATAAAGAAAACGCGCGGCGTTGACATTGACATAGACAATATCGACTTCAACATAAAAGAGGTGTACGACCTCATATCGTCGGGCAATACCGACGGCGTGTTCCAGCTTGAAAGCGCGGGTATGCAGTCGTTCATGCAGGAAATGCGTCCGACGTGCTTTGAGGACGTCACTGCGGGCATATCGCTGTACCGCCCGGGTCCCATGGAGCAGATACCGCGCTATATCAGCAACAAGGCGCACCCCGAAAAAATCACGTACAAGCACCCGCTGCTCGAAGGCATATTAAACAGCACGTACGGCTGTATGCTCTACCAGGAGCAGATACTCCAGATAGTGCGCACGCTCGCGGGCTACTCGCTCGGAAGGGCAGACATAATGCGGCGCGCGATAAGCAAGAAAAAAGAGGAGCAGATGAAGATAGAGCGTAAAAACTTCATCTACGGCAGCGACGACGGCGAAATACCGGGCTGTATCAAAAACGGCATAGACGAGGCGACCGCGACGGCTATCTTCGACGAGATGAGCGATTTCGCGAATTACGGCTTTAACAAGTCCCACGCGGCGGCATATGCTGTTGTGGCGTACCAGACGGCGTACCTCAAAAAATTCTATCCCGTTGAGTTTATGGCGGCGCTCATTTCGAGCATAGACGACACAGACAAGATAAACCACTATATACAAAACTGCGCCGACATGGGCATAGACCGTCTGCCGCCCGACGTGAACAAGTCCGAGGACACGTTCACGGTCGAGAACGGCTCGATACGTTTCGGGCTGTCGGCGGTAAAGAACGTCGGACGCGCAATGATCGTGAGCCTTGTGAACGAGCGTAAGCGCGGCGGCGAGTTTAAAAGCTTTTCGGATTTTATAGAGCGTATGGCGGGCGGCGATATGAACAAGCGTGCGCTCGAAGGGCTTATAAACTGCGGAGCGTTCGACTCGATGGGCATTAAGAGGTCGCAGCTACTCGCCGTTTACGAAAGCGCGCTGGAGGGTACGGCTAAGGCTGCGCGTGACAACATAGCCGGACAGGTGTCGCTGTTCGACGACGTCGACGACGCTGACGCTGAAATGGAGTTCCCCGACATAGAGGAGCTTGACAAAAAGACGCTCCTTAAACTTGAAAAACAATCTACGGGAATGTACTTTTCGGGTCACCCGATGGAGGAGTACGCCGACAGGATAAAAAAGCTTACGCGCTACACCATAGGCGACGTTTTATCGAGCGTGCACCGCGACGAGGACGGCAACTACCGCGCCGCCGAGGGTGGAATAAAGGACGATGAAATGATAGTTATATGCGCCGCCGTAGCGTCGAGGAAAAACAAGACGACGCGCAGCGCGAACGCGCAGATGGCGTTTCTGACGCTGGAGGACATATACGGCTCGGTAGAGTGCATCGTGTTCCCGAAGGTACTCGCCGAGTATTCGCCCATTCTCACCGAGGACAACCTTATAGCGGTGACGGTGCGGCTGAGCATACGCGAGGACGAAGAGCCGAAACTTCTGATGCAGTCGGCTATGCCTATAGAAGAGGCTCTCGCGAGTAAAATCGAACCCAAGAGACTTTATATACAGCTTGACACGCGCAGCGAGGAAAATCTCGCGGCTGTGTCCGAGGCTCTCGCGCCGTACAATGGCGATATGGAGGTGCGGCTGTTCTTCCGCGACACGAAACAAATCACGCGCGCGCCGCGCAGACTGTACTTTAACGGCACTGCGGGGGCGGTCGAGGATTTGAAATTCGTCTTCGGCGAGGAGAATGTGAAAATAAAATAAATCGGTAAAACTAACCAAAAATATCCCTCTGCCAATAATTTAACGCTTTAGGACTTGCAAAATAAGAGAAAATATAGTATTATATATAGAGTATTCGAGATTGGACGGGGAGAGATGAGTATGGACGACTATATTGTTATAAAGGCGCTCGAAAACGGCGTCAACATTATAGGGCTGACGAGAGGTAAGGACACGAAATTTCACCATACCGAAAAGCTTGACAAGGGCGAGGTCTACGTGGCGCAGTTCACGGAGGTAACGTCGGCGATCAAGATCAACGGCAAGGCGGAGATATACACCAAACACGGCAAAGTAATGTCGGACGAGAGGTAAACTTTTCCTTCGCGGGAGGATTTTAAAATGTGGACTGTAATTTATGTATCACAGTCGCCGGAAACGGCGAAAAAACTTGCGGACGCTCTGGATAAAAACGGCATAGTCTCAAAGGTGAGACAATCGGGCGGCGACGGAGAAAACAAGGGCTGCTGCGAGGTGCTTGTGCCGGATACCGAAATGGAAGCGGCGCAGGACTTGATTATTGAAAACGATTTATTTTAAATACGGTGGGAGGACTCAGGATGGAACACAGAAATATAAGAACAATAGGCGTGCTTACTTCGGGCGGCGACGCTCCCGGCATGAACGCGGCGATACGCGCCGTTGTCAGAGTGGGCTCGTATTACGGACTTCGGGTATTCGGCGTAAAGCGCGGATATAACGGACTTATAAAGGGCGACCTCGTTGAGATGAACGCGAGGAGCGTTTCCGAAACGCTCCAGAGAGGCGGTACGATACTGCAAACAGCGCGCTGCCTTGAATTTAAGGAGGAAGAGGGCGTTAAGAAGGCTGTCGAGATAGCGAAGGTATTCGGACTTGACGGACTTATCGTAATAGGCGGCGACGGCTCGTTCCGCGGCGCGCGCGACCTGTGCCGCCACGGTCTGCCGACGATCGCCATGCCAGGTACGATAGACAACGACATAAGCTGCAGCGAGTACACGGTAGGCTACGACACGTGCCTTAACACCGTTAAGGACGCGGTGGACAAGATAAGAGACACCGCGCAGAGCCACGAGCGCTGCTCGATTATCGAGGTAATGGGACGAGCCGCAGGTTACATCGCAATTCAGGCGGGTATAGCGTGCGGCGCGGAGGTAATTCTTGTGCCGGAAAAGAAATGGAGCTTTGACGAGGACGTGCTGCGCCCCATTCTCGAAGGCAAGTCGAGAGGAAGAAAGCACTCCATCATCATCGTTGCCGAGGGTATAGGCGGCGTTATCGAAATGGCGAAGGAAATCGAGGAAAAGACCGGTATCGAGTCGAGAGCGACGATTTTGGGTCACGTACAGCGCGGCGGCAGCCCGACGGTGCGCGACAGAGTTGTCGCGAGTGAAATGGGCGGTATGGCGGTCGAACTTTTGCTGCAGGGAAAGCAAAACAGAATTGTCTGCATGAGAGACCACATCATCACCGACGTTGACATCGAGGAGGGTCTCAATATGACGAAGGAACTTCCGCAGCAGCTTGTGGATCTCGCGAAAAAGCTGAGCGTGTGAATATATTTAAAGGTGTTGTTTCTGCGGCACCTTTTTGTATTATACAAGAAAGGGAGGGTATATAAATTATGAGAAAGACAAAGATAATCTGCACGATGGGACCCGCGACGGAGAGCGAGGACGTACTCCGCGACCTTATGATAGCGGGTATGGACGTGGCGAGAATTAACTTTTCCCACGGCACGCATGAGGAAGCACTCAAAAAGATGAACAGCATAAAAAAGGTACGCGAGGAGCTTGACATGCCCGTCGCGATACTGCTCGACACAAAAGGCCCCGAGGTTCGTATAAAGGACTTTAAGGACGGCAAGGTGGAGCTTAAAGAGGGTCAGAAATTCACGCTCTGCACCGACGACGTTGAGGGCGACGAAACGCAGGTGTCGATTACATACGCAGACCTTCCCAAGGACGTTAAGGCGGGCAACAGAATACTTATAGACGACGGACTTATCGAAATGGAGGTTTTGAGCGTAAACTCCGACCGCATAATCTGTCAGGTCAAGAACGGCGGCGTAATATCGAACAAAAAGGGCGTGAATATCCCGAACGTGTCGCTCTCGATGCCGTACATGAGCCAGAAGGACATCGACGACATCATTTTCGGCATAGAGCAGGACGTTGACTTTATAGCCGCGTCATTCGTGAGAACCGCCGACGACGTTAAGGAGATAAAGAACCTTCTCCAGCAGCGCGGCGGCAGCGACATAAAGGTAATCGCAAAAATCGAGAACGCCGAGGGCGTTGAAAACATCGACGCGATCCTCCACGAGTCGCACGGCATAATGGTTGCCCGCGGCGACATGGGTGTCGAGATAGATATGCAGGATCTGCCTGTAATTCAGAAACAGCTTATAAAGAAAACGTACCGCGCGGGCAAGGTCGTTATAACGGCTACACAGATGCTCGACTCGATGATAAGGAATCCGCGTCCGACGAGAGCCGAGACGACCGACGTCGCGAACGCTATCTACGACGGCACGAGCGCTATAATGCTGTCGGGCGAAACGGCTGTCGGCAAGTACCCCGTTGAGACGGTTAAGACGATGGCGTCGATAGCGGAGCGCACGGAGAACGATATAGACTACGTAAAGCGTCTCGAAAACATGAATTTCAACTCACGCATGGACATCACAAACGCGATAAGCCACGCGACCTGCACAACGGCGCACGATCTCCACGCAGCTGCGATCATAGTGCTTACATACGCGGGCGGCACGGCGCGTCAAATCTCGCGTTTCCGTCCGGCGTGTCCTATCATCGCGCCGACATTGAGCGTAAAAGGACGCAGACAGCTTAACCTTTCGTGGGGCGTAACGCCGATAATGAGCGAGTCGAGGAGCAACACCGACGAACTTTTCGACCACGCCGTTGAATGCGCGCAGAAAACGGGTCTTATAAAGGACGGCGAGCTTGCCGTAATCACCGCGGGCGTTCCTATGGGCGTTGCCGGTACGACGAATATTATGAAGGTACACCTCGTAGGTCATGTGCTTGTAAGCGGCAAGGGTCTTTCAAGCATCAGCGCGACCGCGAATGTGTGCGTCGCGACGAGCAACGACGAACTTATGCGTGACTTTACGGACGGCGATATAGTCGTTACGAATATGGTGACGAACGATATGATTTCGACGCTGCGCAAGGCGGCGGGTATCATAAGCGAGGAAACGGGAGAGGCAAACAACGCGCAGGTGCTTGCCGCCGCGCTCGACATACCCGTAATCGTCGCCGCGCCGGGCGCGACAAAGATACTCACCTCCGGCACGACGGTAACGATGGACGCAAAGCGCGGACTTGTTTACTCCGGCACGGAAAAGGTTATATAAAGACTAAGGGGAAACGAAATGGCGTATACGAGCGAAACATATTTAACGGTGCGCTACGCGGAAACGGATATGATGGGAATAGTGCATCACTCCCGATACTATCCGTGGTTCGAACTGGCGCGTACGGACTATATAAAAAAGACGGGCGAGACGTACAGCGGCATGGAGAAAAAGGGTGTGCAGATGCCGCTTACCGAGACGGGCGCGAAATACATTTTTGGGCTTAAATACGAGGACGAGATTTTGGTAAAGTGCCGCATGACAAAGCTGACGGTCGCGCGGTGCGAGTTTGAGTACGAGGTATACAAGCTGCCGGAAATGAAACTCGCGACGACGGGCAGAACGGCGCACGGCTTTGTGAACGAAAACTTCGCGCCGATAAATCTGAAAAAGGCGCAGCCCGAATTGTGGGAAAAGCTGCAGGCTCTTATGTGAGGTGATTGTATGAAGATAGTGATACTCGACGCGAAAACGCTCGGCGACGACATCGAATTTTCCGCAATAGAGCAGCTCGGCGACCTCACGGTCTACAAAACGACGTCCGAACTGCAGCTTGCCGACCGCATAAAGGACGCGGAGGTGATCATCGTAAACAAGGTAAAGCTTACGAGTGAAAACCTGCCGCTTGCACCGAAATTAAAGCTTATATGCGTGACGGCGACGGGCTTTGACAACATAGACGTGAACTACTGCTGGCGCAAGCAGATAGGCGTGTGCAACATAAAGGGCTACTCCACCGACTCCGTCGCGCAGCTGACGGTCGCGATGGCTCTGTCGCTTGTGACGCGGCTCGGAGCGTTCGACAGGTACGTAAAGGACGGACGGTACACCGAAAGCGGCGTTCAGAACCGTTTAAAGCCGTATTTCCACGAGATAAAGGGCATGACGTGGGGAATAATAGGTTTCGGCAACATCGGCGGCGAGGTGGCGCGTATAGCGCGCGGACTGGGGTGCAGCGTGCTTGTCACGCCGCATAAGCCGCAGGGTAAGTATGACTTTTTCGTAAGTCTCGACGAGCTTTTGGAAAAATCGGACATAATTTCACTGCACGTGCCGCTTACAAGCGAAACGATGAATATGATAAACCGCGAGCGTATCGCGAAAATGAAGGACGGCGCGGTGCTTATAAACGTGTCGCGCGGAGCAGTGTGCGACGAAGAGGCTCTTACGGACGCGGTAAAGGACGGTAAGATAGGCGGTCTCGGCATCGACGTGTACTCGAAAGAGCCGCTTGACACATTAAGCCCCTACAACCGTATCCTAAACGAAAAAAATGTTATATTCACGCCGCACATGGCATGGGGCGCGTACGAGTCGCGCGTCAGGTGCATAGACGAGGTGGCGAAGAACATAGAGACATTCATAATGGGCGGAGTGAGAAACAGAGTAGATTTACAATAGGGGGCACTAAAACAAAAGAATGGGGACACTAAAATTTTAGTGTCCCCATTTTAGTGTCCCTGTTTTTATTTAAGTTCCGTAAGAGTTATATCCTCCGAGACCCGTATCTTTTCGCCTTTTGAAATATCAAAGGTGTACGTGTGGTCATACGCCACGCTGAGATTTTGCGATATACGCGCCCTGCCTGCGGAGTTCAGGACGGTAAGCTGACCCTCGCCCTCCGCCACATACCTGCCCGCCGGTATTTTGTCGGGGCAGGAGTAACTTTCGCCTGCGCTTAACGAGTATTTTTTGCCCTTTTTTGTTTCGCCCGTATCGGCGCCGCCCGTCTCGCTTTTCTTCGCCTCAATATCGCGGTCGAGCTGCTCGATTTTGCTTTGCAGAGAGCTGATTTCCTCGGTCAGACTGTCGTGCGTCTTTTTGTATTCCATGTAGTAGCCGTTTATCGTGTCGCGTGTGCTCAAATCCGCGTCAACCGCGCTTATTTGCTCCTTTATTTTTTCCGACTCGGCTGTGATTGTCTCCGTATCCGCCTTTATGTCGGTCGTTGCCGTTTCAAGCCGCGCCGCCGCCTCGCGTTTCGCGCCCGCGCCGAACGCAAAAATCCCCGCTGCGGTTGACGCCGCGGCTGTGAACGCGGCGAGCAATATAATAAACAGTTTTTTCTTTGTCATATGCGCCACCTCGTCACCTCGGAACAAATTTCGCGCTGCCGTCAATCTGCACGCGGTCGTCGTTCCTGAGTTCAAACTCCTCGCCGTCGGGGGTGAGCAGCTTGTTAGCCATTGATTTTCCGCCGCGTGCCACCGCTATCGAGCCGGAACCGGTTACGGTGTACTTTCCGGCGGCAATGTCCTTGCCTGCGGTGTAGTAGCCGGAGGGCAGAGTTACAATTCTGCCCGACCCGCCGTCCTGCGCGGCTGTGAGCGAATTGTATTCGGCTTGTTTCTCTTCCGATTTCTTTAAAAGTTCGTCTCTTTGTTTTTCAAGTTCCGCATTGCTGTCGTTTATTTTGTCGAGACCGCCCTGCGCGGTGCGAAATTCGTCGAGTTCCTCGTTTTTTGATTTAAGCTCGCCGCCGAGACGCTCGTTTTCGGCAACGGCGTCGTCATACGCGGCTTTTGCCTCAATATACGCGCCGTTGTTTTCGCGGAGCGAATTTAGGGAGCGCTCCGCCGCGCCGTCGCTTTTCGGAATAAAGAACAATGTCAAAGCCGCCGCGACAATCACCGCCGCACTCGCGGCGCACGATATTTTAACGAAATTCGGCGTAAGGTCGGACGGCAGTGATTTTATACGCTCCGCCGTATCAAACGCCGCGCCGCGTATTCCCGATGCAAATGAGCGCAAAAAAACGGGCGCGGTGCGTTTTTTCGTCTCCGCGCTGTCATTTTCCGCAGTTATCGTATCGGATCTGCCGCCGTCGGACAATTTTGCCGTTTCTGCAGCAGCGGCGTCCTCGTCGGCGATTATTATGATATTGTCCTTCTCTCTCTCCAAAAGGAACACCTCTTATTCAGTTCATTATACTCGTCAGGTACACGTCGCGGAACTGCATCGCAAAGCTGTCCGCGCTCCTTTTCGCCTTGGCGTAGTCGTCGAATATACCGAATACCGTCGGCCCGCTGCCACTCATTACCGCGCCGAGCGCACCGTTCATAATCATCTTCTTTTTTATGCCGCCGACAACGGGGTACAGCTTTACCGTGACGCTTTCCATGACGTTTGAAAGCTTATCCGCGACCGCGCCGACGCTGCCCGACCTTATCGCGCGTATCATGCCGTCCGTGTCGGGACGCGCCATATTTTCCGCGCCGTCGATTTGCTCGTACACCGCTGCCGTCGAAACGCTGACGGGCGGTTTTACGAGAAGTATATGCGCCTTCGGGGCAGGGGGAAGGGGTGTTAAAATTTCGCCTATACCCTCCGCAAGCTGCGTGCCGCCTGTAAAACAGTACGCCACATCCGCGCCGAGCGACGCTCCGGCTTGGATTATTTCCTCGCGGCTTAACGGACAGCCGTAGAGCATATTGAGCGCGCAAAGCACGGCGGCGCAGTTGCCGCTGCCGCCCGCGAGACCCGCAGCCACGGGGATATTCTTATGTATTATTATTTTCGCGCCGCCGCGTATCGAGGTGAGCGAGTAAAAAAGTTCCGCCGCCCTGTACGCGAGGTTTTTGTTGTTTGTCGGCAGATACTTAAGATTTGTCGAAACGGATATTTCACCGTCGGTTTTGTCGATTATGAGCAAATCAAACAGCGACACCGTCTGCATGATCATCCTTATATCGTGGTAGCCGTCCGTGCGCCTTGACAGAACGTCGAGCGTGAGGTTGATCTTCGCGTACGACCTTGCTATGGCGCGTCTGCCGGTTATTACTATGTCGTCCGAAAGCATATTTACCACTCCTTTACAACACACTGTGCGACTCGTCCGCTATGCGACGTATCACCTCGTCCGTTATATTATCATCACATTCGCTCTTTTTGAAATACGCGAGGTACTCTATATTTCCCTCGGGTCCCTTTACGGGCGAAAACGAAAGCCCCGCCGCGTGAAGATTGATGCTCCGTGCAAAATCGAGCACGTTTTTTATGACCTCGTAATGTACTTTAATATCCCTTACAACGCCTTTTTTGCCGACCTGTTCGCGCCCCGCCTCAAACTGCGGCTTTATGAGCGCGACTATTTCGCCGTCGTCCGCGAGCAGATTTTTCGCCACGGGCAGCACAAGACGGAGCGAAATAAACGACACGTCGATCGACGCGAAATCTATCTTTTCGCCGATGTCCTCGGGCGTGACGTAGCGTATGTTCGTGCGCTCCATGTTCACGACGCGCTCGTCCGAGCGCAGTTTCCACGCGAACTGACCGTACCCCACATCGACGGCGAACACCTTTTTAGCGCCGTTTTGCAGCATACAGTCTGTAAAGCCGCCGGTTGACGCGCCTATGTCCATCGTCACCTTGCCTTCGAGCGATACGGGGAACACATTAAGAGCCTTTTCGAGCTTTAACCCGCCTCGGCTCACGTATTTGAGCGTTTCGCCGCGAACCTCCGGCGTTACGCTTTTGTCCACCTGCTGACCCGCCTTGTCGCACTTCTGGTTGTCTATATAAACCTGTCCAGCCATTATGAGCGCCTTTGCGCGCTCGCGGCTCTGCGCCAGACCCTTGTCCACAAGGAGCGCGTCAAGCCTTACCTTAGCCATTATTATTTTCCTCTCGCATTGAATTATTCATGTATCCGACTATCGCCGCCGCGTCACAGCCATACAGCGTGTCAAGCTCGCCAATCGTGCCGTGAGGTATGGGGCTGTCGGGGAACGCGAATATTTTAAGCGTACACTTTACGCCGCGCTCGGCGATAAGCGACGCGATCATACTGCCCATGCCGCCGATTTTCACGTTGTCCTCAATCGTTATCACATGACCCGTCTTGACAGCCGACGCGATAACAGCCTCGCCGTCAAGCGGCTTTATCGTCGGCATCGCGAGTATTTCGACCGACCTTCCCGCGACCGCGGCGACCTCCTCCGCGCGTTTTACCATTCTGCCCGTAGCAACTATCGTAACGTCCGTACCCTCGCGTATAAGCTGCGCCTTGCCGAGCGTGAACGTGCGCGGCACGTTTTCGGCTTCGCATCCGCCGCGCGGATAACGTATCGCTATCGGCGCGTCGAAACGGTTGATTGCGAAGTCGAGCATTTCCTCAAGCTGATCGAGTGTCGCGGGCGACAGGAGCGTCATATTCGGCATATGCGTCAGGTATGAAATATCGTAAACGCCCTGGTGCGTCTCGCCGTCCGCGCCGACTATGCCTGCGCGGTCAATCGGGAACACGACGTGAAGATTTTGCAGACAAACGTCGTGCAGCGTCTGGTCGTACGCACGCTGTAAAAATGACGAGTACAGCGGTATTACGGGAATGTACCCCGCCGACGCGAGACCCGCCGACAGCGTTACGCCGTGCTGCTCGGCTATACCCACGTCGAAAAAGCGGTTCTTGTTTTTCTTCACAAATTCGTCAAGACCCGTACCGTTCGGCATTGCGCCCGTGATAGCGACAACCTTCGGATTTTTCTCGGCTATGCGCACCATAGCCGCGCCGAAACGGTCACTGTACGTTTCGCCCGACTTTGCCGTTTTGCCCGTTTCTTTGTCGAACGGCGAAATTCCGTGGAACTTCTGCGGGTTGCTTTCGGCGGGAGCGTAGCCCTTGCCCTTCTTCGTCTGAACGTGTATAAACACGGGCTTTTTCTCGCTTTTCACGTAGTCGAAACAGCTTATGAGAGCCTCGATGTCGTGACCGTCAACGGGCCCCATGTACGTAAAGCCCAAATCGTCGAACATCGTCGTCGGTATTACGAGGCGGCGGAAAAACCGCTTTACCTTTTTTATAACCGTCGCTATGCCCTTGCCGACGAGTGGGATTTTATTCAGTATCCTTTCAACGACAACCTTTGAATGAAAGTACGCCGGCGACATGCGCAGCTTACGCAGATGCGTCGATACCGCGCCGACATTTCGGGCTATGGACATGGCGTTGTCGTTTAATATAAGTATTAAGGGCGTGCGCGAGTGACCCGCGTCGTTCATCGCCTCGTACATCATGCCGCCGGTGAGTGCGCCGTCGCCGAATACGGAAATGACGTTGTAATCATCGCTGTCAAGGTCGCGCGCCCGCGCTATGCCGAGAGCCGCGCTTATCGAGGTGGAGCTGTGACCCGTGTCAAACGCGTCGCAGCCGCTTTCCGCGCGTTTCGGGAACCCCGAAAGACCGCCGAATTGGCGGAGCGTATCGAACTTGTCTTTTCTGCCCGTCAGAATTTTGTGGACGTATGACTGATGCCCCACGTCGAATATTATTTTATCCTTGGGAACGTCAAAAACAGTGTGGAGCGCGACGGTAAGTTCCACGACGCCGAGGTTCGACGCGAGGTGACCGCCCGTTTTTGACACACTGTCAACAAGAAACTCCCGAATTTCGCCGCACAGCGCGTTAAGCTCGGGAATTGTGAGGGTTTTTAAGTTTTCCGGCGATTGGATTTTGTCTAATAACTTGTACATAGCTTATTTTCTCAGGAAATGCCTGCAAAAGTACATTATCTTTCCGACGGCGAACACAATCGAGTTGCCGTTCTGCATTGAAACGCCCTTTGACATGGCTTTTCCGCCTATCGTGAGAGCGCCGACGATACCTGTAAGGATAAGGCTCGGCAGTATTCCCGTCAGCTTAAACACGCTTATAAGCTCGCTTACTATAAGCGTCGTCGTCGCACCGGAAATAATACCCGCGATGTCGCCTATTACGTCGCAGCACATATTCGCAAGCTGCGGAGCGTGGCGTATTACCGAAATGCTTTCTTTCGCGCCTTTGACCTTCCTTGCCGCGAGTGAGTGAAACGGATGTTCCTCCGCGTTCTGAACCGCCGTGCCTATCATGTCGAAGAAGATGTTTACCGCGATTATGACAAACAGCAGTACAAAAGCGAAAAACAGCGTCAATGACTGCATGAGTACGGACGTTATAAAGCTGAAAAACACCGAAAGCACGAATGACAGTATAAGCACCGTCACCGTCCACTTATGCGACACGGTCACGTTGATTTTGGGCTGCGGAACACTGAATTTTTTTCGTTTCGGTATGTCGGACTTGTCCAATTTGTTTTCTCTCCTTTATTTTAAAGCCGCACCCTGCGGCATTGGTAACATAATAAAAATAGGGTAGTGAACGAAGTAAAGTTTGCGGCTTAGGTCCGGCAGGTTTTCCCGTCGGTCAACTTCCTCGTCGCCGAGGGAGTGGTTTCCCATTAAAGACCGACACCTATACGCCTTTCGGCGTACCGAGTAGCCGGATCGCCACTGAGTCCGCACTGCAATCCTCCGTTCACCCTTTTACGACAGCCTAGAGGTTTTCCCATACAGCCGAAACCTTCCGTATCCTCTTTTGCAGAGCATGGTTTCAGCGCGCGATTCCCCTTGTGCCCGATAGGCGCCAAAATAGGCGAAAGGTTCTGTTCGCGCATCCGCCACGTCCACTCAAGGCTGGCTACGCTGCCCACAGCCCTCGCGCGGTCTCCTTATGAGAGATACGCGCTACTGACCGCAAAACAGGTTTTCCCCTGAGCCGTAACAGCTTACTCCCTTAGGGGGAATGGGCTGCCACAGTCACAGGCCTCCACGGAAAAGGGGGAAGGGCTGCTATGCCGTTAGCAACCGCCCCTAAACCTTAACTCCCAGCATCAGCCCCGAACTGGGCGTTCAAAGCAAAACACCAGAAACTTCATCGATGTGCCATTTGGCGGATTTTTAGGCCCGCTTTCCGAAAAGCCGTACTGACTAGGATACTGCACCGCTATTACAATTTATTATCTTATCATACTTAGAGCAAAAAGTCAAATATGCGCGTAAAAATAAAGAAGAGCGCGCCGTAATTTTCATTGACATTGACCGCCAAATATGATTTAATATTATTATATAATGCAACAAGGTTCATAAAGGAGAAGGAATATGCTTGACAAATTGGCTGCGCTGGAGGAACGGTTCGAGCTTATCGCGGGTAAAATCAGCGACCCCGAGGTAATCGCGGATCAGGACACGTGGAGAAAATACTGCAAGGAACATTCGGATTTGACGCCGATCGTGGAAAAGTACAGAGAATTAAAGTCGGCTCAAAAGACGGTCGAGGACGATAGGGAGATGCTCGAAAGTCCGCAGGACAAAGAGTTTGAGGAAATGATACGCGACGAAATGACCGAGGCGCAGTCGGCGATAGAGCGCGTGACGGAGGAACTTAAAATACTGCTTTTACCGAAAGACCCGAACGACGACAAGAACGTCATAATGGAGATACGCGGCGGCACGGGCGGCGAGGAGGCGGCGCTTTTCGCCGCAGACCTCATGAGAATGTACACGATGTACGCCGAAACGCAGAGGTGGAAGATAGACATTTTAAACTCGAACCCCACCGACATAGGCGGCTACAAGGAAATCTGCTTTTCCGTCGAAGGCCGGGGCGCGTACAGCCGATTGAAGTTTGAAAGCGGCGTTCACCGCGTCCAGCGCGTACCCGAAACGGAGTCGGGCGGACGTATACACACGTCTGCCGTAACCGTTGCTGTGCTGCCGGAAGCGGAGGAAGTCGAGGTCGAGATAAACCAGAACGACCTTAGAATAGATGTGTTCCGCGCGGGCGGTCCGGGCGGTCAGTGCGTAAACACGACTGATTCGGCAGTGCGCATAACTCATATACCGACCGGTATCGTCGTGTCGTGTCAGGACGAGAAGTCGCAGCACAAGAACAAGGACAAGGCTATGAAAATACTGCGCTCGCGCATATACGAGATTATGGAGGAGCAGCGTCACAAGGAAATCGCGGACGAGAGAAAGTCGCAGGTCGGCTCGGGTGACAGGAGCGAGAGGATACGCACGTACAACTATCCGCAGAGCCGCGTCACCGACCACAGAATAAACCTCACACTGTACAAACTCGAACAGGTCTTAAACGGCTCGCTCGACGAAATAATAGACGCGCTTGTGACAGCCGACCAGGCGGCAAAGCTTGCAAACGCGGAATAAACGTATACGTAAATCAAAGAAAGGGGAATGAAGATGCAGAAGTTTGACAACCTCAAAGGTAAAACCGTGGTTATAACGGGCGGCAGCGGCGTGCTGTGCAGCGCGTTCGCGTATGCTTACGCAGAGCAGGGCATGAACGTCGCCGTTCTGGGACGCACCATGTCAAAGCTTGAACCGGTGGCGGAGAAGATAACGGCGCTCGGCGGCAAAGGTCTCGCCGTGGCGTGCGACGTCGTTGACGAGGAAAGCGTCAAAAAGGCGAAAAAGACGGTAAACGACGCGTTCGGCAAGGTCGATATTCTCGTGAACGGCGCGGGCGGCAACCACCCCCGCGGCAACACCGACAAGGAGCATTACGAGGACGGCGACATGGAGAATCCGAACGTTGTGTCGTTCTTCGATATTCCGAAGGAAAACTTTAATTTTGTGTTCGACCTGAACCTCGTCGGAACAATCATACCGTCGCAGGTATTCATTCCCGATATGCTCGGCAGGGAAGGGACGTGTGTAATAAACATCGCGTCGATGGGTTCGTACCACCCGCTTACAAAGGTGAGCGCGTACAGCGCGGCTAAGGCGGCTGTCGTAAATCTGACGGAGTGGCTCGCGGTGCATTTCGCGCCGCAGAAGGTGCGCGTAAATGCCATTGCGCCGGGCTGGTTCTTGACAACGCAGAACAAGACTTTACTTACAAACGAGGACGGCTCGCTTACGGAGCGCAGCAAGAAGGTAATCGCGCACACTCCGATGGATCGTTTCGGCGTACCGGAGGATTTGCTCGGCACGATGCTGTTCCTCGCGGACAGCAGTCTGTCGGGATTTGTGACGGGTACGGTCATACCTGTCGACGGAGGACTTCACGCGTACCTCGGAGTGTAAAATAGGGACACTAAAAGGGGACACTAAAATTTTAGTGTCCCCTTTTGAATTGTTTGTTTAATATACAACAACGGGGTCGCCGGGCGAAACGTTGTTAAAGAGCGTCTGCGCGACGCTGTAGGGAAGGTTTACGCAGCCGTGCGAGCCGCCGCCTCGGTATATGCTGCCGCCGAACGCGCCGCGCCACGTCGCGTCGTGCAGCCCTATGCCGCCGTTAAACGGCATCCAGTAGGACACGGGCGTTTCGTAATCCTCGCCCTTTAAAGTGACGTTTTTATCGGTGTACGCTATGCGGTACACGCCCGTCGGAGTGGCGTTGCCCTTGTTGGGGTTGCCGCTTACCATGTCGCTCGAAACGATGAGAGCACCGTTCTTGTAATACCACATATGCTGCGCGCCTATGCTTATTTCAACGTATGTGTTTCCTATGTCGTTCGTGCCGTGCGCCCGCGCCTGCTGCTTGTAAACGGGCTCGCGCTCAACCGTTTCGCCGCCGCGTATTATATCGAGCAGAATACCCGTTTCCTGCGCGTTATTAACGCACCAGCCGTAATTGCCGCCCGAAACGGTCACGTCGCTGCCGCCCGTCGTGTGGAACGTGCGCGCGCTGCCTATGGAGTCGTAGCCCTGCGCGAGAGCGTCGATGTACGCCCTTGCCTTTGCCTCGTCTATACGTATGAGATAGTCGTCCGTAACGGTGAGCCACTCGTTTATCGTCGAACCGTCGAGCAGTGTGGAGGAGTCGCCGTTTAAGTATGTTATTTTTGTGCCGACATACTTGTTGAGCATATTGAGCACGCCCTTTATCGTGTCCTCCGCCGCAAGAGGCTCGTAGCAATTTTCCTTTTCGAGCGACATACCCTTGTAAAGACCGTAAATTTTAGGCTTGACTTTTTTATAAAGAGAGTTTAGGCTCACTATTTTCGTGCCGCCGTCGTCTTTAATGGCGTATTTGCCGTTCTCGTAGTAAATATTCTGCGCCTTTCCCGCTATATTTTCACGCGTTTTCGCCATAAATTCCATTTGCGTAAGACGGTTGTAGAGCGCGTCCTCGTCATACGTCACCGCCGCGTTAAGCGGGTACGTGCGCGTTTTGAACGAGCAGCACCACGCGAACGGGTTTTGCTGTGAGCATATTTTTTCAAGCCCCTCCGCGCCGCCGTGAGTGAGGTGGATCTCATCGCCGGTTATCGTCTCCTGCTTGTCGTCCTCTTCAAAGAACGTGAAGGTGTAATTATCCATATTTTTACCGACGGTTTCCTCGGCTTTGGAGACGCTCATGTTGGAAACATTCGTGCCGCCGACGTTCGTGCCGATAAAGAAGTGTCGGCTGTAGAACGCCGCGCCGCCAAGGTATACGGCAGCCAAAAATCCCGCTGCGCACGACGCGATTATGATTGCTTTTTTAACGTTTACGCTTTTCTTTTTTTCGGGAGCCGCGCCTTCCGTTTCTTCGCTTTTGTTTGCCGCCTCGTCTGCGGCGTCATTGCTTTCGCTCGTTATTTCATCCGCAATTTCCGAGTTGTTTTCCGTTTCATTGCCTTCCATCACATATTCTCCCCAAAATCATTCTCTTATTTGCCCGCTGCCGTAAACTATATATTTTATGCTCGTGAGAGCCTCAAGCCCCATAGGGCCTCTGGCGTGCATTTTCTGTGTGCTTATGCCTATCTCCGCGCCGAAACCGAACTCGAACCCGTCGGTAAAGCGCGTCGACGCGTTCACGTACACCGCAGCCGCGTCGACCTCGTTCAAAAATTTCTGCGCCGCCGCGTAGTCGTTCGTCACGATAGCCTCGGAATGTTTCGTGTTGTACTTGTTTATATGCGCTATCGCCTCGTCGACGCCGTCAACGACCTTTACAGCTATTATATAATCGTTGTACTCGGTATAATAATCCTCGTCGTCCGCGTCAAGAACGTCCGCGTAAATATTCTTTGCGTTTTTGTCGGCTCTTATTTCGACATTTTTTTCTTTCAGCGCGTCAAATATTACCGGAATGAATTTGTCCGCGATTTTTTTGTCGACGAGCAGCGTTTCGGCTGCGTTGCACACCGACGGACGCTGAACCTTCGCGTTCATGACGATTTTTTTCGCCATATCAAGATCGGCAGAGCCATCGACGTACACGTGGCAGTTACCCGCTGCCGTCTCTACGATCGGCACGGTCGCGTTGTCGACCACAGATTTGATCAACCCCTTGCCGCCGCGCGGTATGAGCATATCGACGTATCCGTTCATTTTCATAAGCTCGGCAGCCGTTTCGCGCGACGTGTCCTCGATTATGTTGAGACTGCCCTCGGGAAGACCCGCGCCGTATGCCGCATCCTGCATTACGCGCATGAGCGCCTTGTTTGAATTTATCGCCTCACTGCCGCCGCGCAGTATACAGGCGTTTGACGTTTTAAGGCACAGCGCCGCGGCGTCGACCGTGACGTTCGGACGTGCCTCGTATATGATTGCGATAACGCCCATTGGAACGCGCTTTTGACCTATCTCCAGACCGTTCGGACGTTTCCACATCTTGACGACCTCGCCTATCGGGTCGGCGAGCGATTTTACCTGCCTTACGCCCTCCGCGATACCGTCTATGCGCTCCTTTGTGAGCGTGAGGCGGTCAATCATCGCCTCGCGCGTACCCTTTGCGCGCGCGTTTTTAATATCCTCCGCGTTCGCCGCGATAATCTCGTCTGCGCGGCTTACGAGCGCGGACGCTATAGCATCGAGCGCGTTGTCCTTCGTGACGGTCGAAACGCCCGCCATTTTGAACGACGCGTCCTTCGCGAGCGTGCATTTTTCCAAAAGCTCCGTCATTCCTCATACCTCTTTTCAAAATTCTTGGACACGAAAAGCGTGCCGACGCTTTTGCCGTCCAATATGTCATAAATGCCGTCAATGTTGCTGCTGTTCGCTATAATCATGTGTATACCGGCGTTCGTAGCCTTTTCTGCGGCATCGAGTTTCGTCACCATACCGCCCGTGCCGCGGCTCGTACCCGCGCCGCCCGCCATGCCTTTTACCGACTCAACGTCGTACACAACGGATAAAAGGTTCGCGTTTTTGTTCGTGTGCGGGTCGTCGTCGTAAAGACCGTCGATGTCGGAAAAGAGTATCAGCAAATCCGCGTCGACCATATCCGCCACGACGGCTGAAAGCGTGTCATTGTCGCCTATCTCGATCTCGTCGTAGCTTACCGTATCGTTTTCGTTTATTACGGGTATTATGCCCATTTCGAGCAGAGTGTTGATCGTGTTCTGTATATTTCTCTTACGTTTCGGCACGGCTATATCCTCGCGTGTCAAAAGCACCTGCGCTACGGTATTGTTGTAGTCGCCGAACATCTTGTCGTACAAAAACATCAGCTCGCACTGACCGACCGCCGCGACCGCTTGCTTGCCCTTTGTGTCGTGCGGACGCTCGGTGAGACGGAGCTTACCCATCGCCACGCCTATCGCGCCCGACGATACGAGTATGATCTCCTTGCCCTTATTTTTAAGGTCGGACAGAACCATCGCGAGACGGTCGGCAAATTTGAGGTTTACCGCGCCCCGGCTGTATGTGAGCGACGACGTGCCTACCTTTACGACAATCCTGTGCGCCGACGCGACGTCCTTTAATATATCTTCCATAATTATCCCTCCGGGTATAGATAATAAAATTATACAACCGCGGAAATGATTTGTAAAGTACAAAAAGTGACAATTTTATATTTTATCAGAAAACCGTACAGGTAAGCTGTTTTTGCGGTTCGCGTCGGAGTAAATTTAAAAATAATTGCTTTTGGTATTGCAAATTGGGGAAAAGCGTTGTATAATATATCCACAATCGAACATCAGAGTAGGCGTATGCGCGTAAAGTGCGGAACGAACGGGGAGTTGTCGTTCCGACGAAAAGCCCGCCCGCGAAAGCGGGGGCTTGCGGTGCGTATGCCGCATCCCGCTGAAAAAACAGGACATCTCTTTTTTTGGCAATGTTTGGTTGCCGAAATTTTTATTAAAGAGGTGTTTTTATTATGCTTAAAACGCTTGAAAACTGCAAACAATCGGCGCGCAACCTCACAAATACGCGCCATCTTGCGCTCGCGGGTATGCTGCTCGCGATGCACGCGGTACTGGGTGTGTTCAAAATCCCGCTTTTTACGCCCGACAACCGCATAACGTTCACATTCGCGGCGACGGCTGCGGCGGGTATAACGCTGGGACCCGTTCCCGCGATGCTCGTCGGGGGACTGGGCGACATACTCGGCTACCTTTTAAACCCGGGCGGCGGCGCGTACTTTTTCGGTTTTACTGTATCAGCCGCGCTCGGCGGACTCGTTCACGGCGTGCTTTTGTACAAAGCCGAGCCGAAATACGCGTTTTTGCGCGTCGTAATCGCGGAGCTTATTATAACCTTATTCATAAATATAATGCTCAATACCTATTGGCTGTCGGTTCTGTACGCGAAGGCGTTCGCCGTTTTCTCGGCGGCGCGTATCATTAAGAATTTCGCGGCGTTTCCGATACACGTACTGATAGTGTTCGCGCTTTATGAGCTTATATATCGCACAAATTTATCAAAAAAACTGTAACATAAGCGTAAAATTTTGTCGATTTTCCGATAAAATAATTTCCACTTGTCACTTGCAAAAACATACTATATATGGTATATTTATCATGTAAAGTGTGCCACATATGCGAGTGACAAAAAGGAGAATCATAATGACAAACAACTTTATAAGCGACGAGGCTGCTCCCGTTGTGGGAAAGCTGAGCGTAATCGGCATGAAAGGCTGCGAGGAAATTACATCAAAGATCGACTACTACTTAAAGAACTTTCGCTCCGACGAAAACGAAGAAACATACGTGACGCACGTAGACTGCCCGAGGTTCGGAACGGGCGAGGCAAAATGCGTGCTCGACGAAACCGTCAGAGGACACGACGTTTACATCATCTGCGATGTGTTCAATTACGGCGTTACGTACAAAATGTACGGTATGGAAAACCACATGAGCCCCGACGACCACTATCAGGACTTAAAGCGTATCATAGCCGCGATGGGCGGTAAGGCGAGACGAGTGACCGTTATTATGACGATGCTTTACGAGGGCAGACAGCACAGAAGAAAGGGCAGAGAGTCGCTCGACGCGGCAATCATGCTCCACGAGCTTGTGAACATGGGCGTAAGCAACATAATCACGTTCGACGCGCACGACCCGAGAATTTCAAATTCGATCCCGCTTGCGGGCTTTGACGATGTGCAGGCGACGTACCAGATGATAAAGACGCTCACGAGAAACGTTCCCGACATATCGCTCAACAAGTTTGACACAATTGTCATTTCTCCCGACGAGGGCGGTATGCAGAGATGTATGTACTATTCGTCTGTATTAAAGCTTGACCTCGGTATGTTCTATAAGCGCCGCGACTATTCGCGCGTCGTAAACGGCAAAAACCCGATCGAGGCGCACGAGTACCTCGGACGCGAGGTAACCGGCAAGGACGTTATAATCGTTGACGACATGATTTCGTCGGGCGAGAGCGTTATAGACGTCGGAAGGAAATTAAAAGCGGACGGCGCGAAGAGAATATTCGTGTTCTCGACGTTCGGACTGTTCGTAAACGGTCTTGAGAGTATTGACCGCGCCTACGAGGAAGGCGTAATAGACAAGATATTCACGACAAACCTCATATACAGAAATCCCGACCTTGCGTCGCGCGAGTGGTACTGTGAGGTCGACATGTCGAAATATATGTCGCTTCTCATAGACACGCTGAACCACGACGAGACGATTTCCAAGCTGCTCGACCCCGTCAACAAAATCAACGCGCTCGTCGAGAAATTTAACAATAAGTAATCGTAAGACCATAGGAGAAAGAAAATGCAGTGTGTACTGTTGGCTGCGGGCTACGCCACAAGACTGCGCCCGCTTACGGATAATATGCCGAAGGCTCTTCTGCGTCTCGGCGACAAGACTATCCTCGAAATGGTGACGGATAAGATTGACGAGGTGGGCGAGGTAGAAAATATTTACATCGTCACGAACGAAAAATTCCACGCGCAGTTTGAGGAGTGGGCGAAAACCGAGTACAAGGGCGGCAAGACGGTCAAGGTCTTAAACGACCATACCACCTCGAACGAGAACCGTCTCGGCGCGATAGGCGATTTGAAGTACGTTATCGATAATGAGAATATCGACGATGAAATTCTCGTAATGGCGAGCGATAATATATTCGATTTCCCGCTTACCGACTTTACCGCGAAATACCGTGAAACGGGCTGCGACATGATTTGCGCCCACACGATTGAGAACAAGAGCGACCTTCATTCGATGGGCGTTGTGGAGCTTGACGGAAACGGCAAGGTTATAAGCTTTGAGGAAAAGCCCGAAAAGCCGAAGTCGGATCTGGGCGTTCCGCCGTTTTATCTGTACAAGAGGGACACGCTGCCGCTTATCGATAAGTACCTCGCCGAGGGCAATAACCCCGACGCGCCCGGACATTTTATTCCGTGGCTCATAGGGCAGCGCGACGTGTACGCGTATGTGTTCGACGCGGTGAGAATAGACATCGGCACGCCCGAAAGCTATTACGACGCGTGCGACAGACTTAAAAAAGGAATATTGTTTCAAAAATGAAAAATCACCCCTCGGGGTGATTTTTTTGTGATGCGGGCGAACATCGTGAGGCCCCCTTGTCAAAGGGGGCTGTCACGCGCAGCGTGACTGGGGGATTCCTTTTATATATTTTACAATGAATCCCTCCACCGCCTTCGGCGGTCCCCCTCCCTTTGACAAGGGAGGCTCACGGCGTGCGGCGCACATATCGCACATAAAATTTCCAGAAATTTACATTTTTTTTCATAAAACCCTTTACATTTTCAAAAAACAATGATATACTAACAATACCACATTATTTTATCGTTGTGCGCGAAAGCGCGTGACACTGTTTTTTTAATACATGTTTTTAGAATGTTCCGTATGGAATATTCTGTTTTTGCATATAATAACAAAGTTTGCATTGAAAAATGCCGGCTTTGTATATTTGAATACTTTGTGTTATATGCAAATTTCTGCAGTGTTTCAAATAACGATAAAATGTGTGGTAACATTAAATCTAAGCCGCGTTTTTGTGCGTGGTATAGATTTATACCACGCATTTTTATTTGTGTGGGACAAGCTGCATTCATATTATTTTATCGGAAAGGGGAAGCGGCGTACGCAAGCCGTGATTGCGCGACAACAGAATAAAGAAAGGAACGTGAAAATGAGTAAGAAACTTTTAAGCCTTTTAACTGCGCTGTCGGTTTCGGCGATTATGTTAATGCCGCTGTCGGCATCGGCGGGCAGCGGAGCCGGTGGCAGCAACGTGTCGATAGACGGTCAATTTGCGGCTGTGGGCGGTAAGCTGGTTGGCGACATTACGGCAGAATACGTCGTTCCCGGCGGGGGAATTACTCCGAAATATATTCTTGCCGTATATGACGAAGGAGCGTTGGCTTATATAAATGTCAGCGAGAACGGTCAATTTTCTCTTGCCGATGCCGACAATGTATGGTACACGGCGGGAACCTCGGATTGCAAACTGTTTGTCTGGGATGAGGATTATGAGCCGTTCTGCGAGCCTGTCGGTTCGGAGCAGCTTATTGTAAATTCCGTTTCATTTGCTGCGGCGGATTTTTATGATGACATGCACTCGGACAGCGAAAATCTCTATTTTTATGCCGAAGGGTCAACGTCAAGAATACGCTGCAGGATAAGCGGGAACGCCGACTGGTTGGTAAACGGTTACCCCATTAACGCCGAAAACGCGATAGAGGATTATCTTATCGGAAATTATTTCGGCACTGTCACTCTGACCGCCGATGCTGCGGACGGCGAAAGTGATGTTATATATGACAGTGTGAACATTACATACTATACGGACGCGGTGGTTGACGAGGTGACGTCGAACGACGGATTGACGGAAATAAAACTGCTTGCCTGTGATCCGGAGCTGACACAATCAGACAGGCTCACCGTATCCGCAGAGCAAAATATCACGGTCAAAGGCGACGCTGCAAGCCTTGCGGAACTGCAAAAGTACGACGTGCTGTCTGTTCAGTCCGAGCCGTACTGCAGATTTGAGGAATGTGACAATATTATCACCGTTGCACGCAAATACGGCACGGGAATTGTAACCAAGACAAAAGGAAACACTATCGCGAACGGAGCATGCTGTTATTTCGGCGACGAGTGTTGCTATCCGATTAACACCAATCTATCGGATAATTTATCAGTCTTTGCCCTGTACACATTTTATACAGACGCTTTCGGATACATATCCTACGCGGAGGAATATGTCGGAATGAAAAATTACGCTGTTATAAACAGTATGTATCGCTCCGCCGGCGCGGTCTGCAGAATAAACATAACGACCGCCGCCGGAGAGCGCCTGACATATGATTACTACAAACAAAGCGACGTTGACTTTATAAATGCCGCAGGACAATACGCTTACAATCTGCCGGACGATGCGAGCTGGACGGATTTGCAAGCTAAAAATCTCAAGCCGGTCAAGGACAGAGTGATAACATACAGGCTTGACTCCTCGCAGCGAATTAGAATCATCAGCGGTTTGAACGGAACCGAAATTACGGACGGGGCATATTCGGCTGATACAAATTCACTCGGCGATATTAAACTCAGGGACGGCGTAAAAATGATTGACGCAGCCGATTATGTTGAAGATGAAAGCAGCTCTGTTCAAATTATCGGCGCGCTCAATAACGGCAGCGCTTACAGTGCGTATGCGTATAACTATGGGGATTTTTTGATTGTAACAAAAGGTGAAACAATACATGCCGACGCGCAGCATGGAGCGGTTGACAAAATGTATTACGACGAACGGTCGTCCATGTATAAAATAAACGTTATGGGCGTGGACAGAGTGGTGAACACGTATAATTATCAAATTCAAAACAAAAAGGAATTTATGTGTGACGCTCTCTATTTAGCTTATAATGCGAACCCCGTATTTGACGTTACGGATTTAAAGGACAGCACTCTTAAATATCTTGACGACAGAGCCGTAATATATGCCGTGACCGACGGAAAGTTAAAAATCCTTGCGGTCGCGGAGGAGTTCGAGTAATGTTGATAATTTTTTATACACAATATCAAAGGTGTATTGTTTAAGAAGAAAAAATCACCCCTCGGGGTGATTTTTTTGTACGTAGGGGCGGCGACCCGCCGCACGCGGGCGAACACGGTTCGCCCCTACGTTTTGATTACCACACGGACGTCCGCGTAATTGTTTTGATAGCATTCCGCGTCATCGCCCTGATACTTGACCCAGGTGGTTCGTGTCGGGTCGATCGGTGTATCGGGTTCGCCCCAGACCCAGCCGTCGGGCAGCGGCACGTCCTTGTAGGTCACGTAATCGCCCTCGACTTCCATGTCCCGCTGCGGTTTGTTCGGCGGCGCGGGGGCTTTTCTTACGGAGTAGTCTATCTCGCGTGTTCCGTCGTAATCGCCCGTGCCCGTAACGACTGCATAAAACCGTCCCAAGCCGGTGGGGTTGGGGTATTTCACTGTATAATCCTCGCCCTCGGTAAGCTCCTTGCCGTCAAAATATACGGTGAGCTCGGGGTGCGGCGGATTTTGGCTGTCATACGGCACGCTGCGGCGGTCAAAACGAATATCCGCGTAATCGAGGGACTTACCCTTATACTCCTCATCGGACAAGGCTTCGTTTTTCGTGAATACCTTAATTTGAGCGACATGTGACCCTTTCAAGCGCGTATTTGTCCCACCGTCGCCGGAATTTGAAAAGGTCATGTCGTTGGCGGGATATTTGCCGTCAGTTTTTTCGTATTCGGTCACAAGGCGTATTTTTGCTCCGTTTGTCAGCTCCGCAACCGCACTGAATACTTGATTTTGCTCCAGTTCAACGGGCTCGGGGAGCCTTACCGTGTACGCTCCCGGGTACAAAAGCGTATCCGACTCCGCCTCGGCGACAAGCTCACCCGATTCGGGGTCGTTTTCCGCGCTGTATATGTCGGTAAAGTCGGCGCGGGGGTTTTTGTAAATTTTTACTTTTATTTTATAATTGCCGCCCTCGTTTACAGCCACGTTCACGCCGGTAATAAGCTCGCGGCGGTCGGCAAACGCCGTTCGCGCTTCAAACATCGCCGCGGCGCGTGCACCGGAATCAAGCGACCAGCTTGAGCTTCTTGTCACGGCGGTATCGTAGTGGTAGCTGTTATCGTACGTATCGGGGGAGCACATATCCAGAGCGAAGCATTTATACAGCGGAACGTCATAGGACACGTAGTAGTAGCCTTTTAAGCCATAGTTTGTGCCCCAGCTGTTTTTCAAAAGCCACGCGCCGTCGCGCGTTGCGGGACACAGGGTATTGTCGCTGTAATAGAAATGGTCTTTACTCATAGTGTCGTTCCAACCGACTATAACGCTCGCGTGTCCCGACCCATGCACACCGTCGGAAAAATTGTTGTTATAATAGTACTTTTGGTACAATCCGCCATTGCAATCCCAGCATACCGCTACGCCGCCGTATTTGACGATTGCGCGTTTTAAAGCGTCTATGCCGGTCTTGCTGTCGGGGATATTGATTGCGTTTTCGAGCAGGTACGCGGGCTTGCTTATCCGTTCCTCGTCCGACACGGTCGAAAGCGCGGGTGCGCTCCAGCGAAACATCGCGTAAACAGCATCGTGCGTTCCGGCACCGGAATACCAGCCGACGAAGGACTCGCTATAATCGGGCAGATTGTTGCCCAATGGGTCGATGGCGGGATTTAAGAAGGCGTTGGCGAGATGCTGCTCGTTAAAGTGGAGCGTCGAGGCTGACGCGTTCGCGTCAATTCCCTTTCGCAGAATATTTATTTCCGCCGCGCCCGTAACGGAGTATGCCCAGCAGATATTGCCTTGTTGAGTTCTGACGGGCGTTACAATGCCGTACTTGCGTCCGTCGTATGCCGGCAGCTCCGCAAGGGCGTCAATCGCCGCGTCGTTGGCGGATTGGAGCTCCTCCAAACTGTCGGGTACGCGCGACGTGTCGATATTCGGTTCGGGCGTGGGTGTCGGTTCAGGTGTCGGTGTAGGCGTAGGCTCGGGAGTAGGTTCGGGTGTAGGCGTAGGCGTGGGTGTCGGTGTAGGCGTGGGAGTTGGTGACGGTGTTGGTGTGGGGGTTGGAGTTGGTGTTGGCTCCGGAGTAGGAGTAGGCGTTGGCGTAGGAGTCGGTTCCGGTGTTGTCGTTGGCGTGTCATCGCGTGTGAGCGTTGACAGCACGCCGCACGCGGGCGTCATGCTTTCCATATCCCACAGAAACAGCTTTACTGTGTCCGCCGCCGTTTCGATTGATGCTTCCGCAAAAGCATTGCCGTCACGCGCGGCGCCGATGCTGATGCCGACAAGCCTGTTTTCGGAATACACGGCTAAAATGAGCGATTGACCGTCCGCCGCGTCCGATACGGACGCGGAAAACGCGCCGCCGTCAAAGCTCGTATCGCCCCATTGAACGGCGGTTTCCGCGTGTACGGGAGTAATGGGGCACAGCAATAAAACCACGCTTAAAACAAGCGCCGCGAAACGCCGTAATTCGAGGTGAATGTTCACGTCAGCCGCCCCCTTACCGTAAATTTTCGTTACGTATTATACATATTATTTTATCATATTTCGGGCAAAAACGCAATAGCGCGGCGGCGCTTTATGTTGACACTTTTAAGGCGGCATGATATAATTTATACAGAAATTACGGACGTTTCGCAAAGACAAAAATAAAGTAACGGGGAGGGGTACAGTGTGAAAAAAATCCTATCAATACTGCTTACGGCGGCAGTGATGCTGCAGTGCGGCATTACCGCGGCTCACGCGGCGGAAACGTACACGCCGCCCGACGCGCCGTCGGCTGATTACAATTTTAATCCAGACTGGAAATTCTCAAAGCCGTATTCGTCAACGTGGCCCTTAAACGACGCTGTTGACACGACGGTCGACGCCGCGGGTCATAAATTCTACGAGGTTGGTTTTGACGACAGTTCGTGGAAGGACGTGTCGCTGCCGCACACGTTTAACGACGAGGATTCGTTCCGCAACGTCGCGAACGACGCGGGCGACGGCGGCTCGTATCGGGGTATCGCTTTTTACAGAAAGCATTTTAAAATCCCCGCCGAGCACAGCGGCAAGAAGGTCATTATCGAGTTTGAAGGCGCGCGTCAGGGCACGTATGTGTACGTGAACGGCGCTATGGCGGGCTATTACGAGGCGGGCGTGTCGCCGTTCGGCATGGATATTACGAAGTACGTAAATTACGGCGGCGACAACGTTATCGCGGTCGCGCTCGACAACACGTCCTCGCGCGGCATGACACAAATCATAGCCGAGACGAAACCGGGATCGAAACCGGGCGCGAACGACGGCGCGGCGTTCCAGTGGAACACGAAGGACTTCAACCCCGACATGGGCGGACTTACGCGAGACGTAATTCTGCATATAAAGGACAGCGTGTACGAAACGCTGCCGCTTTATTCAAATCTGCGTACAAAGGGCAGCTATATTTATGCCGACAACTTCAACATACGAGGCAAAAGCGCGGATATTCACGTTGAAACCGAGGTAAGAAACGAAAGCGGCGCGGCTGCCGATGTGACGCTGGAGGCGGTCGTCGCGGACAACGACGGAAAGGTCGTCGCGACAATGACCTCGGAGACGGTGAAGGTCGAGAGCGCGTCGGACACGGAAAAGAATTACGATTTGTCGATAGTTCCCGCCGACGCGTATGACGAAAACCCGTCGGCGACAAGTACGGCATCGCTTGAAACGGCTGTACTTACCGCGTCGGCGTCCGCGTCAAATCTGCGGTTCTGGTCGCCCGACGACCCGTACCTTTACACGGTGTACACGATCGTAAAGGTCGGCGGTGAGGTCAAAGACGTTACGAAAACCGTCACGGGCTTTCGCAAGGTCGAGGCAAAGGGCGGCACGGACGGCGGCGTGTTCATTAACGACAAGTATTACTGGCTCACAGGTTACGCGCAGAGGAGCGCGAACGAGTGGGCTGCTATAGGCGTGGCGAACGACTGGCTCAAGGATTACGATGCGCAGCTTATACGCGAGAGTAACGCCAACTTCATACGCTGGATGCATATTGCGGCGCAGCCCGCGGATATACGCTCGTTTGACAAATACGGCATAGTCTGCGTTCAGCCCGCCGGCGACAAGGAGGGCGACGTAAGCGGCAGACAGTGGGATCAGCGCGTCGAGGTAATGCGCGACACGATTATTTATTTCCGCAACAGCCCCTCGATAGTGTTCTACGAGTCGGGCAACAGCGCGAACAGCACCGAGCATATGAAGGAAATGACGGAGCTAAAAAAATCGCTCGACCCGAACGGCGGACGGTATATCGGTTCGCGCAGTATAATTGACGCGGCGACCGTCGCGGAGTCGGAGTACGTCGGCACGATGCTCGGCAGAAACGTCTGGAACGGTAAGGAGTTTACCGACGAGGGCAAGGCTGCGCGTGACGCGAGGGTGATCGTTGAGACGGAGTACCACCGAGAGGAGTCGCCCAGACGCGTATGGGACGATTATTCGCCGCCCGACTTCGACTATAAAAACGCGTTCTCCGGCGGCTCGAAGGTAAGCTACAAGGACGCGTATGACCTGACAGCCGAGGATTTCGTGCTGTCCGACGCGGCGGCGTACAACGAGTTTTATTCGCAAAGCACGCAGGTGAACAGCGCGAACCCGTTTTACGGCGCGGCAGCGGCTCTTTGCTGGTCGGACTCGAACCAGCACGGCAGACAGCAGGGTACGGAAAACGCGCGCATGAGTGGACGTGTTGACCCCGTAAGAATAAAAAAGCAGAGCTTTTACGCGTATCAGGTAATGCAGTCGGATAAGCCGTCGCTCTACCTTGTGGGTCACTGGAACTACCCGACCGATAAAAACGCGTATGTGTACGAGGAAAAGGACGATGCGTTCGCGTACACGGGCACGACGGCGCTCCGTGACGCGGAGCATAAAACGGTTTACGTTATCGCGTCGAATGTCGCGAGCGTAAAACTGTTTGTAAACGGCGAGGAAAAGGGAGAGTGCAAGGAGCCGACAAACGGGTTCGTGTACTCGTTCCCGAATATCGACGTTACGCAGCACGGCTATATCGAGGCGGTCGGCTATGACGGCGCGGGTAATGAGCTTACGCGTCAGCGCATAGACACCGCGGGCGAGCCGGCACAGATACGCCTTACGCCCGTGACCGGCCCCGACGGCTGGCTTGCCGACGGCGCGGATATTGCGTATGTGGACGTTGAGGTCGTTGACGAAAACGGAAACGTGTGTCCGCTTGATTACGACAGGATTGATTTTGAGGTCACGGGTAACGCCGTTATGCTCGGCGGCTACAACAGCGGTATTAAGGATTTGAACCATTCGAATAATTACGTGTACGCCGAGTGCGGCACGAACCGCATATTCCTGCGCTCAACGCGCAAGGCGGGTGAGGTCACGGTAACGGCTAAGCGCGCCGGACTGCAAAACGTGTCGGTAAAGCTCAGCACTAAGGATTTTGCGGCGACCGACGGACTGACAACGACAATGCCGCAGACAAGAGAGCAGGGCATATCAGCCGAGCCGCCGAAAGCGGAAACATCGTTAACGCCTATGCAAAGGCTGGCAAAGACGTTTAAGGTTATGTTCGGCGTGAACACGGGCGTAAAGCAGGCGCAGACGAGTGAGAAAAAGACGGTCGTGATTGTCGCGGACGGCAGGGAAATTGACGCTGACGCGTACAAAATGGAGGGCGTTTACGGCGATATAGGCGCGGTTCTCGGCGCGCTCGGCGTGGATTACGGGATAGACGGCGAAACGCTTAAAGCGTCGTATAACGGAAACACGATTGAAACGACCGTAAAGCACTCCGAGATGATCGTCAACGGCGAGCCGTCCATTATAAACGACTGGCCCGAAATCATAGACGGCGTATTCTACGCGGAAATAAGCGCGGTCGCATCAAATCTCGGACTTAACGTTAAGGAAAGCGAGGGCAGGTACGAAATATGGAAATAAAGAAGATTTTGGCCGCGGCTCTGACCGTCGGCGTAGTTGCGGCGTGCGCCGCGTCGGCGTATGCGGCTGACGATGTTATATACGAAAGCGGCAGAACGGAAACGACGAGTGCAGCCGTCGATTTGGACGGATGGGGCGAGGAGCTTTTCACAAAGGCGATATTCGAGGCGGACGTGCAGTTTAAAGCCCCCGACGCGGGAATAACGCTGCGCTCGGCTGACAACAAAAAGGGCGGTACGTCGATACGAGCCGTTATGCGCAACGACGTGCTCACCATGGCTGCGTACGGCGGCGTGGAGGGTAACTACATTTATTACAACCCCGTTGATACGAACGCTACGTACCACATAAAGCTTATCGGCACATACGGCACGGCGAACGGCATAATCGACATGGTAGCCGAAACGCTCGGTGAAAACGGCGAGGTAACGGAAACGAAAAACGCGTATCTGATACTGATGAATGAAATGTACGCCTCGTCGGGCGTGGGACCCGAGCATATCCGAGTTGAGCCGAATACCATTGTCGATAACGTAAAGGTGACGGTCTTAAAGCCCGACGCGATTGAGTTTGTATCGCCGCCGCAGACGGTGACAGCCGCGAGCGCGACACAGCTACAGACGCGGTTTCTGCGTGAGGGCGAACCGCTTGAATATGACAGCGCAGTCGAATATGCCGTGACGGGCGCGGGAGCGTCGATTACGGCTGACGGTCAGCTTACCGTGCCGGAAGGCGCGAATGAGGGAGACACAATAACCGTAACGGCGAAAAGCGGCGGCATGAGTGCGGAAACGACGATAACCGTCGCGTCGAGCGATATATTCACGCTCAACACCGCGCTGATGAGCGAGGACGGAAAGACGCTCGAGGCGGTAAACGCCGTTAAAAATTACTTCGTGAACGGAAACGCCGTGTTTGCCGCGGCGGTGTACGACGACGCGGGAGTTTTAAAGGGCTGCTTTACAAAGTCCGTGCCGGCAAAATCCGTGCCGTTAAAGACGGCGACCGACATAAATTTGGGTTACACGCTGCCGGAGGAATTTAACCCCGACGCGTGGACGATAGAAATTTACGCGTGGAGCGACAGCGAGCCGTGCGACGTGCCGGAGGTTTACGAGAACGAAATCGCGGTGCGGAAATTTTTCGAGGATAACGGCGGCGCGGTTGAATGGCTCGGCGAGCATGAGACGGTCGCGGGAATGTTGAACGGTCATACCGCGCTTATGCAGACGGGTTCGGAAATCGTGTACGTGGACGGCGAAAGGTACACGCTGCCCATAGCCGTGTACATAGACGACGCGTGGACGACACGCGCCCACTCAAAGCTCGTCGGACTTATGAGATAACAAAAAAACGGATTTGCTTAACGGCAAATCCGTTTTTTAATTTCGTTTTTATTCAGCCGAGAGCATTCTGTTCACAGCCGATATGAGCGCGTAGATTGACGCGGTGTTGATATTGCCGTCAACGCCTGCGCCCCAGTACACGCCGTCGCCGATATGGATTGAAATGTACGCCGCTGCTCTCGAATCGGACGCGCGTTCGAGCGCGTGTTCGTCGTAGGAGCTTATCTCGAACCGCTTGCCGAGATACGGACGGAGCGCGTTGCAGAGCGCGTCCAAGGGGCCGTTGCCCGTACCGCTTATCGACGACACCTTGCCGTCCGTTTCAATCGTAGCCGAAAGCGTCGTTTTTTCGCCGTCCTCGCCGGAACGGTAGAAACGCAGCTTTATCGGTTCGGACGTGTTCACGTACAAATCCTTGAACGCCTGATGTATCTCGTGGTTTGAAAGCACCGTCTGTTTTTCGTCCGACATATCGTTTATAATGCCCGAAAACTCGACGAGCATCTTCTTGGGCAGTCTGTAGCCGTACTTGTTTTCCATGATAAAGCTTACGCCGCCCTTGCCAGACTGACTGTTGATGAGGATAGGCTCGTACTTTCTGCCGATGTCCGACGGGTCGATCGTGAGGTACGGGTTAGCCCACTTGTTGTCGGGGCTTATGCCGAAACGATCCATACTCTTTTTGATTGCGTCCTGATGCGAACCGGAGAACGCCACATACGCCATCGAACCGGCGTAGGGGTGTCTGGGGTGAATGGGGATTTTGTTGTACTTCTCGAATACCTCGATAAGCTCGTCTATGTTTTCGAGGTTCAGCATCGGGTCGATACCCTGACAGAACATATTGAGTGCGACCGTGATAATATCGGTGTTACCGGTTCTCTCGCCGTTGCCGAATATCGTGCCTTCAACTCTGTCCGCGCCCGCCAAAAGCGCAAGCTCGCTCGACGCGACACCCGTTCCGCGGTCGTTGTGCGCGTGTACGCTTATAACGAGGTTCTCGCGGTGATGGAGGTGCTTGCACATGTACTCGATCTGGTCGGCGTACACGTTCGCGGTTGCGACCTCTATCGTCGAGGGCAGATTTATTATAACCTTGTTGTCAGCCGACGGCTCGAACACGTCTATAACTGCGTTGCAAACCTCGGCGGCGTAATCCGGCTCGGTGCAGGTAAAGCTTTCGGGCGAATACTCGTAGCGTATATTGCCGTCAAGCTTGCCCGAAACAAGGCTCTTTACGAGCTTTGCGCCGTCAACGGCGAGCTGCTTGATCTCGTCCTTGTTCTTGTTGAACACAACGTCGCGCTGGAGCGTCGAGGTGGAGTTGTAGAGGTGGATAATGGCGTTTTTCGCGCCCTTGACAGCCTCTATCGTCTTTTCGATTATGTGCGTTCTCGCCTGCGTGAGCACCTGAATGGTAACGTCGTCGGGAATGAGTCCCTCGTCGATAAGGCGGCGGCAGAACTCAAACTCCGTGTGCGACGCGGCGGGGAAACCGACCTCGATTTCCTTAAATCCAATCTTTACGAGGAACTTGAAAAATTCAATCTTTTCCTCGGTCGTCATGGGGGAGTAAAGCGCTTGGTTACCGTCGCGCAAATCCACGCTGCACCATACCGGCGCATGCGTGATTTCCTTATCGGGCCACTCGCGGTTTTCAAGCGGCACGGGGTGGTACATTTTCTGATATTTTTTGTAATTCATAAAACCGACTCCTTTCATTCGGGGTACATTGCGAGCCCTGCACGATATTCATCAAAAAAGCTGAGCCACGCAATGGGACCCAGCATAATTCCGATACCTAAACAGTACAGAAAAACCAAACTGAAGACACCATTGCCCGTTCAGCTTAGAAGTAGGAGAGTATTTAATTTTGCGGACATTGTGTAACGCATAATTAACACCTCTTTCATGTACTTATGTTATTTTACAATAAAAATCCTTATATGTCAACATCTTTTTTGAATTTGAGCGCGTAAAAAGAGAATATCGGCAAATTCGATATAAATGTATTTGCATTTTCATAAGCTTTGTTGTAAAATATATATAGATTTTGTAATGGGAGAATATGGATATGCAAATTTACATAAACGAAACGACCGACGAAGAGCGCGCTTTTTACGGCATAAGCGGCGCGCGTCTCGTAAACTGCACGTTCGCGGGCGAGGCAGACGGCGAGTCTGCTCTTAAAGAAACGTCCGACCTCGAGATAGAGGGCTGCACGTTTAAGCTCCGCTACCCGCTGTGGCATACGCGCGGAGCCGTTATAACGGACTGCAAAATGACCGACACATGCCGCGCCGCGCTTTGGTACGACGCCGACATTGAAATCAAAAACACGCGTCTCGGCGGCATTAAGGCGCTGCGCGAATGCGACAATATAACGCTCGAAAAGTGCGGCATTAACTCCGTGGAGTTTGGCTGGTTCTGCCGAAACGTAAGGCTCACGGACTGCACGCTCACGTCCGAATATCCGTTTATGCGCTGTCGGAACGTGGAAATCGAAAACCTGCATATGACGGGCAAGTACTCGTTCCAGTACGTCGAAAACATGACGATACATGGTTCCGTTCTCGACACGAAGGACGCGTTCTGGCACAGCAAAAACGTGACGGTGTACGACAGCGTCGTAAACGGCGAGTACCTCGCGTGGTACAGCGAAAACCTGCGCCTTGTGCGCTGCAAAATAAAGGGTACGCAGCCGCTTTGCTACGCGAAAGGGCTTGTACTGGAGGACTGCGAGATGATTGACTGCGACCTGTCGTTTGAAAAAAGCGACGTAACCGCGACGGTAAAGGGCTGTATCACGAGCGTCAAAAACCCCTACGGCGGCAGCATTACCGCCGACGGTATAGGCGAAATAATCATCGACGACGAAAAAAGCCGATGCAAAATTGATATTATCGGATAAACAATTTACAATATTGACAACATTTTTTTCATATATATAAAATAAAAAAATACCGACTGTTTCGACTACCTGACGCCGACATATTACGAGGAATAATATCACAAAAAACACCTCTCTCGAATAATTGGGAGAGGTGTTTTAATTTGCGTCAATATGGGGAGGGGGTACAATAAAAATACAATAAAAATTTGTAGAAAAATGTAAAATTACAACAAAATGTTGTGAATAATGCACAAAAAAACTCTTGACAATCGTGCTGTTTTATGGTATATTTGCCGTATATTATAAATTAAAACCCCCTCGTAAGAAACGGGGGGGGGGGTGTTAAAATCACGTTATTTAAGGAGTAGCGAACCATGAAAACAAGCAGAATAAGACCCACATTTAAAATTGCGGCGCGCCGTTTCACGGCGGGCTTGATTTGTATGTTCACCATGATTTCAATGATGAATGTTGCGCTGCCGGTTTCGGCGTATGACTTTAAAGGAGACGGTAATCCAAAGCCCGGAACAACGGTTATGGAATATCTTGTCCGCGCATGGCATTCCGACAGCGAAACCGACGCAGTAGAGCTAAAAGGGTGTATTTACCAACAATCTGATGGCGACTATACCTGCGAAGGCACATTTGAAGAAGGAAGTGCAAATTTCGACAGCGCAACAGGCAGCATTACAATAACGCCCGAGGTTTTCGGTATTACCGATGAGGAATTTCAGGGCTTCTCGATTTCTGCGGGACAGGACGCTGCGAAGATTGACGAAAACGGTAACCTTGTTATAACATACACTCCCAATGTTCACATCGTAAAGGCGCACGCGTTTTTCAAAAGCGCGGGCGTGCAGGTTGCGGGTTCGAATGACGAGGCTGTTTACGGCACGACAGAAGATTTAAACAATCTCGAACAGGACACTGCCGCGGCGTGGGGCTACCCGGAAGGCGCCGTTGAGACCGGCACCAATTTGAACTTGGCGAAAACTCCGATAACGGGCGTAGATGGAAAATATATAATGAAAAGCGCCGAAAATGCAGAAGATACTGCGAAGGCAAGAGTAAACGCGCGGCTTGCGGATGGGGAAATTTCGGTAGGCGGCAGCGCCGAAGGAACTATCGACTGGACAAAAACCCCGCTTACCGACGCGAAGGTTTACAAAACCACAGACGGCTTGCACACGGATAAAACGGCTTCCGTTTTAAGCGAGGACGAGCGCACATATCAGCTTGATTTGGAGTCCTGGTTCGTCGGCAACAACAAGGCGGACGTTGGTCTTATTCTCGACGCGTCGGGAAGTATGGCGTTCTCATCCGAGGGAGACGCGGACGGCAATAAAACATTTACCAAGATTACACAGTCCGACGGTAAGCTGTTTGCAGGTCATCCCGGCATAGTTGAGGGGACCGATGCGGATGTTGCTCTGGAAACGGTAAAAGTCAAGATGTCAGACGTTACATCCGAATCCGATGGCGTTAATATGGAGACTGAGAACAAAATCCTTACCAACAATGAAGTCAATGCGATTCTCAATAGTGTCAACCCGAGCGTAGAAGAAAGCAACACGGGAATAAACCCGACCGAAAACACCGACAACTCGTCTCTCAGCTACACAGGCTACAACTATTACATATTCGACAAGCGTGCGACCACAAACGAGTACGTGCCGATAGGCTATTGGGACGGCAAGACGGTGCATTATACGGGTGAAGAACCGGCGGAACCGGACGACGAGGGTATGCCGGGCAAGGATGCTCTTTTAAGCTATTATGATTTTCAAAAGAACACATTATTTTATAACGGCGCACCACATCCGAGTGACTCGGACAATGCAAGAACGTGGGGCATAAACCGTACCAAGATGAACGCTGACGGCACTGAGTTAGACACCGACGGAAAGTATGCACAAATGATAGACGCAGTCAGCGCTGCCGATTCCACTATAAGCTTTAGCGATTCCGGCGAAGATGTAGTAGACAAAGCATATGCCACCGGTACAGAAAAAGACAATGCACCTTGGAATCAATTTAACTGGTCTGAAAATGAAGGACTTAACATATCATACGTAAAAAGCAACAACAACCTGTTAAAAAAAGCGCTGCTGCTTAACGGCGAGTTGAATACATCGGACAATAAGAATTTCACCGTATCTTTTACTTTGCACTCCGCACATAAGTACGGAAAAGACGAGAAAACGGTCACTACCTCAAATAGTAACGAAGATCAAATATTATATATAGGTCCGCTTAATAATACGGAAAAAAATTATGTAAACATATACAGAGGAAGTGGGAGCAGTGCCCCAAGACTGAAAATCGGTGAAGGCGGAAATGGAGAAGGTACTCAGATTTACAGCGCGAAGGATTTTGACACAATCGTTAAAAACAATACGCCTATCACATACACGCTTACATTTAATTATGATGCAAGCAGCAGCAAAACAAATGTAAAAGTATATAAAGACGGCGAAATCGCCGCATTGCCGGATGGTGATACATTCGGTCATGTCCCCGGCGGCAGTGGATATAATATGAATATAACTCTGCCTGAAAACTGCCGCGTTATTCTCGGCGGCTTGACAGACAGCTACGACGGACAGGATCTGTACGTTGATAACGTATACATATTTAACACAGCTCTATCGTCAAGTGACGTTAAAACACTTTACAACGATTATCAGAGTGATCCCCAAGTAAAGGACAAGGGCGAAACACAGGCGCAGCCGTGGACGCTTACGCCGACAACGGAGCCTTCGACGGAGAAAGGGCTGCCGTATTTCAGCGCGAACGCAAACAATTCGGCGACGGCGAGACTTGATGATAAAATAACCGAAACCTCCGCAGCAGACAGAGCCGGTTGGTACTACGTAACATCGGACTCGCATTGGTCGGATATTCTTAAAGTAGGCACGGCAAAATACATGCACGCTATGAGAGATGACGTGGGCGATGATAAGAAATACTATTACAACGGCTATACTACCGGCACTTCGGATGTGACCGCCGAGGGCAAGATTAATGAAGAAGTCAGGAATGAAATCGACGAAGGAAAAGAGGGCGGCAAATATTACTACTATCAGCCTACGAAATTTGAGCCGATAAAGTTCTTCCTCGATGATCAAGGTCACCTCTGCTGTTTCTACAGCACCGGCGGCAACGGTATGGATGGGAACGGCTGGTCGCACGTATATATGAAGAAAAACACGACGAGAGTTAAGTCGGAGGTGCTGCAGCACGCTCTCGGACGATTTGTTACAAAGATGAACGAAAACTCGCCCGGCAGCCGTGTATCGGCGGTACGTTTCAGTTCGGAGAATTTCGGTGACAGCACGGCAAATTACAACATGTTTAAACTTCTCAACTGGACAAAACCGGCGGATAACGCTGCGGGCGCTATTTCAATACTGAACCGCGAACGCGGCGACGGCAGTGAAGCCAACGGCATTATGGCGAACGACGACGGACAGTACAATTACGTGCTTACCGGTAACACATCGACCGCCGCGGGATTTAAGGCGTATAACGAGTGCCTTGCGGGCAGCGTTGATCCCGACGAAAAAACGAAAAAGTATATTATCCTGTTCACGGACGGTAAAGATACGGATTTGTCCGATGCACTCGATCCTAATAAGGGGGATACTGTTGGTGACACAAAATACGCTAAAGCAGACCAAGATCATAGTGGAACAGTGGAACCGGAGGAATTAGCAGCGACAATCAAAACAAGCGGCGCGGTGCAGGCTGCGGACGCGCTCCGCGACGCAGGCTACACAATTCTTTGCGTAATGCTTTCCGGCGGTTCGGTAGAACGCGGCAGTGATGACTATAATCAGTCTATCCAATTCCTTGCCGCGATCGCGGGCGAGGCGTACGATGAAGATAAAATACCCGCGAACTACGATGAAAAAGCGGATGGAAACGTAGGCAAAACAAAATACAATAACGTATTCGAGGGACACACCTCCGATGAGATAACCGAGGCGTTCTCGGAGGACATCGTTGGCAGAATTGCCGATAACCTTGAATCGTACACGGTAAAGGACTACATCGACCCGAGATTTAACCTCGTTGACGAGGACGGTAGAACATGGAAACTCGAAAAGGACGGCAAGGTAACCATAGAGGATAAAGAAGGCGATAAAGTAGAGAATATATTCGGTACTGAAGGAACACGCATAAATCTCCGCAAAGACCGAAAGATAGAGGGTAACAGCGCGATACTTCACTACGACAGCGAAAAGAAAATGTACTACCTCGAATGGAACGGTGCGACGATTCCCGGCTGTTCGGAGGGCGTAAACACGCTCAGCGTGTGGAACGCGGAAATTACCGTTAAGGCGAAGGACGACTTCATCGGCGGTAACGCGGTTCTTACGAACGGTAACGTACAGCTTGAAAACTACGTGTATTCCTTAAACGACAAAGGTACAGATGCAACCTCCGGCACCGGCGATACACAGCGCGAAACAGCCGGTGACGAAGTAACGGATCTTCCCTCGAAGGGTTTCCCGAGAACGGCTGTAAACGTAAAAGTCCCCAAGATAGAGATTACCGAGGATAAGCAGGTAATTTTCATGGGCGAGGAGCTTACGAACGAGGGTGTTGCGAGAAAACTCGGCGAAAGCATAAGAGATATGTGGGATAAGGACGGTACAAATACAAGCGCGTGGTACTGGAACTATCTGAAACGTTACGCGGAATATCAACACGAGTTAGATACGAGTAAATATAATCCCGATGATTCCTCAAAAGAGCCGTTCGATGTGCTGCTTGATGAAATCATAGCGACGGCTGCCGGCGGAACGGCTACATATGATTACTTCTATATACCCAACGTCGGTGATGATGCGAATACCCAAACGGGTGCCGATAAGGGTAAGCATGAAAATGATAAGCTCGGCACGCTGACATTTACCTGGAAGGATATTACGGATGAAGTATACAGCGAATATCCCGAAGGCGGCATAACGAGCGACACAAGTCCGAGACGTTCGGAGCTGACGGTAACGTATACGCCGGTTGCAGCAGTGGAAAGAAACAGTAACGGCGTTGTGGACGAAAAGGAAGGGGAAACGAAGGTTTATCAGTGGGACGTGAACTTCAAGCCCGCTCCCGGCACGGAGCAAACAGGGGAACTTAAAGCGAACGGTCCGTATACGACCAATATCGTAAGCGGCGAGATTGCGTTTGAAATGATACTTCCGGATAAAGTTGTGAAATATCTGCAAAAGTACGCGCCCGGTCAGACCGTTACATACACGGCGGATCTTATGAGGAAAAATGGAACAGCGGAGGGTGAGAAGATAGGAACCTATACCGCAACATACAATGTTCCGAATACTCCCGACGAAACTCCTGCGGAGGTTAAAATCCCCGTTTCAATAACATACAACGATCCTGCTCATGACAAATCTCTCGGTATGCCCGAAGGTGAGTATTATATTGCTAATGGCAGCGGCGAAGGATTCGGTATAAAATTCGGCGATGTCACATCGCGCGCTGTCACAAACGAGGATGCGGCAGTATTTGCGGATACGTTCCATTCCGAAAGCACGATGAAAGCGGACGACATTCTGAGCGGAGCCGACACGCCGGCTGCGCTGACGGATTTGAAGGCTGCGGCGGACGGAAACAGCATAACTCTCGGAATGCAGTCGGAGAGCGACGCAACAACGACGGCATACCTTGACAGAAGATACGCTTTCGCGCAGGTAAGCGCGAGTATCGACAAGACCGCTCTGTCAATCAGTAAGACGGTTGTCGGTGCGCCTGCGGGAGACGCTGATAAGGCGTTTGAGTTTACGATAACGCTTGACGGTATAAGCACAGCCGAATACAGCTATGAGGGCAATCCGACGACCGTAAACGGCGACGAGCCTGCCGAAGGAGCGGAAAAGAAAATCGCCTTTGACGCGGACGGCGTGGCTAAAGTTAAGCTGAAAAATGCCGAGTCGATTACGATAAAGGATATACCGACGGGTACAGCGTACACGGTAAGCGAAACCGATGACGACGATTATTATGACAGCAGAGTAACAGAAGGCAGCGCGACCGGTACGATTTCAGACACTGTTGACAACGCGGTCGCGTATACAAACACGTATGTGCCGCCCGCACCCGAAACAGGCTCGCTGACGGTCAGCAAGAAGGTTGTAAACGCGCCTGCAACAGACGCGGATAAGGTGTTTACGTTTAATATAACACTCACCAACGTGTCTGACGGAACGTATACTACCCAAAAAGGCGAAACTTCCGGCACGATTACAGTTACAAGCGGCACGGGAACGGCAGAGTTTAGTCTTAAAGACGGCGAATCGTTCACAATATCCGACTTGCCCCTGAATACAAAATATACGGTCAAAGAAACAACGGTTGACGATTATACCGCGTCGGTAACGGGCGGCACGCTGACCGACGGCGCAGTAAACGGCAGCATTGTTGAAACTGACAGCACGGTTGCGTATACAAATACGTATAAAACGCCGACACCGCCCAATCCGCCCGAACCGCCGAAGGTCGGCTCGCTGACCGTGAGCAAAAAGGTTGCAGACGCGCCCGCGGGCGAGGATGATGCGTTTACGTTTACGATAACGCTTTCCGGAGCTGCCAATGCCGAGTACAGCTATGACGGCAATCCCACGTCCGTAAACGGCAATGATCCGACTGCGGATAAGAAGATTACCTTTGACGCAGACGGCAAAGCGACCGTTGGGCTGAAAGATGAAGGAACAATCACGATTAAGGATATACCCGAGAACACGGCGTACACGGTAAGCGAAACCGAGGACGCGAAATACACAAAGACATTTACGGGAGCAGAAAGCGGCACAATTTCCGCTGCTGCCGAAAGCACGGTTGCGTATACAAATACGTATAAAACGCAGACACCGCCCAATCCGCCCAACCCACCGAAGACCGGCTCGCTGACGGTAAGCAAGACGGTAACGGGTGAAGGCGCACCGGCGAACGCGGAATTTGAATTTACGATAACGCTTGACGGAGTAAAAAATGCCGAGTACAGCTATGACGGCAATCCCACGTCCGTAAACGGCTCTTCTCCTACTGCGGATAAGAAAATTACCTTTGACGAGGAAGGCAAAGCGACGGTAAAGCTTAAGAGTGACGAAAAAATCACAATAGACGATATTGACGCAGATACGAAGTACGCGATAAAGGAAACGGCTGTCGATAATTACACCGCATCGGTAACGGGCGGCACGCTCGAAAAAGACACTGTAAACGGCAGCATTGACGAAACGGGCAGTACGGTTGCGTATACAAATACGTATAAGAAACCTACGCCCACGCCGACGAAATCCACGGGCCGACGCCGCACGACGGCTACTCCGAAACCTACTGTTTCGCCGAAACCGACCGCGTCACCCAACCCGAACGGCGATCAGTCATCGGCAAACCCGTCGCCTTCACCGAAACCGACACCTGTGCCAACGCCCGAGCCTACGCCGACACCAACGCCAACACCAACGCCGACACCCGAACCGATACCTACACCGACACCTCCGCCGGCGCCTACCGAACCGCCGCGTTATACGGACGGTCAGTCGGGAGGCGTAACGCCGCAGACCGGCGACAACAATATGCTAATGCTGTGGATGGCTGCCGCGGCTGTATTCGGCAGCGGAGCGATTTTATCGCTCAGGAAACTTAAGAAAAAACGTAATCAATAATATACATGGGAGGGTAATGATATGAAAAAGAAAATATTTTTAAGCATAACGTCTGTTCTGTGTGTATTGGCTTGCGTTTTATCCATAAGTCAGGTTATAAGGATAACACATGAGTATAAACAGGGTGAAAAGGAATATGACGATTTGGCGAACGTAATGGTATCGCATCTTGACGCCGACCTGTATATTTCCAAAAAGGAAGACGGCGGCGCGCCGATAGACGTAAATTTCGAGGCGCTTGAAGAGATGAACGCAAACGTAGTGGGCTGGCTGTACTGCCCCGGAACTCAAATAAATTATCCCGTGGTTCAGAGCAGCGACAACTCATATTACCTGACGCATCTTTACGACAATCAGTCGAATTCGTCGGGAACAATATTCATGGATGCGCGTAACTCGCCCGACCTGTCGAATATCAATACCATTATTTACGGTCATAACATGAAGAACGGCTCGATGTTCGCGTCGCTGCAGAACTATGACGAGCAGTGGTATTACAACGCTCATCCCGTTATGTATTATATAACAAACGAGCATGATTATCAGATAGATGTGTTCGCAAGCTTTGAGACTACGAGCGACTCGGACGTGTTTACGATATTCTTCCCCGAGGAGAAGAAATATGCGGATTACATGAGAGCGCGCTGGTCGCAGTCAAGAATCAATACGTCGTGGCTGCCGATGTCAACAAGCGATAACATAATCACTCTTACAACATGCTCTTACGACTTCAGCGGCGCAAGATATGTGGTACAGGGCAAGGTTACGCAAATAAGATAAGCAAAAAAATCATCGGGTAAATCCCGATGATTTTTTTGTTGCAATACCTTTTTTATATATTATTTTATCAGTATGCATAACCTTATATTTCAGCAAAAAGACATCACTCTAAATCATTAGTCTTGACTATCATCGAAAATGTGCTATAATTAAAATACCACCACTACACTTCCAAATCTTACAAAACAAATATTTACTGCTTAATAATGATTTTTTAAACTCGGCTTTTTTTGCATAGCCTACATTATGAAAGAAACGCGAGCCATCTTTCTTAAAGCTATGCAAAAATCGAGTAGTATGAGAAGTGAAGTGTGTGGTAACATTTAGGCTGCGTGTTCTTTAATGCGTGGTATAAATGAAATACCACGCATTTTTATGTTACATTCATATAACTACGAGCGAAAGGGGGATACGGTTCGCGCAAGCCTGGTTGCGTAAAATTTAACAAAGAAAGGATAGAAAAAAGATAATATTGATAACAATCACCTCAAAAGTTAAACGTTTTTGGGATGATATAGTCCATTATTTTGAAAGGGATGATTATATGAAAACATGGGGTTTATATATTATAATGATTTTATGCTATTTTGCGTCCAATATTGCATGTAACGCATTGAACAGGCTTGCCCAAAGCGGAGGAATGTTGATGCTGATTATTACTCTGATATTAACTATTATATTTAGCATAGCTTTCGCCTTTTTATCATTTTACATACCACAAAAAATACGGGTTTCAGAAAAAGGCTTGCGATATAAAGTTATGTCAGTTATTACTCTAATTATAGGCATTGCGCTAGTACTGTCGGTTATAGCAACCATAAACGAAAATATCGGATTGACGAATATATTTAATGCGTATATTCTGTTGTCGATTTTACTGTCCCTGCTTAACCCAGCGTTTATTTTCGGAATTACATTATTTATACTGTATAGAAGTCACTATAAAAATAATTTGATAAACAAATTATAAGCGACTTTTATATTTTAGTCAAAAACTCCCGAGGTTTTATCCTTTGGGAGTTTCTTTTTAGTCTTCCTTGTCACAATATGCAACCTCACTACGTGAGCCTCTCCTTGGGGAGAGGTGGCAATAGCTTTTGAAAACCACCTCTCATTCGCCTTCGGCGACAGCTCCCCTCAAGGGGAGCCTTGCGATGTGCGCTGCCTGCTGCATGGCTCCCATATTAGCAAAGTTGACTGAGGGGTTGTCAAACAAAACCCTTCCACCGCCTTCGGTGGTTCCCTCCCATAGTAGGGGAGGCTCACACAGGAGCGGACAGCGTGGTTACGCTCTGCAGTCATATCTGCAGCTGCAGTAGGGTACGGGAGTTATCGGTATATATCAAAATCGGAGCGGGTTTTACCTGCTCCGATTTTGTCTTTGCAATCAAAAAGAGAACGCCTGAGCGTCCTCTTCGGTCGGTGTTATTTTCCGCATTTCTTTAAGCCTGTGCCCATAATCTTCTTCTGTTTAAGTTCGCTTTGCATTTTGTCGAGCGCCTCGCCGAAACGCTGGAAATGCACGACTTCACGCTGACGGAGGAATTTGATTACCTCGTTCACGTCGGCGTCGTCGGACAGACGCAGAATGTTGTCGTACACGGCGCGGGCTTTTTGCTCTGCCGCGAGATCCTCATAGAGGTTCGTGAGAGGGTTGCCCGTAACGGCTATGGACGCCGCGTTAAACGGCGAGCCCTGCGAGCTTTGCGGGTATACGGACGCGCCGTTGTCGCTGTAGTATTCCCAGCTTTGCAGCTTCTCCCACTCCTCGGGCGGCGCGCACTTCGAAAGCTGCGACACGAGCGAGCCGACTATTTCAAGGTGCGCCAGTTCCTCCGTGCCGACATCGGTTCCTTAATGCTCCCGCACAAGTCATCAGCTTCTAACGCTGAATTTAACACTACTTTCCATTTGTACGGGAGCAGCCGTAAATAAATATCCATATGCCTCCTGTCATATACCACTATCTTCTCAACAATATTTTGATAGAATATTTCATCCCTCTGATTTCCGCTGAGAATATTATTTATGTATGATGTAATATCTTTAATTGCGGCTTCACTGTCATACGCGTCTTTACGCTCTTTGTCCGCATCGGTCAGCAAGGAATGTAATTCGGCGATTTTATTCTCATATTCCTCTTTCTTTTTCCGGTATTCTTCCTTTGTTAAATCCTCACTCAAGTACAAATCGAGTAATCGTTCCGATTTGGAAGTCATATTTTCAATTTTCTTTTGTATTTCGCTTTCATCAACAGTTTCTTCTGCTTCGTTTGATAATATCATGCGTATAACATTCGCAAGTCCATTCAAAATTTTAGCTTTATTTATTTCAAGACATTCCACGACTTTTTGTATGGCAATCATAAAATCCTCATCACGAATTTGTGATTTTACATCGCATCCTATATGATTACCCGCTTGGTCGATCTTAGCGGTTCCGTAATGCTGCGCCTGATAACAGTGCCACGCCTTATATCGGCTGCCGTCTTTACGCTTTTTTGTTCGTGACACAAACTTAGCTCCACAGCACCCGCAAAATATCTTACCTGATAACGGATAGCGATTTGTGCTTCGATACCGTATTTCCTCGCTCGGAGCATTTTGCTTTATTATCTCCTGCGCCGCTTCCCACATTTCTCTCGAAATAATCGGTTCGTGATGATTGCGTATTACCACAAATTCCTCCTCGCCGTGATTATATTTTTTTGAGTGTGTCAGATAATCGGGCGTATATGTCTTTTTCTGCACCAAATCACCGCAATATTTTTCATTTCTGATAGCCCGCATTATTACGGTATTCGACCACATAGCGTTTCCCGTAATTGTTTTATATCCGGCTTCTCTTAATTCCTTGCCAATCGTACACGCGCCTTTTCTTTCATTGACAAACTTATGAAAAATAAGCCTTACGATTTCCGCTCCGTCCTCATTTATATATAGCTTTCCTCCGCGCACGTCATAACCGAGCATATCGCGTCCGAATACCACGCCTTTTTCCATCTGCCGCTTATGCCCCCATTTTACGCGCTCTGAGGTTTTACGGCTTTCCTCCTGTGCGAGCGACGCCATAATCGTAAGGCGAAGCTCACCGTCCGGCGCGAGCGTATCAATGTTGTCAAGCATAAATAAAACGCCGATATTGATTGCCTTCAGTTCTCTCGTGTATTGAAGCGTATCGACTGTGTTTCTCGCAAAACGGCTTACTTCTTTTGTAATTATCATATCAAACCGTCCGAGGTGAGCGTCCGCTATCATTTTATTAAACGCTTTTCTCTTTTTCGTATTTGTCCCTGTCAGTCCTTCATCAGCATATATTTCCGTCAGTTCCCAATCGGGATTACGATTGATATATTCTTCAAAATACCTCTTTTGACTTGCAAATGAATTTGCTTGGTCGCTTTTGTCTGTCGATACACGACAATATGCCGCTACATTTAGCATTTCAATCAACTCCTTCTTAAATATAATACTACCACCGAAGAAGTAATTTGGCAAAAAAATTAACGCGCTCTTAATTTCTTTTCAAGCAATTCACACGCGTAATTATATTGATTTTGGGTTATTTTTTTCTTTTCCAATATGGTAACTAATATTGCCTTTTGAATACTAAGAATAAATTCATCATTTTCGTTTAAATCTTCATCAGGACAAATAACCGAATAGTTGTTGTCCATAGGCAGCACCTCGCTTCTTTTTGTATTGTATGATTAAATAGTCGTCCGATATACTTCCATACCACAAATTAAACGACTGTATAAATCGTCTGATTTCTGATATGAAAACTAAGCAATCTACCGAACGGCGGCTTGCAATACCGCCCATAGGAATCTCACCTTCCCGGCATCCGCCCGGACTGCTGTCTGACGTGCGACGCTTTTAACGCTCAAGTTCAACTCAGCAGAAGTATCATTATCTCGATATGAAGTCACCGCCGTCCCATTTGCCGATGGTTTCGATTGTCGGTGTTTCCCGCTCGGCTGACATATATGTGCGTAAACTCGCTGTGCGGCTTTTGCACAGGTAGAAGCTATACATCAGTGTCTTGGCGCACTCAATCCATGGCTCGTCCATACCGGAACGTATCCGGCTGCTCTTTATGCTGCGACGGCGTTATCTTCCGTGCTTTCTTTTTAGGAATAAATAACTTATAGTAGGCTTGTCCGCCTGTTAAAGCACATTACAAGAATATGCTTTAACAGATTGACAACATATCCGCAAGCAAGGCGCAAAAACGGCAATGCGCCTTACTTCGGACTTTTAGGGGGTATTTCACAAATCTAAATGCCGTTTTTGTATTATTTTGCTTTAGGTATTGAGAATTTATATAAGATTGTTTCCAATATAAGTTTTTTCTTGCCGCTTAAGGTTGGCACCAATTCTTTTAGCAAATTCTCCTCATCACGGGATAGGTATGTTTTTGTTGTATCATATTCATCTATTATGTAAATGCCTCCATTCCTGCCCATACTGCTGCTTATAGGTACAAATCTGCTGAGTGCTGTCACATCACGACCTATGGCATCATCCGAAACGGAAAATCGTCTTGCCAGTTCAAGTCTTGAAATGCGGCGCTGATTTTTCAAAATTCCCAATATTTTCATGCGTCGGTCAAATACTGAAAAATCATCACTCACAGATTGCACCTCCTCTCTTACGTCCATTATAGACATAAAGTGCCGCACTTTCCGAGGTACATTTGAAAAAAATCTTAAAAATTTTAATTTTTTTATTTTTCACACCTATAACCTCCGATTTTTCTTATGAATAATCAAATAAAATCGGAGTCAGGGATACCGCATCGGAGGCTTGCTCCAACGTATGGTTATAAAAGCGAAAGCATCTGGTTTTGATAATTTTACGTGGGGTAATCGTTTAATAGTTTGAAATAATATATGACTGATACGAGTGTACGATACATAATAAAAGAAGTCGCTTACGTACCATGTGACGAAAACAAACGCAATTCCATTATTCGCGCTATATTGTCTTTGTTCGTCATTTTTCGCGCTAAATAGTAAACACGCACCTAATCGACGAAAGATTTTTTTAATTTCGACATTAAGTGCGTGTTTTTGATATAATATTCAGTTGTTTTGTCCGAGCCTTTTCTTCTCGGTAGTTGTTTTATGTATTTTCCTATTCCGGTATCTATAGTAATATCGCCTCTTTTAACGTATTCAACATGTATAAGAGAAAGCTGCTGCCGCAGATGCAGCAGCAGCCTGATCAGCTATAAATATAGCAATCAACTTCCTAAAAAGTATCTCATT
>CANQIP010000003.1 GCA_947623955.1 uncultured Clostridia bacterium | reverse complement strand
TCAACCGTCATAAGCTGTGTTCCCTGTCCCGTCAGATATACCCGCGTATAATCCGCGAAGAAAATTCCGTTGTCCGCAATCGGAAAGCCGCCGTTTGAGTGATATTTTACAATATACGTATTTTCCGCATAATCGGGTATGCCGTTTCCGTTTTCGTCGACCGCCCAAACCGCGTAAAGCGTGTATGATGAGTTCATATCAAGCTGTTTGACCAACAGACCTTCTGCGGTTGAATACTGTGTCACGGGTTCTGCCACATGAGAACGGCTCCAGCCTACAAATACCGCGTTGCCGCGCTTTATCGCAGGTACACCATCCGTTGTTTTGCCCGGCTGATATTTATCCTCCGTCAACTCCACATTGCTGCCCGCTCCCATGTACTCGGAATATGTCCACTCGCTTCCGTCATCCGCCGTTCCGCCGTTCGGGTTAAACATAAGCGTAACGTTAGAGAACGGCTCATCCCATATCGCATAAAGCGTAAGGTCGTAGGGAACCATTTCAAGCAAATATCCTGTATCCTCACTTGCGTCTGCTATATCCTCATAGCTTATCTTAATCTTGCCATCCTCATCATCATTAAAGGTAGCTTTAGTCGTCGTCGGGTCGCTGCTCCAGCCTATAAAGGTATGGCGCTCACCCGCCCCGTCAACATAGGTATGGTCGTCACTCGGATCCGTTTCATTTGCCGTAAATCCGCTAATATCGCTCTTCTTGCCATCAATCTTCACCTTGCCGTCATATCCGTCCGGATACGGATACGCGGGCGGCGGTGTCTCCTGATAAGCATAGTCCGCGTCGCGGTTATTTGCGCCCTTGCCATCCGCAAACTGAACGCTCGCGGGCGCACCGTTAAAGTTGTAGCTTACCGTACGCGGCTTCGATATACCGTAGCGGATAGTGCTGTTGAAGTTCTCGGCTGAAAGCTGGAAGGTTTCCGTTATTACCAGATCGCCGTCAATGTTTTTCGTTTCCACCGTGCTGTGACTGCTATCCTCCGGCACACCGTTATGTATATGTCTGAAACCTGTCAGCGTCTTATAATCGCTTTCACTATCGACCGTCACGGTTACTTTGTAATACTTATCCGCGGTAAGCTTGTCGCTTGTAAACGCGATACCTCCGCCGGAATACTGTATCGGTTCCGTAATCTCCGTCTCGCCGGTCGTATAGTCCGCATCGTCATATTGTGTCAGAGTTATATCAATGCCGCTGCTCGCGCCCAATCCGAGAATGGTTTCATAAGCGCTGGCTCCGTCATATATTCCGCTGTAATTCGCGTCGTCATATACCTGGAGAATAAGCGTCTGCTCATTCTTTGTCCACTGCGCGTAGAATACATCGAGCTTATTCGTCTTTGTCCACTGATGTCCTGCGGGATAAATCTCATCCGGGTTCGTCTCGTTTTCCTCTTTTGCCCAACCCGCGAAGGTATAGCCTTCGAGTGTAGGAGCCTGCGCCAGCGTCACAGAGGCGTTCTCATCATATTTGCCGCCGTCAACGGGAACGTTCTTAACTTCCACGCCGTCCGGCACATCTGTCGGAGTATTGCCTTCATATGCCACCTGATAATAGTCGGGCACATTATCGCCGATTTCCTTATTGGCAGGATCCTTCGCGCCGCGGACGTTCTCCGCGTAAACCGCGTAAACCGGCAGTTTATACTCCGCAATGTCCTTCATATCGTCTGCGGCTTCACCCAAACGTGCCATGTAGCTGTACGGAATGTTTATCGTGTTGCTGTTTATAACATCTGCCGTCGGTATTTGACTGATTGTATCAAAGTCCTTATACTGTTCCTGATAACTCCAGCCTACAAATACCGCGCCGTCACCTCTTACAAGCCTCAATGTTTTATCATCGAGAGTAAGCCTGCCCTCCGCGTCATACGGCATAAATTCGGCGTCCACATCCGCTACATGGTTATGACGGCAGTGGTACATCATAAACTTCGACTTATCAGTCCAATCTGTCCAATCCGTCCACGTTTCGTCCGCTCCAAGTTCCTCTATATTAACGGGCTTATCGGTGCTGCCTACATTGTATTCGACATAGTAGCCGTGTCCATCATAGTCCGGACAACCGTTATTGTTTGCATCAACAGCCCAAACCGCGTATAGAGTAACATCCGAATTGGGCATTGTGTAAGTTGTATTTTCGTCCCATGTGCGCGTCCAAGCCTGATTATCGTTATCAGCGTCGAGGTATTCATATCCGCTTATAAAGTCACCCGCGTCCCCTCCGGTAAATACCGTCTCGGGCTTTTGTTCGGATGTAAGCGCGTCCAAATACTGCACCGTACTCCAGCCGACAAATATTTCTCCGTCGGAACGCGTCAACTTTTTATCGTCCTCAAACTCGCCGCTGATTATCTTGACGTCCTCGTTTTCCTCATATTCCATAGGATCGGGCAGCAATTCGGTATTCGCGACCGCAACGTTAGAGTTATACGTCAGCTTATGCTTTATCGTATATTGGTTGATAAACTTAATATCGCTATCCGTCAGCGGAGTGTCCGCATAACTCTCCGGTGCGTGCGCGTCATACGTCGCGTCTCCCTCGCCGTCCGTCAGATTTGGGAACGTATCGCTCCACGCGGTGCCGAGCGAATCACGCCAGAAAATCGACGGAGTACATTCCATAATGCCTTTTAGGTTATCCTCAACTACCAGTTTAAGCTTATACTGGTAGTTATCGTAAATATAGCCGCTTTGTCCGTCAATGCCGTCCTCGGTCGGCGTAACCTCACGGATAAGATATTCGTATTCTCCCGCTTCCGTAAGCGTAAGATCATTGTTGCTCAAGCTGTCGGTCGTCAGGTACTCCGCTTTTCTTGTTCCGTCAACGACGTCTCCGTAGTGCTCTATATCGGCAATGTCTTCGTCGTTCGCCTTTTCAAATGTTCCGTCCGACTTGACTTTATACGTTATGTAACCGTCATCGCTCGAAAATCCCGGCGGAACACTGCCGTTACTGCTGTTGAACGGCTCAATTCTCACAAAGAACTCTCCGCCTTTAAGCGTAGGCACATCAATATGCTCCGATGTGGCAATCTCCTTCTTTATCTTTCCCGCAAGAGCGCCGAAGTCATAATGAGCCTCCATCGTGTTGTATGTATTGACAAACTTATAGTCGGTGTCCGTTCCACTTGTCTTGCCATCGCTTATTTCAGCGATTTTCGCAAGATCATCCGCGTCGTTCATTACAACGTTTACAACCTGCGTCTCTCCGTCTTGAAGCATATAAACGCCAAAGTATATGTCCTTCGTTTTATTGTCGTACTCGATACCGGCGTTATTTCCCTTTTCTTCTTTAAGGGTATAATGGTAAACCTTCGCCGTCTCTTTGCCCTCGCCCGCATCGGCCGCCTCAAACGGAATGGTGCTAAAGTCAATGAGGTTTTCGGCAGATGTAATCGCCGCCGTGCCTTCGTTATCTTTGCCGACCGTCGGCATGGGCATATTCGCCTCAGTCGTAAACGAACCTTCGCCGCCTTTTACGCCCGCTTTGTACTCCTCCGCGGTATTTTCTTTAAGGTCTATAACCTCCACCGGAGTAAGCGTAAACTTAAATCCTGTTTCGGACTTACCTGCGCCGAAGAAATCTTCAAACGGTCTGTTAAATTCCTTTGTCGCGGTAAACGGAACATTCATCAGGTTGGGGTCGTAAATATTGGTAAACTCAATCGGCTTTGCTACGCTGTCTTTCTTGTTAATAACCTCGTATCCGCCCGGAGCGTCCGCCGCGGGAGCAAGTATATCAACGCCGGAGCCGCTTTCGCCTTTTTCCGTGTCAAGCACCAGCGTACCTGTCGCTGTATCATCCTTTACATACACGCGCACCTTATACCGCGTCGTGTCGTAGCTGATACCCGGAATAGACTTAACGCCCGTGTCGGTGTACGGATTCATCTCGCGCAGCGTATATTCGTAATACTCACCGTCGGCATTTGCCCTGTCAAACGTAATCACGTCGTCGGCGTCAAACGTAATACCGATCTTTTCCTTCGCGCTCATATCCTCGGACGCAGCCGTAAATACCGCCGTGCCGTCTCCTCCGCTTACCATGGGAGCGCTGTTTTCGGGTTCAAGCACGAACTTAAACTCATCGTCCGTTTTAAATGTACGGTCGGCTCCGCCGTCGTCTCTGTGCGTTTCGAGTTTCTTATTTATGCTCAGCTTGTCTTTCAGATTTAAATTCAATGCCGTCGCCGTATACTCGTTCACAAACTCAAATCCGCTTGCCGAATTGCCTTCCGCGTCGCACTGTACGGCATGAACAAGCTGATATGTTCCCGTATCACCCGATAAGCTGCCTTGATACGGCACCGCCTCTTTATATACGCGCACATATACGTATTCCGGTTCCGTATCATACGTCACACTCGGAAGGTCACCCTTTTCCTCGGTTACCTTGTACTTATATATAATTGCGTTATCCTCATCCTTACCCGCGTCATCGGCGGTAAAGGTAATCGGATTAAACTTAATCATATTCGCCGATTCACCGGCAGGACCATTTTTTGTTGTGACCGCGTCCGGCTTGGGCATCTTATTTACTGTATCGGCATCGGTTTTAAACGCGGATTCTCCTTTACCTCCCTCGTCTGTTTTTCCTACCGGCTCTATTTTAAATGTAAACTCTTCCGCGGTCAGCGGGCGGCCGTTAAGTGTCTTTGTTCCGGCAAACTCAACCTCGGGATCGGAGTAGTCGTACTCGTTGTTGAACACGAGCATTGACTTGCCGTCTTGCATAGGCGGATTGTTCGCGTTTGCCATACCTCCCAAGACGTCGCTCCAGCCGGCTTCAAACTCAAATGTTGGGGTATTTGTTTTTCCCGCCGTCGTTGCGCCCGCGACCGTAAATCTGTTCGGACGCCAGAAATAACGGTTTACCACAAGGTGACCCGTGCCGCCCTTATCTCCCGACGCCAAATCAGCGTCGTCGGTGACCTCGATATAGAGCTTATACGTCTCGCTTGCGTACTTCACACCCGGCAGCGGCTCACCGACATCATCTGTGCTGTACGGTTTCATCTCGCGCAGGATATATGTATATACGCCCGGCTGAGTAAAGGTCATACTGTATTTTTTGTCAAAATTGACTGTGACCTCGCCGCTGTCTGCATCATTCTCGGCTTTTTCGGTATCAACATTAATTGAAGAATTGCCGTCATTCAGTGCGGGCGATGTACCGGGCTGAAGTGTGTACTCATTTTTACTAACGTCTCCAACGGTAAACCACGTTGAGGGTTCGAGTACGAGCCTGAACTTCTCTTTGTCCTTTTCCTTGTCAATCTCTCTGCCATTAAGCTTTACTATAGCCTCTATGTCAATATCGTTATGGTTGCCCGCGTCAACAGTCGGCTCCCCATCGCCCAAAGTATGTTCTTCACCGCCGTAAGCGCTCACCGCGACAGGCTCATATTTATTTGTATAAATTACAAGCGAGGTGCTCGCCGTACCGGTTATTACGCCGTTTCCGCCTTTCGGACGTTCCTTGCTGTTGCCGAGTGCGGCGCTGAGTGTGAAACCGGTAGGCATATTCTTACCGCGGGTTGTAATTTGATCGTAGCCCTGAATATGTTCTTCATCTACCGTCAAATTGTCCCACAGAAGATCTGTGTTGTCCAGCTCGACGATTTTATATTCTGTTTCGTTGGCTATATCGTTAATTGTGATACGCTCGCCCGCTTTAAGGGTAAATACCGCCCAGTATTTGCCTTCAGCATCTTTATTCTTAAAATGCAGCGTTTTATCCGGATAGTCGCCGGGTTTCTCAATACCCGTATCCAAATCGGTCATTGTGTCCTCTACGGGCATAAGCGTATCTCCCGTTACGCTGCTGAGCATAATCTTATACACGAAAACCTGCTGCGCCGCGTATTTGTCAATACCGCTCTGTGTGGTATTATACGCTTCAACGCTCTTTCTTACGGACAGACCCGCCATATACGAGTATGCGGCTTTGGTGTACTGTCTGCCGTCAACGCCGTCTTCAATTTTTCTCGCGTTTGTGCCGATGTCGATAAACTGAACTATCGTGTTGCTGTCTTTAAAGTATGTCGCAACTATTCCGTCGCTGTTATCCTTTTCGCCGTCTCCGGTGAACGCGGCGGTGTTGTACGGGCTGTCCTCCGGCAAATCTATCGTAACAACATAGTGTCCGGGAATAAGTCCTTCAAGGTATGTCGGCTTGTCAGCCGCGGTGTGGTCGACAAGCAAACCGTCATTGTTTGTCTTGAACGTGCTGTCGGGATCGTCAAATTTAATCGTTTCATCCGCCGCTTTCCATCCGTCGCCGCCCGGGCTGTCATCTTTTACAACCTTTGAAAATTCTGTCTGGTAATGCTCTTTGATCCAATCATCCAAATCGCTTTTATCGTTAATAGATTCCGCAATTACTTCGGCGGTTTCCACTGTCATATCGGTCGCGTTGCGCTTTGCGATATGTATCTCCGCGCCCGAAATCTTATCTTCTCCCTCATCAAACGCACCGTTGCGGTTCTTGTCGTACCAGACAAGCAGCTCCAACTCCGAAGGCTCGGTCGTTATCTTAAATTTAAAATTGTTATATTGTCCGCTGCTGCCTCCTATCGGAACTTCCGAATGTTCCAGCGAAAGGCTGGAAAGCGGCGCGTTGCCGGTATAGAACACATAATATACAATTTCCTCGCCTTCCGCGACTTTGTTTGCGTTTTCACTCACTTTATACGTCCTATTCGGCAGCTCGTCAATCGGATTTGTCGCGCCGAGCTGAAGGTCAACCGATACGTCGGTCTTTTTATAGGCATAATTTGCCTTGAAGAACGTCTTAAGCTTTTCCACATCTTCTTCATAATTTTCTTCAGCGGAGTTTGAACCTTTGCCGTAACCATTCTGAAGCCGCTCATAAATCGTTTTTATATCGCCTGTCAGCTTGCTTGTCGGCACACCGTAAATGTCAAAGTTGGCGTTCATCGAGACATCCATAAGCTCTTCGGGGTTCCACTCCGCCTGAATACGAAGCTTATTCGCTGCCTGCTGCTTTGTAAAGCCGACGTTTGCTGCATGGAACTCCCTTTGCGCCGCATTGTCCTTACTGAGCGTAACGGTTTGAACGCTGACATTCGGGGCGTAATTGCTGCCAATCTTGCCGAGTTTCTGAGCATCTTCGGAGGCAGTGCCCGGAGGTACCGCGTTCAATGTGGCGCCGTCGTTTTTGCCTATTGTTGTCAGCTTATATGTAACAGCGCCGTCACCCTCCGCCTCTTTCTCATTATATGTAACGGTTATTTTTACCTTTCTGTCGCTGCCTAATTTCGTCGTGTTTATCGGTATGGAATAATAACCGTTTGAGTTTGTTGTTACCTCTGTCTTTGTAAGATTAACTCCTTCGCCGTATTCCGCCGCGACGGTCGCGTCCGGCAGCTCGCGGTCATTTGTGAGCTTATCATAGACACCGTACTCCGTTCCGTTCTTAACACCCGCGACCTCAGGCGTATCGAGGAACACAAAGCCGGTCAAGAGTACCTCGCCGGTATCGACGCTGCCCATTACCAGATTTTCTTTCAATTCCACTCTATAATCCGCCGGCGCGGGAACATATGACCACACGTCCGCAATACCGTGGTCAGCGCCGTCGGCTGTAAATACCGATGCATTGTTTGTGGGCAGTCTGTCAGCTACCGTATTTCCGTCCGATTTCTTTTTATATGATGCAATTCCGTCTATGCTGTAATCCTCAAATGTCTTTTCAAAATCACCTGCCGTTTGTGCGGTTGTAAACCATTTACTGTTACGCATATTCGCATAATTGTCGTTTTTCTGTTGTCCGCTGTTGCTGTTTGACATATTCATCGGTAAATTCCAATACCATATATTGTTGCCGTTGCCTGTTTGACTGCCATTATCACTATACGACATCTGATTTGTTGTAAAGTCGCGAAGCAGACTTTGCTCTCGGTTATTATAGTAAAGCTTTGAACGCGCTTCTATTTTTTTATCCAAGCCCTCGGGCATCTCCATCCAACTCGGTACGTCCTCAAGCCATATTGAAACGCCGTATTTCATAACCTCGGCGTCACCCATCGGGAAGTGTATCTCGCCCGCTTTAGGCTCGGCATAAACCGTTCCCTTGCCGGTGTCGCCGAAATATGTGCCGACGGGAATAATTCGGCCGTACTGGTCGCGTCCGTCCCAATGTATTCTGTTTAAGCCCTCGGTAGCCGCGTTTCCGAGCATCACTCTGCCGAGCGACTTATAATCCTTGAGCTTTTCCACAATTTGCGGATCGCTCGGTTTGCCGTTCCAGTCTGTCAAAAGCACGTCTTCAACATATCTGTTTGTCGTTATATCTCCTCCGGTTTCGGGATGTCTATCGTCTCCTTTGGCTGTTATGGCATACCATTTGTTGTCTTTTTGATTATAATAAATGAAATTCGGATCGTCGGTTGTGCTTAAGCATATCTCGTCGTTGTGCGAAACGTCCTTATCGGTGCCGTAAGTGTCGCCTTCCACTTCTTCGCCGTGATAGTGTCTTGCGTACATATTGCTCATATCTATAATGACCCGGTATGAGCTTGCGCCCTCGGTCTCCACCTCAAAATAACCGCCGACGCCCGCGAAACCCGCTTTGCTTCCGGATACGGTCGATACATCGGACATACCGTCATATGTAAACTTCGTTATTCTGCCCATCGGCTTCGGGTTTGACGCGACAATACTCTCCGAAACGTTTTTGTCCGGAGGGTTTAAAAACATATGATAGGGCGCGTCAATATCGGTCACGTTGTTATCGGGACCGAGTATGTAAATTCCGTCGGGGTTATTATATTTATCTGTCAGCGTTTTATATCCCGTAAATGATGTATTATTTGCCAGCGGCTGATGTATCGAGTGATACGCCGAGGCGTTCGTACCCATTCCGATAGAGCCGCGCGAGTTTGCATATAATCCGAATGTGTGCGGCATAATTCCGTTCAATGTAAATTTCCATGTATAGCCGTCTCGCGTTACCGCGTAAAGATTTCCGTACATACCCATTGAGCCATTGGAAACCTGCGCCGCCATAGCGTCCATCCATACGCGTCCGCTTTTCGCATGATATTCCTTCGGCTCAGCCGTTGTCGTATCGACTCCATCGTCGTATATCGCTTCCGCTACGGTTATATCCCAAGCCGTGACGTGACTCTTTTTGTTCGTCTTTAATTGCTCGCCGTTTACAGCTAAGGTATCGGTTCCGTCACTCCACGCTGCCTTTGTTCCGCCGTGAAGCTCCGCAACATAAACTCCGTCCTGCGTAGCCTTAAAATAATACGGCTCATAGCCGCCGCTGACTGCTTTTGTATATGAACCGTCCTCGTCCGGCAGCATTACCCCGTTCGGTCCCGCCGTTTCCTGCGCGAGTGTGCTTATAAATCCCGCGCTTTCTTTCTCGCTGCCGGTTCTTGTCTCTGTTATATTGATTTCCTTGATACTTCCGTCAGGCATAGTAATGGTTATATCTGCCGTCGGCTGATCGTCATTGCTTATTCCGAGAAAAATATATTCGCCGCTGTATGCGTAAAACTTTACCTTCTGTTTCATGGACACGCCTGAAATACTGCCTGTGTTGTCAGTATGGAAATTCCAACGTATCTGACTGCTTTCTTGAATAGGACTGCCGGCAGTCTCACCGACCGCTTTCGCAACTTCTTTTGAACTTCGGATTATATCCCTTGTACCTTCCGCAAACGCGGTAGTCCCCGCGAACACAAAAAAAGCTGTCGTCAGTATCAGCGCAGCCGCCATGGGGAGCGTTACCATAAAGCTGATAATGCGTCTTGTTATTTTCTCTTTCACATTAAATCCCTTCTTCTGTTTTTGATTTAATTTAACACCCCCCCCCCCGTTTTTACAAGGGGGTTAGAAATTATAATATGCGGCAATTATACCATAAAACCGCATAGAAATCAATAGTTTTTTTATATATTTTTCACAATATTTTGTTGTAATTTTACAATTTTCTACAATTTTTTATTGTATTTTTGTTATGCCCCCTCCCCCTCTTAATACACCTTCATTATTTTTCCTGCGCACTGTGCAGTGTCTTTTGTTGCTGCAATCGGTCATTTTGATTTCCTCCTTGTATTATGTAATTTGTCAAATGCTTTTATATATTGACATTTTTCTTTGCAAGCATTATCATAACATGTTCACCCATGAACAAGTCAATAATTGAGAGTAATTTTGTGTAAAATGGCTACAGACCCGCTTTTACCGGAACGGCTTTTTGTTATACATAACAATGATTGATCGGAGAAGGAAGGCGAACCCGAGTTTGATGAAAAGTCCGCGCTCTCGGTCCGAAACCTACAGGCGGTAAACGCGTAAACGCATTACTATGACGATATATATTGATGATGTTATTTTCTCAGATAAACATGGAATTTCCAATAATTTTATAAAAAACACATATAAGATTGTAACAAAAAATAATTATCAACTATCTAACAAAAGTCACAAAGAATATTATTATCTGAAAGAACACCCACAAAACAACGATAGTCGGCAAGAGTTTGCACTCCTGCCGAAACGTTGAATGAAGGCGTTTCACGCCTTATTGAGTAAATTGGTGTATGTTTGAGCGTTCGCCCTGCAAAGCTCCGTCACCTGTTTATGATCAATCCGCTTCTGCTTAGCCTGTCCATTTCCTCCTTGTCCAAATCCTCGATCGGGACGACAAGGCGTGACACGTATTTTTCCTGCGAAAATTCTTTACCGGTATAACCGCTTACGATACCTATACCGCGTTTACCGCCCGTAGGTTTCAGACCGAAAGCGCGGAGCTTTTCGTCAAACTCGGCATGCGCTTTGCCTATGGCTTGATAATTCCCGTAGCACAGCATAGAAAACGCCGTGCAGCTCGGGTAAAACACAGTGTGTTCATCGGCGCAGGACGGTTCGAGCGGCACACAGCAAATATAAGTATTTTCTTTCTCCGACCAGTCATTGTTATATATGACAAAAAGCCGTTCCGACAAAAGCGGTCTGTAGCCCTTTTCCACAGCCTTGCCGAAAAGATTATACATATCGCGGTATTTTTCGCCCCAGCTCGCGCCCTTAAATTCCTTTTGGTAACAGACATATTCGGGCAGCTTTATAATTTCCAGCCGGAGGTGCTGCTTATCGTCCATTCTCAGTTTCATTTCCTCATACGCTCTTGTAAGAAGTGCAATACGGCTTTCGAGCGCGGCAAGAAGCTCGGGCGATTTGCCGTTCGACGCATAGTACGAATACGCGTCGTCATAAGTAAGTCCCATCTCCAAAAACATTTGAATATGCAAGACCTTTGTCACGTTATAAATATCATAATAGCGGTACCCCGTATCTTCATCGACGTGCGCGGGCGACAAAAGACCTCTGTCCTCCATACGCAGAAGAGTTGAACGCGAAATGCCGCAGCATTTGCACACCTGACCTACCGTAAACAATTTTTTCATAAAAATCACTCCCAACTATTGACTTGTTCATGGGTGAACGTGTTATAATTATAATGTATGCAAAGAAAAATGTCAATATGAATATGTAGTATAGTCACAATAGAATTATAACCGGAGGAATGAACGATGAGAAAACGAATTTTAAGTTTAACGGTCGTATTGTCAATGGTACTTGCCATGATACCGGCGTTTTCGCTGACCGCGTCGGCGGAGAGTCTTACGGTTTCGGGCGGCGGCACGGGCATTGCGGGCGATCCGTACAAAATCGCAAACCTTACCGACCTCGAGGCGTTTTGCGAATATATCAACGGCGGCAACGGCAGCGGCGAGTATTTTGAGCTGACGGCGCCTATTGATATGTCGTCAAAGTACAGCGCGGGAAGCGATACATCATGGACACCGATAGGAACGTCTGATAAAACGCCGTTTAATGGCACATTTGACGGCGGCGACTTCGAGATAAACGGACTTTACATAAACACTGAGGATTACTACAAAGGTCTGTTTGGGTATTCCACCGGCACGATCAAAAATCTCACCGTTTCGGGCAGCGTCACCGGCGGCACATATACGGGCGGCATTGTGGGATACAACAAAGGCGGCAGCGTCGAAAATTGCTGTAACACGAATGCGGTAAACGGCAGTTCCTCTACAAGCGGCATTGCGGGATACAACAACGGCGGCAGCATTGAAAATTGCTATAATACGGGCGCGGTAACAGGCACTGGCAATAGAATAGGCGGCATTGCGGGAAACAACAGCGGCAGCGTTAAAAATTGCTATAACACGGGAACGGTAAGCGGCGCCGGTTATGTAGGCGGCATTGTGGGAGAAAACAGCGGCGCCGTCATTGTGGGATCCGACAGCGGCAGCATTAAAAGCTGCTATAACACGGGAACGGTGAGCAGCACAAACACCTATATTGGCGGCATTGCGGGATCTAACTCCGACGGCAGCGTTAAATATTGCTACTACCTCGATACCTGCGGCGCGGGAGGAAGATTTGGCGGCACGTCAAAAACCTCCGACAAATTCGCCTCCGGCGAGGTGGCGTGGCTTTTGCAAAGCAATCAGGATATGCCCGATCAGCAGGTGTGGGGGCAGAAGCTCAGCGACAAAGCGGACGAGTATCCCGTGCTGACGACCGATGCAACTAAAAAGGTGCTGAAGGTTACCTTCGTGACGCAGGATAACAAAAATTATGACGTTAAGTACACCAATCTGAACAAAACGGTAACGCTGCCGGAAACCCCCGTAAAGGATAATTATACGTTTGAGAAGTGGGCAAAGACGCAGAACGCGGACGGTGAAGAGTTTGACGGGAAAACCGCCGTTACCGAGGATATGACGGTGTATGCCGTCGGACGCGATCATTTCGGCGGCGACAGTGCGGACATCACACTTAGTGGAACCTACGGCTACAAGGCGCCGCTTACGGTCAATCTTGACGAGCATATGAAGTATGCAAACAAGAGTGTTGCGGCTACGGGTAAGTTTACATACGAAATAAGCAATAAGGGCAACACGAATGCGAGCATAGAAAGCGAGAATACGCTGTCGGTTCCGACAGGGCTTGACGCGGATGATTATACGATTACTGTTAAGGCAACAGAAAAAACGCCGCAGTATTCGCTTATGAGCGTGGAGAGCTACGGCACGGAAGCTGTTACGCTCACGGTTAAGGTGCATATCGCGAATGCCGCGTCGTCCGTAACAGTCAAACCGACGGCAAAGGATTTGACGTATAACGGCGAGGAGCAGGAGCTTGTAACGGCGGGTGAAACCGAGGACGGCACAATACATTACAGTCTTGATAATGCCGACTACTCTGCCGATATACCGAAAGGCACCAAAGCGAAAACATACACGGTTTGGTATAAGGTGGTCGGCGACAGCAACCACAACGACAGCACGCCGCAAAAGGTGGACGTTACGATTAAAAAAGCCAACTCAGATGTTACGGTTGCAAACAGCAGCGCGACATACGGCGATACGCTGACGCTTATATCGGAGGTAAAGAAAAGAGATGCCGCAGGTATCAGCCTTATGTCTGCGGTGCAGGATCAGGTAGATTTCAAAGCCGGCGAGACCTCACTCGGTACGGCAACGGTGGAGTACAGTGATGGCGAGCTAAAAAGCGTCGGTACGGCAACGCTTACCGTTACTGTTGATAAAGCGAAATACGACGCGATAAAGGCTGCGGACGGTAAAATCACAGCAGAGTACGGCGGCAGCGTGAATTTGAACGAGAGCACAAAGGATAATATTACCGTTACGTTGAATAAGAAAACGCTTACATATACGGCTGCGGCAACGAACAGGAAATATAACGGCGACACAAATGTTGAAGTAACACTTGAGCCGACTAATGCCGAAAGCAGTGATACTGTAACATTAACGGCAATGGGAACGATTGACGATGCGAATGCGGGTAACGGCAAGAGCGTTACGATAACAGGAGTTACCGTAGGCGGCGCGGACGCGGAATATTATCAAGCCGCAGCCGCGCCGACCGAAACGGTTACGGTGAATATTGAAAAGGCTGATTCGACCGTTGTTGCTCCGACGGCAAAGACGGATTTGACGTATAACGGTACGGCGCAGGAGTTTCTTGCAACAGCAGGCTCGGCGACCGGCGGCGAATTGCAATACAAGGTTGATGAGGGCGAGTATTCGACCGCCGCGCCGACAGCAACAACAGCCGGAGAGCATACCGTATATTATAAAGTAGTTGGAAATGACAACTATAACGGTATTGACGAACAAAGTATAACAGTCAATATCGCGAAGGCAAAGCCGACATTCCCGACTGTTGATGAGGTTGACGGCGGTACATATGAGCCTAATAAGAAACTTAGCAGTGTACCCGTGCCGGAGGTAGACGGCGGTACGCTCGCGTGGAGCGATGGCAACACCGCTCTTACGGCAGGCGCAAACAGTGTGCAGGCGGTATTTACGCCCGCAAACAGCGAGAATTACGAGCCTACAAGCATTACCGATACGGTTACGGTAAATGTCGCAAAGGCAACTATTACCGGCGTGGAAGTTCAGGACGTAACGGCGCGGTTTGACGAATCGCAGCCGACAAAGCAGTACACGCTTGCCGCGCCGACGGGAACGATTGCGGGCGATACCGTAAGATATGCCGAGGGCGACTATAACGCGGACACCGATGAAAGCGCGGATTGGAAAGAAACCTGTCCGAGTTACAGTAACGAGGGTACAGATAAGACAATTACGATTAAAATAGAGAGAGAAAATTATAACACACTCTATATTAAAGCTACCATACAGATTACAAACGAGCCGGCGATTAGCGGCGTTGATGTAACGGCAAACGACGGTCTTGTTTACAACGGCAGCGCGCAGGAGCTTGTAACCGTAACGGGAGCGAGTGACAGTGATACCGTTACATACTATGTAAACGATGATCCGGTCGGCAGCACGGAGAAGGCGACGGGTACAAACGCGGGTGATTACTCGGTTAAGGTGAAAGTTGAAAGAGAGGGTTATCATCATTTTGAAAAGACGATTGATGTTACAATCGCAAAGGCTAATTCGACCGCGGTTGTAACGCCGAAGGATTTGACGTACAAGGGTACGGAGCAGGAGCTTGTGACCGGCGAGGCTGTCGGCGGTGAGTTACAGTACAGTCTTGATAATGACAGCTATTCTACTACTGTCCCGACAGGCACGAACGCGGACACATACACCGTTTGGTATAAGGTAGTCGGCGACGAGAACCATAACGACACCGAGCCGCAGTCCGTGGACGTGACTATTAAAAAAGCAAATTCAACATTGGCGGTTGACGGCGGCGAGGTAACATACCGCGATACGATTACGCTTACCGCGGCTGTTGCGAGAGACAATACGAGCGGTATACGTTTAGCGGCGGCAGAGTTGGATAAGGTCGAGTTCTTCCTCAATGAAACGTCTCTCGGCACGGCTAACGTCACATACGACAGTCTGTTTAATGACAGCGGTACGGCGACGCTTGAAATCACGGCTGACAAGCGTTTTGCAATCGGCACGAACACAATCCGCGCGGAGTACGGCGGAAGTGTGAACCTTAACGGCAGCGGAAACAATTCGATTACCGTTACGATGAAACAAAAGCCGCTGACGTATGATGTGACGGCTGACGGCAAAGTGTATGACGAAAATACATCGGTAAATGTAACGCTCACGCCTACAAACAACGGCGAGGACGATGTAACGCTTACGGCAAAGGGCGCGGTATCGTCCCCCAATGCCGGAAACTATGGTAAGGTGAATTTGACCGAAATCGCTATTGACGGCGGCGATGCACAGTATTACAGCGTAGACGCCGAAAAGAGTGGCGCGGATTTAACGTCTGACGTTGAAATCGCGAAGGCGAAAGGCAGAGCGAGTGTTACAATGGCAGACTACAAGTGCGGCGATGAAAGTGTGAACCCCGTCCCCTCGTCCGATACAAACGGAACGGAAAGCGTAACCTATTCATATGCGGCGAAGGGTACGGACGATTACGGCGAGGCCAAGCCTTTAACAGCCGGAGAATATACGGTTAGGGCGGTATTCGCATCAACCGATAACTATACCGAGTTGACCGTGACCGACGATTTTACCGTATCGCATGAGTATTCGTCCGATTGGAAAAACAACGAAAATAATCATTGGCACGAATGTGTGTGCGGAGCGAGATCGAACGAAACGGCGCATGAGGCGGTGATTGACGCGGCGATACCCGCGACCTGTACCGATGCAGGCAAAACCGAAGGCAGCCACTGTGACGTGTGCGGCTATGTTATTACGGCGCAGACAGAAACGGACGCGCTCGGTCACAGCTACGGCTCATGGACAATCACGATAGACCCGACACAGACAGCGGCAGGTAAAGCGAAACGCGTATGCGCGTTGAACGGCGAACATCAGGAAACAACGGACGTTCCCGCATTAAGCGACAGTTCATGGATAAAGGGCGAGCGTCGGGAGCCGACCGAAACCGAGGAGGGCTATCAAAAGTACACATCGGACGAATTCGGCGAGTTTACTGAGGTGCTGCCCACGCTCAACGCGCCGCCGACCTATGGAGTACGCGGCACGACCATTGACGGTGAAGGCAATCCAAAGGCGGGCGTGCATGTGGTATTAAAGCAGGGTAATACAATATTCGGCTCGCAGGACGGCGTTGTATCCGACGAGGACGGTGAGTTTAAGTTTACCGGCGTGGGAGCGGGCGTATACAATATTGTAGCGGAGTTTACGACAGAGGACGCAACTGTTACGGTTACGGAAATGGTAGCAATTACGGACAGCGATGTGGATAATGTGGAGGTAAGACTGCCCACGGCGAAGGCGGACAGTATACTTATCGTTGAGAATAATAACGATACTCCCGATGTTGTTGTCGGCGGTCTTGACAGTGTAGCGTCGGATGAGGCGTCGGATATTCCCGATACAAGCCACGTAACCGTTACAATGACTGTGGAAACTCAGCCCGCGGACAGCGAGAACGCCGAGCAGCAAGGTATTGACGAGATTTGCGATAATGCGGCTATCAATTTCATAGATATTGCCCTTGTTAAGCAGATTGATAACGGTACACCTGAACATATTTTGGAAACAAGAAGGCAGCTTACAATCGTTGTTCCGTTTGATACTGCGAATAAGAGAAATATTCTCGTCTATCGTTACCACGACGGCGAGGCGGCGGCTCTTGCAAATACAGCCGACCGGGGCGACTACTTCACAGTCGGAAACGGATATGTAACAATTTACACAAGTAAGTTCTCAACTTATGCCATAGGCTACGACGAAAGCTCTTCACCCTCTTCGTCGCGCGGCGGTGGCGGTGGTTTTTCGTCATATACGGTTCAGTTTGAGACGAATGGCGGCAGCAAGGTGACATCACAAAGGATTTCGCGTAACGGCGTTGTGAAAGAGCCGACCGCTCCGACAAAGGACGGTTATACGTTCGTCGGCTGGTACACGGATAAGGATTTGACAGCCGAATATGATTTTACATCGAAGGTTACAAAGAGCTTTACCCTGTATGCGAAGTGGAATGATGTAAAGTCGGACGACGAAACGGAAGCAACTCCCGCGCCTACGGGCGAGCCGACATACGAGCCTGACCTGCCGGACGACGAGCTATATAATCCTTTCACGGACGTTACAAGCGATTACTGGTTTTATGAGCCTGTGTTGCAAGCATACAGGGACGGTATCATGGAGGGTGTGACCGACACAACATTTGAACCCCTTACGGATATTACGCGGGGAATGTTTATAACTGTGTTGTATCGTATGGAAGATGAGCCGGAAACTGACGGCGGATACACGTTTACGGATGTTCCGAGCGATGCTTACTATGCCGACGCTGTGGCGTGGGCAAGCGCGAACGGAATTGTTAAAGGCTATTCCGATACCGAGTATGCGCCCGATGACGTCATAACGCGCGAGCAAGCCGCGGCGATAATGTTCAGATACGCAACGTATAAAGGCGAAGGTCCGACGGGAGCGTGGGCGATACGGCTCGACTATTCCGACCTTGCCGAAATTTCCGACTGGGCGCTTGAAAGCGTCATGTTCTGCACCATGAAAGATATTATGGTGGGACGCGTCAGCGGAGAGTTCGACCCGAAAGCGAATATTACCCGCGCCGAGGGCGCAGCCGTGTTTGAACGGTATTTGAATATGACAAGGTAAAAGATGTACATCGAAAAGGCGCTATCCTCTTTTATGAGGATATCGCCTTTTATGTCTTTCCCAATTTTTTAATATGATATAACGAAACTGCTATCTTGGTATCACTGCCGCATTTCCGCATTGAACAAAAATCAATTAGAGACGTTAAGAAGTCTTTTTTATTTCTTAAATGTATTTCTTATTATATTCATTATTTTATTGTTTTCGATAAATTCTTCCTGCTTATCGACGAACCAGAGTTTTTCGGAGTCGATATGCTTTACGGAATAGATCGTGTCGATAATCATCACGAGCGCAATAAACACCGCCGAACAATCCACAAGCGCGGGATTCATAGCGTTAATAACGCCTATCGTCGCGGGCCCTATGAATTTAACGAGCGCGACTATTCCCACGCCGAAAGCGAGCAGGCTTATAATACATATTCTGCCGTTTATGTTGAGCGGCCAGCCGGTGTAGTCCCACCACCTACGGTCAAAGAGCTTTTCCAAAAGCCAGCCGACAAAATACTCCAGCGCGCCGCACACAGCCATACCGAGCGTAAAAAGCACGAGCGTATTCTCTACCCTGCCCAAAAGCACAAGTCCGAGAAGTCCGCCTATGCCGTATATCGGGCAGAAACAGGTCGTGAGAAAACCGCTGTTGACGCGTTTACGCTGCTGAACGGTGTAATATACGCACTCCCACGCCCAGCCTATAAAGCTGAAAAAGGCAAAGCACAGAAAATATTTACACATTTCCATCGTCTTTTATCTCCTCTTACATCGCGATTATCTGTCTGTACAATTCGGCATAAGCCGTCGGATTTTTGGTAAGCAGATTTTCGTAAGGTCTCTTTCTCTTAAACGTCTCGTACAGAGAACAGTATTTGTCCACCATACATACTATCCAGCCCTCGCGGCACTTCGGCGGCATTATCGTCAAAGGGAACATATGCTTTACTATTATTTCCTTCTCCGTATCCGTCAGCTCGTAGTCCCTGTCGGCGTTTACGAGCGCAGCCTTCGGGTGAGTAAAGCCGTGAACTTTGCGTCCGTTTCCGTCATGCCAGTCATACAGAAAATAGTCATGCAAAAGCGCGCCGCGGATAAGGTCGGTTTTTTTGTATTTTATACCGAGTTTTTCCGCAAGCCTTACGCTGTAATACGCAACGGCAATCGTGTGCTTTAAACAGCTTGTGCTGCCGTGCTGCGTATATTCGTCCATGCGGCGCAGCTTTGACTGCTCCGATAGACGTTTCATGCAGAACATAACAGAATTCATATATACCAAACCCTTACACACTATTATAGCAAATTATATTATATCCAAATACGGCTAATATGTCAATGTCAAAACAATGAAAACGAGGAAAATGTTATGTTATTGTAACAATCCATAACACTTTTTTAAATAACGGACGGGTCTTACCCTAAGATAAGACCCGCCGATTATTATTTGCTCCGCGCAACTATTATTCGTATTCTTCCGCCGTTTTCCTGACGCTTGTCGTAGTATGCCGTCATGCTGTAATTGCCTTCTGTCGCGTCGTCAATCGGCAACTGGAAATACTCTCCTATTCCCCTTTCATAATAAACAACAACATCGTCGCTCAACAAATACTCATTTCCCGCAATGGTCGCCTCTGTATGAGTAAGGTCGGATATACTGCCTGAATATGCTTTTAGCGGTGTTACTTCATCTACATACGTTCTGCTCCTGTCTTCTTTTACTTTAGACGGTCCTTTTTGCTCTTGTATGTTTCCGGAATAGATATAAGTGTATGTATATATATAATCTTTAATTTCAACCGTAAGAATAGTATTACTGGTTGTCAATGTTGCATTTGGATTGGCAATGTCCGTGTTTACCGTTGCCTTGGTTCTTTCGTATTTTAATGTTAAGCCGTATGTGTAAGCATCTCCTGTTACATTCTTTAATATCAGTTCGTCGATTTCTCCTGCGGTGTTTTTTGAGCTGTATAGTACATCGGAAGATTTTAGCGTAAGTCCGTCGAGACGCTGCGGATATATTCTTTTGTAGGCGGGTATATCATCGTCATCCAAACCGGCGGTATCAATTATCTTAACGTCGTCAGAAAGATATTCACCGCCTATCATTCCCTTGGACGCGTTGACCTTACCCGACACAGAACCGCTTTTGCTTTTTGAAAGCATGGCTTTTCCATCTTTGAAACTTATATGAACGGCTGAACATACAAATGATGAATAGTTGCTGTTGGTAGTATATTCTCTCTCGGAGCCGTCGGGATCGGCTACCGTTACATAATAACTCGTGTATGCTTGATTTTTTTCGTTTGTAAAGTCCTTTTTACCCGCTGAAATCACAAAGCCAGCCGCGCTACCCGACGACGTTCCCGACGACGTGCTTACGGACGCTGTTCCCGCGCCCATTACTCCGGCAACGCCTCCGGTTCTGCCGAGAAGTACCGTCACCGTGTCGCCGTATCGGAACGAGCCGTTTGACGAAAGCTCGTTAAACGCGTCTATTCCCTCTATGTCATAAGTAACGCCGGATATGGTAACGCTTTGGGGCGAGTCCTTCGTGGGCGTGGCTTTCTCGTATATGCCCGTCACTTTATCGGTATACGCGAACACAACGTCCAAAGGCTCGCTGTAGTAAACTATGTCATTCACGCTTACGGCTGAAATCGTACTCTCCACTCCGCTGCGGAACACCTTTGACGCACCGCTTGCGCCGACCTGCGCCGTCCAGTTATCGGACGTGACCTTAACGGGGCCCGTCAGATTGTTCGTATCATAAGCCACATAGTCAACCGAGCCGTTGTCGGTGTACTTTACGTTAAGTATATCGCCCGTACTCATACTATCTTTTACCGCGGCGTATGTCGTGCGCGTTTGGTTGTTGTATACAGCCGCGCCGTCGGGTATATCTATTTCCTCAAAGCTGCCGTTGCGGTAGCCGACAATCGTCGAGTCGGGCATTACCGAATATATGCAATACGACTTATACCCGTTCGCGGTTTTTCCCTTGTCGGGTATAAACGCGGCAAGTTCATTGCCGTTGCGCACGTATATTGTACCCGTCATGCCCGCAAAGCTGTCGCTGAAAAACGCGCCCTTGTCGAACGTACCCGCCGACGTGTAAACCTTATCCGCGCCGAGCGAGTCATCCTCGTTTCCCGTGGCGATTACGTTAACGTTATCCGTCTTTGACAGGTTGAAAGTCGGGTCTTGCGTGGGACTTACGGGTATCGACTCCTTCAATGCGTTGTACGTGAGCATCATAACCTGTCGGCGGTCAAGCTCGTCGCCTATCGACGCGTTCACGCCGTCCAGAAGGTTTAAGCCCTGCGCCTTTGAAAGCTGACCGTAGGGGTACGCGTCGTTAAACGTGCTGTCGTCATAGCCGAGTACGCGCAGCATTACCGACACTGCCTCCTCGTATGTCACCGTATTACCCGGGCGGTACGTCGAGTCAAGGTAGCCGACGACGTAACCTGCTGACACAGCCGCTTTTACGTAAGGCGCGTACCATTCCGTGTACGGCACGTCGCGGAACGGCGACTGCTTAAGTCCCACGGCGACGCTGTCCTTATTCGGCGACGCGGCTATCGCTATTTTCGCAAACTCCGCGCGTGACACCTTTTTGTCGAGCATCATGTTGCCGTTTTCGTCGCCCTGCATTATTTCAAGTTCCTTCATAAGCGCGGACGCCGCGTCCTCCTCCGACAAGGCAAGCGCGTGCTGCGGAAGTAAAAGGAGCATTGCAAGGAGCGATATTGTCATTATAAGCGAAATTAACCTCTTCATATTCTTTCCTTTCATTTAGTCGTATCTGAGCGCGTCTATCGGGTTTAATGCCGCAGCCTTACGCGCCGGCATTACGCCGAAAAACACGCCTATCATCGCCGATACGGTGAATGACACTATAATTGACGTTGTTGTCGGTCTCACCGACAGTTCGAGCAGCGCTCCCGCGCCGACGGCGAGCGCCGACCCGACGATTATACCTATCACACCGCCCAGACAGCTTAACATTCCCGCCTCTATCACGAATTGGGAAAGTATGTCGCGCTGTTTCGCGCCGAGCGATTTGCGTATGCCTATCTCGCGCGTTCTTTCCGTTACCGACACAAGCATTATGTTCATAATGCCTATACCCGCAACCACAAGCGAAATCGCGGCTATCGCTACAAGCATCGTCTCCATCGTGGACAAAATGCTCGATACCTGGTCGGCTATGGCTTTGAGCGCGGTTACGTTGTAATAGTCGCTGTCGCCTATCGCCTTGTCGCACATTTCGTTTATGAGCGACTCCGTCTGCTCAACCATGTCCTGATTGAGCGCGTAAACGGCGTAACTCGATACCTTCGCATTCTTGTTCGCAGCCGTGGCGAGAGTGTACGGAAGGTATATGCAGTCGTCGTCGCCGCCTTCCTCCGAATCGTCCTTTTCTTCGAGTATGCCGACGACCTCATACGGTACGCCCGTTATTTTTATCGTCTTGCCGAGCGCGTTGCCGCCGAATACCTCTTTGGCTATGTACGTGCCTATTACGCATACCTTCTGACGCTTTTCTATATCTATGAACGTAAGCTCGCGTCCGTATTCGACGTTGAGCTTTTTAAGTCCGAGATACGTCTCGTTCACGCCCGTCGCGGTGCTTTGAAGCGAGTCGTTGCCGTTTTTTATTACCGCCTGCATCGTCACCGTCGGCGATTGTCCGCGTATTACGTCGGGGTGTTCGTCGGCGAGAGCCTGAACCTCCTCGGGCTTTAATTCCTTATTCGACCTGTCCATTACGTTTATGAGTACCGCGTCTATGCCGACGTCCTCAAAAACGCTGTTTACCTCGTTCGTCATGCTGCTCATAAGGCTGACGAGCGATATTACGGCGGTTATGCCGATAATTATTCCGAGCATGGTAAGCATGGAGCGCAGCTTGTTGCTTAAAATGCTCGAAACAGCCATTTTAAAGCATTTCCACAAATTCATTACGTCGCCCCCTTCGCTTTCGCGTCCTCGGGAGCCTCCTCGCCCGCGCCGTGCATTTTCATAACCGTCACGTCGCCCTCGACGGGGCCGTCGTAGACTATTCTGCCGTCGGTTATTCTGATTATGCGTTTCGCGCGTGCGGCTATCGAGTTGTCGTGGGTTATGAGTATGATCGTGTTGCCCTCACGGTTAAGCTGCTGCAGAAACATCATTACTTCCCTGCCCGTGCGCGAGTCGAGCGCGCCCGTAGGCTCGTCGGCGAGTATTACCGACGGGTCGCCCGCGAGTGCGCGGGCTATGGATACTCTCTGCTGCTGTCCGCCCGAGAGCTGCGAGGGGTAGTTGTGCGCCTTTGACTTTAAGCCCACACGGTCGAGCGACTGCAGTGCGCGTCTGCGCTGTTCGCTTTCCCTCATGCCCGCGTATAGCAGCGGGAGCTGTACGTTTTCGAGTACAGTCAGTTTCGGGAGCAGATTGTACTGCTGAAATATAAAGCCGAGCATTTTGTTGCGCACCTCGGCAAGCTCATCCTGCGTGTAGTTTGTGATTGCTCTGCCGTTCAGCTTATACGTACCCTTTGTCGCAACGTCGAGACAGCCGATTATATTCATACAGGTGGATTTGCCGCTGCCGGACTGTCCGACTATAGCGACAAACTCGCCTTTTTCTATGGTAAGAGATATACCGTCAAGCGCGTGTACGCTTACGTCGCCCGTGCGGTATATCTTATATACGTTTTTCATTTCCACAAGCGGTGGCATATCCCGGTCATCACCCTTCAACTCAAAATTCCAAAAGCCGCGTATTATCTCGGCGGGCCGCCCGCGCCGTTCATATTGCCGCCGCCGGAGCGCATATTTCCTCCACCGCCGTTCATGCCGCCGGGTGCGCCGCCCTGACGCATACCGCCGCCGTTCATGTTCGGCATATCTTCCGGCATACCGAAGTCTGCGTCCTCGCTGCTCGATTTGGTGTTAAGCGTCCGCACGCTGTCACCCTCGCCGAGTCCCGATTTGACCTCTATATAGTCGTTATCGTTAAGTCCCGTATCTATCCGTATAGCGCGGTAGCCCTCGGGTATTTCAATATTTGCCGGCACGTCGGGCATATCGTCCTTTTTGTCGGGGTTTTCGCGGCGTTCGTTTATAATGTCGGTAATGTCGCCCGTGTGCTGTGTACCGTCATCCTTTACGAATACGACGTTGCCTCGGTTGATACTGTTCACGGGTATGGTAAGCACGTTGTCCGCCTCGTCAACGACAATTTCCGCGTCAACGTTCATTCCGGGCAAGAGTGCGCCGTATTCCCTTATCTGTATCTCGACCGTATACGTCGTCACGCCGTTTGTGTTTACGCCGTCAACGGGTACTTTCGTAACCTCGCCTTCAAACTCTCCTTCTACCGCGTCAGCCGTAACCGTCGCTTTCATTCCCGTTTTTACGAGAGATATTTCCGTTTCGTCAACCTCCAAGGATATTTTAAGGCTCGAAAGGTCGTATATGACGCAAAGCGCCTCGGTGCTGTTTGTGGAGTCGCGTGTGTCGCCGTTTTTCGCGTTTTTCGTTACAACGGTACCCTCGATCGGAGCCTCCACGACAAAATCGTCCACAGCGTCCTGCGCCTTTTTGAGGTTTGTTCTCGCGTCGTCGAGCGCAAGCTGCGCGTTCTTTATGGAACTGTCCTGCGAGAAGGTGTCGTTTTGGATTACCTGCTTTTGTAAATTCAGTACAGCGTCGTCGTATGACAGCTTAGCGTTGTCGAGCGCGGTCGTGAGCGTGTCGGATTTAACGTATGCGACCTGTTCGCCCGCGTACACGCTGTCGCCTTCCTCTATGTAGAGAGCCTCGACCGTTCCCGACGATTTGGCTATGAGCGACTGTGTTTCTATATATTCAAAATTCGCGCTGTCGGCGCACGCCGCGCCGTTTACCGTCACGCTGCCGCGGTCTGCCGTTGTGAGCGCGCCGGGATTGTCAACCTCTACTGTGGCATACACAAGCATATTATGCGCCGCCGTCGATACAGCCGCGGACGATTTTTCCGTCACCATTCCGTAAAGCATGTCGCCCGACGCCGTCACAATTACCTCCGCGCCGTCGCCAACAGCCACATTTCCCGCGTCGTACTCGTTAAACGGCACGCGCAGTTTCATTCTGCTGTCGTCATATATATCGGCGATTTTTGTTCCCGTGTTTATGTTGTCGCCCTCTTTGACCGTAACACCCGTGACCCTTCCGCCTATATCCGATTTTATGTACTGGTCGTCGTATGAACTCTGCGCGTCGTTCAGACTGTTAAGCGCCCTGTTTATCGCGTTTTGAGTACTCTTGGATGTGATATTGTTTGTGCTTACGGTGTTAGTCTTTTGTTTCACCGCGTCAACATACGCCTGCTGCGCCTTTGTGACAGCGTTCTGCGCCGTAGCGAGCGAGTCACGCGCCTCCTCGTCGTCAAACTGGTATAGCTTGTCGCCTTTTTTAACGGTGTCGCCCTCTTTGAAGTAATCAGCCGTTATGTCGCCCGACTTCATCGTCATAACGTCGTAGGAGTCGTTCGGTTCGGTCGAGGACGAGCCTGTTATCGACTTCTTTATAGTGCGGCGTTCCACAGCCACGTCGGTATACATATTTTTGAGTTCTTCCGCCTCTTCTATTTTGGACGATATTACGTCAGCCACAATAAGACCGATAACGACAAGCGCGATTATACCCAATATGATAAACTTCTTTTTTCTCTTACGCTTTTTGGGATCGACAGGAACATTGTCGTAATTCTCGTTTTCGTTTTCTATATCGTCCGAGAACGTAAGCGGTTCCTCCGGCGTTTCCGACGACGCGTCAAGCGTTTCTTCGGTTTGTTCGGTTTCTTCGGTTTGTTCGAGCGTTTCGCCGTTTTCAAGCTCTGCCATTCTGTTCCCTCCTTGCTCTTTATTTGCGTTTCACACAGATGATATTGCGTAAAGAATTATATCCTTGTTATTTTCTCTGAATTATTACTATTTTAACACTTTGCCATGAGCATGTCAAGGCGCGTACACGTATTTGTTACGCGTTTTCACGCTTTTATTTCTGACTTTCGCGTTTTCGCCCTCGGCGCAATAATACGCTAAAAAGACATCTTACGATGTCTTTTCGGTGTATTGACCATTCTGCCGCGCCGCGTCGTCGGGCGGCGCACCTCTCATACCGTGTCCCTGACGCATACCGCCGCCCATACCGTTAAGCGTTGCCGAACCCACTGCCGAGATGCTTTCCGACACGGTAAAGCTGTCCTTTTCCTCGCCGTTTACATATATAGTGTACGTTTCGCCCGTCACAAGTTCCGATGACGAGAATATAAACGATTGGTACGCGTTTTTGCCCGTATGCGACGCTATTACCGTGCCGTCCGACCTTTTAACTTCCGTTTTCGCGCCCGCTGCGACGCTTTCGGAGAGCGTATAGCAAAGCACGTTCTGCTTTGACGCGCTGCCCGGAACTTCAACCATTCCCGCCGCGCTGACAGCCGTAAGTGTACCGCCGTTTACCATCATCGCGCCGTCGTGGTCGAGCGCGCTGTTGCCGCTGAACGTTGTGCCGTCAATCGTGACCGTACCGCCGTCCATAACGATCGAACCGTTCGAGTCTATGCCGTCGCCCATGGCGTTAATGTAGACATTGCCGCCGTTTATCTGTATGTGGTGTTCCGCGCTTATTTCCGTGCTGTCGCGGTTCATGCCCATACCGCCTCTCATACCGCCCTGCATTTGCGGCATAGTCTGACCGTCAGGCATTTGCGGAACTTGACCGTCGGGAGGGGTCATTCTGTCCGTCGGCATTTGAACATCGGGCGGAGTAATGCCATTGTCCATACCGTGACCGCGGCGCATATTATTCATCTCGCCCGCTGTTTCCTGAGGCATCATATTTTCTGTATTGGGGCGCTCCATACCGTTCGGCATAGTTTGACCGTCCGTTGCTGCCATATTCCTGCCCATACCGCCGAACGTATTGCCGCCGCCCGCGTTAATACCGTCGTCGCTCGCGGTGACGCTTATATCGCCGTCGTTTATCGTCATAATAGTCTTTGTTTCTATGCCCTCGGTCGACTTCGTTATGTTCACTTTGCCGCCGTCAAACGTAAGATTTCCGTGCGCCGATATGCCCTTGTTGTCGGACGAGATAGTTATATCGCCGCCCGAAATCTCCATGTCCGAGGTACAGTGGATCGCGTGGTCGGTAGTTGTGAGATCAAGCGTACCGCCCGATATGTCCACGAGCCAATCCGCCTTTATACCCTTGCTCGACGCGTCGCTTGCCGTATCGGTTGGGGTTGTTTCGGTAGGCGCTGTGCTTTGCGCGAACCGTCCGAAGTCTCTCGTCTCAGACGCGGACGACGCGACTTCGCCGGTGGTTGTGATATTTACCTCGCCGCCCGATACGTCTATTATCTCGCCCGCCTGCATACCGTCGCCCTTCGCGTTTACCGTGAGCGTACCGCCCGAAACGGCGAGCGTATCGTTTACGTTAATACCGTCGTTTGCCGCGTTTACCGTTATATTGCCGTTCTCTATGTCAAGGCTGTCGCTGCAGTCGATACCGTTATTGTATGACGCGTTTACGGTAAGCGAGCCGTTACCCTTAATTTCGAGATTGTCGCGTGACGTTATCGCCGCCTTTTCGTTCTCGTCGCCCGACGCGTACTCCGCGCCGTCGCTTACGCTGTTTTCGCTGTCCTTGCTTACGGTGATGTACGCCTTGTCGGCGTTTTTGACATAAATCGCCGCACCGTCGCTATTCGTAAGGCTCATGCCCGAAAGCCGCAGCTTTGCTTTATCCTCCGTGTCAATGACTATCTGACCGTCGGCGCACTCGCCCGTGACGGTGAAGTCGCCGCCCGACGCTATCGTTATGACCTTGCCCGACACGCTTACGCCGTCGCCGGTGACGCTCATTTTGTCAAGGTCAATCGTTCCCGTATTCTTCTCCCACGAGTTATCTTCCTCGTCTGCGGGAGTTGTGATTTTAACGGTGCGGCTCCCCTCATCCCACTCGGCGTTAAGCCCCAGAAGGTCGCTTATCGCTCTTACGGGTACGAGCGTTCTGCCGTTCTCGATTACGGGCGCGGTGTCAAAGGTGTACGTCTCATCGTTCTTCGTCATGTCGCACGAGTCTATTGTCATGGTGATTGTTTTCGATTTTTTCTTTGACGTTATTGTTTTGCTTTCGCCGTCCCACTTCACCTTTGCGCCGAACGCTTCAAATATTGCGCGCATCGGTACCATGACTCTGTCGTTTATGATTTCGGGCTGGGCGTTAAGCTCTATCGTCTGACCGTCGTACGTTACCTTTATACTGTCCGTACCGCTTTCCGCAGCCGTACACCCGCCGCAAAGCGTGACCGTAACCGCCGCCGCTGCCGCAATACTTACCGTTCTTTTAAATATATTCCGTTTCAAAACTATCATCCTCTCAAAATTCAATGCGTCTTTCTCTTTTGACTAAGTTAATTATATGACCGTTTTCTTAAATGAACCTTAAAATGCGGAAAATTTAACAATAAAAATTATTGATTTGAAATTCTGTTTGCTGTATAATTTATATACTTTTGTGTCGAATTAATCATAAAAATTTTTCGCATTATGCAACCAAACATGGGTTTTACGTGTATATAATTACAGAAACAACGTTGTTTTGTTCGATTGAAGGGAGTGAATACATTGACAAAAGAGGAAAAGCTCATATCGGGACTGTGCCGCCACCGTCACGGCAGCCTTGAAAAAGTGATAGAACTTTACACGCCGTATGTGACGGTCGTCGTTTACGGCGTTATCGGAACGGTAATGACGCGCGAGGATATAGAGGAAGTCGTGAGCGATGTGTTCCTGTCGCTTTGGAAAAACGCGTCGGGACTTGACGGCGCTAAGGGCAGTCTTAGAGCGTACCTTGCGGCAGCGGCTCGTAACGCGGCAAAGAATAAACTCCGCACACTGCGCGTACACGAGAATATGGACGAGAGTATAATTTCCGATTACAACACGCCGCAGGACGCCGCGATTGAGCAAGAGAAACGTGAAATCCTTATGGGAATTATAAAAAATCTCGGAGAACCCGACAGCGAAATATTCCTCCGATACTACTATTACGAGGAGAAAATATCCGATATCGCTAAAGCGGTAGGACTTAATTCTTCAACTGTCAAATCCAGACTTTCAAGAGGACGCAAAAAGATAAAGGAGTATTTGATTGAGAGGGGGTACGGAAATGAATAAAAGACTTAAAGAGCTTATATCGGAAACGGGCATTCCCGATACCGACCTTAAAATAAGCGCGGACGATATTACGCGCAGAGTAACAGCGTCCATAACCGCCGCCCCTTCGGAAAGGAAGAGGTATATGCGACACAAAATATTTAAAGCCTCACTTGTTGCGGCGTGTGCGGCGGTAATATGCACCGCAGCGGCGGTTGCCGCGTCGCCGGCGGGACGCGAGGCTATCGGCAATATTATAAGCTATTTTCAAAACGAAAAAGTAAACGAAATAACAGATACGGAAGAATTGGCAAAGTACAGCGCGCAAATCGGGGAAAGCGTCACAAAGGACGGAATAACGCTGACGCTTGACAACGCGGCTGCCGACGACAACTATCTCCACGTGTTTTACACGTTAAAGTCAGACGAGCCGTTTTACGAGGGCAGCGAGCCGATCGGTCACAATGCCTACGCGAAGGCATACGAGAAAATGTGGGTCGAGATCAGAATAAATGGTCAGCACGATGTAAGCGCAGTCGGTAACCACAGCATCACGCAGGGATATTTTGCCGATAGGTACACGTTTAAGACGGTATATAAATACAATATATCCGCGGCTGGACTGCCCGATACGATTAAGGTTGAGGTTTTTGCCGACAAGCATGACAGCGAAAATCCGATAGACCTTACAGAACTTCAAAGCCGTGGCTTAACGGATGAGGAAAAATCAAGGATATGGTATGTTTCCGCGGATATAGACAGGGAAGCCGCAAAAGAGGCGACCGTTACTGCCGAAACAAGCATAAACATTCCCGATACAGACGCGTCAATAGAGAAAATCGTTCTGTCGCCGTTCGGCAGCCAACTTGTGACAACGGGCAGCAGTAATATTGCGGAGAAGGTCGCGCTGTTTGACGAAAACGGCGTATCGCTCGACATTCTTGATACCGACGTTATCGGTGAGGAAAATTCCTATGAATTTCTGAAAGCGGATACAGATACAAAAGAAATCAAAATTGTTCCGATTATATACGCCGACGACGCGGAAACGGGCGAAATATCGCATAAAATCGGAGATTATCCGATACGTTATGAACTGCCCGACGGATTGGGCAGTATAGTCGTGACGGATGTGCGCACGGACGGCGGAGTGGTAAGCATTGACTATTATAAGGACGGGTTTGTGCCGTGCGGAATTAAATTCGGTCTGCGCGACGAAAACAACGGCAACGTTGCTCCCGACGGTATTACCCCGATGCCCGACCACGGCGACAGAGTGCATTACGACACAAATTCATACACCGCACGGCTCATATTCGGAGGGTACGACGAAACGGGATATTACATTGTTCCCGACGAAAGCGTAAGCGACGAGGTAATCAAACAGACGATAAACTCTCTTACCGTCACATATCCAAAGGACGTAAAACTTGACTATGATAACGCGCAAATCGTAAAACTGCATTAAAGTCTCACGCCCCGATTGACAGCGGGCGTATAAAAATGGTATACTGTACGTGAAACAAAGCAAGGGAACGATACGATGAAACTGAAATCATTTTTAAGCAAATACGACACCGTTATATTTGATATGGACGGCGTTATCACAAGCGAGGAAAACTACTGGACGAGCGCGGCGCTCACGGTCGCGGAATACATGAGTATGTGCGCGGGCGCAGATGTTGACACGGAAATGTATATACGCCGCACGGACAAAATACGCGAGACCGTTTTCTGCGGCGACAAGCTGATAGGCTTGCTGAAAGCGAAGGGCGTAAATTCCAACTGGGATCTGGGTTACGTCACGGTTCTGTGCGCACGGCTTGCGGGCGGCGAGGGTGACAGCGTTTTCACCGCCGCGCTCGAATACGCGAAAACTCTTCCCGACAACATCATAGACGCGTACGACGCGCTCGCGGAAAGGTGCGCCGCCGTTACGGGCGAAAGCGCGGAGGATTTAAGGCGTAACGGCAAAATGTGGCGTGAGATGCACGGACTGTTCCAGGAGTGGTTCTTGGGCGACGCACTTAACGGGAAACCGTCGAAAAACGGCTTTAAAAGCGGGCTTATCGAAAGAGAAGAACCGATAATACCAAAGGGCAGTCTGCTTGAAATACTGCGTCTTTTAAGCTTGAACAAGCGCGTCTGCACCGGAACGGGCAGACCGGGTATCGAGATGCAAAGACCGCTTTCCGACTGGGGCGCGCTACGGTATTTCTCGCCCGACGGGCTGTGCTGCTACGACCACGTCGAGGCGGCTGAAAAGGCTCTCGGCAATAACGCCCTCACAAAACCGCACCCGTACATGTTCTTAAAAGCGCTTTACGGCACGGATTACGACGACAAAAAGATAGTCGAAGGGCTGTACGACAAGGACAAAATAAAACGCGCGCTGATAGTCGGCGACGCGGGCGCGGACATACTCGCGGCACGGGCGATGGGCGCGGACTTCTGCGCCGTGCTTACAGGTATAAACGGCGAAAAGTCGCGCAGGTATTTCGAGGACATGAAAGCCGAATACATATTAAACAGTATTGCCGATTTTATTGAGGAGGGGTAACGCTATGGAAAAGAGAATTACAACGCCGCTGACGAAGGATAAGATAAAAGAGCTTAAAGCCGGTGACAGCGTGCTTTTGACAGGCACAATATACACCGCCCGCGACGCGGCGCACGAGAGAATGGTTAAAAATTACGAAAACGGCGAGCCGTTCCCGATTGACCTTACCGATAACGTGATTTATTACGCCGGACCTTGCCCCGCAAAACCCGGCGAGGTTATTGGCTCGTGCGGTCCGACAACGGCAGGCAGAATGGACGCGTACACGCCCCTCCTTCTCGATAAGGGGCTCGGCTGCATGATAGGCAAGGGCGCGAGGAGCGAGGCTGTCGTTGACGCGATGAAACGCAACACCTGCGTGTACCTCGGCGCGATCGGCGGCGCGGGCGCGCTTATCGCGCAGTCGATAAAGAAGGCGGAGGTTGTCGCTTACGACGACCTCGGCACGGAGGCTATACGCCTTCTCGAAGTTGAGGATTTTCCCGCCGTCGTGCTTATCGACTGTAACGGCAGCGACCTCTACGAAATCGGTCAAAAACAGTACAGGGAAATATGAAAAAACTCAGCCGTTTCTACGGCTGAGTTTTTTAATCGCTTACTTTAAAACAACTCTGTGGAAGGTTTTCTTGCCCTTCTTTATAATCATACCCTCGTCCGTGAGCATGTCGGCTGTAACGGAGCCGTTCACGTCGGTGTACTTTGCGTCGTTTATCGAAAGACCGTTCTGCTGAACTAGCCTTCTCGCCTCGCCCTTCGACGGTACGAGACCTGTCGATACGAGCATATCGAGCACGCCCATTCCCACAACGTCGGGAATAACGCTCGTCGGCATATCAGCCGACACGCCGCCGCCCCCGAAAACAGCCTCGGCGGCAGCCTTAACCTTATCCGCCTCGTCCGCGCCGTGTACAAGCTTTGTTACCTCGTACGCAAGTATGCGCTTAGCCTCGTTTATTTTCGCGTCCTTCCACGTTTCCATTTCGTGTATCTCGTCCATGGGAACGAATGTGAGAAGTTTCAGGCATTTTATAACGTCCGCGTCGTCCACATTTACCCAGTACTGGTAGAAGTCGTACGGCGTGGTCTTTTTCGGGTCGAGCCATACCGCGCCCGCGGCGGTCTTGCCCATCTTCTTGCCCTCGCTGTTCGTAAGCAGCGTGAACGTCATGCCGTAAACCTGTGTCTGATCCTTTCTGCGGCAAAGGTCGATACCCGCCAGAATATTGCTCCACTGGTCGTCGCCGCCAAGCTCGATTTTCGCGCCGTACTTACGGCTGAGCATCAAAAAGTCATACGCCTGCATCAGCATATAGTTAAATTCAAGGAACGAAAGTCCTTTTTCAAGCCTCTGTTTAAAGCACTCCGCGGTGAGCATCTTGTTTACCGAAAAGCACGAGCCTATGTCGCGCAGAAAATCGATGTAGTTAAGGTCTAAAAGCCAGTCGGCGTTGTTTACCATTATCGCCTTGTCGTCCGAAAAATCAACGACCTTCGCGAGCTGCTCCTTGAAACGCTCGCAGTTGTAGTCGATAGTTTCCTTTGTCATCATCGAACGCATATCGGTGCGTCCGGAAGGGTCGCCGATATGACCCGTACCGCCGCCCACAAGGGCAATCGGTCTGTGTCCGTAATTCTGCATATGGCGCATAACCACCATTTGCAGGTAATGTCCCACATGGAGGCTGTCCGCCGTCGGGTCAAAGCCGATATAGAACGTGACTTTTTCCTTTCCAAGTAATTCTCTGATTTCCTGCTCGTGCGTCGTCTGAGCAATCAAGCCGCGTTCCAGCAAAACGTCATATACGTTATCGTGCATATGTTTTTCCTCCTTCTTTAGATTTGCTTTTTTTCACAGCGTCACCTATTATACAACATTTCATGCTATATTGCAAGGTATTTTTCACATATTTATTCCGCGAGCATAAGCGGCTCGAATTTCAGGTAGTCGCCCGACACAAGCGTGTACGTTATGCCGTCTTCCTCACCCTGCACCGCGTTTTTGTGAGACGCGGCGTGAAGGTGACCGTACAGGCACCGCGTCACGGGGTACTTTTTCATCATAGCCGTAAACTCGTTCTCCGCGCAGCTTTGCGATATGGGCGGGTAATGCGCGAACACGTATATTTCCTCCGCGCCTTCCGCGCTTTTAAGAGACAATTCGAGACGCTGCACCTCGCGGTCGAATATTTTTCTGTCCTCGTCGGTAAAGCCGTCCCAGCCGGGATTTATCCAGCCGCGCGTGCCGCAAAGCGCGATACCGTTATAGGTAAAGCTGTTGTTGTGCAGAAAGTCAATGTCGTCATAACCGTGGGCTGCGGTAAAGGCGCGGAGCTTGTTCATCGTCGTCCACCAGTAGTCGTGGTTGCCCTTTAACAGTATCTTCCTGCCGTTTAGGCTGTGCAGAAAGTCAAAGTCGCGCTCGCTCTGTTCAAGGTACGTCGCCCACGAGAAGTCGCCCGGCAGAACGACAAGGTCGTCCGCCTTAACGCTGCTCTGCCAGTTGTCGGCGAGACGCTCCACATAATTTTCCCATGCCTTTCCGAATATGTCCATGGGCTTGTCTATTCCAAGCGGCAGGTGTAAGTCTGCTATCGTGTACAGTGCCATTCGCTCTCTCCTCTGCTACGCGTTATTTCCTGCCCATTCGCCTTGACATTTCGGCGCACTCGTGCATAGCCTCCATAACCGCGTTCCTGAAACCGTTCTTTTCGAGCGCGGCTACCGCTTCAATCGTCGTGCCTGCCGGAGAGCAGACCATATCTTTAAGTTCCGCGACGTGACTGTCCGTTTCAAGCGCCATTTTCGCGCTGCCCATAACAGCCTGCGCCGCAAACGTGTACGCCTGCTTGCGCGGCATACCCTCGCGAACAGCCGCGTCAGCCATAGCCTCAATCATCATAAACACATACGCAGGCGATGAGCCCGACACTGCCGTTACCGCGTCCATAAGGTGCTCCGGTACGATTTCCGCCTTGCCGAGACTGCCCATAACTCCTACAGCTGTTTTCATATCGTCGTCGGTTACGTTACCGTTCGCCGAAAGCGCAGCCATACCCTCTCCGACAAGCGCGGGAGTGTTAGGCATTACGCGGACGAGCTTTATTTTTTTGCCGAACGCGTTTTCAATATCCGCTATCGCCTGACCCGCCGCTATGGATATGATAAGCGTGTTACCGTTCGTAACGTCCTTTATTTCGTCTATCACGCCGTACAATATCTGCGGCTTTACGCACAGGAAAATAACGTCCGAAATGCGTACAACTTCCCTGTTGTCGTCGGTCGTGTAAACGCCGTACTCGTTTTTGAGCGCACGGAGCGCGTCCGCGTTTTTGTCGGATACCGAAATGTTTGCGGCATTGGCAGTACCTGACGCGATAATTCCCTTTATTATCGCGCCGCCCATGTTACCGCCGCCTATAAATCCTATTTTCATGTTTGTATGCTCCTTTTTGTAAATTGTGATTTGGCAGTGTGTTTATGGTGTAGGTGTAGGGGCGAACCGTGTTCGCCCCTACGTGAGGCCCCCTTGTCAAAGGGGGCTGGCGCGCGGAGCGCGACTGGGGGATTCCTTTTCAATTTTACAATGAATCCCTCCACCGCCTTCGGCGGTCCCCCTCCCTTTAACAAGGGAGGCTAACGGGCGGCCGATGACCGCCCTACGTCCACGCCTTTAATGCGCCATTAAATCACAATTTATATTACAAAACGGGGACTGCCGCTGGGCAGTCCCGCTTTAATTTACTGCACCGGATAAACCTTGTTTTCCTCGTCCAATAAATCCGCGTCGATCTTATATTTCTGTGCGCGTCTGTACTCGAAGAATTTAACGGCAACCTGTCCGAACAGCGCGTAGGACAATACGTCCTCGTCCTGCTCCGTCCACTCCGCGCACTCCTTACGCATCTTGTCAAGCTCCGGCTCCAAAAGATCCGCGGGACGGCACGTTATACGTTTCTCGTCGCCGATAACCTTCTTCACTATTTCGTCGCTTATGGGTACGGGAGTTCTGCCATACTCTCCTCTTACGATACCCTTCGTTTCCTTTGAAACCATCTTGTATCTCTCGCCCATAAGAACGTTCAGCACCGCCTGTGTGCCGACGATCTGCGACGACGGAGTTACAAGCGGCGGATAACCCATGTCTGCTCTTACGCGAGGCACTTCTTTAAGAACCTCCTCGAACGCGTCCTCTCTGCCCTGCTGCTTAAGCTGCGAAACGAGGTTCGAGAGCATGCCGCCCGGTACCTGGTATTTAAGCGTGTTTACGTCAACGCCCATTACCTTCGGGTTCATCAGTCCGCTTGCGAGGTACTTCTCACGCAGCGGCTTGAAGTAATCGCAAATTTCAACCAGCTTGTCGAGGTCGTAGCCCGTGTCGTAAGGCGTGTTCTGGAACGCCGCGACCATCGGTTCTGTCGGCGGCTGGGATGTACCCATAGCCATCGGCGACATCGCGCAGTCGATAACGTCAACGCCCGCCTCGACAGCCTTTAAGTATACCATCGACGCCTCGCCCGACGTGTAGTGCGTGTGTAACTGCACGGGAATTTTAACCGTTTCCTTTATCGCCTTTACAAGCTCATACGCCGTGTACGGGAGCAAAAGTCCCGCCATATCCTTTATACAGATGGAGTTCGCGCCCATTTCTTCAAGCTGCTTTGACAGCTTAACGAACGACTCGGTCGTGTGGGGTCCGCCGATCGTGTACGAAAGCGCAGCCTGGCAGTGACCCTTTTCTTTTATACACGCGTCAATCGCGCATTTGAGGTTACGCGTATCGTTGAGCGCGTCAAATATTCTTATAATGTCGATACCGTTCGCGATAGACTTCTGTACGAAGTACTGTACAATGTCGTCCGCGTAGTGACGGTAGCCCAAAATGTTCTGACCTCTGAAAAGCATCTGCAAAGGCGTTTTCTTAGCCTTATCCTTTATTTTGCGAAGTCTCTCCCACGGGTCTTCGTTAAGGAAACGAAGGCACGAGTCAAACGTCGCGCCGCCCCACGCCTCTAGCGAGTGGAAACCTATATCGTCCAGTTTCTCTACTATGGGGAGCATTTCCTCCGTCGTCATGCGCGTCGCGATAAGCGACTGGTGCGCGTCTCGGAGGACTGTTTCGGTAATCTCTACCGCTTTATTTCCTTTTGCCATATATTTTCACTCCTTTATCCGAATTTTAAATTAAATATTGCTGAACATCGCAAGGAACACGCCCGCCGCGACTGCCGAACCGATAACTCCGGCAACGTTCGGGCCCATAGCGTGCATGAGCAGGAAGTTGGACGGGTTTTCCTTCTGTCCGACCTGCTGCGACACTCTCGCAGCCATAGGCACGGCGCTTACGCCCGCGCTGCCTATAAGCGGATTGACCTTGCCCTTTGTGAGCCAGCACATAATGTTGCCGAGCAGAAGTCCGCCCGCTGTCGAGAAACAGAACGCCACGAGACCGAGCACGACAATGCCTATCGTCTGAGGCGAGAGGAAACTCGACGCCGTTGCCGTCGCGCCAACCGTTACGCCGAGGAATATCGTTACGATATTCATAAGCTCGTTCTGCACCGTCTTTGCAAGTCTGTCCGCGACGCCCGACTCCTTCAGGAGATTTCCGAGCATCAGGCAGCCGACGAGCGATACCGCGTCGGGGATTATGAGCGCAACGACTATCGTTACTATTATCGGGAACAGTATTTTCTCCGTCTTTGAAACGGGGCGCAGCTGTTCCATAACTATCATTCTGTCCTTTTTACGCGTCATAAGTTTCATTATGGGCGGCTGAATAACGGGTATAAGAGCCATATACGAGTACGCCGCTACCGCTATCGCCGGCAAAAGAGCCGGAGCGAGCGTTTTCGTTACGTATATCGCCGTGGGGCCGTCCGCGCCGCCGATAATACCGATTGACGCAGCCTCCTTAACGCCGAACATAATCGAAGGTACGAGCGCGCTCAGTACCAATGCGCCGACAAACGTGAAGAACACGCCGAACTGCGCAGCCGCGCCGAGCAGAATACTCTTAGGGTTCGCTATAAGCGGGCCGAAGTCCGTCATCGCACCTATGCCGACGAAGATAAGCGGCGGATAAATGCCGAGTTTAACTCCGAGGTAGAGAAGGTCTAAAAGTCCGCCCTCGCGCGCTATCTTGCCCACATCTATAAAATGACCGTCTATCATGTACTGCGTGTCCGTAAACCATTCGGTGTGCATCATGACCGCCGGAGAGTCTTTAAGAACAGGCAGGTTCGTGAGCAGCATTCCGAACGCTATCGGTAAAAGCAGCAGCGGTTCAAATTTCTTTACTATCGCAAGATACAAAAGCACGCACGCGATTATAATCATCAGAACCGTCTTTATCGCTTCCATGCCGCCGTAGGCGAAAAGCGCGGCTGCTCCGGTATTCTGCAAAAAGTTTAAAAAGCTTTCAATCACTTTTTTTTCACCACTTTCCGTTAAGTATATATAATGCGTCAGTTTACCGAAACAATCACGTCGCCGCTGTTTACGCTGTCGCCCGCGGATACGCTTATACCGGCAACAGTGCCGTCAACGCCCGCGAAAATCTCGTTTTCCATCTTCATTGCCTCAAGTACCGCAACAAGCGTGTCCGACTTAACGGTGTCGCCCACGTTTACCTTTACCGATACGATCGTGCCGGGCATCGGCGCGGTAACCTGCTTTGCGCCCTCTACGGGAGCAGCCTTCGGCGCGGGTGCGGGAGCCGCCGCCTTCGGTGCAGCCGCCGGAACGGGAGCAGGCGCAGGCGCGGGTGCGCTCGTCTGTACTCCGCCTACTTCTTCCACGTCTACCGCGTATGTTTTTCCGTTTACGGTTATATTGAACTTTCTCATTTTATTATCCTCCTTAATATCTGTTGTTGATGGTCTCGGTAAGACCTGCTCTGTTCCATGCGTTTTGTCTTCCGTCAACGCGTCTGTACGACTTTATCCTCAAATTGTACGTCGAGGTGTTGAGACTTGATGCGACCGCAGCCATAAGCACAGCCACGAGCTCGTCCTCGGGAATTTCGTCCGATTTGTCGCTCACTACCGCGGCGGTTTCCGCAGCGGTCGTTACGCTCTCAGCAGTGGTCGGCTTTGCGGTGTCAGCCGATTTTTGCTGCTTTTTCGGGTCCTTGTAAAAAATTACCTTAAAAAGCATAAGCACAATCATCAGTATGACAAGCACGCCGAAAACTATCGCAAGACCTATAACGGTCGTCTCGCCGCCCATCGCGAGCGCCTCGGACAGAGGCAAATCCTTTCCTGTCAATAATGCGTCAGAATACATATTTATCCCCCTTCCGATTATACGGGAATGTTGCCGTGTTTCTTAGCCGGACGCGAGTCGCGTTTTGACGCGAGCATCTCCAGAGCCGCGATAATGCGCGGACGCGTCGAGTCGGGCTCGATTACGTCGTCTACATAACCGCGTCTCGCCGCCTCGTACGGCGACGCAAACTTGTTTCTGTATTCCTGTATCTTTTCGTTGCGCGTGGCGATCGGGTCGGAGCTTTCCTTAATATCGTTCTTGAAGATGATATTAGCCGCGCCCTCGGGCCCCATAACCGCGATTTCAGCCGTGGGCCATGCCATAACGACGTCCGCGCCCAGATGCTTGGAGTTCATCGCTATGTAAGCGCCTCCGTATGCTTTTCTGAGTATTACGTTGATTTTCGGAACGGTAGCCTCGCTGAACGCGTAAAGGAGTTTCGCGCCGTGTCTTATAATTCCGCTTGTTTCCTGCTCCACGCCCGGGAAGTAACCCGGCACATCGGTAAGCGTTACGAGAGGAATGTTAAAGCTGTCGCAGAAACGCACAAATCTCGCCGCCTTGTCGGACGAGTCAACGTCCAGAGAACCCGCCATAACCTTCGGCTGGTTCGCGACTATGCCGACAACCTGTCCGTTCATACGCGCATAGCCTATGACTATGTTCTTCGCGAACTCTTCCTGTACCTCGAAGAATGTGCCGTTATCGACGATTTCCGCGATAACGTCCTTCACGTCGTAAGCCTTGCCCGACTCGTCGGGAACTATTTCCGTGAGCTTTTCGGAAAGACGGTTGATCTCGTCGTTTGTCGGCTCGTAGGGCGGTTCTTCGAGATTGTTTGACGGCAGATACGAGAGAAGCGTCTTGATCTTCTCTATGCAGTCCTCGTCGCCAGATGCCTTAAAGTGCGCGACGCCCGATTTTGTCATGTGTGTGTCCGCGCCGCCGAGTTCTTCGGCTGTTACCGCCTCGCCCGTAACGGAACTTATAACCTGCGGGCCGGTAATAAACATCTGGCTCGTCTTTTCAACCATGAATACAAAGTCGGTTATAGCCGGAGAGTACACCGCGCCGCCGGCGCAGGGTCCCATTATTACGGAAATCTGAGGAATTACGCCGCTGTTACACGTATTTCGGAAGAAGATTTCTCCGAAACCCGAAAGAGCGTCGATACCCTCCTGTATTCTCGCGCCGCCCGAATCGTTCATGCCGATTATCGGCGCGCCCATCTTGGCAGCCATGTCCATAACCTTGCATATTTTCTTCGCGTGCATCTCGCCCAGAGAGCCGCCTATTACGGTGAAGTCCTGCGCGTAGACGTACACAAGTCTGCCGTCCACCGTGCCGTAACCTGTAACAACGCCCTCGCCCGGAGCTTCAACGCAGTCCATGCCGAACTCCGTCGCGCGGTGCGTAACAAAAGCGTCAATCTCAACGAAGCTGCCCTCGTCCAGGAGAAGGTTTATTCTCTCGCGGGCGGTCTTTTTGCCGCTGTCATGCTGCTTTTTGATTCTTGCCTCGCCGCCGCCCGCGTTTATGACGCTTCTGCGGTATTGAAGCTCGGTCAATTTATCAATTGTTCCCATGATTTAACCTCCATTGTTATTTTGCTGTGATAAATCACATTTTAACCTATTATACATTATACCGCAAATCCCCATTTTTTTCAAGTTGTTTTACACTTTTTTACGGGAGAATTTTCCCCGCCCATGTGGCGTGATTTTGTGTATGGTGTACAAAATATCCGCATAGCCCTCATTCCTTCCATGCAAAAAGCACACCCCATAAAGGAATGTGCTTGTATGCTGTATTTTTTGTTGAATGCAATATATCAATACCACGCTTGAACGCACTCACGAGGCAGCGTTTTTTCGGTTACTATCTTTTGAATTTTTGATTTTGCCATATTAGCATAGTATTGATTGCTGTCTGTTTCTGCGTGTTTTTCAATATGGATTGTATTGTCCTTGCTGTTGTATGCTATTATCCCTTTTTTACCCTTGCCCTCTGGCTGGTATCCATAGCGGATAGTATCTCCGTCAAAATACATTAAGGTTAAAACATTCATTTTTTTGACCTCCAATCATCAACCGCTTTTTTATAATTATACAACTCCTGTGTCTTTTCATGTGCTTCAACATATGAAAGACCTTCATCTATCATTAGTTTATGTTCATAATACTCATGCTGCAGCAAAATAAGATCCTTTTCCTCAATATTCTTTCCCTCAATTAAATTTTGCCATGAAACAGCAATATCATAATTGGGATAAAATGTTGTGGGTTCTTCCTCGCCCAAATCATATTTATTTATAAAAATGTGATTTTTTATTGTTTCAATGTCTTGTTCTGAATACCCCGCATTCATCGCTATTGCCGATATATCGGATTTGCGTTTTCTTATTTCAGTATAGTATCGGTTAGCATGTTCCTCACAACGTGCAAAATCTTTATCGCTTTCAGGATTAAGCGCACCGTAAAAAGCTCCGCTTTGCATAATTCTCTTTTCACTCCCTGTCTTTATTATACCACTTCCACCCGAATTGTCAACAGATTTTGTCTTTTTCGTCCGCGCCTCTTTGACGTGCGTTTCCATAGCCGCCTTTTGCTCCGGCGTAAGGCTCGTCTGCCATTCCTCAAACGTTATATCGCCGTCAACCTTGTAATTCTTGCCCGATGCTAAATCGGTTATCAAACCTTGTCAAGAGCCTGGGCGAGGTCGGCGATAAGGTCATCCTTATCTTCGAGGCCGCAGGAAATTCTGACAAGTCCTGCGCTTATGCCGGCAGCCGCAAGCTGCTCATCGTTCATCTGGCGGTGCGTGGACGTCGCGGGGTTAAGACAGCATGTGCGCGCGTCGGCAACGTGCGTTTCGATAGCCGCAAGGCGCAGAGCCTTCATAAAACGCTCCGCCCCTTCTCTGCCGCCCTTAACGGTAAACGACACAACGCCGCAGCCGCCGTCGGGCATGTACTTCATCGCTCTGTCGTAATACTTATCGCTTTCAAGGTGCGGGAAACTTACGCTCTCAACCTCGCTGCGCGACTCCAAAAACTTTGCCACGGCGTAACCGTTCTCGGCGTGGCGTTTCATTCTGACGTGCAGCGATTCAAGTCCGAGATTTAAGAGAAACGCGTGCTGCGGCGACTGTATACTGCCCAAATCGCGCATGAGCTGAGCCGTGCATTTGGTTATAAACGCGCCCTCCTTGCCGAACCGTTCCGCGTATGTAATGCCGTGGTACGACTCGTCGGGCGTGGTAAGACCGGGGAATTTGTCGGCGTGAGCCATCCAGTCAAAATTGCCGCTGTCGCATATCGCGCCGCCGACAGCCGCGCCGTGACCGTCCATGTACTTTGTGGTCGAGTGCGTCACAATGTCCGCGCCCCACTCTATCGGGCGGCAGTGAACCGGCGTCGGGAACGTGTTGTCAACGATAAGCGGCACGCCGTGTGCGTGAGCCGCCTTCGCGAATTTTTCTATATCAAGCACTGTGAGCGCGGGGTTCGCGATAGTTTCGCCGAATACGGCGCGTGTATTTTCCTTAAACGCCGCATTAAGTTCCTCCTCGGTGCAGTCGGGCGATACAAATGTTGCCTCGATGCCCATTTTCGCCATTGTGACCGATATAAGGTTGAACGTGCCGCCGTATATTGACGAGGACGACACAATATGACTGCCCGCCTCGCAGATGTTAAAGAGCGCGAAGAAGTTCGCTGCCTGCCCCGACGACGTGAGCATTGCGGCACTGCCGCCTTCAAGCTCCGCGATTTTCGCCGCGACGTAATCGTTCGTCGGGTTTTGCAGACGCGTATAGAAGTAACCCTCCGCCTCAAGGTCGAAAAGCTTGCCCATATCCTCGCTCGTGTCATACTTAAACGTCGTGGACTGAACTATCGGGATTTGTCTCGGCTCGCCGTTGCCGGGCGTATAGCCGCCCTGCACGCATTTTGTGTTGATTTTGTAATCGCTCATTTTTATTCCTCCAATATTTCGCATAAAACGCTTATAAAATTCGCCGCGAGCCTTGCGCGTCGCGGCGGTTTCTGGCACCCCCGACCGGAGTCGAACCGATGACTAACCCTTAGGAGGGGCTTGTTATATCCACTTAACTACGGGGGCAAGTGCATAATACAGTATAATATATTATTGGCGAAATTTCAAGTATTTTTTTCAGACGCTTGTTTACACAAATTTTTTTGAAAAATAGTGACAAATTTCAAGTTTTATGATATACTTTATTTATCTGTAATCCTCAAAAGGAGAGATAATATGAAAAAAACAGTAATTGCGGCGGTTCTATGCACGGCTGCGGCGTTTGCGTCCTCGCTTACCGCGATGGCGGGAACGTCCGATATATCGGTAAAAAACAATTCTCCACAGTCAAAGCCGGTATCGTATTCCTACGACGCCGAATCGGACGCGGAGGTGTCAAAATCAATAAAATCTCTTATGACCAAGCTTGACGAGCTTGAACGTCAGGACAGCGTTGTGCAGACGCTTACCGTTACGAGCAAGTCCGACGGAGGCGCGCCGGTAAACGTAAAGCTGAGGCTGTCGCTCCCGAGCGCGGAAACGGACGACGGCCCGACATCACCGTTAACATACGATGCGGAGGCTCTCGGTTACTATGATGTAAAGGTTACTTCGTCTGACGGTACGGTTTTGTATGACGGCAAGGACGCACCCGAAACGTATGAAAATATCGGTTACAGGGATATAAATCTCGGTACTGTGAACGAAACGTCGGACGCGGAAAACAAGATATTCAATGTAACAATATCGGTCAATAAGTATATGAAAAAGTACGCGAAGACCGCGGAAAAGCTTGACTGGAGCATTGTGACGTCGGCAGGCGGAGTTTCCACCACACCGCCGCCTGAAACGGAAAATGCAGCCGACACGGAGAAAAGCGAAAACGACGCGACGTCCGCGCAGGTCACGGCTGCGCCGACAAGCGTTCCGAGCGCGGCTCCGCTGTCGGAGAACTCGGTCATAAACGCCGGAAATTACGTTGTCGGACACGACATACCCGCCGGACGCTATACAATGACAGGCAGCGGAAAGGTTCACGTATATACCGACGAGGGAATACTGCGCATGACCATCGTGCTGAAACATAAGGGGGACAACAGCGCAAACGGCGTTGACGAATATGTGCTTACGGTAAAGGACGGCGAAACGGTCGGCGTTGAAAATGAAATTATGCTAAGCCCGTTCCGTTCATCGGTAATACTTCCGTCCGCGTCTCCCTCACCTTCCCCGTCGCCGTCGGCGGAGCCGAAAAGCGGTACAAATTCAACGTCTTCACCCGCGCAGAAAAACGTTTCTTCGCAGAACCCCAAAACGGGCGACACTACGCCCGTCGCGCTCGTCAGTGTAATAGGCGCGGCGGCGTTGCTTGCGGCTGCGGCGATAGCCGTTATAAAGAGAAGAATACGTAAATAAAAAAAGAAAGGACGTGTGTGACAGTGAGAAAATGGCTTACCGGCGCGCAAGTCCTTTTATTGTTGATATTTTTATGCTGCGCAGCGTATCTCGGTAAATACGCTTACGATTTGCATCACGCGAATAACGAATACGAGGAGCTGCGGCGCGAGGTAGCCGAGGCTGTCGACGCGTCGGGCGCGTACGAAAAGTATGACGAAAACGCTGATGAAAATACGGATATGGGTGACGACGCCGCCCGCGCCGCGGCTATGCTCGCCGAGAAAAACGGCGACTATGCGGGTTGGATAACTGTACCCTATACGTCAATAGATTACCCCGTTGTGCGGACGGATAACAACGACTATTATTTGAAAAGAGATTTTTACAAAAGCAAAAGCGCAAGCGGTACGCCGTTTGTTGACTGCGAATGTACGCCCGATAGCCTAAACACGATTATCTACGCGCACAATATGAAGGACGGCTCGATGTTCGCTCCGCTTACGCGTTACACGGACAAATCCTTTTTTGACGCGCACAGGAACGTAATTTACGGAGGCGAATATAAGGCGTTTGCCGTTTTCCGCACAAGCGTCGGCAGTGATAACGAGTTTTTTTACCGCGGCTTTGCGGATTTGACGGATGAATACGCCTACAATGAATATGTGAACGGTATAATCGACCGCGCAGTATGTAAATCGGACGATACGCCCGTGTTCGGGGACAGGCTGCTGACGCTCTCCACCTGCGCGTACAACAGCGAAAACGAGCGTGTGGTTGTTGCGGCGTATGCTGCTGCGGAGTAAATAAAAAAGTCTCCGCAAAAGCAGAGACTTTCATGGCTGCGGAATCAGGATTCGAACCCGAACAGAGTGAGTCAGAGTCACTAGTGCTACCCTTACACAATTCCGCAATATTTAACCGAAAACGATATTGCTAATTTATCCTTTATGTGATAAAATATACGCAACATGAGGCGGTTAAATATGGTGCGAGGGACCGGACTTGAACCGGCACGGGTAAACCACACGCCCCTCAAACGTGCGCGTCTGCCTATTCCGCCACCCTCGCGTGACCGTTTAATATTGTACCAGCAATTCACAGATTTGTCAAGAGTAATTTTAAAATATTTGCAGGAAAATCAAAATACGTTTAAAACGACATAAGAAAGGGAAATTATGGGAGAAACAGTAAGATTGCAGAAATACATCGCCATGTGCGGTGCGGCGTCGCGCCGCGCCGCCGAAACGATGATAAGCGAGGGGCGCGTTACGGTCAACGGCAAGACCGTCACCGAGCAGGGCGTTAAGGTGGAGATAGGCGCGGATAAGGTGACGCTCGACGGCGAAACGCTCAAACACAGCCAAAAGCGTTACTACATTATGCTGAACAAGCCCGTCGGCTACGTTACGACGGTCAAGGATCAGTTTAACCGCCCGACCGTTACAGACCTTATAAAGACCGATTTGAAAAATAAGCGCATCTTCCCCGTCGGCAGGCTCGACTACGACACCGAGGGGCTTTTGCTGCTCACGGACGACGGCGACTTTTCCTACCGCGTCACCCACCCGAAATTCAATATGGGCAAAACGTATCTCGCCGCCGTAAAGGGCGGTATGACCGTGCATGACATGAACGTGCTGCGCTCGGGCGTAAGGCTTGACGACGGATTTAAAACGTCGCCCGCGCAGGCGGAGATAACCGACGTAAAAAACGGCTACACGTTTGTAAAGCTTACAATTCACGAGGGTAAAAACCGTCAGGTGCGGCGTATGTTTGCCGCGCTCGGCAAGGAGCTCGGCGCACTTCAAAGGCTCGCGATAGGCAGCGTCGAGCTCGGCATCCTTCCTCTCGGACGGTGGCGGCATCTTACGAGCCACGAGGTCAGCTATCTTATGAACGCGTCAAAGGAGGACAAGTAATGCGCGAAAAGGAGTATTTTCCCGACGGAACGGTAATAGACGATTGGTTTTACGATTTGAGCGTGCCGGATATAAAAAGCGGCGCGCTTTTCACTGTTACGGATTACGGCGCAAAAAGCGACGGGAAGATTTATACAAAAGAAATTCAAAACGCGATAGACGCGGCGCACGCGGCGGGCGGCGGCACGGTGTATGTGCCGAATGGTACATACATATCGGGCGCGCTGTACTTTAAGCGGGGCGTTAATCTTTATATCGAAAAGGGCGGTGTTTTAAAGGGCAGCGACGATATATCCGACTACCCGCCGTGCGAAACGCGTATCGAGGGCGAAACGTGCGTGTACTTCCCCGCCCTTGTAAACGCCGACAGTCTCGACGGCTTTGTTATGTCGGGCGAGGGCGTTATCGACGGCAGCGGCGAGAAGTCATGGCGCGCGTTTTGGTTAAGGCGCGAATGGAACCCCGACTGCACGAATAAAGACGAGCAGCGTCCGAGACTCGTTTATATCTCGAACAGCAAAAATGTCATTATATCGGGTCTTACTTTGCAAAACTCGCATTTCTGGACAACGCATCTGTACCGCTGCGAGCGCGTGAAGTACATAAACTGCCGCATACTGTCGCCGCGCGAGCCGGTTAAAGCTCCGAGTACCGACGCGATTGATATTGACGTATGCCGCGACGTGCTTATAAAAAACTGCTATATGGCTGTAAACGACGACGCTGTCGCGTTAAAGGGCGGCAAGGGCGCGTATGCCGACACGCTGCCCGAAAACGGCGCCAACGAGCGCGTGATCATTGAGGACTGCGAGTACGGCTTTTGTCACAGCTGTCTCACGTGCGGCTCGGAGTCAATACATAACAGAAATATTATAATGCGGCGTGTAAAGGTAAACGGCGCGCTTAATCTTCTGTGGCTCAAAATGCGTCCCGACACGCCGCAGCTTTACGAGTATATAACAGTTGAGGACATTACCGGTGATATGGCAAGCTTTCTGCATATAAGACCGTGGACACAGTTTTTCGACCTCGGCGGCAGAGAGGATATTCCCCTTTCACGCGCCGAGCATATCACGATAAGACGGTGCGGCGCGGAGTGCAATACGTACTGCGACGCGGAGAGGAACGACGAGCAGTACAGATTAAGCGGCTTTACATTTGAGGATATTAACGTAAAAGCGGTCAACACAGGATATGACGCGGGTATATTCGACAGCGCGGACGTTAAAAACGTAACGGTGCGGCAGCTGTAATATTATTACAGTTTAGTAACATGTATGGAAATCAGCGCGGTTTTGTGGTAGAATGATGACGTTAAAAATCTGCGCGTATGCGCATGAAAGGCGAGGAAATATGGCTGCAAAGAAGAAAACCGCGCAAACCAAGACGACGGTTAAAAAGTCAAACTCAAAGAGTGGACGAGCCGCGTCAAAAAAAAGCAATCCACTCCCCACATATATTATTTCAATGATAATCATAACGGTGCTCGTTTCGGTGCTTTTATATGTAGATACCGGCAGCGGCGGTATTTTTAACGGCTTTTTAAAGTTTGGTATGAGCCGTCTTTTCGGCGTGTGCGGATATTTCGTACCCGTGCTTTTGGCGGGCGTTACGGCGTACCTTATTAAGACGAAGGACATTGACGAATTTTGGAAAAAACTGATGTGGTCTACGCTCGCTCTTATTAACGTAAGCGCGATAACGCAGCTTGCGGCGTCGGATACGGCTTTTACACCGCTTGACGCGCTGTTTGCGGGATATGCCGACGCGGCGGGCGGTTTTTTCGGAACGTGTATAGCGTTATTCCTGGAAAAGATGGTGCAGAAGGTCGCGTCGTACATTATACTGTTTATAACGCTTATTATTCTCGCAAGCGTTATAAGCAATGTGTCGCTCATTTCGCTGTTCACCGATTGGATAAAGCGCACTATCGCCGACGCGAAGGAACGGCGCGAGTTTGAAAAAACGGAAGATGAACCCTACAATTATGAAGAAGATTATATTGAAGATAAAAACAGGAGCAGGAGCAAAACAAAGAAAAAAGGCGTCGGCTCAATTCTCGACGCCGCGAATTCGCTTTCGGACGGGAAACAGTCGTCCGTTAAGGGCGGTAAAAGCGAAGTGAAGGATACACTGTCGGAGGATATTGACGCGATTTTTTCGAGAATGGAGCGTGAAAGTACACCGCTGCCCGCAGAAGAACATCCGCCTGTCGAGAATACGACGGAAAGCGTTGTGACGGCGGTCAAGGAAAAGCCGAAAAAGGCGGACAATCTCACCGAAAAGGAAAAAGAAGAAATAAACAGTGAATTTAATTTACCGATAGAGCCGCCGAAAATCGAGTACAAGGCTCCCCCGCTTTCGATTTTAAATCCGCCGAAAGCCGTTTCGGGTGACAAGCGCGAGGAAATGCGCCGCACGGCGGAAAAGCTTATATCGGTTCTCGACGATTTCGGAGTTAAGGCAAAGCTTGTTCAGGTGACGCAGGGCCCGACGGTCACGCGCTACGAAATACAGCCCGAGACGGGTACAAAGCTGAGCAAAATAGTCGGGCTTGCGGACGATATTGCGCTTAACCTCGCCGTTTCAACGGTGCTTGTCGCGCCCGTTCCGGGTAAGGCGGCTGTCGGCGTGGAGATACCGAACAGCAAGGTAAGCTCCGTGTCGATACGCGAAATGCTCGAATCGGACGAGTTCCGCGGCGCGAAGTCAAAGCTTACTGTCGCGCTCGGTAAGGATATAGGCGGCAACGTCGTAATAGGCGACATCGCGAAAATGCCGCACGTGCTTATCGCGGGTGCGACCGGTTCTGGTAAGAGCGTGTGCATAAACACGATTATAATGAGCCTGTTGTTTAAGTCAAAGCCGGACGAGGTAAATCTTATAATGGTCGACCCGAAGGTGGTCGAGCTCGGCGTGTACAACGGTATACCCCACCTGCGCGTACCCGTTATCACTGAGCCGAAAAAGGCTGCTGGCGCGCTTAACTGGGCTGTTACCGAGATGATGCGCCGATACGATTTATTTAAGGAAACGGGCGTGAGAAAGCTCGAAAGCTACAACAAGCTTATGGAAAGCACGGGCGGCGAGAAGATACCGCAGCTTGTGGTTATCATAGACGAGCTTGCCGACCTTATGATGGTGGCGGCTAAAGAGGTCGAAGATTACATATGCCGTCTGGCGCAGCTTGCGCGCGCGGCGGGTATACATCTTATTATCGCGACGCAGCGTCCGTCGGTTGACGTTATCACGGGTCTTATCAAGGCGAATATTCCGTCGCGTATAGCGTTCGCGGTGTCGAGCCAGATCGACAGCCGCACTATACTCGACAAGGGCGGCGCGGAAAAGCTGCTCGGTATGGGCGATATGCTTTACCACCCCTCCGGCGCGAGAGCAGCTACGCGTGTGCAGGGCGCGTTTGTAAGCGACGCGGAGATCGAGAGGGTACTCGAATATATTAAGGAAAACACGGGCGAAACGCATTACAGCGAGGATTTAATGGAAGAAATAGAACGCCGCGCCACGGGTGAAAGCGGCGTGACGCCCGACGCTCCCGACGAGGACGGCGACCCGCTTTTGCGCGAGGCGATCGAGCTTGCGGCGTCTCTCGGCAAAATATCGACGTCAATGGTTCAGCGTCGTCTCGGCGTGGGCTACAGCCGTGCTGGACGTATTATAGACCAGATGGAGGCGCGCGGTATAATTTCGGGCGCTAACGGCTCAAAACCGCGCGAACTATTAAAGCTGCCGTCGGAACTCGGTATCGGTTCGGATGCCGACTATGAGGACGATTTTGACGACGATGTGAATGAATAACGTAAAATAACAAGGAGGAAATAATATGGCAAAGCTTTTAATGGGTAAAGAGGTGTCGGCGCGTATAAAAAAAGAACTGCGTGAGGAAACCGAAAAGCTGAAGGCACAGGGTATAAACCCCGGTCTTGCGGTTATAATAGTCGGCGAAGACCCCGCAAGTCAGGTGTACGTGCGAAACAAGGAAAGAGCATGCGAGGAGTGCGGCATTTACAGCGAGAAGTACGCGCTGCCCGAGGAAACGACGCAGGAGGAGCTTTTGCGTCTTATAGACGAACTCAATCACAAGGAGTGTATATCGGGCATACTCGTTCAGCTACCCGTACCTGATCACATTGACGAAAAGACCGTGATCGAGGCGATTGACCCGAAAAAGGACGTTGACGCGTTCCACCCTGTAAACGTCGGTAAAATCATGGTCGGCAACTACGATTTTGTGCCGTGTACACCCGCCGGAGTTATGGAGCTTATAAAGGAAAGTGGCGTTGATGTGAATGGTAAGGAATGTGTCGTTGTCGGCAGGAGCAACATTGTCGGCAAGCCGCAGGCTATGCTGCTTTTGCACCAAAACGGCACGGTTACGATATGCCATTCGCGCACGAAAGACCTCGCCGAAAAGACAAAGCGCGCCGATATACTTGTCGCGGCTGTGGGTATTCCGAATTTTATCAAGGGCGACATGATCAAGGAAGGCGCGGTCGTTATCGACGTGGGTATAAACCGTATGCCGGATAAAAAGCTGTGCGGCGACGTTGAGTTTGATACTGCCGAAAAGGTCGCGGGAGCGATTACGCCCGTGCCGGGCGGCGTTGGCCCGATGACCGTGGCGATGCTTATGAAAAACACCGTCAGAGCCGCCATGGTCAATAAGTCGAGGTAAGGCTTTCTATAATCTCGGTTTCCGTTTTTACGTCGGCGATTTTACCGCCGTTATCTATAAAATACACTATGGCGTAGCTGCCGCGGTTAAACCTCGCGGCAACGTCTCTTATGTTACTGTCCGTGTCCGCCGCGATAAGGCGGACGCGGTTCTTTTTTTTCTTTTCCGCGAACATAAGCTCGCTCACAAAATCCACGTCGTACTTTTCGCGCTGCGTAAATATGTTTCCCATAAGCAGGAGTGAGAAAAGTATCAGCGAGAAGTTCGTTCTGTTCAATGTCACTACGTACACGCCGAGCGCGGCGAGCATGACGCATATCACTGCGCTTACCACACCGCTTACGCGGTTTGCCGTTCTGTAACCCAAGCGGCGCGACAGAAATCGTTTTAAAAGCACGCCGCCGTCAAGCGGCATTGCGGGCAGCATATTTACAGCGAAAAGGGCTATATTCATCGCGTAACATTCACGCACGACCTCCGCGCCGCAAAGGCTGTATATCCAAAGCGATACGAGTGCGGCAACGGCGTTGAAAAGAGGCCCCGAGAGGTAGAGTATCACCTCGTCCGAAAACGTGTTTACAATCCTGTTTTTTAGCCGCAGATTGAGTCCGAACGGCTGCAAAATCACACAGTCAATTTTAAGTCCGACGCACACGGCTGCGACAAGGTGCGCCGTTTCGTGCAGAGCCATTACGGCGTATGACACGTAGAACACGGTCGGGCATTTGAATATTATCCCGAGCGCAAGCAGCGCGATTGTTAGCGGGTTTATTTTTATATGCTCCGTTATTTTTATCACAGGACATACCTCCCCCGCTTTTATTCTATGCGCACGTAATAAAAAAAGTACGGCGCAAAGCCGTACTTAATTATATTATTCAGCTTTTATAGAACGCGACATACGACCTATACGCCATGTAGACGTCGCTCTTTGCCGTAACCTCGAACGGCGAGTGCATGCTTAGTACGGGCACGCCGCAGTCGATTACGTCGATATTGAGGTTCGCGACGTACTGCGCGATTGTACCGCCGCCGCCCTGATCAACCTTGCCAAGCTCCGAGGTCTGCCATATTACTCCGTCGTCGTCGAGTATTTTGCCTATTCTGTACACGAATTCAGCCGACGCGTCGGAGCTGCCCGATTTGCCGCGCGCGCCGGTGTACTTCACCAGCACCATGCCGCAGCCCGCGAACGCCGCATTTTTCTTCTCCGAAACGCTCTCGTAGTTCGGGTCGACAGCCGCGCCGACGTCCGAGGACATGCAGGCGGAATTTGATATTATCTTGTTAAAGTCGCTCATTGTGCATGAGCCTGTGAGCTTTTCGGCAATTTCTGCTACGGTCATTTCAAAGAACGCGCTGAGCATTCCCGTATTGCCCATAGAGCCGATTTCTTCCTTATCCACAAGCAGCGCGACAGCCGTTTTGTTCGGATTGTCAACTGCCAGTATGCCTTTAAGTGTCGTGAACGCGCACACTCTGTCGTCCTGACCGTACGCGCCTATGAAGCTTTCGTCAAGCCCCACGTTTCGCGCCTTGAACGCCGGAACTATTTCTATTTCCGCGCTCAAAAAGTCGCGCTCGGTTATGCCGTAGCGGTCGTTTATAAGCTTAAGAGCCGCGAATTTAACCTTTTCCTTAACCTCGTCGTCGCCGATCGGCATACCGCCTATAAGCACATTGAGGTTTTCTCCCTCTATGCCTTCAGCCAGAGACTTCGACATCTGATCCTTCGCGAGATGCGGCAGAAGGTCGGTTATGCAGAATACGGGATCGCTGTCCTTTTCGCCGATATTGAGCGTTACCTTGCCGCCGTCTTTTGTGAATACAACGCCGTGCAAAGCAAGCGGCATCGCCGTCCACTGATACTTTTTTATACCGCCGTAGTAGTGCGTTTTTAAAAGCGCCATACCCATCGATTCGTAGAGAGGGTTCTGCTTTAAGTCAAGGCGCGGCGAGTCGATATGCGCGCCGACAAGGTTGATACCGTTACGTATGTCGTCCTTGCCGATTACAGCCAAAAGAATGTTTTTCGCGCGGTTTATCTTGTACACCCTGTCGCCGGCTTTAAGCGTGTCCGTTTCGTCAAGGTTCTTGTAGCCCGCGTCCTGCGCCGCTTTAAGCGCGGTTTCAACACATTCGCGCTCCGTTTTGCCCGCGTCGAGAAACGCGCGGTACTCGTCGCAGAGCGCGTTCATTTCGCGTTTTTCTTCCTCGGTTATATTTTCGTAAACGTTTTTTCTTTCGTAGGAAAGTGATTTGAAAAGTTCTTTATCCGTCATATTGCCGACCTCCCTGATTTATGATTGTTTAAGCTCGTAGCCGCCTACGGGTCTTATCGACAGCACATGGCACATTCCCTCGCCCAGCACGCTTTCTATACCGTTTTTAAACTCGTCGAGCATATCGAACGGCACAAACGCCTGAACCGTTCCGGCAAAGCCGCCGCCGTGTACGCGGTACGACCCTCTGTCGCCCAGGAGTTCATCGCACATGGCGAGCGTTACCGACACTGCCTGCGCCTTCGGCATTGACGACGCGTAGACGTTTTGCAGATACATATATGACGAGCGTCCCGAAAGTCTGTTAAGACGCAGGAATTCGTCAAAATTTCCCGATTTGAGCGCGTTCGTTTCGTCGAGAGCGCACTTGTTGTCGCGGAAGAAGTGAATTGCGCGGAGAACCGCGCGGTCGTTTTTAAGCTTATCGCGCAGCGCGCCGATGTTTGCCATAAATTCCGTTTCGTCCACCTCGCGCAGATATTCCCTGCCGAAATACGCGGCTACCGATTTCATATCGGCGGGGATCGTAGCGTACTCGTCCGTAAGATCCGCGTGATCCGCGCCGGAATCTATTATGCAGAGCGCGTGACGTTCCTTTGTGAGGTCAAGTTCCACCTTCTCTATCACGGGATTTTCCGTGCTTTCAAAGTCAATCGCGACAACGCCGCCCACGGACGACGCCATTTGATCCATAAGACCGCTTGGCTTATTGTAGTAGACGTTTTCCGCGTACTGACCGAATTTCGCTATTTCCACGGGGCTTACGCTGCCGTCCGCGAAAAGTCCGTTTATGATCGTGCCGACGAGAACCTCAAACGCAGCCGACGACGATACTCCCGAGCCTTTCGGCACGTTTGATATCGTGTACGCGTCAAAGCCCTTTACAGCTATTCCCATGTCCGTAAAACGCTTGATTACGCCGCGAATGAGCGCGATAGCCTTGTCGTACTGTTCCTCGTGGATCTCCAAATCGTCAAGGTCTATTACGTCCATTTTGTAATTTCTCGACTGTATGCGGACGGTGTTTGTGCCGTTGGGACGCGCGGCGGCTATTATGTCGATATTCACGCTGCCCGCAAGCACGCGTCCGTGCTGGTGGTCGGTGTGGTTGCCGCCTATTTCCGTGCGTCCGGGCGCGGAAAAGAGAGCGATGTCGTCGGCGTCGCCGAACGTGTCCGTAAAGCTGTCAATCGCGTCGACATACCTTTCGGCGTACTGCTTTGTCTCGCCGTCGCCGCACACGTATATGAATTTAAGCTTATCGTCGTACCCGCCAGCGAGAAGTGCGGCTTTAGTTTCCTTTAAAGAGCGCATATTGTCCTCCTTTGTCTTACTCAACCATGAGAAAGTCGCTTACCGTCTGCTGCATCTCGTTCTTGTCACAGACAAGGTCGAACACAACGGATTTATCTTTGAGAGCCGCGAGCGAGTCGGGAATTTTCATACCACTCTTTTGGCTGAGTTCGTCCAAAAGCGTAAATTCATCCTTGCCCACAACGGCGTTATGATCCTCGAGCGCGATAAGCACGCTCTGGTTGAATTTGAACGGGCTTGCCGTGGACGCTATTATTGTCTTTGTCCTGTCGCCCGTTTCCGCGACGTACTTATCGTACACGGCTTTTGCGACGGCTGTGTGGGTGTCGATTACGTAGTCGTATTCCTTGGCCGTTTTCCTGATTGCAGCCATAGTTTCGGCGTCGTCACAGTAATTTGCCGAGAACATCGACTGCATCTTAGCCTTAACGTCGGCGGACACTTCATACACGCCGTCCGACGCAAGCTTTGCCATTAAATCTCTTACAGCCGCGTCGTCACAGCCGGTGAGGTCGTATAAAAATCTTTCGAGGTTGCTCGAAATCAGGATGTCCATCGACGGCGATATTGTCGTGTGGAACGGACGGTTTTTATTGTATACGCCCGTGTTTATGAACTCCGTGAGGACGTTGTTCTCGTTCGATGCGCAGATAAATCTGCGAACGGGGAGTCCCATTTTCTTCGCGTAGTAGGACGCCAAGATGTTGCCGAAGTTACCTGTCGGCACAACGACGTTTATCTCGTCGCCGTTTTCTATGTCGCCACTCTTTATAAGCTCGGCGTACGCGGAGAAGTAGTAGACTATCTGCGGTACGAGTCTGCCCCAGTTTATCGAGTTCGCCGACGACAGGCTGAATTTGTTGCGCGCAAGGAGCGTCTTGTACTCTTCGTCGGTAAATATCTTTTTAACGCCGTTCTGCGCGTCGTCAAAGTTACCCTTTACGGCGGCTACGGACACGTTGTTACCCTCCTGCGTTACCATTTGGAGTTTCTGTATCTCGCTTACGCCGTTGTCGGGATAGAACACGATTATACGCGTGCCGTCAACGTCCTGAAATCCCGCGAGAGCCGCTTTACCCGTGTCGCCCGAAGTTGCGACGAGGATCACGACTTCCTTATCCTCGTTCGTCTTTTTCATCGACGTTGTGAGCAGGTGCGGCAGAATTTGGAGAGCCATATCCTTAAACGCGCACGTCGGCCCGTGCCACAGTTCGAGAACGTATACGGTATCGTCAAGCTTATACACCGGAGCGATCGCGCTCGTGCCGAATTTCTCCTTCGTGTACGCGCTGTTTACGCATTTTGTAAGCTCCTCATCGGTAAAGTCGGTGAGGAATTTGCCGAGTATAAACTTTGCTCTCTCGTTGTATGTCATTTCGGTGAGAGCCTTTATTTCCGCGCCAGTCACCGTCGGAAAACTCTCGGGTACGAACAATCCGCCCTCGCTTGAAAGTCCCTGCTTTATCGCCTGTGCGGATGATACCGATATGCTTTTGTCCCTCGTGCTTTGATATTGCATGTGTTAAACCTCCGAATACAGATTACGGGACTGCCGCTATGCGCGGCAGCCCCTTGTCTGTTTTTTTATTATTTACGCCAGTTCCTTAATATAGTCGGGCGCAGTGTCCGCGTCAATGCTTACCGATATTACGAACGATATGCTCTGCTTTCTCGACAAATCCTCAAGTCTTTTGAGGAATTCCTCAAAGCCGTCAAGCTCCGTCGTGCCGACAATCTTGAAGATGCCGTCGATAAATATGTTCGTGATGTCGTAGTCGCGGCTTACTATGCCGTAGATAAAGCCCAAAAGCTCGTTATAGCTCCTGATGTCGAAATCGGACGTGGTAGCCATTCTCGCCTTTGAGTCAACGGCGTACATCTGATCGCTCGTCTTTGCGATAAATACCACGTTTCCCTTCGCGACCGTAAGAGCCGTGTTTACCTTGTCCACAAGAGCCTTTGTCTTGCCTGTTCCTTTTTTACCGATAAGAAGTTCAACCATAAGAAACTTCCTCCTTTGATTTATTTTATTTTGCGGGATTGCCGTAATAAATCGTATCGTTTTGATGTAGGGGCGACCCTTGAGGTCGCCCGACGGATTTCTTTTCGGGCGACCGCAAGGGTCGCCCCTACAATTCAACATAATTTATTTAATACGACAATCGCATTAAAAACGATTTTATTTCGCGAGTCTTTCTTCGAGAGCCGCTTTTTGATCCTCATAGCCCGGCTTGCCAAGAAGTGCGAACATGTTTTTCTTGTACGCCTCAACGCCCGGCTGGTCGAACGGATTTACGCCGAGAAGGTAGCCCGATATACCGCACGCCTTCTCGAAGAAGTATACCATCTTGCCGAAGTTGTACGCGTCGAGCGTCGGTACGGATACAACGAGGTTCGGCACATTACCGTCCGTATGCGCCAAAGCCGTACCCTGCGCCGCCTTTGAGTTTACAAAGTCAACGGTCTTGCCCGCGAGGAAGTTAAGTCCGTCTATGTTGTCCTCAGTAGCCTCAATTGTTATATTCTTTCTCGGCTCTTCAACGAGTATCGCCGTTTCAAACATTATTCTCTGACCGTCCTGGATATACTGACCCATTGAGTGGAGGTCTGACGAGAAATCGGCTGCCGCCGGGAATATGCCCTTATTGTCCTTGCCCTCGCTCTCGCCGTAAAGCTGTTTCCACCATTCGCCGAAATAGTGCAGCGCGGCAGGCTCGTAGTTTACGACCATTTCAACGGTCTTGCCCTTTCTCGCGAGCGCGTTTCTTACAGCCGCGTACTGGTAGCACTGATTTTCCGCAAGGTTCGGGTTGTTGTACTCGTCCATAGCGTCCTTCGCGCCCCGCATCATGGCGTCAATGTCTATGCCCGCGGCGGCAATCGGTAAAAGTCCCACGGCGGTAAGAACGGAGTAGCGTCCGCCCACGTCGTCGGGTACCACGAACGTTTCGTAGCCCTCACTGTCGGCAAGCGTCTTTAACGCGCCGCGCGCCTTGTCGGTCGTGGCGTAAATTCTCTTTGCCGCCTCGGCTTTGCCGTATTTCTTTTCAAGCAAATCCTTGAATATTCTGAACGCTATCGCCGGTTCGGTCGTTGTGCCTGATTTTGATATTACATTTACGCTTATGTCCTTGCCCTCTACCGCATCGAGAAGGTCGGCAAGGTACGTCGAGCTTATGCTGTTACCCGCGAAAAATACGGCGGGACCCTTTCTCTTGTCCTTGTCAAGCGAATTGTAGAACGAGTGCGAAAGCATTTCGACAGCTGCTCTCGCGCCGAGATACGAGCCTCCTATGCCTATTACGACAAGCACGTCCGAGTCGGAGCGTATTTTCTCCGCAGCCTTTTTAATACGCGCAAATTCCTCCTTGTCGTAGTCGGCGGGAAGGTTTACCCAGCCGAGATAGTCGTTTCCCGCGCCCGTTTTGTCGTGCAGCATTTGATGAGCGTCGGCAACGTACTTTGCGAGGTTGTCTATCTCGTACTGCTTTACGAACGGCAGCGCTTTTGAATAATCGAATTTCAGATTTGACATTTTCGTATATCCTCCTGTATTTTGTATGAATTACATTTATTGTCATATATTTATACTTATTTTTGTAATTTTGTTTAATATTCTTTCGTTTATTAAACTCGCATAAACACTACATTCTTTTGTTTGTTTTAAGGGTAAAATTTTTAAGATTATTATTTTACCCTAATTTTACCCTGATTTGATGTTTGGGTTAGCGTTAAACATTTCTGTGACTGCGTTCATTTTATCCTCTTGTGAAGTATGAGCGTATACTCGGCTTATCATGGTATAGTTACTATGCCCTAATAAAGTTTTTAATACTTCCATCGGTACGTTATTTCGTATAGCATTCGTTGTGAACGTATGTCTGAAATAGTGCACAGAAAAATGCGGTATATCTATGTTATATCTTTGTTTCAGATAACGTAATATACCATTTATTACACCGTCATAGTAGTCTGCGGTATATATACAATCCTTTTTATAATTATAGAATACAAAATTATCGTCGCTAAATGTCGTATTAAACTGTTTGGCAATAAGCTGTAATTTCTTTTTCCATGATTGTAGTTCGGATTGTATTTCAGGTAAGATAGGAAGGGTACGAATAGAAGTTTTGGTTTTTGGCTCATTTGATGTTTTGACCCAGTCGTTACCATCTTTGTATTTTGTCGTTGTTCTGCTGATAGTTACATATGAGTAATCTTCGGCAAAATCACTCCATTTTAACCCCAATATCTCACCTATTCTTGCACCTGTTGTTAATAATAATTGAAATAACAGTAAATCATCCGGTCGTTTTTCCTTAATGCCCGTCATAAACCAAGATATTTCATCGTCGGTCAGTTCCCGTTTTGAAAAATTTTCTTTTCTTCCTTTCATTGGAGGGATATTTGCTACGGGATTGGATATAATTAATTTTTTTTCGACAGCTTTCTCAAATATAGATTTTAGGTTTGAGCGTATCAATTTGACTGTGTCGGTAGTATGAACTTCTGCTATTTTGTTAAGCATGTTCTTTATGTCCATATCCGATATATCCTGTAATTCCTCATTTCCTAAATATGGTTGTATATAACGAGAATATCGGTCGCGTATTATTTGTAGACTTTGCGGTCTGATTACGCCTTCCTTATACAGTTTGATATAGCTTTCATACCACATATCAAGCGTTATATTGTTATGACTGACGAATTTACCGTTATCTTTTTCTATTGTTTTTTGTGTCAGTTGCCTTCTTACTTCTTCTTTTGTATTCCCATAGATGCTGTGCTGTTTCTTTGTTGTAGGGTCGTAATATCGACCTTCCCAGTATACACTTCCCTTCTTGGTTGTTCTTTTTCGGATTGTTCCCTCTCCATTGGCTCGTTTTGCCATTTTAATTCCTCCTCATGATTAAAAAGCAAAACCCGCCATTACTGATTTTTTGTGGATATATTATACCACAAAATGCCTTATTAGTCAATAACAACGGGATTTCTTTTCAATCTGATATATTTTTTGCCTTTTATTCCCGCCGTCTGGCTAAATACTTATCCAGTGATGGTTTATGTATTCTCACGCATCGTCCTATACGCTGCACACCGTCAAAGTTCTTGCTGTTGATAAGCCTGTCAACACTGCGCTCGCTTATCTTCAGGTACGCTGCCGCCTCTTTGCGAGTTATGTACTCATCACCGGTCGTTTCAACGTCTGTCATGCCCTTCTACTCCTTCTTGCGTGGTCGTCCTCTCTTACCCTTTTCCGCTTGTTTCTTCGGTTTCTTTGGTTTCTTCCCATCTTCCTGACGCAGTTTTTCCAGTATGACCGTTCCCAGCAAAGTTGTTAAAGCCTCGAACCATTTACCTGTAAAGAACCGCTCACACTCTTTCACTACACACATTTTCTCGTTGTGTACAGCACGGCGATAGTCTTTAACTGCCTGTAATATGATTGCGAACGCCAATTTTTCATAGTTATTCATCGTTCCTATCGTCGTAACATCATCAATGTCAAGCATGGACGGTTCTTTAGCCATGTTCTTTCTTCCTTTCAACCCTACGCACTTGTTTTTTGCTCGGGATATAACCTCGGAATGTCAATCTTCCGTGTATGTTTCCTGTTATACTCTCCTGCCTCGGCTCGGAGTCTGTTTAATATTCTACCGTTTGCCACAGATGTTTTCGATGCGCTTTCTTTTGAGGAACTCGGAGAGGTTATTCGCACGGCAACACAAGCGCGAAAAGTGCTTGTGGAACGAGAGGGTCTGTAAATAAGCACAAACAAGGTTGGGGCTACCTTTATAAAAAATTACTCACAAAAGCAAAAAACTGAAAAACACACAAAAAAGAAGGTCAAACGACCTTCTTTTCTCTTTTTGGCTATGCATTTGCCAATCCTTTTACTTCCTCTACGGAGAGATTAACAAATTCCGCAATATCATTATAGGTATATCCTTTTGCGATTGCATTTTTTATCATGGAAATTTTTTCTTCCTGTCTTCCTTTTTCGTAGCTTTGTTCATTATTCTCCCGCATAAGACGTTCCATAATATCACACATGTCAGTCACTCCTTTTATAATTACATTATATCATAAATTCTTATCATGTCAAACTCTTATACACAAAAAAAGAAGGTCAAACGACCTTCTTTTCTTGTTTTTGGTTATACATTTACTACTGCCAATTTTTCAACTTCCTCAACAGGGAGGCTGACAAGTTCGGCAATTTGTTTGAACGTATACGAATTAAGCTTTAATAATTTTTTTGCTGTTTCAATGTTAGCCTGTGTTACTCCTTGTGCGATGCCTTTTTCGACGCCCTTTTCATAAACTCCTTCGCTTATATTGCACATCTCACTAACCTCCTTATCCAAATTCTCGGTCATTTTTATGCTGAAATCGTTTTCCAGAATGTCTTTTTTCACTTCTGTGCCTATCTCATTTGAGAAAAGGGAATTTAAAAGACGAATCATATCTTCCTTTATCCCTAAGTCCTCGCTAAGATAAACCATAACAAGATGAAGTAAATCGTATTCCTTTTTCTCGGCAAAAACAACATTTTTTGAATTTTCACCGGTCAGATAGATATGCGATACAGAACCCTCTATCTCTTTAGGTGCTTTTGTGCATATCCAGATGGAATAGACTTTCTTTATCTTATCGTACTCCGAGTGTGTGAACTCGGTTTCCTTCTGCGCTGAAATCAATCTGCTACAATAGTATATGCCGCGTTTAATCAGCGAATACCCCGGATTGCTTCTATATTTGTGCCTCAACGTTGATAATAAGGCTTACATGACCTTCCTCGTTCGGGACACGAGCGGTAAATCGTATGTCATACACGATTTTACCTTCCGTGATAGTCACGTCCTCGTTAGGCAGTCCATGTATGTTTGTCGTATCGGGATGTACTCCCACACAACCTACTTGCGGCTCTCCTTCGATGCAGTCGATGATTTCCTGTATACTGCAATCTTTATATTCAAGAACGGCTCCTTTTAGGATATGCGCAAGGATTTCTTTATGCGCCAACAGCCTTTTGGCTATATTATCCATTCTCGGATTGCGCCCTGATGCAGCGTCGATGGTTTCAGATATGTTTGTCTTTTCGTCCATAAATTGTTCTCCTCCTTTACATTATAATATAAATTTCTTTATTTTGCAATAGATTTATAAACTTTTCATCAAAAAAGAGGAAAAACATACACTTTTCCTCTTAAAATAAACTTCATATCTATTTAAGTTAATTATACCACAAATTACGATAAAGTCAAGCTTTACGCACAAAAAAAGAAGGTCAAACGACCTTCTTCTCTTGTTTATTCCTGTTCAGCTTCAGCGGCTTCTTCGTCCCCCGAATAGCCTTCCTGATACCGTTCTATCGGCTCTTTCGTAAGATTGGTGTAATGCTCTGCCGTATCTTTGGTTGCAAAATCCATACCCACAAATGCAAGTTCGTTATTCATATACTGCGTTATGTTTTCCACTGTAAAATAATACGTATATGCCCCGACATTTGGGTTGATGGAGTTAATTGTCACCGCCCATACAGGACTTTGAAACTCATCCATGACATATTTTACATCATGCGCACTTGTCAGATATAGCTTTTGTGCCGGTTGTATGGCAAGTTCAACGAATGTGCTTAACTCCATCGGCTCATCGCTTGTACCGAAATCCCCGGAATCCCGGATTGCTTTGGCTTGTGCAATAAGTTTATCGCTTATAGCGTTAAAATCTACGTTCTCATACGGGGTCAGGGTCAGCATCTCAAAGCCCGAACCTTCATTTCCCTGCGCCTTTAACCGTGCTTCCTGACGTTTAAAGCCCTCGTTTATATCATCGACCGTTTCTTGGTTTGAACCGCTGACATTCCACCGTTCACGTAGTTTATCTTCAGGTATCAGCGTTACATCGTTGTTATACAGTTCTTTAAAGCAAAACTTCTCATCTTCATACGCTATAACCAGTGTATATGAACCCAGAACATTGTGCGTGTCCATTCTTACCGCTGTTATCTTTACGTTCATTTCCGGTAACGGAGGCGGTCCGATGGGAAGTTTAAACGCTACACCAAAGTTGTTGTTATCTGTATACTCAGCCGTTTTAAGTCTGTCGTAGGTTTGAGAGATAAATACGTTATTTCCCTTTACGCTCTCAATATCCGAATACTCCGTGTCCGATGCAAGGAATAATGAATTATTACTGCGATAGTTTATGTAATAACCCACCTTGTAATTTTGTCCCGCATTGGAATACTGCGGTGCAAATATCAGTCCGTCAAAGTCTACGCCTTGAACGCCGACAGATAACATATTACCCTGCTTATCCTGCGCCGATAATACTTTGTCGTTCAAGTAATTTGCCGCACTGTATGTCGGCATCGGCTCGGCATAATCGGAACTGTTCGGGTCATCTGCCGATGATTGGTCGTCAGTTTGTGTCGGGTTGCCCGGTACATACGGCTTTTCACCGTTCCGGCTCTTATGTGACAGGATAATTCCCACAACGACTATACCGATTATCGCTATTATAGCCACTATGGTAGTTATGACCTTTTTCTTATTCTCATTCATTGTTGTTTGTTCTCCTTTCAATAAAAATACAAAAAGGGAAAGCAAGCGCACTTTCCCTTAATAAAATCCTTCATACCTGATAATTATACTGTATCACGAATGATGTCTTTTGTCAAGAGATTATTCCTTGGAGAAAAATAGTGGACTGTTATATTTTATAAAAATCCATCACAGGTGGACTGTATATAACTTCTTACTTTTACATAAGCATGATTTCGGGCTGTCCCTTCCCTACATATATTGCTATATATATTTTTTTCTAGGGTTTTTGTGGACTGTCTTACGACTTCTTGCCTTACATCAAGCTTAAATTCGGGCTGTCCCTTCCCTACTTGTTTTACCATGTATAATGTTTATTATGATTTTTCTGAATGTCGTATTGCATCTGTCCCAAAACGAACAGAACCGCAAACCGATAATCATATGTATCATATATGTCGATTTTCTTCTTTTGTGCTATATATTCCTCTTTAAGAAAATATTGCGCCCCGTCTGTCGTATACCGTTCATAGCCTGTCGTCAAATCCATTATACACGCTTTTGCCGTTCCTTGACGTATCACAGACGCTGCCGCAGTCGAATGATAGTGGGTCATTATCACGGCAAAATTTAAGTCTTTGAAATATGTTACCATACCGTCATATTTACTTTTATCAAAACCAATATTTGCAAAAGACCGGACGACCTCACGAAATTTTTTACTTTCCCACGGAAAGCTTAAAACAGGTGTTTGTGTAAAATCTACCTCACCTTTTTCTCCTGTATCTGTTACAGACGGAAATATAGTAAGATGTTTGTTTCTTTCCAAATGACAATATATCGGTTTGGCAGCATATGAGGCGCATATATCATTGATAACGCATTTTGTAAGAAATTGAAGAATATCAAGCTTTTTCTTGTCGTTTTCTACTTCATGCAGCATAAATTGTATTTCCAATAAAGCTGTTTGAAACATCTGCGCCTTGAATGAAAAGGAACTAAAAATTTTCTTTATCCTTTTTCCCCATACCTCTCTTTTTAAGCTATACATATTAGTTCTCCCTTCCTATATGAACTGCCCCAGAATATACAGACAGTACAAAAAAAGAGTATCTATGGTAAAACATTCACATTCAAGCAACATACTGACATCGTTTTTCTAACGGTGTCAGTTTTGTTTTTAATTGAATCCGTTGATTATTGTAAAAGTATATATATTCATCAATAACTGCGCGAGCCTCTTCAAATGTTCGTAGTTTCATTCTGTGGATACATTCCGCTTTCAGTATGGAGAAAAAATTCTCTGCCATCGCATTATCATATGGGTTCCCGCGTCTTGACATTGACGGCGTAATGCCGTATAAGGTTGTTAGCTTAAAGTACGCTTGTGAGGTATACTGAAAGCCTTGGTTCGTTTCTCCTACCGCTTGACGGTTTAAGAAAGGCTACAACCACAGACTCTTTGCAGTTTGTTAATCAGTCAGATACTGCTCGACGGTTTATTTGGAACGAGGTTACAAGAGCAATGAGACCCTGTGGGTCTTACAATATCAAATACTTTACAAAGGAGTTTTTAATATGATTTTGGTAGGCATTGATGTGGCAAAGGATAAGCACGATTGCTTTATCTGTAATTCAGAGGGGAGGTTCTCTGTAAAACATTCACCTTTCATAACAGTATGGAAGGCTTTAACGTACTCTTTGAAAAGATTACATTCCTTTCAGATGATTTGAGTAAATTAAAAGTAGGGCTCATGTTCCTTCCTTTCCAAACAGCAATTCAAGATTTTGTATAGTAACATTATACCGCCAAAAGCCCGTAAAATCAATGCCTTTATCGAATAATTTTACAATTTTTGTATTGCTGTATTTAGTTTTTTGTTTTGTGTAATATAATTATATTTGAAAAGTGACGGAATTACATTGAGCGGAAATTGACCGCAAATTGACTGAAACGAAGGAGTAATACTGTTGGAAATATGCGACTTCAAGGAATTTGTCGGCGATGTGCTGGAAAACGGTCTTGAGGTCGAGCTTGACGAGGAGTTGGGTTACAGCCGGTACGACTATCGCAGCAAATCCACCGACAACAGCCGAAACGGTCACAGCACAAAAACGATGAAAACCCGGTTTGTTTCATACTAGGTGAAAATGGAACAGCAAATATCCAAAAATTGCTCTCAGTCGTGGAACGCTAACTGGCTCCGGTTATCGACGTATTTCAAGTATCCGCAGGAGGTGCGGACGCTGATTTATACTACCAATGCGCTAGAAGGATTTGATTGTCAATTGCGTAAGGTAACGAAGTCAAAGTCGTATTTCCGACCGATGACAGTCTGCTGGAAATGCTGTGTCCGTCGCTGATGTGGGGTTGGGGACAAATCCACTCTCAACTGGAGGTATTTTCGCTGACCGATTGGAGCAGTGGCATAAAATCTGTGGGCAAATAAAGGGTAAAATGAACGCCCTCGATGAGGGAGCCCTTGACATGCCGACGATTTCATGCTATATATTAACTAAGAGATGAACCCCATAATATGGATTTCATCCCTCGTAATATTACTCAGATTATATGTTCATTTTGGAGTTTACACAAAATTGGGGGTCCCGTATTGTTCGAAGTGAATATTGATTATCGTCCGCTCTTTTTCAATTCCTTGGGCATTTCAAATTTGCGCAGTTTACCTAGTTTCAGCGGGTGTTTCATGCGCTTGTTGTATTCATTTAGCATGGCTTCGGCGTATCCCATAGAACCGTTGCCGCGCTCTTTTGCGCTTCGGGTAATTTCCTTGATTGATACTACTCCGAGCTTTTCCTTAAAAGTGTCGTCCTTTAATTCGTCTCCGAACGCGGCAATCAGATGCGACACTCCGCTCATAATATTTCCGCTGAGAGAATTAAAGCTTCCTTCCCATGTGCCGATGCAAAGACGCAGCACATGACTAAGGATGTGAAATCCGTATCTGTCGTAAATCCTTTCAAGCGTTGTGACCGCGCAGATTCTGCCGAATTTATTGTTGCGCGAGATTTTCATACCGTATGATTCGACAAGCTCTTTTATAATAAGCTGCTTATCGTTGCCGGCTTCAACATTCGCCATAAATATTTCATACGGCAGCAGTGGTCTTACATATTTCATCTGGTTCGCGAATATGTCCGCCTCCTGTTCATATTCAAGGTCATCATAAACCATACACCATACGGGAGTCTCACGTGACCCGGATACGAGCGCTATAATTTCAATTGTATGCTGACCGTTGAAAACGTAATTTACGCCGTTTCTGCGGCTGATTTTAACAGGATTAACCTGGCAAAGGTCAAAATTCTTGGCGGCCCGCTCCACGTGCGCCGTTGACAGGTTTCTCTGATATTCCTGATTGGAAACAAGATTTTTTATAGGTATAAGCTCAAAATTTACATTAGGTATAAACTCCTGAAAATCATCCATCGTATTTTTCCTCCAGAATTATTAATGTTTTTTCGATTTCATCTTTTAATTCACTTAGCTGCACATATAAATTTACTTTCGCATCCTCGGAGATTTGACTTATATCGGATAACGACACGGTTTTTTGTATTGAATTGATCCATGAAGAGGCGGTAAGCGACAAGCTTGTTATCATGGCATCGGGGTCGTGCTTAGGCATTTGTTTTATCAGCGCAGTCGTCGCATGTGGTTTTTCATATGCGGGGCAATTCAAATCAAATTTTCCGTCTTTGATAAGAATATATCCCGCGAGCTTATAAAAATCCTCATGGAACAAAGATTGCAAATATTCAATATCAAAATCCGACATATTTGACAACTTTGATATATAGTCATAAGGAATTTTCAGGCTGCCGCGCAATATTTTTGCGGTTGACAATGCTTTTTTATTTATACATCTATCTATCGCTTTGGAAAATGTGCTATACTTGCTTACAAGGGCAGGAGAAATGCCATACCGAACGCTTACGACTTCCATTATGTAATCAGACAATGATGTTGATTGCGGCCGCCGGATGTTTTTATTTATCACCATTTCTATACGGTATATTTTTCCGATAAGATATCTTTTCATCTCCACGGTTGTACCTTTGCACAAAAGCTGATGATTGCATATTGATATAATAGCGTTTTCAATATTATCGTGGGCGCTGGCTTTAATATCGTTATTAATTATTTTTACAGACTCGAGAGACGCTGCTTCAATATACGCTTTTAATCTGTCCATAATTTCGCTTTTTCTGTCGGAATATTTATTCATAGCAATTATCTCCGCCGTTATCGGTTACTATCTCCGAGTCTTTCATACGAAATTTAATAATATTTAAAGCGGGCATAAACTTTCCCTTTATCTGATATGTATTTTCATTATTCCATGCGGGATATGTTTTTTGCAGACCTTTGACAAGCAATTGACTATGTATTCTGTACGTTACCTTGCAGCTTGTAAAAACATCTTCACGAACATGCTGCGCGAGATGATCTTTTTTTGTGCTGCGGCATAAGACTATGGATTTTTCCGCCGGATTTACTAATATCTGAATATATTCGGGATTTCCTAATAATTTAAGCGTAAGTTTGTGTATGACAATCCATGAATACTTCAGGTTTATGGAAATTGTCGGATTTTTATTTGTCATCGTTTTGCTCTCCTATTTCTATTTGCTCGTTAGCGTTATACACGGTTTTAGCTCTGTTGTTTTCAAGCTTGAATACGGCGTATCCGTCAACGATATTTACCTTAAGGGATTTACGGTGTTCATCGTACGGCAGACCGAACTGATCCTTCCAATCCTCCGGAAATGCCGGTATGCGCGATGATTTAAGCTTATTATCCGCGTTTATAACGCGCTTGAATATCTCGGCGGTTTTTAAATCAAATACGAAGAGATATTGCCCGTTTGAACGAACCAACTTCCCGATGAGTTTGTACCGGTAAGCCGGATTCCAGTCCATAAGCTCCACAACCTTCGCGAAAAATATTTTGCAAGTAACCTGCTTGGGGCGCCGCTTGGCGCTGTTTGATCTCCAACAGAACGAATCCTTCTCTTCTTCATTGCACGGACGAATTACAAGCTTTTTCTCTGTGGGATTGATAAGGATATGTACAAAATCTGTTTGCGGCGACTTGTTAAGACAAGCGGCATTTACATATATTTTGCAGTTATTAAAGGTGAGCGACGGCTCTTTGATATGAGCGAAAAATTCTCCGCGAACCACCTGATAACCGCTGTAGCTGAACTCATCATTATTCGCAGTATCACTCATCGTTTTTCCTCTTTTCTATTTCATCTATTGCGTTTGTTATGTTTTCCTTTATTTCATTCTTGTCGGACATCTCAGATACAGCACTGTCTTTATAGCCAATTCCTTCGCTGTCAGTGTCCCATTTCCCGGTTTTCGCATATCCTTCCAACTCTTTTACCTGCGCATGAGTATAGAAATTATATCCGAAATCGTGTATCCATTCCGTCGGATATGCTATAACACTTTTTCCTGTTGTCGATAAAGAATTCTCTTTATTGACCGGTTGTTGGTCACTATCCGATTCGCGCATTATAACCTCGGCGTCGCTCATATCAAAAATCAATACGGGTAAATCATCACGGCTGTAATATGTTCCTTGTATGCGATAATTCCACACTAAATTCCAACCGAGAATTTCATATATGGTGCCAAGGAACGCGACGCCGCTGATTTTTCTGGGAACAATATCACCATCTTTATATTTAGCCCATCGAAGCGCGTTCTTTTTGCCTTTATCGGACGGACGCACAGCGATTAACCGCTTATTGGGAGAAATAAGAATGTCTATGTATTGATTTTCATCAAATTTATGTATGCATTTATCGCTGAACATTATTTCTCGATTAGAAATTGTCATAAACGGTTTCCCGCTTATATTGAAAAACTGCGATCTTGCTATCTCATAATTACGTAAGTCAAATTCCCCGTCGTTGAGTTCAATTTCGGGATTAAACTCATACTCTTCATCAATTTGAACACTTGCAACCGCGGCAAAATAATCCTTTGCCTTAAATCCCGCCCACCGCGGGTGTACCATTACAAATCCGCTTAAAGCCCCTTGATTGACAACCTTTAATTCGGGTAGGAATCTGTTATCACCGTATTTGGCATTATCTATAAATTGCTGTACGGCTATAAAATCTGCTCTGGAAATGATGGCGTCATGGTGGTCATATGTGCGGTATTGGTTCCGGTTCCGCCTGTTCTTTTTTGACTTATGGTCAAGGTAGTTCGGAGTCCATGTTTTTCTTGCCAGCACATCGCCGCAGTAACGTTCATTGCGGAGAATGCCAAGCACGGAACCGGGTGCCCATTCTGTATTGCCGGGTTTTGTTTTACATGCGAGATTGGTAAGCGTTTTTGCGATTTGAGCGCAGGTAAATCCATATAGGTACATGAAAAAAATAAGCCTGACAACGCTTGCTTCCTTTTCGTTTATTGTAAGCTCTCCGTTTTCATCCAGGTCATACCCGAGCAGAGGGGGCGTAAGAAATATTCCGCGCCGAAAACGCATTTCTATTGAGGCGTTCATGGATTCGCTTTTATTGTGACTTTCTTCCTGTGCCAATGCCGATATTATGGTTAATATCAGTTCGCTGTCTTTGTCCAGGGTGTAAATGTTTTCAGCTTCGAAAAAGATCCCGATAGGGGAAGGTAATTGCGCTAATTGCCGTACGTAGCCTACGCAGTCCATAACATTGCGGGCAAACCGCGACACGCTCTTGGCAATAATCAAGTCTATTTTGCCGTCGTAACAATCACGTATCATTTCATTAAACGCGTCCCGATGATTAAGAGATGTCCCGGTAATCCCTTCATCCGCGTATATTTTTACGAGGGACCAGTTGGGATGGCGGCTTACGACGTCCGAGTAATGATTTTTTTGCAGTTCGTATGATGAGGTCTGCCTCGGATCGCCCGTGGAAACTCTTACGTATACAGCTACCCGTTTCTCCTTATCCGCCTCGAAAACATCATCCTCGGGAATAGCGGGTATTACGTCTATTTCATCTTGATCAATGCCCTGATACCGCTTGCGTATTTGCTCTTTTTTACTTTCTTTTTTTTCCATTTTTATCCTCCCGAATTTTTTATGACAATATAATACAATATCTCTTTTAAAATTTAAACCGACTATAGGTCAAGCTGTTGACCTATAGTATAATAATCAAAAAGGAGGCTTGAATTATGAAATCAGATTTAAAACACACAATAGGAAAAAGAGTGCAGGAAGTACGCTGCCAGATGGGATTTACACAGGCGGAGCTTGCGGAGATGACAGATTTGTCCGTTTCTTATATAAGCTATATCGAATGTGGGAAGAAAATAATGAGCGTGAAAACGCTTATTAAAATAGTGGATGCGCTCAACGTTACCGTTAATGAGCTGCTTTACGGTCAGCAAAAGGCGGACGCTTCGTCCTATCATATTGAGATGGATTTGATTTTGTCGCAATGCGATGAAGAACAGCGGCGGATAATTTATTTGATTGCGAAAGTGATAATGAACTCGATGCAAAATCATCCGCAATAATGACAGGATTATATCTTTTTTGCAAAGCTATTTCCAAAACCGCATGAGCTCGCGTGGATGAATCCGTTTGAGGCAAGGATGTCAGAGTTTGCAAGCGGATTCACCGCGCTGCCGAAATAATCCGTCACCACGCCGCCCGCCTCGGATAAAATCAGCATACCCGCCGCGAAATCCCACGGTTTCAAATTCTGCTCCATAAATCCGTCGATGCGGCCGACGGCGACATAGTACAAATCGAGCGCGGCGGAACCGCTGCGACGAATGTCAAGCGACGCCTTGTAAATATTTTTGAAAACCTCGAAATTCCTGTCCGCGCGCTCCTTTTCATACGGCGACGTGCCGATGGCGATAAGGCTTTCCGACACGGTTTTCGTGGTCGTGACGCGGATGCGGACGCCGTTTAAATACGCGCCGCCGCTCTTTTCGGCGGTGAACATTTCCTCGGTGAACGGGTTGTAAACAATACTCGTCACGATTTCGCCGCCGTCGTACAGCGCAAGCGAAACCGCGCTCATGCGGTAGTCGTAGATAAGATTCGTCGTGCCGTCAATCGGGTCTAAAATCAAAATCGCGCCGTTCGGATCGATTTCATGCCGGCGTCCTTCCTCGCCCAAAAGCTGCGTGCCGGGATAACGCGCCAAAAGCTCGCGCTCGAGAAAATCCTGCACGCCAGTGTCGACCGATGTGACAAAATCGGCGCGACCTTTTTCGCTGACCGTTCCCACGAGCGCGCGGTCGGTTGTGATGTCCTTCGTTTGGTATGCCAGGGATTTGATTAATTCCGTATCTGTTCGCATGTCGCCCTCCGCTTGTATTTTTTCTTTATTTTAACATGGGCGGTCGTTAAAATCAATCTATAATTTTAAATAACGAACAATCAGCGGCTTTCGCCCTTTTAAATTCCTTGGGCATTTCAAATTTGTACAGCTTACCCGTTTTCAGTGGACGTTTCATTCGCTTGTGTTATTCAATTTTGCATGAATTCAGAGTGCTCCATCGAACAATTACCGATTTTTATGCTTAGATATATTATACAATATCCCATCCCTATATTTTTGGTGCTGACGATAGGACTTGAACCTATACCCTTCAGTACACAGCATGTATAAACTGCTGCACAAAAAAAGACCGCCTAATAGGGAGAAGGTGGTCTCTATGTGACTTATGTCGTTGCAAAGATGGTATTTTGACATAAATCATATAAACCGGCAATACGGCTTGTCTGCTTATATCATCTATGTGTTTAAAAAATCAGTTTGGCGGGTTCGTTTTGGACGTTACCCTTGTTTACCCTTGCGTTTTTTTATTTATGGGTAAATTTAAGAATTTTACCCTTGTTTTTACCCTAACGCGTTGTCTACTCCTGACTACTCCAGTCTACTCAAACGGCATATCTAAGCCATTTTCTTTAATTCCTTGTTACCCTTGTATTTGTCTACTCCTGTCTACTCCCGACAACTGCTGTCTACCTCGGTCTACTGCAATTATTGAGTGTTTTTTATAGCAATTTTTCTTAAAAAGCATATTTTATACTATTTTTGCCAATAAATCAATAGTTAGTTTAAAATAAATTCGCCGAATTTGCGCGTGTGACGCTTTAAACGTTCCCGTGTATCGTCCGACATACCGAATATGCTCGTAAACGGCTTTGAAAACGGTTTCATGCCGAGACTTACGAGCATACCGTGGAGAATGTTTGCGCCCTCTCCGCTCCAGCCGTGCGAGCCGAAGGTGAAAAACGGCTTATGGCGCATAAGCACGGCATTCACGCCGCACAGCGCGCGCATAACGCTTTTTGCCGCGCCGCGCTCATACGTGCCCGTTCCGGCTATTATTGCCGAAAATGTGTTAATATCGGGCATGGTATCCTCGTCCGCGCCGCACATTGTAACGGTAACTCCCGCGCTTTCCAGTTCGGCGCGTATGCAGTCAGCCATTTCACGCGTCGCGCCGTAGTGTGACGAGTACAGAATAAGCACGGTTTTGTTTTTCTCCTGCTCGCGATATTTATCAACCAGTCCGCCGTAAAAATCGAACGCCTTTTGAATATCCGCGCCGCGTAGAATATCGCCGTCGGCGGGCATAACCGCCGTTATTTTAAGTGCGAATAGCCTTTTAAGCGCGTTTTCCACATAGTCGGGGTACGTCATAAGGTTCTCACCGTCCGAAAACAGGTCGCAGGTAAAGAGCGTGCCGCTGTTTTCCTCATACGTTACCATGCTGTCGGGCCAGTTTAGGTTCGGGGTGATTATAAAGCGCAGCGTCACATCGTTTCCGAGTTCAAGCAGCGCGTTGTCTTTGGCGGCTCGCTCACGAAACGGCAGACTGTACCTTTCCTTTAAATTCCTTATACCCGCGACGGTGGCGATAACCTCCGCGTCGGGGTAACGCTCAATCACCGCGCAAAGCCCATGCGACCTGTTCGCCTCGGTGTGGTTTAAAATTACATAGTCGAGCCGCCTGTCACGCAGAATTTCCCCGACGCTTTGTACGAGCGCACTTTCACCGCCGCACGGCGCGGTGTCAATAAGCGCGGTTTTGCCGCCTATGACAAGGTACGCGCCGCCGATACGGTATATATTCTCACTTACTTGCATACGATTGACGCCCAATCCTTTCTGCGGTTTATTTCGGTTATGGCAAAACCGTTTTCGGTAAGCGCAGCCGTCACATCGTTTATTCTGTCCTCGATTATGCCCGACGTTATAAATACCGCGCCGTCAGCCATGTACTGCCTTACAACGGGCGCGAGACCGATTATAACGTCGGCAACGATATTCGCGCATACGACGTTGTACTTGTTCCTCGATATTACGTCCTGAACGCCGCTGTCCTTCACAACGTCGCCGCTTATGACGGTATAGCGCGATTTGTCTATGCCGTTGCGCTCGGCGTTTTGGTACGCCGTATCGACCGCGACGGGGTCAACGTCAACCGCGACGGCCTCAGACGCGCCGAGCATGAGCGCGACAATCGACAGTATACCGCTGCCGCAGCCAAGGTCGAGCATTTTATCGCCCGACTTTATGTATTTTTCAAGCGTTTCAAGGCAAAGCTGCGTTGTGTAGTGCGAACCTGTGCCGAAACTCATACCGGGTTCTATGTTGAACACTGTGCGGTCGGTGGGCTCGGTAAGTTCCTCCCACACGGGCTTTATCATTATCTTCTCGCCTATTTCTATGGGGTGGAAGTATTTGCGCCAGTTGTTCGCCCAGTCCTGCTCGGTCATGCCATCCATGTCAATTTCAAGACGTCCGAACGCGCCGTCACTATCCATTCTTTTCAGTTCGGCGAGCGTGGATTTTATACCGAGCAACAATTCATGTCCGGCGGTGTCGTCGCTTATGTACGCCTTAACCTTTGTTTCGCCGTGCATTTTCTCGACAAGTCCTTCGTCCACATAATCCCAGTACGGTTTGCTTTCTTCAAGAAAGTCGTCAAATTCCTCCGCGTCCTCTATTTCAAGACCTGTTATGCCGAGACGGTACAGTCTGCCGCTTACCGGCTCTATACCCTCGTGAGATGTGTATATTGTCAGTTTTATCCAGTTCATGCTTATCCTCCGTTATATGAATACGAGGCGGCACAAAATATACCGCCCCGGTGTAAATCAATCAAGAAAATCCTTCAGTTTTTTACTTCTCGACGGGTGGCGCAGCTTACGGAGCGCCTTTGCCTCAATCTGACGTATACGCTCACGCGTTACGCCGAATTCCGAGCCGACTTCTTCGAGCGTTCTCGCGCGTCCGTCGTCCAGACCGAAACGCAGTCTCAAAACCTTTGCCTCACGCGGCGTAAGCGTTGAAAGCACGTCGCCGAGCTGTTCCTTTAAAAGCACAAAGCTTGCCGCCTCCGACGGTGCGGGCGCGTCGTCGTCGGGTATAAAGTCGCCCAGGTGGCTGTCCTCCTCCTCGCCTATCGGTGTTTCGAGCGATACGGGTTCCTGTGATATTTTTGAGATCTCGCGCACCTTCTCCACCGACATATTGAGTTCCTTTGCAAGTTCCTCCGGCGTGGGTTCGCGTCCGAGCTCCTGCACAAGCTGACGCGACACGCGCACAAGCTTGTTTATCGTTTCAACCATGTGTACGGGTATACGTATCGTGCGCGCCTGATCGGCTATCGCGCGCGTTATTGCCTGACGTATCCACCATGTCGCGTACGTCGAGAATTTGTAGCCCTTCGTGTAGTCGAACTTGTCCACCGCCTTTATGAGACCGAGGTTACCCTCCTGTATAAGGTCGAGGAAAAGCATGCCGCGTCCGACGTATCTCTTGGCTATACTTACGACAAGGCGGAGGTTAGCCTCGGCGAGGTTCTTTTTCGCCTGTTCTCCGTCATTTACGAGCGCCTCCAGCTCGGCGCGCTGCGCGTCGTCAAGGTCTTCGTCCTCGTCCGCGAGCCGCAGTTTTGCCGCGTCGCCGTCTGCCATTCGTTTCGCGAGGCTCATTTCCTCCTCGGCTGTGAGAAGGTCTACCTTGCCGATTTCTTTGAGGTACATCTTTACGTGGTCGTCAATGTTTATGCCCTCCGGCACGGAAAGATCCTCGAGTTCCTCTTTTGATACCTCGATTTCTTCAAGCTCCTTATCGAGATCCTCGACAAGCTCTATTCCTTCCTTTTCAAACCTGTCGTAGAGCGTTTCTATCTCGTTGGGAGTAATCTCCACCTCGTCGAACGCGTCGTTTATTTCCTTATAGCTGAGCATCCCCTTCTGCTTGCCCTTTTCTATAAGCTCCTTTTTGATTTGCTTTTTCCTTTCAAGCATTACGTTATTCCTCCCAAGTATTTTTTTCCGCCAAGAGCGTTTCCCTCTCCCCAAAAAGCTTTGACAGTTCGGCGGGGTTTGTTTCTTTTTTTATTTTTAAATCAAGCCTTTCAAGCCTGATTGTATACAAAAGTTCTTTCACGGTTTCCTCGTCGCCGTCGTAGACTTCGAGGTTGTAGAACACGCTGCTCGCGGTATCAAGGTCGCCGCCTTCAAAATCGTTTAAAATCATGGCAGGCTCCGGTGTCTCGCCGTTTTCAAAGCATTGGTACATGCGCTTTGCCACGCGTCTGTATACATCCGTCGAAAAATCGTCCGGACTCATTTTTTCGCTTGCCGCTTTGTACAGCTTGCGGCTGCGTGAGATAAGTCCCAAAAGACGTTTCTCGGCCTCCATGAGCTTTGAGGACGTGTTTTCCTCCCTGACCGTCCGACGCGTTTCTCGCTCCGCGCGCTTTTGGTACTCGCTTTTTTGCGGTATTCGGCTGCGGAACTTATTGCGCGACGATTTCTCACGGTATTTCGCGAGTATCGCGTCGCGGCTTATTCCGACGTCCTCGGCAACCTTCGTTATATACGCGTCGACCTCCACCGCGTCCTTTATCCCCATAAAGATATTAACCGTTTCGTCGATAAATAATACCTTGCCGTCGGCTGTGGTGGTGTCGTAGCGGTTTTTTACGAGCGAAATTTTAAACTCGGTTGACGGCACGGCGTTACGCACCGCCTCCCTGAATTTCTCCACGCCGTTTTTTATTATGTATTCGTCGGGATCCTTCGCGTTTTTGAGCCGTATTACTCTCGACCTGCCGCCCGCGTCCGAAATCACGTCTATGGCGCGCAAAGCGGCTTTTGTGCCTGCCTCGTCCATGTCGTAGCATATGAGTATCTCGCTCGCGTAACGCAGCATGAGCCGCGCCTGGTTTTCCGTTATCGCCGTGCCGAGCGTCGCGACTATATTCTTGACGCCCGCCTGATACACCGAGATAACGTCCATATACCCCTCGCACAATATTATGTCCTGTTCGGACGAATTTTTTGCGAGGTTCAGTGAAAACAGATTTTTACCCTTGTCGAACACGGGGGTTTCGGGTGAATTTAAATATTTCGGTATAGTGTAGCCGTTTATTTCCTTTTCGTTGTGCATGACGCGTCCGCCGAAACCTATGACGTTGCCGCGCACGTCGATTATCGGGAACATGACGCGTCCTCTGAATTTGTCGCGTATCTGTCCATCGCGGCTTACGCCGAGTCCCGCCTCGACCGTTTCGGCGGCTGTGTAACCTTTATACAGAAGATGCTTTATCAGCGCGTCTCTGCCCTCGGGCGCGTAGCCCAGACCGTAGGCGGTGATAGTTTTTGCCGATATTCCGCGCTTTTGGAAGTACTCGCGCGCCTTCGAGCCTGTTTTCTCGTCCTTTAGACAGCCGTGAAAAAAACGCGCCGCGTCCTTGTTCATCGCGAGTATGCGTTTTTTCTTTTCGTGCTGCGCGTCATTCTCCACCGCGCCGTTTTCGGGTATCACTATTCCCGCCCTGTCGGCAAGCATGTGCAGCGCGTCCATAAAGTCAAGGTTCTCGCTGCGCATTACAAACTGCACGAGGTTACCGCTTGCGCCGCAGCCGAAACAGTGGAAAAGCTGCTTTTCGCGGCTTACGTGGAATGAGGGCGTTTTCTCGTGGTGGAACGGACACAGACCCATATAGTCGCGTCCCGTCTTTTTAAGCGTCACGTACTGCGACACATAGTCTATGATGTCATTCTCGTCGTATATTTTCGCTACTATGTCTTCGGGTATTCTTCCTGCCATACGCGCGCCTCCCTTCCGCACAATAAATATTTACCCCCGTTTTCGCTTTTTATAACAATTTTTGTGAATAAATTATCAATCGTCTTTACCGCACCCTTTATAATACAACATTTGACAGTCAAAACCCTTTTTTAACGAGGAAATTTGTTTGTCGGAGACGTAACCCAGCGCATATTATACACAAAGGGGGCGATCGGTATGGCTCATGTGATTTTTACGGCGATTGTCGCGGTATTCTTTTCTATCGGCATTTACACCGCGGCGCGTGAGTTGTGGGCGGTTCTTACGCGCGATAATGACGATGATGAACCGCCGTAAATAAAAAACCATTCCGCAGCGGGAATGGTTTTTTGACGTTCGGTTTAGTTTTGTTTCGGATTGTCGGATTTTATTATTTCCGTGAGCGACGCGGCAAGTCCGGCTATGCCCTGTATGTCGGACGGGATTATAAGCTTTGTAGCCTTGCCGTCGGCGGCTTTTTCAAAGCTTTCGAGCGATTTTATTGTAAGGAACGCCTCGCTCGGTTTCGCCTCATTTATCTTCTTTATACCTTCGGCGACAGCCGTTCTTACGGCTATGATCGCCTCCGCCTGACCTTCCGCCTCTCTTATCGCCGCCTGTTTCTTAGCCTCGGCACGTAAGATCGCGCTTTCCTTTTCACCCTCGGCGCGGAGTATTGCGCTCTTTTTCTCACCCTCGGCTCTTAAAATGCTCTCGCGTCTTTCACGCTCCGCCTTCATCTGACGCTCCATAGCGTCCTGAATTTCCTTCGGCGGCATTATGTTCTTAAGCTCCACGCGGTTTATCTTTATTCCCCACGGGTCGGTCGCCTCGTCGAGTATCGCGCGCATCTTCGTGTTTACCGTGTCGCGCGAGGTGAGCGTTTCGTCAAGTTCCAGGTCGCCGATTATATTACGGAGCGTCGTCGCGGTGAGGTTTTCCATAGCCATCATCGGACGCTCAACGCCGTATGCGAACAGCTTGGGGTCGGTAATCTGATAGTACACAACGGTGTCTATCTGCATCGTTACGTTATCCTTCGTTATAACAGCCTGCGGCGGGAAGTCCGCGACGTGTTCCTTTAAATTTACCTTCTTTACCACTCTGTCCACGAACGGGATTTTTACGTGCAGTCCCACTCCCCAGCTTGAATGGTACGCGCCGAGACGCTCTATGATGTACGAGTGCGCCTGCGGTACGATTTTAATGTTCGATACGAGTATTATAAGCAGAATTATAAGCAAAATTATAATTACTACAGCCATTCCCATTTTAATCTTCCTTTCTCTTAACTATGAGTTTTACGCCCTCTATTTTTTCGCATATTACAGTTTCTCCCGCTGCGATTGTCTCGTCGAGCGCGGAGCGCAGCGTCCACGTCATGCCGCCGACCCTGCCTTCACCCTCGCCGCGCAGGTTGTTTATCTCCTTTGTGACGAGTACTTCCTCGCCGACAAGCGCGTCGGCGTTTGTTTTGACCTCTTTGCCCTTAATAAGCTTTTTCGACAGCGGTCTAAGGCATATGATGCACAGCGCGGATACCGCTATAAAGACCGAAAGCTGGACAACAAATCCCGCCCCGCACGCCTTCGCGATAAGACCGCCCACTGCTCCTATGGCGAACCAGATGCTTATAAGCTGGTACGTCGCGCTTTCGAGAATTACGAACGCGACTATTCCGAGCAGCCATATCCATACCGTCATATCCATACGCGTCTCACCTCTTTCCTTTTATCAGTATATAACATTGTTATTGTTTTTGCAAGTATTATTTATTTTATGTTCCTCGCAAAAAATTATCGCACATGCGCGGCAAAAACATAATTTACCTTTCCGGCACACAATTTTAACGTGAGCATATTATAAACTAAACAACGCGTGAGGTGATAAAAATGCTTAACGTCTGCATGAAAGGGTTTGTGAAGGCCGCGGGTCTTGCCATTCTCGCACTGTGCGTCGGAATAATAGTCGGGCGGTGCGTACCGCCGTTCTGGATTGCGGTGCTTGAACTGGCGGTGCTTGCGGTATTCGGGTATTTATGTCTTTTTAAGTGGTAGAAAGGAGCTGTCGGAAATGAAAGTAGTAATCTTGGAAGTGCCGAAATTTATGAGAGGTATCGTGCGGAAGATGTTTAAAATGTGATGAGCTCCGCCCGTGGGCGGAGCGAGGTGATCGGCGGCGCAAAGCGGCTTTAAACCGTTTTGTACCGCTTTTTTGTCTGCGGTAAAGCACAAAATTGCGTTAAAAATATTTACAACCGCAAAAAAGTATGATATTATAATAATTGCGACATACTATACTTAACAGTCTCTTAGGCTTGCGCTTTGCTAAAGGCGCACGCTTTGATTATCATACCTAAAGAGATTGTTAGTATGAAAGTGTGTCGCAGCATAAAATCAAGGTGGCGTTTTTAGGTGCGCCGCCAAAAGATTTATGCGCGGCGCACTTTTTTATTGCAAAATGCGGGAATATGATGGGACAAACCGTATTCATCCGTGAGGCCCCCTTGTCAAAGTGAACAACACGCTTGCGTGTTGTAGGCGTGTTGTGCAGCAACAAACGCCGTAGCAAAGGGGGCTGTCACACGAAGTGTGACTGGGGGATTCCTTTTCCGTTTTATAATGAATCCCTCCACCGCCTACGGCGGTCCCCCTCCCTTTAACAAGGGAGGCTGACATGAGAGGGTCTTACCCGCAAACACACAATCATACTAATATATTTACGGAGGTAAAGAACATGAGAAAAAAAATTTCAGGGTTACTTGCACTGCTGCTTGCAATGGCATTGGTACCGGTCACGGTCGGAGCGCGCACCGAGGACGAGCCGCACACGCATACGATATGCGTTGACGCGGACTGCGCTGACAATCACGAGGTCAAAACGTGGACGGCGTGGGAAAGCTCGTCCGAGCTGCCGAACGAGGCGGGATATTATTATCTCACAAATGACATTATAACGGAAAACGGCGTGAATGTTATCGACGGAGTGTATATTTGTCTGAACGGTCATATTATACAAAGCGTCGGCGCAGGCTCTGTAGCGTTGACAGCGACGCCAGCCTGCGACAACTGCGGGCTTACCGACTGCACCCGTACCGATCACAAATTCAGCGTTGGCGAGGACGGGCTGTGGACACTCGACGAGGAAAACGGCGACAGAACGATTAAGGGCGGCACGATTATCGGCAGTATGCTTATCGCCTCGGACATTATGTTTGAAATGTATAACATAAACGCGGTCGGCGACGACGGCGGAGGAGTTTTCCTTTACAGCAGAGGAAATGTCCTTTTGGAAAACTGTATACTTACCGGCAATACCGGTTGGCACGCGCTTAACGCCATATCGCCCGTGGAGCTGCGCGACTGTATTATATGCGCAAACAGATGTGACAGCGCCGTGCGCGTATCAAGCGAATTTAAAATCGGCGGCGCAACGACAATATGCGGTAATGTGAACGCGGACGGAAAAAGCTGCAATCTTGAATTGAGGGAGGGTCGAACCGTTACGATAGCCGAGCCTCTTTCGGAAGGCTCATATATCGGCGTAAGCGTTGAGGCTGTGCCTACAATAGGTAACCCGATAAGCGTTACCGGAGCAAACGGCGAAGATTACAGCGCGTACTTCCACAGCGACAACGAAGAATACAAGATTATAAACGGTGAAAACAATATAGTGCAGCTTACGGAGGTAAATCCAAAAACGTACCCGTACACGATAAATTCACTAAAGCTCGTTTCCGCAAGCGGCGAGGAATACGATGAAATCCCGACCGACACGGGCTTTATAGTGGACATGGACGTTACCAAGGTTGCCGACCGCAGTGGGCAGGATTACTTTATCGTCGCGGCATACGGTGAGAACGGCGCGCTCGTGAGCCTGAACTACATAAAAGCCGATTTGCCGACGGGTACAAGCTTTTCGTGCGGCGTGAATATTCCCAAAACGGACGAACTGATAGAGACGGTCAAGGCGTTCGTATGGGACGGCTTGGGCATGGCAACGCCGCTTGCACAAACGCGTACCATATCCTCCGACGCCAAATTTTTAGAGGACAGGGTTCTCGCTGCTATATATGACGTTCCGGAAATGACCGGAGATGCGGGAAGTTTCTATCTTAATTACTTGAACGAGAAGCTGCCCGAGCTTGATTTAAAATACTGCAACCAATTGGTGCCCGGTGACAAAGAAGAGGTCAAGCCATGCGGGATTTATCTGTTGGGATTGAACACTGCAGGCAAGCAACAGGTTTATGATGCGATAGAGCTTCTTATGACATTGGATATTGTCCGCTCCGCACAGCCGGATTATATAGCGCATATTGAAGGCTGATAAATGGCAGAAAGAGAGCGTATCGTATGATACGCTCTCTTTTAATATGTCAAATTCGGTTATATAAATTTTATATCTTCGAGCCAGCTTTTAAGCGCGGCAGACCATTGCGCCGTGTGCGGCACTTCCTCGGCAAGTCCGAGACCATGGTGACCCTCGGGGTAAATGTGCAGCTCGAACGGCACATGGTATTTGCTCAAAGCCTCGGCGTACAGGAGCGAGTTCTCGCACGGCACAACGCTGTCCTCGGCAGTGTGCCAAATAAACGCCGGCGGCGTGTTGACCGTTACGTGGTTATAGAGCGACATAAACGTCTTGTCGCTGTCAAACGGTCGGTCGCCTATGAGATTGGCGCGTGAGCCGTCGTGGCGGTACTCGTACATATCTATTACGGGATAGCATAGGATTGTCGCGTCGGGGCGGCAGCTTTCGCGGTCGATGTTGTCGGTGGCGGTGTAGAAGTCCTTGTCGTAATGCACCGACACGCTCGCGGCAAGGTGACCGCCCGCGCTCGAACCCATTACGGCTATCTTATCCTTATCCACGCCGTACCTGTCGGCGAACGCCCGCACGTACTTTACCGCGCGCATAGCGTCCGTAAGCTCCGCGGGGTGCTTGTACGGCGCGACGCGGTAATCTACCACGAACGCCGTCACGCCTATGGAGTTGAACCACTCCGCGTACCCCTTTCCCTCATGCTCGGCGCGCATAGCGTAGCCGCCGCCGGGAAAAATTATCACGGCGCAGCTCGATTTTGACGGGTACGCCGTTATCGTGGGCATACGGTGGGATGTTTCGCCGTCCTCGATAAAGCTGTCGTTTTTGTAGGGCATTTCGCCGTTCCATAAGCTTTCCATGTTTATCCTCCTATTCTTCCGTAAAGCCGCGGAGGTACTCGTCGAATTCCTCCGTAAATCCCTGTATCTTCGCGTATCTTATCATGAAGTCCGTTTTGCCGTTCTTTACGATAGCGCAGTTGATGTCGCCGACGCGCTTTACCTCTATGACGGTGCTGTCGTTTCCGTCCGCGCCCTCATATGTGATTTTGAGAGCCGTTTCGCCGAGGTCGCCGCCCGTGTATGCGCTGTCTGCGGACAGACTTATAAGGCTTTCGTAAATTGTCTGCGACTTTTCGGTGTCGGCGTCTTTGCCGTCGGTCTTAAAGCTATACTTGTTATTGCTGTCGCGCGACACCTCGATTTTATGGCCCGCGCCGCCGTACTCAACGGTTACGCTCTTAATATTGGCGATATTTTCCATAAGCTGCAGCTTGCTCACTATATTAAACGCGCTGTCGTTTGCGAACGCGACGTTTTCGGTCGGAACGAGGAACACCTTGCCGCCGTATTTTACGTAGGTGTTGTCGCCCTCGGCTTTGCCGACGGTAAAGGTTTCCGTATAGCTGCCGCCGTTCAGCTCGCCCGACTCTTCATCGTGCGTGAGTACCGTAAGCGTCACCTCGGGAGAGTTGTCCGTAAAGCCGCCGTCCGCGTTTTCTATGGGTGATGTGAATTCCAGACCGCTTATCGGGTCAAGGATCTCACCGTCGATGTAATCGTCGTTCGCCGAGCTTTCGTAAGGCTCGGTCATTTCCCAAACCACAGGCGTGAACTCGTCTATGTCGTCACGTATTCTTATATTTATACTGTCCGTGCCGCGTTTAATACGAACGCCCATTATATCGTCCGCGTTAAGCGTGAGACGGTCAAATTCCTTGTAGTATGATACGGGTTCGAGCATCGCGTCAACCTTGTGCTTATAGACCGTGTAAACCGCGTCGTCGCCGTCCTTCATGGCGAAATACTCGCCGAGAGCCGCGCTCAAATCGCCTATATACAGCTTGTTTTCCGTTCCGTCTTTTAGGCGGAGCGTGACCGTTATAGACGGGTTATCGAGACCGTAAGCGGACAAGTCGTCCGGCTTTTCATACTTGTTCTGCGACATAAGGTTCGACACCGTACCCGCAAGCCCGAACGCCTTCTGCGGCGATATTTCCTCGGCGTTCTCGCCGTCTATCGTCCACTCGGAGTCGCCCGTGTTTACGGCTTTTATGTTAAAGTCAGCCGCGTTTACCTCGACTTCTTTGAGTGACGCGGAGGGAATGTCAAACAGCGTGTATGTTTCGCCCTCCGTTTCCGTTCCCTGCGTGTCGGGCTCTTTATCGCCCGTCAGCAGAAGAAACGCCGTCGCTCCCGCGAACAGTACTATTAGGGCTATTACGACCGTCAGCAGTTTCTTGTTCATCTCAACTTTCTCCTTTTCAAAAGCGCAACTACAGCGCATACAAGCACAATCAGCGGTATTACAAAAACAACAAGGATCATTACGTAAATCTTCTGTGACTCACTCATCATAAGTATGCCGCTGTATGCCGATTTTCCGTTTACGGTGAAGCTCGCGTCGGTGCCGAGCATATAATTTATGAGGTTGTCGAAATACTCGTAGTTTACCGAGCCTGTGATGTCCTCCTCGTTGTAGTTCATAAAGAACGTCGCGCCCGCCGCATATACAGACGCGCCCGTGTCGGTGTCGCTCGCAAGTCCGGCTATCATTCTCGCGCCCATAGGCACGTCCTCAACCGTTTCAAGCGTGTCACCCTCTATCGTGTACGTCATATCGGTCGTGGCAAGCACCGGCATAACCGTTCGTGAGCCGTTTGATTCAAAAATCAAGTCGAGCGCTTTCGCGTAAGGCAGGTACGCCACGCGGCGGTCGCCCGAAATTATATCGTCCGTAAACGGAGTGGGCTGTACGTCGGCGTACATAAGCTGCGTGCTGCCGTTATAGAGGTAGTTGTCGCTGTTCGTGTCGGCTGCCATTGTGTCGGTAAAGCCCATGCCCCACGACTCCATATATTTGTAAAGGTTCGTGAGAGCCTTTGTGTCGTTGTCGGTGTAAAGCTGGAAGTGTCCGCCCTTTTCGAGGTACGCGTCAAGCTTTGTTATTTCCTCCTCGGTAAAATCGTTAAGCGGTCTGAAACATACGACGAGCGACGTGTCCTCGGGAACGTCCGTCATAAGGCTGTCCCATTCCTCGACAACATACGTTTCATCGGTGAGTTTCTTTTTCATCCCCTGCGCGTCAATCTCGCCGTGACCCGTCACAAAGCACGCCTTTAAATCAGCGTCGCCCGAAACGTATTCGAGCGCGGGCGTTATCTTGTTTTCAACGCTAAAATACGTACCCTCGTAGAGCGAGGTCAGCGTAAAAGTGCGGTAACGCGTGTCGGACGCGACAATGACGGAGTTCGCGGGGAGTGACTCGCCTTTTTCCGTGTATTTACTTCCGAATGTCGGATCCTCCATCGGGTTTACATTTTCAACCTTTATATTTGAGTTAAGCTCGCCGTAACGCTTTAAAACGTTCGTAATGTTCGCGTCCTGCTTTGCCGCGCTCTCGAAGATGTAGATGTGCGTGGGTGTGTCAAAAGTTTTGAGGTAATCCTTCGTCCTGTCGGAAAGCTCGTATGCGTCGCTTGTGATTATTGACATACGGTTCTGGAGAACGGTTGCGAACACATTGACGACAGCCACAAGCGCGACCGCCGCGATGACCGAGACTGTGAGGCTTATTCCGAATTTTTTACGATTATTCATCTTGTTTCCCTCCCGTTATCCCAGTCTGCGTTTCTCGAACGTTTCTACCGTGAGGAACAGAAACAGTCCTGATACACTTGCGAGGTAAACCGCGTCGTTTATGTTAAATCTGCCGTGAAGAAGGTTCAGAAATCTGTGAATCGGTGATAACCACAGCACAGCATTTGCAACTGTTTCATTTGGTATTCTATCTGCCCCAAATCTTTTTATAGCCACTACCACAACAGCAAATATAACAACATACGTAATAGCAACTGCGGTTATCTGATTTTCCGTCATTGATGAAATAAACGCTCCGACAGCCAGTATAAGAGCCGCGAACAGTATAAATCCGATGTACTCGCATACCGTTTCCGCCACGGGTACAGCGCCGTAGCGCGACTGTATGAGCGGATATATTATTGTTACCGCAAGACCTATGCCGAACATCGCGAATGCGGCAAGGAATTTGCCGAGCACGACGCCTGTTGTCGATACGGGCGCGGTAAGCAGAAGCTGGTCGGTTTTAAGCTTTTTGTCCTCTGCGAATATTCGCACGGTAAGAAGTGGCAAAAAAAGTGGTGACAGGAAAGCTATACCTTGAAAATATAGTGAAAGTGTTGACCGTCCCAAAATTATAGACGTTGCAAAGAATACAAGCCCATCGAAAAAAAGGAACAGGAACAAATACGCATAGCCGAGAGCCGATGTGAAGTACGCGTTTAATTCTCTCTTAAATATCGCTTTCATTGTCACCACTATCCTTTCCATTGTTATCAATTACCGACAGGAATATTTCTTCAAGCGTGAGCCGCTTGTCCTGCTGTGAAATTATCGCCATATTCTCCTTTGCGAACGCGAAGAAAATCTTTTTTCTGTCGTTCGCGCTAAGCTGCGTTTCAAATTCAAAGCTATGCTCGTCGCCGTTTGACGAGGTGCATACGACGTCGCTCACGCCGTCAAACGATTTTAAAAGCTGTTCGGCTTTTTCGCGGTCGCCCGAAACGGTAAGCAGTACGCGGTGCGACTTGCCGAGACGTTTCTGAAGGTTCTCAGGAGTGTCCTCCGTGACGATCTTGCCTCTGTTTATAATGATTACCCTGTCGGCGACGGCGCTTATCTCGCTCAGTATGTGCGAGCTTAATATGACCGTCTTTGTTTCGCCCAAACTTTTGATGACGTTTCTCATTTCGACTATCTGTTTCGGGTCAAGTCCGACGGTCGGCTCGTCGAGTATTATAACGGGCGGGTCGCCGATAAGTGCGCCCGCAAGACCGACTCTCTGTCTGTAACCCTTTGAGAGATTGCCGATACGCCTGTTCTCAACATCGGCTATTTTCACCGTCTCGATTATGCCGTCGATATGCGCTTTCATATCGGCTTTTTTTACCTTTTTCAGTTCGCATACAAATTCGAGATACTCCCTCACGGTCATATCGACGTAAAGCGGCGGTATTTCGGGAAGGTAGCCTATGCGTTTTTTCGCCTCGATGGGCTCTTTGGCTATATCGTGACCGTCTGTCTGTGCGCTGCCCTCGGTGGCTGAAATGTAACCCGTTATAATGTTCATAACCGTGGACTTACCCGCGCCGTTAGGTCCGAGAAATCCTACGATCTCGCCTTCTTTAACGTCAAAACTCACGTTGTCGAGTACGGTTTTCTGCCCGTATTTTTTCGTCAGATTTGATACGGTAATCATTCTCTGTCTCACTCCACTCTTTACTCGTCTTTCTTTATAAGCCTTATTCCGAGTTCTTCAAGCTGTGTTTCGTCCACGCCGCCGGGTGCGCCTGACATAAGCTCGGACGCGTTCTGTACCTTCGGGAACGCCGTTACGTCCCTAAGGCTCTCGCTACCGGTCATTATCATTGCCAGTCTGTCAAGACCTATACCCATACCGCCGTGCGGCGCAGCTCCGTACTTGTACGCCTCAACGAGAAATCCGAATTTCGCTTCTATTTCCTCTTCGGTAAGTCCGAGAGCCTTAAACATCTTCTCCTGCAGTTCCGCATTCGTTATGCGGATCGAGCCGCTTGAAAGCTCCGTACCGTTTAATACGAGGTCGTAAGCCTTAGCCGTGACCTTTCCGGGGTCTGTGTCGAGGTACTGTATACACTCGTCCATCGGCATCGTAAACGGGTGGTGCATCGCTATCCATGAATTTGTCTCGTCGTCGTACTCGAAGAACGGGAACTCCGTTATCCAGAGGAAGTTGTAGCCGTCGGGGATTATGTCGAGTTTTTTAGCGACGGTGAGACGCAGTGCGCCGAGTACAGGGAGCGTTACTCTGTCCTTGTCGGCTACGATAAGCACAACGTCGCCCTTTTCCGCGCCCGTTCTTTGCAGTATCGCGTCAAGCTCGCCCTCGGCTAAAAATTTCGCAAAGCCGCACGACGGCGCGTCGTCAATCCAGCGGATAAACGCCAGCCCCTTCGCGCCTATGCCGCGCACGTATTCGGTAAGCTTGTCTATTTCCTTGCGCGTTAAGGTTGCGGCTGCGTTCTTCGCCGTTATGGCGCGCACAGAGCCGCCCGCCCCGATTGCCGACGAGAACACGCCAAAACCGCTGTTTTTCACAAGGTCGGAGAGGTCGCAAATTTCCATGCCGAAACGCGTGTCGGGCTTGTCCGAGCCGTAACGCTCCATCGCATCCTTATACGTAAGTCTCGGCAGCGGCGTGGGAATATCGACGTTAAGCACATCCTTAAACACTCTTTTTATCATGCCCTCGCCGATTTCGAGTATATCCTCAACATCGACAAACGACATTTCCATATCTATCTGTGTAAACTCCGGCTGTCTGTCGGCGCGCAGATCCTCGTCGCGGAAACAGCGCGCAAGCTGTATATAGCGGTCATAGCCCGCAACCATCAAAAGCTGCTTGTACATCTGCGGCGACTGCGGGAGCGCGTAAAAGCTGCCGTTATGCACGCGTGACGGCACGAGGTAGTCTCGTGCGCCCTCGGGCGTGGATTTTATCATCATCGGCGTTTCAATCTCGATAAAGCCGTTCTCGTAGAAGTAATCACGCGCCGATTTCGCTATTTTGCCGCGTGTTATGAGGTTTTTCTGCAGTACGGAACGTCTGAGGTCGAGATAGCGGTAGCGCAGTCTCAGCTCCTCGTTTACGTTCGTGTCGTCTGCCACCTCGAACGGCGGCGTCTGCGCCGCAGCGAGCACGCGCAGATCCGTTACGAATATTTCTATATCTCCCGTTTTAATGTCGGGGTTCTTGCTCTCGCGCTCACGCACCGTACCCTTTGCCATGAGCACATACTCGGCGCGGCACTTCGACGCTTTCTCGAATATTTCCCTGTCGGTCGCGTCGTCGAACGCAAGCTGTACTATTCCGCTGCGGTCGCGTAAATCTATAAATATAAGGTTTCCCAAATCTCTCGTTTTCTGCACGTAGCCGCCGACCGTTACCTCTTTGCCTATGCCCTCGGTGTCGGCGCAGTAATTTGTGCGTTTAAGTCCCTGCATCGTATCCATAATTTTGTCGGTTTCTCCTTTCGTTATATAAGAACATACGTAATTATTTTACTATTTTTATCCTATCGTGTCAAGTGGTGCGGCGCAATTAGGCTTATCAAAATGTACAAAAGCTTTTGTTAAATTTCTATCTTTATATTATTGATAAAATATACCAAATGTGGTATACTGTATCTATGAATACGCAAACGATGGGAAAAGACCTCGTTGTAACGGGGCTTAAGGATTTTGATTTAAAGCATATATTCGACTGCGGTCAGTGCTTTCGCTGGAACGCGGACGCGGACGGCTCGTACACGGGCGTCGCGCTCGGCAGGGCGCTTAAAATCCGTCAAAGCGGCGATACCGTCACGCTCTTTGATACGAGCGAAAAGGATTTTCAAAACGTCTGGCGCGGGTATTTCGACCTTGACAGGGATTACGGCGGAATAAAAAAGGCTCTTGCCGCGGACGACGTTATGCGCAAAGCCGTTGAGTACGGCGGAGGTATACGCATACTCAACCAGGATTTGTGGGAAACGGTCGTGTCGTTTATTATATCGGCGAGCAACAACATACCGCGCATAAAGGGCATAATCGAACGGCTGTGCGCGCTTTACGGCAGTGAAATCGAGTACGGGGGCGAAATATATTACTCCTTCCCCGACTTTGAGACGCTTTCGCGCCTTAAAACTGAGGATTTAGCCCCGATACGCGCGGGGTTCCGCGACAAGTATATTATCGACGCGGCAAGACGGTTCGCTTCGGGCGATATTGACGAAAAGTACATACGCTCGCTTGACGCGGAGGGCGCGAAAAGAGAGCTTATGCGTATAAACGGCGTGGGTAACAAGGTCGCGAACTGCATACTGCTTTTCGGGCTTTCGCACACCGAGGCGTTCCCCGTGGACGTGTGGATAAAGCGTATCATGGAGTATTGCTACTTCGAGGGCGAAACGAGTATCGGCGCGGTTTCCGAGTTTGCGGAAAAGAAATTCGGCTCTCTCGGCGGGTTCGCGCAACAGTATTTGTTTTTCTACGCGCGCGAGGAAAAAATAGGATTACAGTGAGGTTGTATAAATGGTTGTTGAAATGAAACGGACGGTGGCTTATATATGCCCAGTCTGCTCAAACATATCATCAAAATATGTAACGATATTCGATTTTTCGGGCGCGGGCAAAGCGACGTTTGTATGTCCCACCCACGGCTGCCGCGAGAAGTGCGTCACAATCTCGGTTAAAGGCGCGGGCTACAAAATCAACGTCGAGTGTCCGCTTTGCGGGGGAAATCACAGCTACACGTCGTCGAAAAGCGGGTTCTGGAAGAAAAAGCTTATATCATATAAATGCCCTGCCGCCGGCATGGATATATTTTTCGCGGGCGAGAAAAAAGAGGTTGAAAAAACTCTTGAGGACAGCACCGATATTTACTCGGACATAATTGACGAGTATGATAACGAGGACGACATGGTCTTTAACATTCTTTTTTCGATAATAGAACGCCTGAACAGGCTTTCCGACGCGCACCGTATAGAATGTGTATGCGGATGCGAAAAGGTTTTGGTAAACGTGAAAGAGGGTAACATTGTTATTTCCTGTCCGCGGTGCGGAAGGTCGAAAACAATAGCAGCCACCGAGGACAACCTTACGCGTGTGTTAAACACGGAACGGATTATTATAGGGAACTGAAAATATATTTAAATTAACATATATTTTATCAAAATTTATTAAGGAGGCATGTTGAAATGTTAGTTTCAGCTACAGAAATGTTGAACAAAGCCGTAGCGGGCAAGTACGCGGTCGGTCAGTTTAACATCAACAATCTTGAATGGACAAAGGCAATTCTCGCCACGGCGGAGGAGAACAAGTCGCCCGTTATTCTCGGCGTAAGCGAGGGCGCGGGAAAATATATGACGGGCTTTAAGACTGTCGCGGCAATGGTTAAGGCTATGATCGAGGAAATGAACATAACCGTTCCCGTCGCGCTGCACCTTGACCACGGTACTTATGAGGGCTGCTACAAGTGCATAAAGGCAGGGTTCTCGTCCATAATGTTCGACGGCTCGCACTTCCCCATCGAGGAAAATATCGAAAAGACAAAGGAACTTGTAAAGGTAAGCCACGCCATGGGTATGTCAATCGAGGCTGAAGTGGGCTCGATAGGCGGCGAAGAGGACGGCGTTGTCGGCATGGGTGAAATTGCCGACCCGAACGAGTGCAAGAAAATCGCGGATCTCGGCGTTGACTTCCTTGCTGCGGGTATCGGAAACATTCACGGCAAGTACCCCGCAAACTGGAAAGGTCTTGACTTTGACGCGCTCGCAAAGACGAAGGAGCTTATCGGCGACCTTCCTCTCGTCCTTCACGGCGGCACGGGTATACCCGCCGATATGATCAAGAAGGCAATCTCGCTCGGCGTTGCGAAAATCAACGTTAATACCGAGTGCCAACTCTATTTCCAAGAGGCAACGAGAAAGTACATCGAGGCGGGCAAAGACCTTGAAGGTAAGGGCTTTGACCCGAGAAAGCTTTTGGCTCCCGGCACGGAGGCTATAAAGGTAATCGTAAAGGAAAAGATGGAGCTGTTCGGCTCCGTAGGCAAGGCTTGATTTACGGCATAACAGTACGCCCCCTGTCATACTATAACAGGGGGTGTTATTTTTATGAAAAAAATACGCTTTATCCTTGCTTTTGCCGCAATGGCAGCCGTTATATGCTGCGCGGCAGTCTTTTTCATGCGGCGCGGCGGCTATACCGTAACATCGGGCGGCGGCAAAGAGCTTTTGATAGTTATGTATCACAGCGTGATCGCCGATTCTTCAAAGTCGGGCAAATACGTCGTAACTCCCGACACCGTGCGGGATGATATTATGTATCTGAAAAACGAGGGATATTCTTTTGTAAGCGCGCAGGAGGTTATCGACTACTCCGAGCGCGGTACTCCCCTGCCCGTTAAGCCGGTCATGCTGACGTTCGACGACGGTCATTACAACTTCTACAGCCACGTCATGCCCATACTCGAAGAAACGGGCGCGAAAGCCGTGTCGTCCGTTGTGGGGAGTTATACGGACGAGTTCAGCGAGAGCAATATTAAAAACACGACCTACGGCTATATGCGGTGGAGCGAGGTGTACGATATGTATTTGTCGAACCGCGTCGAGGTGGGCAATCACTCGTATGACTTTCACTCCGTCGATAAGGGCAGAAACGGCGCGCAGAGAAAGAAGGGTGAAAGCAAAGCGGATTACAAGCGCGTTTTCTGCGCCGATACGGAAAAAGCGCAAAACCGATTTCTGTCAAAGACCGGTTTCGCGCCGATTATTTACACGTATCCCTTCGGCGCGTACAGCGAGGGTACGACCGAATGGCTGCGGGATATGGGCTTTAAAATGAGCCTTTCATGCACCGAGGGTATAAACGTTATCACAAACAATCCCGACTCGCTTTTTATGCTTAAACGGTTTAACCGTCCGTCGGGGCTTACGTCAGCCGACTTCTTTGAACGGTGCGGCGTTTAGTCCCCGTCGCTCGTTACGCGGACGTTTACGGCGGTGAGGTTGTCGGCGTTTTTCGTTTTCATGCCGTACCTGCCGTGCGCCGTGATATTCTCCAAATGTATATTGCGAAGATGTCTTTCCGGCAGTCCGCAGATGTATATCGCGTTTCCCGCAGCCGTTTTGAGGCTGATGTTTTTAAAATATATGTCCTCAATGGTGGGCGTTGTCTCATCGACAGGCGCGGGAGCGTCCGCGTCAAATACGTCCTCGCCGTAAAACGCGTCTATGTAGAGCGCGCCGCGGAACCATTTACTGTCGGTTATCTCCGTATTGTTGTTGTCGAGCGTACAGTTTTCGTAATGCACATTCCTTATGTACGCGCCGCGTCCGCGCACGGTCTTAACGCTCGCTATTGAGTGCGTGTCGGTAAAGCGGCAGTCACGCACGTACACGTCCTTTACGCCGCCCGACATCTCGCTGCCCATCGCGACGCCAAAACCGCTTTTAAATTCGCAGTTTTCAATCGTTATGTTCTCGGACGGTATATTTACTCTGCGTCCGACTGCGTCCCTGCCCGACTTTACCGCTATGCAGTCGTCCTGACTCGATATGAGCGAATTGCCTATCACAACGCCGCCGCACGAGTCAATGTCTATGCCGTCACAGTTGTACACGTCCTTGTATTTTTCGCCGTTCTCGTCGTATTTTGTATGAACGCCGATATTTTCTATAAGCACGTTTTTGCAGTAGACGAGGTGCAGTCCCCACGCGGGAGATTGGCGCAGCGTCACGCCGCGAATTGTCAGATTTTCACAGTTCCTTATGCAGACTATCCTGCCGCGTTTTCCCTTACCCTCGCTCATTTCCCTGTGAAACAGTTCAACGCCGTTCGCGTCGAGCGTACCCTCGCCATCTATCGTTATATTGCGGCACGGTGCTCCGTCGGTGTTTATAAGCGACGCGTAGCAAAGCTGCTCGTATCCCTCGAACGGACAGCCTATGATTGGGAAATCGTTAAGGTCGCCGCTGCCCAACAGCTTTGAATTTTTTTCGAGGTACAGCGTCATGTCGCTTTTAAGGTACAGCGCGCCCGTTACAAACGTACCCTCGGGCACGTATACGGTATCACCCTTGCCGCAAAGGTCTATGGCGCGTTGTACGGCGCGGGTGCATACCGTTTTGCCGTCAGGTCGTGCGCCGTAGTCGGCTATATTGTAAATACTCATAGTCCGCCCCTTATTTGTTCGTAAGCTGATAGTATTCGATATAGTTATAATCGCGCAGGCTGTCGGACTCGTTTACGTCGTTTTCATGCCATACTCCGCCCGCGTCATAATGACCCATTACGTTAATCTGCGGTATCTCCTTGCTGAGCCGCGAGGTGAAATTACCGGTCGCGCTTTTCGGCAGACCCGCCGTGTCCAGCACAAGGTCTGAGAGATAATTCGGGCTTGTTTTTATCCCTGTCTGTTCCTTTACATCGTAATTCGCCCATATCACGAACGGCACAGTATAGCGTCTTTGCAGTTCCTCAGCCGAAATGTCGAGCAGCGGTCTGCCGTAAAGTTCCTCAAAAAACGCCTGTTCAACCGCGGGCTGATGATCGCCGAACATTACGACTATTGTTTTCTCGCCGTAGTTTTTCATATTCATTATAAACTCTTCAAACGCGCTGTCGCTTTCTTTTATGAGCGACAAATATTGTTCCGTTTCCGCGTAACTGCCCTGCATATCCGTTATGGTAACGGTCGGAAATTCCGCGCCGTCGTACGTGTAGCCGCCGTGGTTCTGCATTGTAACGTTAAAGAGGAACAGCGGCTTGTCCTTTTCCTTGTTTTCAAGGCACTTCTCTATTGTGCGGTACGAGGTGCGGTCGCTCAAATAATAGCGCACATACTCCCATTCGTCCTCCGGCACAAGCTCGCTCATGTTGTCCATGCTTACAAATTCATCAAACCCCAGATTGCGGTACACCGTTTTCCTGTTCCAGCAGCGTGCGTAGTACGGGTGCAGCGCGACCGACTTGTATCCGTTTTCCGAAAGATACTCCGGCAGCGCACTCGGGAACGGTTTCGATATATACTGCAGATACGGCGTTGCACCGGACGGGAGCAGTCCCATGGAAAGACCCGTCAGAAATTCAAACTCCGTATTGCAGGTGTACCCGCCGAACGGTGACACCAGAAGTTCACCCTTTATCGCGTTGTTGGTAAGTTCACGCGTGAACGGCATATAGTCCTCGCTCGTTTTGAAATCGCCGACCGACTTTAAATCGGCAAAACTCTCGTTCATTATGACGATTATATTGGGCTTGTCCGCATCGGCAGGGAACGGCGCGCCGTCCTCCGCAAGCAGCGTCTCCGCCTTCTCGCTGTCGTAGCCGTCAGGTCTTTCGAGAGTCATGCGCCGCGCGTTTATGTAGAAACTGTACGCCGTGCCGTGGGTGTTGTTCGCGTGGTACTGGTCGAAAAAGTCCATATCTATCTCCGAGTAATCCTGAAACGATATGGCTGCAATAAATATTGCCGCGAACAGTACGCCGCTTGCGGGCAGAATGACGTTTTTCAATCTGAATTTGGGTTTATACGGGAATTTCACCAAAAGCGCGATAACTGTCGCAGTCGTGACTGTGGCGGCGATTATCGGATAGCGCATTTCAAACGTGTAGTGCTGCGCCACCTGCGCCGCCGTGCCTATGGCGAGTATGTCGCCCGGTATAAGCGGAGTGCCGCGCAGTATGTTTATCACAAAGCACGCGAGATTAAACAAGTACGACGCGCCGACAGCCGCTATCGCGCTTGCGCGGAAGCTTCTCGTCGCGGCAAGCACAATCGCCGCAAACGACGCATAAAACATCATATTTATAAAAAATATGAGAAACGAATATTCCGGCTTACCGGCGAGCGTCATTGATATTTGCATGCAGAAAAAGGGGGTCAGCGCAAACAGCGCAATACCCACATTTCTTTTCAGTTTCTCCGATATGTTAAAGTCCAATACCGCAAGTCCCCAAAAGCATAACACCAAAATATACGATGAAATATACGCGAAGTACTCAAACACTCCGTCCGTCGTAAAAAGGCTTGTTCCGACTCCGACAAACGTCCACAATGCAAGAGCCGCGACTGTACCCGCAAGCACATACTGCCATTTTTTCAGCTTTATCATCAATACCCCTCCGGAAAATTATCTATCGTTCCTTTACCCTTTCCACCGCTTTTATAAGCTGCGCATCCTCACTTCTGTCAATGTTCGGCACGTACTCGTTCTCATACTCGTCCGGCAGCCCGACCGTTATATCCGGCTCTATACCCTTTTCGTGTATGCACACGCCGTTCGGAGTATAGTATTTCGCCGATGTGACGGATATGCCCGAACCGTCCGTGAAACCGTAAACGTTCTGGACGATTCCTTTGCCGTAGCTTGTTTCGCCTATTACCTCGGCTCTGCCGTAGTCCTTCAGCGCGCCCGTAAGCACCTCCGACGCGCTCGCGCTGCCGCCGTTTATCAGAACCGTCATGGGGATAGGCTCGTTTTCCGCGTCGGACGTGTAGTCGGTTCGTTTGCCCTGTTTGTCCTCGGTGTATGTTATAATGCCCTCCGGCAAAAGGTAGTCCGCTATTTCACATGCCTCGTCAAGCACGCCGCCGGGATTGCCGCGAAGGTCGAGAACAATGCGCTCCGCGCCGACGGCTTTAAGACCCTCGACGGCTTGAATAAACTCGTCAGCCGTATCGGTTTTGCTGTCGTCGGACGATATGTTAAAGTTGCTTATTCTTATATAGCCGACGCCGTCCTCTATAAGCTCCGATTTTACCGATTGCTGAGATATTGCGCCGCGCTCGACGGTCATGTTTATTTCCTCCGAGCCGTTCCTTATGATTTTGAGTTCCACTGCCGTACCCGTTTCGCCGCCGCGTATATGCTCCACGGCGTAATCGAGCATACCGCCGTCGTACTCCTCGCCGTCAACGGCTTTGATTATATCGCCCGTGAGTATTCCCGCCTTGTACGCCGGTCCGTCCTCATACGCCGATATTACCTCTATTTCGTTGTTGTCGTTTACGGTGACAATAACTCCGATACCCGTATATTCCTCGTTTATCGCATCGTTGTATGAACGGAACACATCGGCGGGATAATATGCGGTGTACGGTTCGTCAAGCGACGCGACGTATGCCATAGCCGAATATTCGTCCGCCTCGTTTTTGTCGTAATCGTAAAGATAGTTATTGTCGAGTACGGATTTTACAAGGCTCAGCTTGTCGTTCGCCCCGTATGCCGCAATCACAAACGGAAACGCGAAACGCACGCACACGAACGCCGTTACCGCAAACGTCACCACTGCCGTTACGGCAACCGCAGCCGCAGTCTTTCCCTTTGTCTCCATAATCTTCTCCCTAAAAAAACGACTGCCGCGCATTCACTTAAAAGTTTACGCGGCAGCCAAAGATATTTTTAATTTATATTTTCATCGAATTTGATTCGAGATATTTGTAAACCATCATGGCTACCTTGAATACTATTGCCTGGTCGAATTTGCGCAGGTCAAGACCCGTCAGCTTATATATTTTTTCAAGTCTGTACACGAGCGTGTTTCTGTGTACGAAAAGCTGTCTTGACGTTTCGCTGACGTTGAGGTCGTTCTCAAAGAATTTGTTGATGGTGAGAATGGTCTCGTCGTCAAGCGTTGAGATGTCGCCCTTCTTGAATACCTCTTTAAGGAACAGCTCGCACAGCTTAATGGGCAGCTGATATATAAGTCTGCCTATGCCGAGGCTGTCGTAGTTTAATATATACTTTTCGTCGTCGAACACCTTTCCGACTTCGATCGCAATCTGCGCCTCCTTGTACGCGCCGTTTATGCGGTCGATATTGTGCGCGACGGTGCTTACTCCGACGCAAACGGTGAGCATTGTTTCCGCATTTACCGTATCAACGATTGCCTGAGCCGTCTCCTCCAGCTTTTCCGAGCCGTCGCCTTCGTGAAGTTCCTTTATAAGCACGAGATTTGTCGTGTCGATATTGATAACAAAATCCTTTTCCTTGTCGGGGAACATGTTGCGGAGAACATCGTAAATGCCGTTTTCGCCTTCGTCAAGCACCTTTATATAATACGCCGCACGCGGAACGTCTATTTCAACGTGAAGTTCGCGCGCTTTCTGGTGTAAATCGAACGGAAGAATGTTATCGAATATAATGTTCTGCATGAAATTGTTTTTGTCGTATTTTTCATCATAGTAATGACGCACGTTATTGGCGGCTACAACGAGAGAGTTGCAGCAGTATTTTGATACCTCATCCGTACCCTCGACATATACCATGTATTCGGTGTACGGCTTGTTCGATACCGCGCGCACCGTATAGCCGTCCTTAAAAAGCAGTTTGTCGCTGTTTGCCGCGACATTTACCAAATCGTCCACAGTGTCGCCCGACGGCTCCGAGCCGTTTGACGCAAGCACGAGACCGTGCGAGTCCGCTATACCGAATTTCTTCGGGAACACCTCGGACATCTGACTTACTATATCTTGAAACGCCTTGCTAATCATTGTCATTCCTCCATCTTTTCGCATTTGTTACACGTATATGTCTATTATACACGAAATTTTACCGAATTGCAAGAGCGACATTGATTTTTTTGACATATTTTTTATTATATATATTTCCTAAGCTGCTTTAAGGCGTTTTTTTCGAGCCGCGACACCTGCGCCTGAGATATTCCTATTTCCTTCGCCACCTCCATCTGCGTCCGGCTCTTGAAAAATCTCAGGTTCAGGATGTGTTTTTCCCTTGCTCCGAGATGTTTCATAGCCTCGCTTAACGCTATGCTGCGGAGCCAGTTTTCGTCCACGTTTTTTGAGTCTTTGACCTGATCCATTACGTATATTGCCTCGCCACCGTCATGGTACACCGGCTCAAACAGCGATACCGGTTCGGCTATCGCGTCGAGCGCGAGCGCGACCTCTTCTTTCGGCAGATTTAATTCATTTGCGATCTCCGTTATTGTGGGCTCTTTTGAGTTTGCGTTTATAAGCTTTTCCCTTATGTGCATTGCCTTATAGGCTATATCCTTTAAAGAACGGCTCACGCGTATGGCGTTGTTATCGCGAAGGTAACGCCGTATTTCTCCTATTATCATCGGTACGGCGTATGTTGAAAACTGAACGTTCTGCGACAGGTCAAAGTTGTCGATTGCTTTTATAAGTCCTATGCACCCGACCTGAAACAAATCGTCGGGGTTCTCTCCCCTGCTTTTAAACCGTTGTATAACGCTCAGCACAAGACGAAGATTGCCTTTTACAAATGTCTCGCGTGCCTCTTTATCCCCCTGCTTTATTTTTATGAACAGCGCGTTCTTTTCTTCTCTCGACAGTACCGGAAGTTTAGATGTGTTTACTCCGCAGATTTCCACCTTGTTTGTCATATCCCTTACCTCCTTGTTATTCCCGTGCGGCGCACGGTATGTATAAGAATATGACGCGGATATGTATTATGACATCTTTACTATCTCTTTTTTCAGCCTCCCGATTATTCTTTTTTCAAGTCTCGATATATATGACTGTGATATGCCGAGTATGTCGGCTACCTCCTTCTGCGTTTTTTCTTTTTCCTTGCCCAGACCGAAACGCATTTTCATAATCTGCTGTTCCCGGCTCGTGAGTTTTGAAAGCGCGTCGGCGAGCAAAGCCTTGTCAACCTCGTCCTCGATGTTTTTGCATATGACGTCGCTGTCCGTGCCGAGTATGTCCGACAGCAGAAGTTCGTTGCCGTCCCAGTCCACGTTCAGCGGTTCGTCAATCGAAATCTCGCTGCGCATGTTTGAGTTTTTCCTCAGGTACATCAGTATCTCGTTTTCTATGCACCTTGACGCGTATGTCGCGAGTTTTATGTTCTTGTCGGGCTTAAAGGTGTTTATCGCCTTTATAAGTCCTATCGTGCCTATCGAGATTAAATCCTCGACGTATATGCCCGTATTTTCAAATTTACGCGCAATGTATACAACAAGGCGGAGATTATGCTCAATCAGCGTCGTTTTTACAGACAAATCCCCCTCGGCGAGTCTCGCGATAAGACGCGCTTCCTCATCCTTCGACAGCGGAGCCGGGAGCGTGTCGCTGCCGCCGATATAGTATACCTCGTCGCATTTTAAAGGATTTGAACCGATAAACATAAACGTCCTTTTCAGCGTATCCAGCAATTCCATTTTCTTCGCTCCCTTCACAATAGCGCCGAATTCACGAGCGCGTTATATTCACCGTCCGGCGACAGCCGTCCGTTGTATAGTCCTATAAGCGTGTTTTCCGCCGACTTCTTTTCCTCGGGTATTTCAAGCGCGTCGGCTGTAAAGACGTATATTATACCGCCCGTGCCGTTTATGCCGCGGTACGGCACGGCTCTTACAATCACGTCGTCCGTATGTTCCAAAAGCGCGTCGTAGCTGTAATCCGCGCCGATAAGTTCCTTAGCCTTATCCCATTCGAGCACGCTCACGCACTTACCCGAAAGCGGGTCGCGCAGAAGATTGCCGCTGTCGAACAATGCCGTAACGGTGATTTTTTTGCCGCCTAACGATATTGTCACCGAATATCGTCTTTTTGCGCGGCGGTTTTGAAGTGTTTTCATAAAAAACGCCATAGCCGCATACGACAATATAAAAATCGTTAAAAACACTCCCGACGGAAGGTCGAAGTATACGGTGCCGCATTTTACGAGTGCTCCGGTCGCCTGACCGAGCAGCATCGTAAGCATTATCGCTGCTGCGACGGTCATACCCGACAGCGCGAAAAGCCATAAAACGGTGCGAAAAATATGTCCTCCTCGGGTGAAAAATGCCGCAAAAACCATTATTACGGCGGATAATGTCCTAATCGGCAGTAAAAGCGCGTCCGGCAGACCCGCGCAGAAAATTACCACGGACGCCATACCGCCTACCGCCGCCGCAATAACCATCCGAACCGTTTTTACGCGCCGTTTTAATATAAGGCGTTCGATGAGGCGGAGCATGATGTACGACGATATGAAATTTATCAGAAACAACACGTCGGCGTACACAATCATTTTGACCACCTCTATGATGTATTATACTCCCGCCGCTGTAAGAAAAATGTCAAATACGGTTGTCGAACATAAAAAATGTTACGACAAAATCCGCGCATGCAAAAAGGTTACATATCGGGTATTTCATGGCAGCAAAAAAGCGCACCCGAGGGTACGCTTTTGTTTTTACGCCGTCGCTTTCCATAGCCCGTGCTTGTTGCAGTATGAATAAACCTTCACCGGTATGTTTATGGGGATTTTAAAAGTGACCACCGGGTCGTCGCCTTTTTTGAGCATGACGCGGCGCGTGCGGTACTTGCTCTTGACCTCGATCCACAGAATGCTGTGCTCGCTGCTCATCGGGTGGAGCGTTCCGCCGACGCTTACCGTAAGACTTTTATCGCAGCGCGTAACTATCGGCATATGCTTTTCCCGAAGGTCACTAAGCTCGTTCGCGCGCATAAGCTGCGTTTCGTGTCCGCAGCAGTAAAGCTCGTCGCAGCACTGGGGCGTTATCGCCTCCAAAATCGCGCCGCATTCGGCGCAGCGGTAAAATTTGGGCTCGTATACCATTTTCGTCCTCCGTGACGTTTAATTATCATATGTGTTATTATTTACATTTTACGGAGAATTATACTAAAGCCTGTCTGAGATAAACAAAAACGCAAGCGCGGCTATAAGCAGCTTGTCGTCGCATCCGTCGGCGAGAAGGATAATCGCGACGGCAAGTATGATTATCTCATCGCTTGAAAGGTCTCCGAGAAACGGCAGTGTTTTAGTGTCCCTCTTTTTTATTTTAGTGTCCCCTTTTGTCGTTTTAGTGTCCCCGACGCTTGGCATTTTAGTGTCCCCCGTGTTTCCCGTGTTCCCCCGCTGCTGCTGTCTTACGACCGGCATATCCTTATAGCTGTAGGTTCTGTACATACCGTTCCTCCCCCTTTGCAGGCTTATTTATACCCCATCGCTTTTATAATGTTCACCGCGCCTATCATTTTTACCATGCCGTCTATCGTCTGACGTCTGCCGCCGTGCATATACGGTTTTAATGACAGCAGTAGGTTCGTTCTCGGGTCGGAATGGTTGTTCGCAAGATTTTCGGCGATACTCTTAAGCTGCCCTATTGACGCGAGACTGTCCGCGTCGGGCGTCTTGCCGCCGCCGGACGAAAGAGAGTTTACCATACTCTTTATCGAGTCGCCCGCGTCGCTGTCAAGTAAGCTTTTAATGGTTTCGGATATGTCAGCCATTTTCAACACCTCACATATTTCTCATTATTTTTTTGATGTCCGAGGATTTAAGTCCCGCTATACGTTTCTGTATTTCGGATTGGTCAAGCCTTGAAAACTCGCGTATGAGACGGTCTTTGTCGGCGTTTGAAATCTGCGTTTTTAATCTCTCTCCCTCCGCGCTTTGAAGAAATTTGTTTATTTCTCTGAGCTGATTTTGGTCGAAGTCTTTTAATAGCTGCTCAATTCTGTTCATAAAAACCTTTCCTTTCCATGTCTATATTTATGTTTTGCTCTTGTATTATATGCTTGCTCCCGCGCACGCGAGCCTGTACTTTTACGCAAAAAAAGCCCCCGAACAGCATGTCCGGGGGCTTTGTATGCTCCGATATTGTTTATTCCTCAAGTTTTCCGCCGAATTTTGTGTACGCGGTCTCAAACTGCAAATCTCTAATTATGTCAAATTCCGAAATAATGCTTTCGATCATTTCCATCGTCACCGCGTCAAGCACTCCGTAGGAGAATATGTCGTTCATACTCTGAAACGTTTTTACCGCGTCGTAAAAATCCGTGTCAAACACATCGTTTATCTCGCCGTCGTAAGCGCCCATGAGATTCATACGCTCTTTCGCAGCCGTGACATTCGGGTGCGACTGTCCGAGCGATACGCTTGTGTTGTAGTCGAACTGTGTATAATCGGTCGTGTCAAATTTTGTAACCTCATTTTCAACATACTCGTCCGGCGTCAGACCGACCTTGTTTATCTCTCTGCCGTTGCGTGTGATATATTTTCCCGTGGTAATCTTAAATACGGCGCCGTTCTGGAGGGGGTATACGCCCTGTATGACAGCCTTGCCGAAGGTTTGTGTGCCGATAAGCGTTCCCGCCTTTGAGTCCTGAATTGCGCTGGCGAGAATTTCCGACGACGACGCTGTGTATTCGTTTACAAGCACCGCAATGTCAAACTCTTTCTTCGTAAGCGACGACGTGTATGTCGCGTTATCAGCCGCCACCCTGAATTTCGCGTCGATTATTTTACCCTTCGGCACGATTTGCTGCGCGATCGAGATTGCCTCGGCTGTCACGCCGCCGACGTTATCGCGTAAATCAATAATTAACTTTTTAATATTGTTCTCGCGCATAAAGTCAAGCGCCTCGGTAAATTCATCGCTTGTGCCGATACCGAAGGATTGAATTTGTATATATCCTATGGTGTCGTCGTATATGTATGAGAACACTGTGCCCATGTTCACCGATACGCCGCGCGTCACGGTTATGTCAATTTCCTTGCCGCCGCGAAGAACGGTTATCGTAACCTCGCTGCCGTCCTCGCCGACCACCATACCGCGCACAGCAGCCATACCCAGTCCGCTTATGTCCTTGCCGTCAACTTTTATAATTATATCGCCGATTTCTATTCCCGCATTTTTCGCGTTGTCGTTGCCCTCGGCAAAATCCGTGACCTCGAAAAGCCCGTCCTCGTTTTCGCGCATCAATATTCCGATTCCGTACTCGGTATGCGACAGATTGTCCTCGAACTGCTTATATTCCTCCGCAGTGTAAAACTCACTGTACTCGTCAAGACTTCTGAGCGTGTTCTTTAAAAGCTGTACAAGCGTTTCGTCGTCGCCGCGCAAAAGCTCCGACAAGCCCTGCGCCATGATGTAATCCTTGCTGTACTCGTCTATGTAAAGCCTCGATATATAGTCGGCTATCTGGTCAAACGCCATATATTCGCCGCTGTAGTCTATTTCGGGTTCGGTTGTTTTCTCCGGCGCCGCGAAAACGGACGCGGAGGACATCATCGAAACAGCCAGTATAATCGCCGCAATTTTCTTCATTTTCATTTCTTCTACCCCTTTACCACTGTAATTTTCATATCGTTAAGGTATTTTTCGCCTTGTATCGTGAGCGTGTACGCAAGCTCTATCGTGCCGCCATGCTCGGACAGATATGATATAAGCCTGTCCGTTTCAAGTTCCATGTCTATCGTGCCGTACGGCGTGGCGTACGGGAACGAGTGCCTGTGTCCGGCTCTGTATACCATATGCGAACTTGTGTTTCCGCGCCGACGTATCGTCAGGCTGTCGCCGTCGATTATCAGCGTTGACGACGTGCTTTCGCTTTCCTTTGTTTCATCGGTGCGGTACGTTATGTACTGCTTGCCGTTTTTTTCACGGTAGCTGCCGAGAGCCGTTTCCTCGACAATATTTTGCTCACCGTCTATCGTCTGTGTGTTTCTGACTACTATTTTATACGAATTATCAGTATTTTTCAATGTCAATTTTACTCACCTGTCCGTTTATTTCCCGTTCAAGGAAAATGCCGCCGAGTTCCTCAAAGCTTGAAATGTCGTCGCTCACATAGTAGCGGTACTGTTCCTCGTCGGTAACGGAGGAGTGCATCATTTCACGGTCGAATTTCTTTTTGAGGTACTTCGCGACCTCCGCGCCCGAATTTATGAGCGTAATGCCATCTCCCATGTACTCGCCTATCGTTTTCGCAAGCAGCGGGTAATGCGTGCAGCCCAGTATGAGCGTGTCTACGCCCTTTGAGCGTATTTCTTCGAGGTACTCCTCGACTATGAGTTTAGTCACCGGCGAGTCAAAGTAGCCGTTCTCGACGAGTGGCACAAACATCGGACACGCCTTGGAATATACCTCCATATTGCCGTCGTAGGCTTTTATCTGCTTTTCGTACTCGCCGCTTTTTATCGTTCCCGACGTGCCTATTACGCCGATTTTACCGTTCTTCGTCGCTCTTACCGCCGCGTAAACGGCTGCGTCTATAACGCCGACTATCGGAACGTCAAACTCGTTTTTTATCATCGGCAGCGCCGCGCTTGACGCCGTACCGCAGGCTATGACGATTATTTTAACGTCGAACGTTTTTAAAAACCGTATGTCGCCGCGCGTGTACTTCAAAATCGTGTCACGCGAGCGCGTACCGTACGGCACTCTGCCCGTGTCGCCGAAATATATGATGTTTTCGTTCGGGAGTTCCTGCATTATCTGCTTTACGGCGGTGAGTCCGCCAAGTCCCGAGTCAAAAACGCCTATGCTCTTATTATTCATTATTTAACCCTTTCGAGCGCAAGCTCTATCAGTCTGTCCAGAAGTTCGCCGTATTCTATGCCCACAGCGCCCCACAACTTCGGATACATGCTTATATTCGTAAAGCCCGGCAGCGTGTTTATTTCGTTTAACAGCACCTTTCCGTCGGAGTTCCTCACAAAGAAGTCAACTCTCGACAGTCCGTCGCCGTCAAGCGCCTTAAACGCGCGCACCGCGTACTCTCTTATCGTCTCTGTCGTTTCTTCGGGAAGGTCAGCCGGTATTTGCAGCTTTGTGGAATTGTCGTTGTACTTCGCGTCGAAATCGTAAAACTCGACCGTCGGCATTATCTCGCCGACCGTCGCCGCCTTCACGTCATCGTTGCCGAGTACGGCGCACTCCACCTCGCGTCCGTCTATATTTTCCTCAGCGAGGATTTTTCTGTCAAACTTCGCCGCGTTTTCAAGCGCGTTTTTAAGCTCCTCTCTGTCGTGAGCCTTGCCTACGCCGACAGACGAGCCGGTTCTCGCGGGTTTTACGAAACACGGATAACCGAGACGGTTTTCTATCTCGTTCATCTTTTCCTCAAAGTCGTCGTTCCTGTTTACGACAACCCAGTCAGCCTGCGGTATGCCCGCGCTTTCAAACACGATCTTCGACGAGGTTTTGTCCATGCCGTTTGCCGACGCCATTACGCCTGCGCCCACGTATGGTATACCCGAAAGCTCGAAAAGTCCCTGAACCGTTCCGTCCTCGCCGTACTCGCCGTGGAGCACGGGGAAAATAACGTCTGTATGTATTTTTTCCACTCCGTTTTCGTCAATGACGAGTATGGCTCTGTCCTCGCTGTCGGGCGATATGATTGCCTTTTTTTTATTCGCCGTGTCCTTCTCCCACTCGCCGTCTTCTATATTTTTAATATCGCCGGTGTAAAGATACCACGCGCCCTTTTTCGTTATGCCTATTACATATATATCGTATTTGGATTTGTCGAGATTATTGAGTACAGAGGTTACCGATTTCCTTGAAATGTCATGCTCCGGTGACCTGCCGCCGAATATGACGCACAGCTTTTTCATTTTATGTATTTCCTCCCGTTAAACATACTTATATACAGTATAGCTTTTTTTGCGCGAAAATTCAAGTATTATGTCGTATTTTTTCGAAGCTTTTCCAAAATACGGCAAAAATGCTCCGGAAGTTCGCTCGTAAATTCCATCGTTTCACCCGTTGACGGGTGGACAAAACCTATTGTCCGCGCGTGCAGGAGCTGACCGTTTAGCGAAAATTTTTCTTTTTTTGCTCCGTAAAGGGGGTCGCCGACTATGCTGTGACCGATCGACGCCATGTGGACGCGTATCTGGTGCGTGCGACCCGTTTCGAGCGTACATTCTACGAGCGTATAACCGCCGAACCGTTCCAGCACCTTAAAATGCGTTATTGCCTCGCGTCCGCCCTGTACGATCGCCATTTTCTTGCGGTCGGAGGGGTGGCGCGCTATCGGCTTGTTTATTGTGCCTTCGTCCTCTTTTATGTTGCCGTTTACGAGCGCCGTGTATTTGCGCATCGGTTTGCGCTCCTTAAGCTGTTCGGACAGCGCGAGGTGCGCTTTGTTGTTCTTCGCGGCTATAAGTAGTCCCGACGTGTCCTTGTCTATGCGGTGTACTATTCCCGGACGTATCACGCCGTTTATTGCGCTCAGCGAGCCCTTGCAGTGATACATAAGCCCGTTTACGAGCGTGCCGCTCTCGTTGCCGACGGCGGGGTGTACGCACATACCCTGCGGCTTATTCACGACTATTACGTCGTCGTCCTCGTACACTATATCAAGCGGTATATCCTCCGGCTGCGCCGTCATTTCCTCCGGCTCGGGTACTGTCACCGTTATTTCCTCGCCGCCCGTTATTTTGTATTTTTTCGTAAGCGGCTTACCCGCAAGCGTGACAAAGCCATCCTCGCACAGCTTTGCGGCGTGGTTTCTGGAAAGATCGGAAACGTCGGATATGAATTTGTCAAGGCGTTCTCCGACATTTTCATCAGTCGGTTTCAGTGTTATTGTCCTCATACTTATCCTCTTTGTTAAAAAATATCTCGTACACAATGAGCAGCAGCGCGCCGACGGTAATCGCTATGTCGGCTGCGTTGAATATCGGGAAATGCACGAACGTTGCGCGGATAAAATCCACGACGTACCCGCGCGCTATTCGGTCTATCGCGTTGCCGAGCGCGCCCGCAAATAAAAGCGTCATGGCAGTGCAAAGCATGGGGTGGGCCGGTTTTTTCTTTATCCACCATATGACGACCGCTGCGCAGAACGCGACCGATATTACGCTTAAAAGCGACATTCTGCCCGACATGAGCGAAAACGCCGCGCCTTCGTTCCTGACGTAGGTTATATCGAAAAGTCCCGCGGAAAACGCCGTTTCGCCGACCGTCATATTCGACGCGACGAGGTATTTCGTTATTTGGTCGGCTGCTGCCGTAAGTATACTTATAACAAGCCAAATCATATTTATTCACCTATATATTCGAGCGCGGAAAGTATTTCGTCACGCGTGACGTCCGTTGTCTGCAAAACCGTGCCTATCTCCGTCGGCAGTACAAATTTCAGCTTTCCCGCGATTTTTTTCTTGTCCTTCTGCATATATTCAATGACCGTCTCCGCCGGCGGCAGCTTTACACGCGTTTTAATGCCGTACAGGCTGAGTATTTTTTCTATGCGCGAAAGAGTTTCCATATCTATCATATTGCGCTCTTTTGCTATATATGACGCGCCTATCATGCCCAAGCCCACACATTCGCCGTGCGTCATTTTGAAGTCGAACGCCGACTCGACCGCGTGACCTATCGTGTGACCGAAATTCAGTATTGCGCGAAGTCCGTTTTCCTTCTCGTCCGTCTCGACCACAGCCGCTTTTATCGAGCAGTTTATTTTGTCCATTTTTATAAGCGTGTCGGCGTTTAATGCCTTTACGCTGTCGGCGTTTTGTTCGAGGTATCGGAAGAAGTCGCCGTCGCGGATTATTCCGTGCTTTATGACCTCGCCCATGCCCGACACGAACTGTTCCTGCGGCAGTGTTTTAAGCGTTGACACGTTGATGTACACAAGGCGCGGCTGACGGAACGCGCCCAGTATGTTTTTGCTTTCCATAAAGTCAATGCCCGTCTTGCCGCCGACGGAGCTGTCGGACTGTGAAAGGAGCGTCGTCGGTATCTGGATAAAGTCTATGCCGCGCATATATATCGCCGCGGCAAAGCCCGCCATATCGCCGACCACGCCGCCGCCGAGCGCGGCAATCATGCTCTTTCTGTCAAGACCGTGATTTATGCACGCGGCGCATATACCGAGTATCGCGTCCATACTCTTGTGCTCCTCGCCAGCGGGGAACGCGTATACCTGCGCGTCGTAGCCGTTTTCGCAGAGCAGTGCTTTGACATCGTCGGCGTACAGCTTTTCGACGTTCGTGTCGGTAACGATCAGCAGCTTTTTCGGCGCGTTTATTTCGCGCATCGCGTCCGGCAGCGCGGTAAAGCTGTCGGTGAATTTTATGTCGTATGAGTTTTCGCCTAAGTTTACGTGTAGTTTTTCCATGGTTTTGTGTCCTCCGTGGTTTTTTGTGGGGTGTGGGATTAAACCCCTCCGACGCCTGCGGCGCCACCTCCCCTAGTAGGGGAGGCATACAGTGAGGCCCCCTTGTCAAAGGGGGCTGTCACGCGGAGCGTGACTGGGGGATTCCTTTTAGATTTTTACAATGAATCCCTCCACCGCCTTCGGCGGTCCCCCTCCCTTTGACAAGGGAGGCTAATGGGCGAACACGGTTCGCCCCTACGGATAAACAATATATGTTATCCGTATCAAATAACAAAATATCAACGTGTTGTAGGGGCGACCCTCGCGGTCGCCCGTAAAAACCCCTCAGTCAGCTACGCTGACAGCTCCCCTAGTAGGGGAGCCATACGGCGTGCGGCGCACATCGTGAGCCTCTCCTTGAGGAGAGGTGGCATCGCGAAGCGATGACGGAGAGGTGGCAATGGATTTTTAAAACCACCTCTCAGTCGCCTTCGGCGACAGCTCCCCTCAAGGGGAGCCTTCCGTAGGGGACGGCGCCCGCGACGTCCCGCATTTACTCTACAGCCTCAATGACGGCACGGCGTTCAATGTCAGGTCGGCGCGGGTACCGGCAAGGTATTCGTAATATCCCGCGCAGGCTATCATCACCGCGTTATCGGTACACAGCACCGGTTCGGGGTACAGCACGCGTATCCCCTTCTTTTCCGCCTTTTCCGTCATTTTTGCACGCAGCGCGCTGTTTGCCGCGACGCCGCCCGCTATCGCTATTATTTTACTGTTCTTCATAATCGCCGCCTCGATCGTATGCTCGCACAGCACGTCCGTTACCGCGTCCTGAAAGCTTGCGGCAATATCGGCTTTATTGTACGTTTCGCCGTTTTGGTCAAGCTTGTGGAGATAGTTAAGCACGGCGGTCTTAACGCCGCTGAACGAAAAGTCGAGCGACGCGCCGTCCATTCTTACGCGTGGGAACGCGACAGCCTTCGGGTCGCCCTCCTTCGCAAGCTTGTCTATCAAGGGCCCGCCGGGATAACCGAGTCCCAGCACGCGGGCGATTTTGTCAAACGCCTCGCCCGCCGCGTCGTCACGCGTTCTGCCCATTATTTCATAATGCGTATAGTCCTCGGCGTACACGATATGGCTGTGACCGCCCGACGCTACAAGACACACGAACGGCGGCTCCAAATCCTTATGCGCGACGTAATTTGCGGTTATATGCCCTTTAATGTGGTGTACGGGTATCAGCGGCTTATCTAAGGCGTAAGCGAGCGCCTTTGCCGTCGATACGCCGACGAGCAGTGCGCCGACAAGACCGGGCCCATACGTCACGGCTATAGCGTCAATGTCGTCAAACGTCACGTTCGCCTTGCCGAGAGCCTCGTCTATCACGTCGTCGATTACCTCTATATGCCGCCGCGACGCGACCTCCGGCACAACGCCGCCGAATTTTTTGTGAATGGCTATCTGCGTGTTTATCACGCTCGACAGCACATCTCTGCCGTCGCGTGTAACCGCTGCGGCTGTCTCGTCGCACGAGCTTTCTATTCCGAGTATAAGCATTTTATCACCCTTTCGGCAAAAACGTCTTTGTCATTATATAGGCGTCCTCGCCGTTATCGCTGTAGTAGCGTTTCCTCTCTCCGAGTATTTCAAAGCCGAATTTTTCGTAAAGCTTTTGCGCCGCAGTGTTGCTTTTGCGCACTTCGAGCGTCAGCATTTCAAGCTTTAATTTTTCGGCTGTTTTTATCATTTCCGCGACAAGCGAGCTGCCCACTCCCCTGCGGCGGTATTCGGGCAGCACCGCGACATTCGTTACGTCGCCCTCGCCCGACACGTTCCAAAATCCCGCGTACCCGACGCACTTGCCGTTATCCTTCGCGGTAAAGTATACCGCGAGCCTGTTCGCCATTTCGTCGCGGAAGGATTTCTCCGACCACGGCAGCGTAAAGCATATTTTTTCAAGCTCCGCGATTTCGGGTACGTCGTCACGCGTCATTCTCGTTATCTCAATCATTTTCTTCCGCTAATCTCTCCGCAACGTCCGTGAGCAGGCTATAGATCTCACGTGCGCACTCGTTGTACTCTTCAAGTCCGCCGCCGTAAGGGTCGGACACGTCGCCGCCGTCGCGCGCGTACTCCGACAGCGTGTAAACCTTACCCTTCGCAATCGGTTCGAGCACCGCCTTGTGCGCCGCCGTCATGGTGAGAATAAGGTCGCACTGCTTTATTAAATCCTCCGTCACCGGCTGCGTCAGGTGATTTGTGAGGTCAATGCCGTACGGTATCATCGCTTTTATCGCGTTATCGCTAGCTTTTTCGCCTTCGGCGGCGAACAGCCCCGCCGATTCGATACGCACGTCCAAGTCCTGCTCGGTCGCGATTTTGTCCATAAGCGCGGCAGCCATCGCGCTGCGGCACGTGTTGCCGGTGCAGACAAAAAGTATATTCTTGCTCACTTTTGTATTCCTCCGATATGTTTATACCGTTTTAGTATACCACATATAAGAGAAAATTTCCAGTATTATTTGTATGTTTTTACTTTTTATTTCAGCGCATAAAAATAAAGCGGCACAGCAGGTGCGAGATGCACAAAGCCCCGTCGCTCACGTCCGAAACGAGCCTGCTGATACCGCTTATGCTGTAGAGCAGCAAGCACTGATAATGCGAGATAATTCGCCCCAGTTGCACGCCCAAGACGTAGTTACTGATACAGCTTATACTGTAATATACCACCGAATAAAGGTATTGTCAAGCGTACTGTTAATATAATACACAAAAAAGAGAACCGTGCGGTTCTCTTTTCGTATATTTATCTGCCTATTTTGTATGCGATGTCGTTCCAGAGGAGTTCCTTCTCGAACGATTCAACGGTGGTGTCCGCGCCGATGTGTACGAACTCTATATCCATCATCGCAGCCCAGTCCTTCATCATTTCAGCCGTTACGTCGTACGAAAGCACGCTGTGGTGCGCGCCGCCCGCCAAGATCCAGCAGGTCGCGCTCGTTTCGAGCGACGGCAGCGGTTTCCACATAACTCCCGCAACAGGCAGTTTCGGCATAGGCTTTAACGGATTGCAAGCCTTGATGTCGTTTACGATAAGACGCATTCTGCCGCCCATGTCTACGAGTGACGCGACGATAGCGTCGCCGTTTTTCGAGTCGAACACAAGTCTCGCGGGGTCGTTTCTGTCGCCTATACTAAGCGGATGAACCTGAATTTTCGGCTTGTCCGCCGCGACAAGCGGACAAACTTCCAGCATATGTGCGCCTAAGATATGTTCGTTGCCCTTTTCGAGGTGGTATGTATAGTCCTCCATAAACGCCGTGCCGCCGTCCATGCCTTCAGCCATAGCCTTCATTATAGCGTCCATCGCCGCGACCTTCCAGTCGCCCTCCGCGCCGAAACCGTAGCCGTCAGCCATCATGTTCTGCGCCGCGAGACCGGGGAGCTGTTCAAGGCCGTGGAGCGTGTCAAAATGCGTCACAAACGCGCTGTAGTCGTACTTTTCGCAAATCTTTCTTATCGCGATTTCCTCCTTCGCCTGATAGCGAACGGCATCGATATTGTCCGTGTCCATAGTATAACGCTCGTTGTACTCCGCCATTTTCGCGTCAACCTCCGCGTCGGTCACTTCGTTAAGCACGTCAACGAGGTCGCCTACGGCGCGGTACTCTATATCCCAGCCGAATTTGATTTCCGCCTCGACCTTGTCGCCCTCGGTAACGGCTACCTGGCGCATATTGTCGCTGAAACGAACCATTTTAAGCTCCTGACTCAAAGCGTAGCCGCACGCGCTCCTCATCCAGTCCGAGAGCTTTTTCTGCGGCTCGTCGTCCTGCCAGTAGCCTACGATGATTTTTCTCGGCATACGCAGTCTCGAACCGATAAAGCCGTGCTCGCGGTCGCCGTGCGCCGACTGATTGAGGTTCATAAAGTCCATGTCGATCTCGTCCCACGGGATCTCGCGGTTAAACTGCGTGTGGAAATGGCAGTACGGCTTTTTGAAATGCTTCAGACCGTTGATCCACATCTTCGACGGGCTGAACGTGTGCATCCACGCGATAACGCCCGCGCACTTATCGTCATGCGACGCGTCCTTGAACACAGCCGTAACCTCGTCCGGTGTTTTAACCGTCGGCTTTAACACGATTTTGCACGGCAGCTTGCCCGACGCGTTTAAGCCCTCAACCATTGCCGCGCTATCCTTGGCGACTTGGTCGAGCGTTTCCTGTCCGTAAAGGTGCTGGCTGCCGGTGACGAACCAAAACTCAAATTCCTTTATTGATTTCATTTTTATCAGCTCCTTTTAACTCGTCCGCTTGTATAAAAAACGAACGGTGATACTCTTTTAATTATAACATGCACCGCGTGGTTTTTCAACCGTTTATTGGAAATTATTATTCCACATACGCACGTATTGCGTCCTCAACAGTCGCGTTCAAGCTTTTGTGGTTTGACGCGGCGAACAAAACGAGCGATTTGTGCAGTGTGGGAGATATTCTGACATTAAATGTTCCCTTATAGGTTTTTTGCGGCTCAATATTTTGCTCCGCGCACATATCGAGATAATCGTCTACGGCAGCCTCAAAATCCGCCTGCAGACTTTCAATGCTGTCGCCTTCGTATGAAATCAATCCGTTTATGCCCAAAATTTGACCGTATAAAAGCTTATCCGCCGATGAATATTCCACAGTGCCGAGATAATCTTTATATTCAAGAAGATTGTTCATATCAATCCCTCCTTTTCCAAAACCTCTTTCTTACCCATACGCCGCATCATCTCCTTAACAATAGTATACCACATTTTTTTATATTTGCAACTGTTTTTCGGTTGCTTTTTATTTTTTTCAAATCAAAAACCCCGAACCCGACAAAATGCCGTTTTCGAGGTTTTTTGAGGTATTTTAATGAAAAAACTTACTTAATCATTGACGCAACTTCGTCAGCGAAGTTTTCTTCCTTCTTTTCAAGACCTTCGCCGGTCTCGAAACGTACGAACTGCTTTAATGTGATACCGCCGACGCTTTGAACGTACTTTGCGACGGTCTCCTTATTTTCAGCCTTAACGTACTCCTGTTCGAGCAGGCAGATTTCCTTAAGCTCCTTCGCGAGACGTCCGGTAATCATCTTCTCGATGATGTTCTCGGGCTTTGACGCGTTCTTCGGGTCGTTTTTAAGCTGCTCGATAAGGATTTTCTTCTCGTGCTCCTTGTAGTCCTCGGGAACGTCGTCGGACGAGAGGTACTTCGGATTTAACGCCGCTACCTGCATCGCAACGTTTTTGAGACATTCCTTCGTCGCGTCGTTGTTCTCCGCGTCAGCCTCAACGAGTACGCCTATCTTACCCGCCGCGTGAATATACTCAACAACCGCGCCGGTCGTTTCAATTCTCGCAAAACGTCTGATGTTCATGTTCTCGCCTATCTTCGCGATTTTTGCGGTGAGCATTTCGCCGATCGTCGTGTCGCCGCACTTGGTCGCCTTTAATTCCTCAACGTCGGCAGGATTTGTTTCAGCCACTGTCTTTGCAACGTCCGAAACGAACTGCTGGAACTCGTCGTTCTTCGCAACGAAGTCGGTCTCCGAGTTTACCTCGACGAGTACGCCGATGTTACCGTTTACGTATGCCTTAACTATACCCTCGGCGGCTATTCTGCCAGCCTTCTTCGCGGCGGTCGCAAGACCCTTTTCTCTGAGGTACTCGACAGCCTTATCCTTGTCGCCGTCGGTCTCGGTGAGAGCCTTCTTGCAGTCCATCATGCCGCAGCCTGTCATTTCTCTTAATTCTTTAACGTCCTTAGCTGTAAATGCCATTACGGTTTCCTCCTATAAATTATTCCTCAACGGGCGTTTCGGTTTCTTCTTCAGCCGTTTCCTCAGCCGCGCTGTCCTCGCCCTGCTTGCCTTCGATTATGGCGTTCGCCATTGTTGACGCGATAAGCTTTACCGCTCTTATAGCGTCGTCGTTACCGGGGATCACATAGTCAACCTCGTCCGGATCGCAGTTGGTGTCAACGATTGCGACTACGGGGATGTTAAGCTTGTGAGCCTCTGATATGGCTATCTTTTCCTTTCTCGGGTCTACGACGAACATAGCGCCCGGGAGTTTCTTCATTTCCTTAATGCCGCCGAGATACTTTTCGAGCTTATCTCTCTGCGCCTTTAGCTTTATAACTTCCTTCTTGGGGAGCGCGTCGAATGTGCCGTCCTCCTCCATCGCGTTTATCTGCGCGAGTCTTTCGATTCTCTGCTTGATCGTCTTGAAGTTTGTGAGCATACCGCCGAGCCATCTCGCGTTTACGTAGTACATGCCTACTCTCTCGGCCTCCTCCTTTATGGAGTCCTGAGCCTGTTTCTTTGTTCCGACGAAAAGGATGTCCTCGCCCGACGCCGCTACGTCTCTTACGAAGTAGTACGCCTCCTCAACCTTCTTTACCGTTTTCTGAAGGTCGATGATGTAGATGCCGTTTCTCTCCGTGAAGATGTATTCAGCCATTTTGGGGTTCCATCTTCTCGTCTGGTGTCCGAAGTGAACTCCCGCTTCGAGGAGCTGCTTCATTGAAATTACGTTTGCCATTTTTGTTTCCTCCTTGTTTTTTGTTCCTCCGCCCGTTTCAACTTGCGCGAACACCCCGGCAAAAGGGCAACATTCGCACAATCCGCGGACGTGTGTATTTTGCATACCGTGGTATTTTACCACATATATTTTGAAAAATCAAGTATTTTTTTCGGTTTTGATGAAATATTTAATAACGCAAGTAATTTTTTATTTTTGTAAAGCAAAGTGTTGACAAATGCTTTACAAATGTGTATAATAGTATTGTGAAGGGAGTGATATATATGGCGCAGACAATGGTGAATTTCCGCATGGATGAAAACCTGAAAAAGTCAATGGAACAGGTGTGTACCGAAATGGGTATGAGCATGACGACCGCTTTTACAATATTCGCAAAAAAAGTGAGCAGAGAAAAAAGAATACCTTTTGAAATTACCGCCGACCCGTTTTATTCGGAGAGTAATATGGCTCAAATACGCAGGGCTGACGAACAGGTTAGCACGGGAAGGGTTGTTGTGAAAACAATGGATGAATTGGAGGCAATGGAAATTGAGTAAGATTACATTTGCCGAGGACGCGTGGAACGAGTACCTGTATTGGCAGTTCCACGATAAAAAGACGCTGAAAAAGATAAATTCACTGCTTAAAAGCATACAACGCGAACCATTTACTGGCGAGGGCAAGCCCGAACATCTGCGTAATACTGTTAATTGGAGCAGACGGATAAATGGCAAGGACAGACTTGTTTACGAAGTGTCCGACGGAATGATAATTGTCAAGCAATGCAAAGGTCATTATAACGATAAGTAAAAATTCCAAACGCAAAAAGAAGGTCTTACGACCTTCTTTTTTACTGCTGTTTTTTCCTGCTTTCCGCTTTGGCGCGGAGGGATGTGTTAAGGATACGCTTTCTCATTCGGAGGTGGTTGGGGGTTACCTCGACAAGCTCGTCGCCGACGATAAATTCGAGACACTCTTCGAGGCTCATATCCTTCGGCGGCGTGAGTTTAAGCGCGTCGTCGCTGCCCGAGGCGCGTGTATTTGTGGCGTGCTTTTTCTTGCACACGTTTACCGTAATATCTTCAAGGCGCGAGCTTTCGCCGACTATCATTCCCTCGTACACCTCTATGCCCGGTCCGACAAAGAGCGTACCGCGCTCCTGCGCGTTAAAAAGTCCGTACGTTATCGTTGTACCGTTCTCCCACGCGATAAGCACTCCCCTGCTCCTCTCGGGCATATCGCCCTTGTACGGCTCGTAGCCTTCCAAAATACTGTTTACTACGCCGGTGCCTTTTGTGGCTGTGAGCAGCTCGTTACGGTATCCGATAAGACCGCGCGACGGGATAAGAAATTCAAGCCTTGTGTAGCCCGCCGACGCGGGGGTCATATTCGTCATTTCTCCCTTGCGCTGTATAATGCCGTCCATTACAGTTCCCGTATACTCGTCCGGCACATCGACCGTCAGACGCTCTATCGGCTCGCACTTTACGCCGTCAATCGTTTTGTATATTACAACCGGGTTCGATACCTGAAACTCGTACCCCTCGCGGCGCATATTCTCTATAAGCACGGAAAGGTGCAGCTCGCCGCGTCCCGACACTACAAAGCTTTCGGTCGTGTCCGTCTCGTCAACACGAAGGCTCACGTTTGAGTCAAGCTCGCGGAAAAGCCTGTCACGGAGGTGGCGCGACGTTACGAATTTGCCGTCCCGGCCCGCGAACGGGCTGTCGTTGACGCTGAACGTCATGGACAGAACGGGGTCGTCTATTTTCACGAACGGCAGCGGCTCGGGATTGTTTGTGTCGCACACCGTTTCGCCTATGTTTATGTCGGCTATGCCGGAGATCGCGACGATGTCGCCCGCGCCCGCCTCGTCGACAGCCGATTTTTTTAGTCCGTCGAAGGTGTAAAGCTTTGTAGCCTTGGCGTGCGCGACCGTTCCGTCCTGACGGCACACAGACAGCGGCATATTTGTCGTGACGCTGCCGCGCTGTATCTTGCCGACTGCTATACGTCCCGTGTATTCGTCGTAATCTATGTTTGAAACGAGCATTTGGAACGGCGCGTCGTCCTCGCAGTCGGGGCAAGGTATATAGCTTACGATAAGGTCGAAAAGCGCCGTAAGGTCGCCGTTCGGCTGCTCGGGATTGTATTCCGCGCTCGCCCAGCCGTCGCGTCCCGACGCGTATATTACGGGCGTGTCTATCTGTTCCTCGCTCGCGCCGAGGTCGAGGAACAGTTCAAGCACCTCGTCCCCAACCTCATACGGACGCGCGTTGGGGCGGTCGGCTTTGTTTACTACTATAATAGGTTTTAAGCCGAGCGCGAGCGCCTTTGACAGCACAAATCTCGTCTGCGGCATACAGCCCTCGAACGCGTCAACCAAAAGCAGAACGCCGTCAGCCATTTCGAGTCCGCGCTCCACCTCGCCGCCGAAATCGGCGTGTCCCGGGGTGTCTATAATGTTAATCTTCGTACCCTTGTAGTCGAGCGACGTGTTTTTCGCGAGAATTGTAATACCCCTCTCGCGTTCGAGGTCGTTCGAGTCCATTACGCGCTCGTCGACCTGCTCGTTCTCGCGGAACGTGCCGCTTTGCGCGAGCATCGCGTCGACAAGCGTTGTTTTGCCGTGGTCAACGTGCGCGATTATCGCTATATTTCTTATGTTTTCTCTTTCCGTCATACTAACCTTCCTTTGTTATATAAGCTCCCGCCAGCCCGTGATGTAACGGTCGGCGGTCTCTTTTAAAAGCTCCGTGTCGTCCTTGTTTGAGTCGTCGTATACGGCGCACGTTTTAAAGCCGCCCTTTTTCGCGCCCTCGATACCTACCGCTATATCCTCGTACACGGTACAGTCGGCGGGTTCGACGCCGAGCCTTTCCGCCGCCAATAGGTATATGTCGGGGTTTGACTTGTTCACGCCGACCTCAGCCGAGTACGCTCGCGCGTCTATCAAATCCCACACGCCGAGACGCGTGAACGCCGCTTTGCAAAGTTCCTCGTAGCCGGAAGTCGCAATTGCTATTTTAACGCCCGCACCGTGAAGTTTCCTCATATATTCAGCCGCGCCGTCCTTGAAGGAAACGCTCTCCCTGTAGTAATCGGCTGCCATTCTTTTAAGGCAGTCAAGTATCTCGTCAAAAGTCATGTCGAGACCCAGTTTCTCTGTGATAATCGGTATCGACTCCTCAAGCGTCATATCCATGTACTTAAACGCCTCGTCCGCGTCAGCCTGTACGCCGTGTTCATCGTAAAACCGCACAACAAGCTCGTACCACATTTTCATAGAGTCGAGCAGCGTGCCGTCAACGTCAAATATTGCTCCCTTCAATTTTTTCACCTCAATGCAGTATTGTAGCACATATCGTTCCGTTTTGCAACATAAAATTTAAGCTGCGCGGCACCTGTTGCCGCGCAGCTTTTACTATTCCCTATCTTTTCCATATTTTTACGTCGTCCTCGGTTTCGTCCTCGCCCCATGCCATGGTGTACATAAGCTCGTTGTTGTTCGCCTGCCGCGACGCGCTGTCCACAACAAAGCCCATTTGCAGCGAAAACGCGAACGCCTTTCTGTTCCGCGCATAAATATCAATGTGAAGGCGCGTGTACTCGGATTTCAGAAACGTTATAAGCTCCCTGCCTATTCCCTCGTTCTGGTATTCGGGGTCTACGAACAGCCCGCATATCTCGCTGCCGCCGTCCACGACAGTAAATCCTACTATTTTATTATCCTTAATATACACGAAGGTGTCTTTCTTGTCTATGTATTTTTGCTTTACGTACTCGTAGTGCATTGTCCAGAAGTCCGACTCCACAAAGGAGTTGGAGTAATTTGAGGTGCGCAGCCACAAATCCATTACGTCACGCGTTTCGCTTTTTTTCATTCGTCTTATCATATATATCATTCCCGATTTCGTTATTTATACCTATAATTTTACCACATAACGCGCCGACTTACCATTACAAATAATAAAAGTTTTGTTGACAAAATGATTTTTTTGCCGATACTCTTGTTAAAGCAGGAAAAATGTAGTATAATTATTGTATATGATTTATTTACAGAGGTAGAGATATGGACAAAAGCGTAAAATTATATGTGGTTGTTCCCTGCTACAACGAGGAGGCTGTGCTGCCCGAAACGTCAAAGCGTATGCTGGAGCTGTTCGGCAGCATGACCGAGAAGGGTCTTATAAGCAATAAGAGCCGTATCGTGTTTGTGGACGACGGTTCACGCGACGGCACGTGGGATATTATAAGCACGCTCGCGCATGAACACAGGGAGATTTTGGGAATAAAGCTCGCGCATAACGCCGGACATCAGAACGCGCTTTACGGCGGTCTTATGACAGTCAGGGACGAGTGCGACTGCGCCGTCTCGATCGACGCGGACTTGCAGGACGATATAAACGTCATTCACGAAATGGTCAGGAATTTTAAAAACGGGTACGACGTGGTGTACGGCGTGAGGAACAAGCGCGACACCGACACGTTCTTCAAGCGCACGACGGCGGTGGCGTTTTACAAGCTGATGAATTTTATGGGCGTTAAGATTGTGTTTAACCATGCCGACTTCCGTCTTATGAGCAAGCGCGCACTTGACGCGCTCGCGGATTTCCCCGAGCGTAATTTGTTCCTGCGCGGAATGGTGCCGCTTGTGGGATTTAAGTCAACGAGCGTATATTACGACAGAGCGGAGCGGTTCGCGGGCGAGTCGAAGTACCCGCTTAAAAAGATGCTGTCGTTCGCGTTCGACGGTATAACGTCGTTTTCGATAAGTCCGATACGTATGATAAGCGCGCTCGGTGCGGTTGTGTGCGTGTTCGCGTTCGCTATGGCTGTGTACGCGCTTGTGGAAAAGCTGCTCGGCAACACAGGCGCAGGCTGGGCATCGCTTATGATGTCGATATGGTTTATAGGCGGCGTGCAGCTTTTGGCGGTGGGGCTTATCGGAGAGTATATAGGTAAGCTCTACAAGGAGGTCAAGCGCAGACCGAGGTATATTATCGAGGCGTATGTGAACGAGGAGGGCGATAGCGATGTATGATGTGGCGATAATTGGCGGCGGCGCGGCGGGAATGAGCGCGGCGATTTACGCGGCAAGGGGCGGCATGAAAACGCTTGTGCTTGAAAAGCTCGCGTGCGGCGGTCAGGTTTTAAAGACGCACGAAATAGACAATTACCCCGGTTTTGCGGACAATCCCACGGGCGAAGAACTCGCGGCGGCGATTGAAAAGCACGCGAAAAAGTACGACGTTACATTTGAGCGCGACAATGTGCGGTCGATAGAAAACGCCGAATACGACGTTAAGGTCATACACACGCGCAGAAACAGGTACATGACTAAGGCTGTGATTTTCGCGACGGGTGCGGAGCCGAAAACGCTCGGCGTAATAGGTGAAACGGAGCTTACGGGCGCGGGCGTGTCGTACTGCGCGACGTGCGACGGCGCGTTCTTTAAGGACAAGGCGGTATGCGTCGTGGGCGGCGGCAACACGGCTATGGAGGACGCGATTTACCTCTCGACGCTCTGCTCGAAGGTGTACGTATTAAACCGTTCAAAGCGGTTCAAGGCGAGCGCGTCACTTCTCGAAAGAGCAAGGTCGAACGGTAAAATAACAATTCTTACCGATACCGTTGTCGAACGATTTAACGGCGCATCGTCGCTTGAAAGCGTGTCGGTTAAGAATGTGGTAACGGGTGAAAAAAGCGTGCTGCAAGCGTCGGGCGCGATCGTGGCGATAGGCATTGTGCCGTCGTCGGCGCTCGCGGGTGAAACGGGTATAACGCTGTGCGAGAGAGGATTTATAAAGACCGATATGTACCTCGCGACGAATATTCGCGGCATTTACGCCGCCGGTGACGTAAGAGTGTCGCCGCTGCGGCAGGTAATAACCGCTGCAGCAGACGGCGCGGTCGCGGCGAACAGCGCGATAAATTATGTGAATGAATTGGGAATTAAAAGCGTATGAAAACACTTATCAAAAACGGAAAAGTCGTCACCATGGCGGGTGACGTTATCGAAAACGGCTGCGTGCTGTTTGACGAAAAGATTTTATACGTCGGTGAGGCTGAACAACCCGCCGACATAGTTATTGACGCGGAGGGTATGGTCGTTATGCCCGGTCTTATCGACGCGCATTGTCACGTCGGTATGTTTGAGGACTCCATTGGGTTCGAGGGAGATGACGGCAACGAGGACAGCGACCCCGTTATGCCCCACCTCCGCGCAATCGACGGCATAAATCCGTTTGACCGAGGTTTTAAAGAGGCGCGCAGCGCGGGCATTACCACGGTCGTAACCGGTCCGGGCAGCGCGAACCCCGTGGGCGGTCAGTTCGCGGCTGTAAAGACGCACGGCATATGTATTGACGATATGATCGTAAAGGCTCCCGCCGCGATGAAAATGGCTCTCGGCGAGAACCCGAAGGCGGTATACAGCGAAAAGGAGGAGGCTCCCGTCACGCGTATGGGTACGGTCGCGCTGATACGCGAGCTGTTTATCAAGTCAAGGGATTACATGGAAAAGCTTGACGCTTATACCACCGACAGTGAGAATAACGAAAAGCCGGAGTTCGATATTAAGCTTGACGCGATGATACCGGTACTTAAACGTGAAATTCCCGTTAAAATCCACGCCCACCGCGCGGACGATATTTGTACCGCGATAAGAATAGGCAAGGAATTTAACGTGGACGTTACGATCGAGCACTGTTCCGACGGCGACGCGGTCGCGCCGATACTCGAACGCGAAAAAATCCCCGTAATGCTCGGCCCGACGCTTTCCGACAGGAGTAAGCCGGAGCTTAAAAACCTCACGTTCGACACGTACAGAAATCTGTCGGAGCGCGGCATCGACGCGGCAATTATTACCGACCACCCCGAAATAACGATAGAGCATCTGCCGCTTTGCGCCGCTATGGCGGTAAAGCACGGCATGGACGAGGATAAGGCTTTAAAGGCGATAACGAGCGTCGCGGCGAAAAACTGCCGCATAGACGACCGAGTCGGCTCTTTAGAGGTCGGCAAGGACGCGGACATAGCGGTGTTTACCGATTTGCCGACGCGGTTTGACGCGAAATGCGTTATGGTATTTATAGACGGCAATAAAGTCAAATAAGGAAAAAGGTTATTAAAAATGCAGTCATTTTTAATAACCTTTTTTATCGCGGTTCAAATTAAAGATTTGAATTGTTGCACGGCTTAATTACTTAAGTCTGCCTTCGTAATCCTCGATCATCTTCTTAACCATCTGACCGCCTACGGAACCTGCCTGTTTAGCAGTGATGTCGCCGTTGTAGCCCTGCGAAAGGTTAACGCCTACCTCGCGGGCAGCCTCCATCTTGAACTGATCCATAGCCTGCTTTGCCTGCGGAATGTTGATTTTGCTCTTTGCCATTTCTGTTCCCTCCTTCACATTCAAAGTCCCAAATCTATTTAAATCGTGTCGAATTTCATCGACACTGATACTATTTTGCACGCAAGCTAAAATAATATACAAAATAGTTTTCGGTAAAATTTGCAACAATTCGGGAATTCTTCCGACATCTCAATATGTATGAGGGTTAAAAGTTTTGTAAAAAACTATTGACATTAAATCGCGTTTTTGTTATAATAGTCTGCGTCAGTGAATTTGGCTCGAAAGCGGAGAGATGGCTGAGTGGTTGAAAGCACCGGTCTTGAAAACCGGCAGCGTGCGAGCGCTCGCGGGTTCGAATCCCGCTCTCTCCTCCATTCATTACAATTATATATCGGTACTGCGTACGGCGCGGGCTGCTTTTTAAAGCGGCGGCTGCCCGAAAATCACCGTATGCCGTCTTTACGGAGAAGTACTCAAGAGGCCGAAGAGGCGCCCCTGCTAAGGGTGTAGGTCGGGAAACCGGCGCGAGGGTTCAAATCCCTCCTTCTCCGCCACAGGAAATGGCTTGAAACTGCGGTTTTGAGCCGTTTTCTTTTTATTTTGACCCTAATTTGACCCTAACGGGATTTTATGTTTGGTTAGTGTAACGACGCGTAATTAAGGGAAATTGTACGAACTGCGGATATGAAATAGACTGAAAACAAATCGAGCCATGAGGCGTTAACGCCCCATGGCTCTTTTTTTAAATACTTCTTTATAATTCTTTTTTAAAACATTCACCGAGCGGTTTCATATCGGATATGCTGTTCCATACGAACACGCTTATACCGGCGGCTGTGTCGGCGTCAAAGTCGGGTATTGTCACCGCGCTTGTGCCGCCGGGGAAATTTGTCTCCTTTAAAGCCGTCTTTATCAGCTTTCCGTCACTGTCATACGCGGCTGCGATTACAGATATTATACCCGCCTCGCCGCTTATATCCGCTTTTATGACGTTTGTCTCATATGTGACGTCATTAATTGTATATGAGGCCGGATTATCGTCATTCTTCGGAACGTACACCTTCATATTGCCGTAACGCGTATTGTCGTACCAATTAGTGCTGTTTGCGAGCGCGCCGACGGTGATACCGCCGAAACCGTTCACGCTGCCGCTGTAATAGCGCGTGTTTATGGGTGTGAAATTCACTCCGTCGTTGCTGTACGCGGTCGTTACGGCATACGCGTCGGTATCGTTGTATTTCGCGCCGTTATCGACTATAATTCTTACAACGGTCTGACCGTTGGTGTATGTGCAGCTTGCTCCGCCCGCTTCGCCGAGGAAATTTCCGAGGTCGCCACCACTTGTGCCGTCGTTGCCTGTGCCGTCGTCGTTATAGTGACGCTCGCCGTCGCCGGGGAAAAATCCGTCGTTGTACTTTGCATACGCATAGCCGAAGAACGGTTTTTTGTCGTTATCGAGTAAAATCGAGTCGTGGCAGCCGACCGTTGCGCTCGAATTTAAAGTAAACTCAACCGCGAACCAGTCCGCGTCGGCGGCGTAACCGGGCGTGTACAGCGATACCGGATCGGTTTTGTCGGGTCCGTAGAACTGGAAATACTGCTTGCCGCCAACTGTGATAAAGTTGCAATTCATCTGCTTTGACGTTATTGTCTCGTCTTTTGAGACATTCCATGTGCTTGACCAGCCGGAAAGAATACCGTTCCCGTCCTTCGATATGTCGTAATCATTATATGTTCCGCTTATCTTTGACGCGTCGAACACTGCCGAGCACGAGTCGGGCAAAATTCTGCCGTTCACGTGGTTTAAGTCAACACCGTATTCGTTATACTTCGTTTCCTCGCTGCTTGCTTTAAGCGCGTCGTACATTTCCTTTGTAATGCCAACCGCGCTTGAAGATATTGCGCCGCTTATGCCGCTGACATATTCGCGGTCATACACGTTTCTGTTTATCGGCTCGGAAAAGCTTTCAAAATCGGTTGTGGTGACGCTGTATCGCTCGCTTTTATCGCCCGCTTTTTCATCTCTCCACGAAATGTTATAGGTTCCGTCGTCAAGCCTGTTGCACGATATATCCTTAAGCCGCTTTATACCGATCGTCTTAAAGCCCTCGTTTGTGAAATGCTCAAAATCCGTCGTGGTGTACAATATGAACGAGCCGTCGCGGTTATCGCAGTCGGCAGCCGCGTCCTGCGCGGGGTCGGTGCGTATCGCGACAATGCCGTATTTACCGTCGTCCATTTTAAACACCGACGGCGAGCGCAGCGCCCTTGCAGAGCCGTTTTCGGACGGAGCGGTAATCGCGCCGAAACCGTGGTTTACATCCTCGAACGTCTCTCCGCCGTCGCCCGATATTGCGATATGTATACTGCCGCCCGCTGCGTCCGTGCCGGTGGTGTATACCATAGCCTGATATGTGTCCGTCAGCGGCTCACGCTCTGTGAGATATTGAAACTCGTCGGGAAACGGCTTGTGCTTTTCGTCTGTTGTTCCGATTCTCAGAACCGTAAACGAGCTTCGCGGAACGGTATAATCGTAGTTATACGTGAAATCATAAATTGCGTTCTTTTTCGGATATACCGTTTCAGGGTCGGCTATGGTGTTCCACAGCGTCACCGGAAAGCTGGCAATCTGCTCAACCGACGCCGTGCCGTTTATATCAAAGTTCTCGTCAAGCTCAATCGGAATTGTTTTTTCGCTCGCGTTTGAATTTACGATTTTTACGATTATATCGCCCGTTTCCGTGTCATACGACGCGCTTGAATAAACGCCCGTTTCAAAGCCGTAGTCCTTTAAGGTGGATTTAAGCGTGTAGTCGCCGAGATTATTTGAGTAGAGCTTTTGCACGTAATACGTCGGCGAACCGTAGCTGTTCGCATCGTCAAACCAAATCATGTCCGGCGACCACTGCGTGTAATTTATTCTCGCGAACAGCGGCGCGTAGGACGCCATATATACAACGTCCGCGTTGCGCTCGACCATCGTGAGGTACGCCGCCTCGGAAAGCGCAGCCTCCCACGAATTTGAGGCGGGGTCGTTCGACCGGTTCCGCTGACGCGACGCGTACTCGCCCGCGAACACCTTCACGTCACGCGGGTAGTTGTCGTAGAAATTCATATTCGAATAGAACCAGTCCGGTTCTCTGTAATAATGCTCGTCAACAACATACGCGAAATTACTGTTGCTTGCCGCCTTTTCTCTGATCCAGCTCCAAGCGGCATTGTAGTTGTCGTCCTGCACACCCGGGCCGCTTGTCGCGACAAGCTTTATATTGGGGTATTTTTCGTGTATCGCTTTTTCAAATTCTTCGTAGCGCGTGAACCAGTTGTTGCCGTTCTCCTGCCACTGCTCGTTGCCTATGCCGATAATATGCAGGTTGAACGGCTCGGTGTGTCCCATACTGATACGCTTTTGAACCCATTCGTTGCTCGTGTCCGTACCGTTGGCGAACTCTATCAAATCGAGCGCGTCTTGTATGTACTGCTGAAATGCGTCGCTGTTTACGTCAACGACCTCTTTTGACTGATACTGGCACGCCATACCGACGTTCACGACAGGCACAGGCTCACAGTCGAGGTACTCGCAAAGCTTGAAATACTCGTAAAAGCCCAAGCCGTATGTTTGGTTGTAGTGCTTGTAGCCGCCGTCAAGTCCGTCATTCGTGTGCGCAGCCCAGCGGCTCCAGTTTTGCTTGCGCTCGGAAATGTCGCCGAGCGTGTCCTTCCAGTTGTAGCGGTTGGCGAGGTTGTAGCCCTCGATTATGCAGCCGCCCGGAAAACGCAGGAAACCGGGGTTTATAGCCTTTAGCTTTTCGGCTAAGTCCTTTCTGAAAATACCCTCGACCGCGTCGTCGGGCATACACGAAACCATATCGAGCGAAACCTCGCCCGCGCCGTCAAGCTCGACAACGAAATCCGCGCAGCGCGCCGTTTTGTCGGCGGTCATTTGGACGCTGTATTTTTTCCATTCGCCTGTAACAGCGTTCGTCACATTCGCGCCCGCGACCTTCTCGCCGTCCTTGTACACGCTCACGCTTATACCGCCCGTGTAATCGGCGGATTTCGCGTAAAGCGACACGTTATACTTCTTGCCCTTTTCCATCAGAACACCGTCGTAGGCGTTGTTTTTCAGCCCTTTTTGCGTGTCGGACGCGGTGAATACGGCGTAATTGGGGTTATTGGTATTAAGCCCGCCACTCGACGATGTTGTAACACTCGCGCCGCTGCCGGTTGAGGGATAAACGCTCCACGAGTACAAGCCGTCATAGCTCGTGTTTGAGTCGCTTATGTACTTTCTCGACTCGAACGAGCGATTTTCAATCATTTCCGCGTACAGACCGCCGTCCGCCGCGTAGTTTATGTCCTCGAAAAACAGACCTATCATGTTCTGTTGAATATCAACGCCCTTTTGTGATGTTATCTTAAACTGCTCGCCGCTTTCCTTCTCATCGTAGTTGTCCTCGGGGTCGTCGATTTCGGGGAGTTCATTGAGTTCCGCAGCCGTAAACGCCTTACTGTAAACGGCTACGTTATCGTAATAACACTTCGCGTAAGCGTCAGCCGACCACGCGCTGAAACTTAGTCTCGCCACCTTCGCGCCGATCGCGCTCATCGTGTAACCCGTGAGCGAACCCGCGCTTGCGCCGTCAACGTAAATCGTGCCCGTACCGTTATTTAAAACAAAATCAACGTGCGTCCACTCGCCCTGCTTGCCCTTGCCTGTAAGCGTTGTCTTTTTCTCGGTCGACGTCATAGCCGACAGGAGAATATCGGACGCCATTTTGTAGCCGAAATAATTTTTTCCCGTGCCGCCCGATGAGCCGTCACCGACATAGAAATTGAAATAATTTCCGTTTGTGAGGTTTTTCATGTCCATCGAAACGGTAAACGTTTCGAGAACATTTCCGTTATCGTCTGTCGGGAGCGGAAATTCCATATACGTGCCGCTTAAGCCGATCGTGTAGAGCGCCTTACTCCCGCGCTCCGCGTCAGCCTCATACTTCGCGTTTCCGTGAAGCGTCGCGGTATGATTGTTGCCGCTCCTGTCGGCGGCAGTCGTGCGGCTCTCACCGCTCATCGTTTCGTTAAACGTGTAGAGCGCGTAAAGATTTTCATCATTCTGCGCCGAAACGGTGACCGATGCGGTTATGCCGAGCGCAATTGACATCGCGGTGAACAGGGAAATAACTTTCTTCATGGTTGTCCGCCTCCTTTTTGTTTATCTTATCATATTCTTTAACGTATTGCAAGCTGCCCCGTTTCGCACACGGGCGTCATTTTGTCAAAGCTGTTCCACAGCATGACGACCGCCTTATCCGCGCCGCTTACAACGTCAAAATCCATATCGTCGCCCGAGTATTCCTCGGCAAAGCATTTTATCAGCCTGCCGCCGGTGTAGAGCGCACAGATAAGCGTACCGCCGCCGCAGTATACGGGCGACGCGGTGAGCATTGTCTTGTCGGGAGAAAGCTCCGTTTCTATACGCGGATCTTCGCCGGGCGGGTCTGTTACGGGCGGCGCTGTAATCGGGATCACGTCCATACCGCTTATATACCCGCCCCATGATTTCCTGCCTTTATTTATAATAACGTCAAGCACCCCGTCCGCGACCTCGGTTTCGGTTTCATACGTTGTGCCTGTGAGTGAATTGAGACTGCCCGAAAGCGCGCCCTCAACAGAGTAATCGGAGCTGAAATCCTTGTTGTTCGAGCCGTAATGTATTACGACCTTATATTTCCCGTTCGGAACGCCAGCCTTAAATGTAAACGGCGCGTTCACCTCGTTGTTCAAAATCTGATCGTTGTATAATTCGTCAAAGCCCGGAGTGAACTCTTCCGGCGCACGCGTCATGCCTCCTAGATTTGTTTCGGCAAAGCCGTACCCCGTTTCCTCCGAATAAATTGTTGAAGGCTTTACGGCGGTATAACCCTTCTGCGCCGCGCCTTCGCCGAAGTCGAAATGATACGGCAGCGTCGGCAGCGGTTCTATGTCAATGCCGCTTATATATCCGCCGTATTGTTTTGCGCCCTTGTTTATCTCCACATCGAGCGCGCCGTCGGCGACCTCAACCTTTGTTCTGTACTGCGCCGCTGCGGTTGACGCGAGATTGCCCGAAACGATGCCCTCAACGGTGTAATTTGTGCCAAATCCGTCATTCCAGCTACCGTAGTGAATTGTTACGATATATTTTCCGTTCGGAACGTCGGCTTTAAATTTTGAAACGCCGTTAATCTGGTCGTTGTAGAGGTTTTCCATGCCGGACGGAATATCCCCGGGCGCACGGGTCATCGCGTCATGCGTGCCGTCGGTAAAGCCGTAGCGCGTCATGAGCGAGTACGCCGTCGATGATGTGACGGCGGTGTAGCCGTCCTGCACCTCGCCGTCGCCGAAATCGAAATGATATATCGGGTCGGGAGCCACCGCATCGCTCAAAATTTCAAGACCGTTTATGTAGCCGCCGTATTTCTTGTCTCCTTTCTTTATCTCCACGTCGAGCACACCGTCGGTAATTTCGACCTCCGTCTCGTACTGCGCCGCCGCGGTTGACGCGAGATTGCCGGACGAAACGCCCTCGACGGTGTAGCTTGTACCAAAATTCTCGTTCCAACTTCCGTAGTGAATTACAACCGTATACGTTCCGTTCGGAACCTCCGCCCTGAATTTCGTCTCGCAGTTTACCTGGTCGTTGTAGAGATTTTCGTACCCAACCGGAATACCGCCCGGGGCGCGGGTCATATCGGACGCGTCGCCCTCAAAGCCGAAACTGCTTTGAGCCGAATACTTTGTATCCCCCGTGACCTTCGTAAAACCGTCCTGTACCGCGCCGTTACCGAAGTCAAACTTTTTCGGCAGCGCGAGCACCGTTACGGTAAAGCCGCGCCTTATCGTAAAGTCTCCGACGGTAACGCTTGCCGTAAGCGTCACAGCCTCGTTCGCGCTGTCGGGACGGATAACCTCGGAAATCCGATTGTTCTGCATGAGGATCGCGGACGAGCTGCTGCTCCACACTATTTTTGAGCCGTGTATTGAGCCCGTCTGCGGGAGCGTCAGGTCATCGGCTGTCTTTATAACCGTCGGCGAAAGCGTTATCGCGTCAGCGTCAGCCTTTGCGTGGGCGTAATCCTCACCCAAATCGACAGTCGTCGGCGAAACCGTTACAACGCCCTTCGGGAACGCGTTGACCGTCAAGTCGTTTATGTAATATTCGATATTATTGTAGCCGTCGCCGAGATAGTCGCTCTTGGCGTCCGCCGCGTTATTCGGATCGAGACCGCGCGCAAGCTCCCATTCGTCCGGCATACCGTCGTTGTCGGTATCGGTTATTGTTTTTTCCGTGACCGCGCCGGGGTAATAGGAATTGTAGTCGCAGTACTGTATGCCGTAGGTGTCGATCGCGCTCTTTACCGCACTGTCCGTCACGGTCGAGAAATCGCGTCCGCCCGTGAGCGAGCCTGTGCCGGTGCGCGTTTCGTAAAGCACCTGCGCGTCGATTTTCGTGCGGGTATCGTCGGAACTGTAATTATATCCGTTTTGCGAGTTGTCAGCCGGATTTATCGACGCGCCTGCGTATGACACGACTTTTTCAAACGCATCGTCAGCCGTTTCCGGCGATTTCGCCATAGACACGTCCGCGCCCGTTGACGCGCTTATCGGGAAATACGCGTCAACGCGGTAGTCGCTTTCCGCGCCGTGGCTGTTATAGCTTACGCCGCCGTTCCAGTTATTCGCGTTTACCGCGTCGGAATACGGCGAGCCGTTCGGCTTTGTGATTTTATTTCCCGTAAGATAAAATCTGAAAAGCTCGTAATGCGACCCGCTCGACAAATTTATAAACCGCTGACCGCCCTTTGTCGAGGGTCCCATTTTAAGATAATTCCCCACATAATTCAGATGCCCCATAGTGCCGTAGGCGGTCTGGTATCCCCAGTCGTATATTACGTTGTTTACAAATTCCATAGGATTTGAGCCGCTCACCTTGCCGCGGAAATTACGCGAAAGCGAGTGGCACAGAAGATTGTGGTGCCATGAGTTGTTCGCCGCGCCGAACATAACGCCGAAACCGTGCGCGCCCTTTGAATGATACGACACGCAGTTGGACGGGCCTATAATAGTGTACTGCACCGTCTGGCTGTTTGCCGAATACAAGCCGAACTGCTCGTCGTTCGCCCAGCCGATGGAGCAGTGGTCGATTATGGAATTTGAACCCTTCGAGCCTCCCCACGCGTCGTAATCAGACTCCACGCCCTTTTCGCCCGGACGCGAGGAAATAAATCTCACAATGGTATTATCGCCGCCGAGCGCGAATTTCCCGCCCTTAAGCGTAACCCCCTTGCCTCCGGGAGCTGTCTGTCCCGCGACGGTAATATTTCCGGCGCAGGAAATATCGGATTTTAAATTTATCGTGCCGCCCACGTCAAATACGACTATTCTTCCCGAATGCGACACCGCGTCGCGCAGCGAACCCGCGCCGGAGTCGTTCAAATTTGTGACGTGTACGATCGTGCCGCCGCGTCCGCCCGTGGCGTACATGCCGCCGCCCTCCGCGCCCGGAAATGCGGGAATTTCTCCGGCAGCCTCCGCGGTTTTGATATTGCACGGCGCGGCTGATATAAGAACGGTCAGCGCGAGTGCAAGAGAAATTGCTTTTTTCATTTTAACCTCCCCGTGATTAAAAACCAACCCATCGCATTGCCGATACGTTTCCGTGACGGCGAAATGCACATATATTTTATTTTATCATTTATGACGCATAAAAGCAATAGTGGGAATTGCGTGAATTTGTTTTGCCCGCGTCCGCGTCTGAATAAAAATTTAATATAATCCATAACACCGTCTTAGGATTTTTGCGCCGATTTTTACGGTACGTTTCGCGTAAATCCCCCGTCTTTATTATTGACAACGCGCGTATCGGGGCGTATAATTAAGCAAGGAGGAATTTTTATGAATACATTATTTACAAAGGCAAAATCGTTTATAATCTGCGCGGCGCTTATCGCGGCAGCGGCTTTTTCGGTGACGGGCTGCGGCAATTCCAAAGTGAGCGCGCCCGCGCCCGTTGAAACGGCGGCAACTCAACCGGCCGACACCGTACTCGGAGAAGGCAGCGTCCGGTTTGCTCTTACCGTGGCGGACAAGGACGGAAACGAGACAAATTTTGAGATACATACGGACAAGGAAACGGTCGGCGGCGCACTGAGCGAACTTGGGCTTATTGACGGCGAGGAGGGCGCGTACGGTCTTTACGTGAAAACGGTGAACGGCATAACAGCCGATTACGATAAGGACGGCGTTTACTGGGCGTTTTACGTTAATGGAGAATACGCGTCGTCCGGCATAGATTTGACGCCTGTGGAAGAAGGCGCAAGCTATTCCCTGAGGGTTGAGTAAATGAAGCTTACAACAAAGGAAATCGCCGTATTCGGAGTTCTGGGCGCGATTATGTACGCGTCAAAGCTGCTTACGGAAGTTTTACCGAACGTCCACTTGCTTGGCGTGTTCACGGTCGCGTTTACCGTCGTGTACGGGAAAAAGGCGTTATATCCGATTTACGTTTTCGTGATTTTAACGGGTATTTTCTGCGGATTTGCGGCGTGGTGGGTTCCGTATCTGTACATATGGACTGTTCTCTGGGCGGCGGTCATGCCGCTGCCGAAGAACATGAACCCGAAGGTAAAACCACTCGTCTATATGGCTGTATGCTCGGCGCACGGATTTTTGTACGGCACGCTGTACGCGCCGGCGCAGGCTCTTTTGTACGGGCTGAGCTTTAAAGGAATGATAGCGTGGATCATCGCGGGACTGCCGTGGGATTGTATTCACGGCGTAAGCAATTTTGTATGCGGGATTTTGATTGTGCCGATTATTTCGACGCTGCGTCTCGCGGAAAAAATCTCAAAAAAACCATAACTGTAATTCAAATTTAAAGGACGCGCCAAAATGCTCGGCGCGTCCTTTTTGTTTTATCCTATATTCGTTTCCGTAAATCTGCGGAAGATTTCAGCCGTTTCGGCTCTTGTCATATTGTCTTTTGGATTTAAAGTGTTTTCCGTTCTGCCGGTCATAAGACCGCTGCCGAGCGCGTAACGCATCGCCTCGGAGGCGTAATCGGAGATTTCCTCCGCGTCGGTATACGCCGAAATATCCGAGTCACTGCCGACGCTTGCGTCATAACCCTTATACAGCGCGTATCTGTACAAAAGCGCGGCCGCCTGTTCTCTTGTGATATTGCGCGTCGGTGAAAATTCCGTTTCCGACGTGCCGCTTACTATACCGTTACCGTTCGCCCACGCGGCGGCGTTTTCGTAATACGAGCCGCTTTCAACATCGGCGAACGCGCTTTCGCTTGCCGTTTCGGGTTCGCCCTCAAGCCTGTAAATTATGACTGCCATCATCGCGCGCGTAAGCGGCAGATCGGGGTCAAATTTGCCGTTTTCCGTGCCGTACATAAGCCTTTGCTCCGTTACGAATATTATGGAGTTTTGCGCCCAGTGACCGTCAATGTCTGAATACGTCGCGGCTTTATCGGGCGCGGGCGTTTTGGCGGAGGTGGGGCTTGCGTCAGCGTCGTCTGTCGGAGACGGTGACGGCGTGGGAGACGCGCTCGCGTCGGGTTTGGGCGTACCTGACGAGCCTCCCCTTCCGCGCGATGAACCGCTCGGACGGTCGTAACCGGTGTCCTCGGTGAAATCCTTCGAGAAGAACATCACAATACTGTCGCCGTCGTGCAGCCCGTAAGCAGCCATCTGCATATCGGGTATCTCACCGTTCACCTTATAGAGCCACCCCGAATTTTTACCCTCATCAAGCTCCTTTATTTCCGTGCCGTCGGGCGTTGTGATTGAATACACGTAGCTGCCGTGCTTTTTGTATGTGTACCCGTTTTCGTCCATGGCTTTTTTGAATATGTCGAATACGGTCGTTCCCTCCTTCAAATCCCTGTACCGAACGGTGTCAATCAGCATACCGTCGGCAGACTGAAGTCTGAACGTCACGCCTACCTTTTCCTCAACCGCCGTCGGACGCACGTTTATGGGAGTAGACGTACCTCTTACAACAAGCTCCGCGCTTACGGGCTGACGGTACAGCTCCGCAAGGTCGGCGTAGGACGCGTATTTTATTGGGTCTTTGCCGTACAATTCCCCGTACCTGCCGAGCGTTTCACTCGACAAAACGCTGTCTACCGTTACGGCTTTATCCTTCTTCTGCTGCGTTACAAGAAGATTTTCGTGCGTGACAGCTGCGGGGTTGGATGAACGGAACAGCCGCCATACTTCCAATTCCTCCCAGCCTTCGATGGGTTCGGTGACAATACCGTGATTTGTTCTTTCCGCGTTATCGCGCACCCACACAAGAGAGCCCTTGTCCTCGTAAACCTCGATAAACGGACTGAGGTTCGAGCTTATATCTCCCGCGTCGGTGTTATTGCCCTTAATGCCGTCAAAATACGCCGCCCTGACCTTGTGCATCAGCGCCTTTTCCGTTTCAACCTCTTCGGCGGTAAGCGCGGGAACGGTAAAATTAAACTTTCTCGACACCGAAACGTTTGAGTTTGTATCGGTTATTGTGAGCGTTACCGTTGCGCCTGCGCCCGCGTTTCCGACAGCCGGACGGTACACCTCGACACGCGCCGCGTTGTTGACGTCAGGCGCTATGACAGTCTCGGCGTTGTCCGAGGAAAGCGTTACGGGGCAATATTTTCCGTCCACGCCGAAATCGCGCGTGGTCGGGAATTGAATGTCATTGTACGCGGTGTACACGCCGTCGTCAGGGCTAAGCTTATCGCCCGTCACCGCGTCCGTAATGCCCGCCTTTTCAAAGCCCGCGTCGAGTTTCGCATTTAAATCAGCCTGTATCGCCTCAATCTGCTCCGCGCCGACAGCCTTGACGGTAACGTCGAACGTTTTGCTCATCGTAATCGGTGTTTCGCTGCCGGTTATGTCGTTCGTAAGCTGAAACGTAAATATCGCGGTAAGCGTTACGGTTTTGTCCTCCGCGCCGCGCTTAACCTTGCCGACGTACGGGTCAAACAGCGTGTCAGCCGTACTCTGGTTTTCACTACTGATTGAAATCACACCGTTATCAGATGACTGCCACGAAATCAGCGTCCACTTTTTACCGTCGACGACTTTCGGCAGAACAAGATTGTCCGTGACGTGGTCGGCGGCTGTGTTGCCGCCCAAAATGCTCGTTGCGGTGACGGAACTGAGGATTTCCGACCTCATCGTTTCCTTTACCCTGTCCTGATCCCAGTACACGATTACGGGAACTTCGAGCGTGGTTTCCGCCTCGCCTATCGTCAGAGTAAACGTCGCCCTGAAACTGCCCATTTTAATCGAGGGCGTTGTGTTCGGGTCGGCGTAAAAATATGTAATATCGCCGTTGCCTGCAATATTCGCGCCGCCGTAAACCATTTCAACTTTAGATAACGAAACGGCGCAGTCCGAATAATCGTCCGACTTTTTCGCGATGTCTGCTTTCAGTATGTCAACGATATTCGTGTCCGTTCCGTATACGGGCGTTATTTTGTAAAAATTGCCGAGCGCGATCTTTATTTTGTCAAGCTTGTTTAAATCCTTCTCGCGCTGCTCCTCTTTTTGCTCATCCTCGACGGCTTTTTTTGAATATACCTTGATTTTAAATGTCTTTACCGTCGTTTCACCTTCAAGCGACAGCGTAGCCGTGAGCGTGACCTCCGTCGTCGTTTCATCGGGCAGCGTGACGTTTCCGTTTGTGTCTATGATTTCGGGGTGGTTGCTCTTCCACGTGATAACGGAGCCGTTTTCACCTGCGGACGGCAGGTCGATTACTGTATTTTCCTTGATGTCGTCCGTCGCGATACTGAGGTTTTCACAGTCTGACAAAAGCTGACTATAGCTTGCCGAATGGATTTTCTGCGGACTTGACGGAGTTTTGTACTCGCCGTTATAGTAAAATTCAAACGACAGATAACATCCTTTTAAGTCGTCGGTAATCGTAAATTCACGATTTGTTGCGCCCTCAATAATGTGATACGACGTTGAGCCTGTGTTGCCGCTTAAATAATCCCCAGCGGTGAGATATTTCCATCGGAACGCAAGCTCGGGATAATTATCGTAGTCGTACTCGTCGCCGCCGAGTACGTACACCTTCGCGCGTACCGTTTCGCCGACAACAACGTCGCCTTCAATTTCCGCAACGGTGACAAACGGCATTACGGTAATTTTCTGCTCTGCCGTATATGCTCCGTCCGTTGTCGAAACGGTTACGACAGCTTTACCCGGCTTTTGCGCTTTAACTATAATTTTGCTGTTGTTCTCGTCCGCGTCAGTCGGTTCTTCGAGCGTGATAATGTCGCTGTCCGTGTCCCACGTAACGGGCGCGGCGTCCATGTCGATATAATTTACCGACAACGTTGTCTGAGGTACGGCCCCGTTATTTTGCATTTGCAGAACGGTGCTGCCCGTGATTGTAATATGCGGATTTTTCGGAACAGGTTCCCCGCCCTGCTGCCATTTTAAAATCGGGTAGCCGCCATTTATGCTGCCGCTGTCCTCGACAAACGCGTCGCCGAGTTTTTCGGTCAAACCGTCGGGCGACGTGATTTTTTCACTGCCGTCAGCCGACCCCGTGCCGCCCACAAAGCAGACGTCGGGATTTGTCCAGTAGCAGTTTGTGATACCGTTCGCTACGCCGTTAAAGCCAACAATACCGCCGGCGTTGCCGCTGCTCGTTACTTCACCGATGCTGTAGCAGTTTGAAATGACGGTGTTATTCATAATCTGTCCGGCGATACCGCCCGTGTTACCCGTGCCGGTGATTTTACCGACGTTATAGCACTCAGTGATTGTCGAATACTTTGCGTAGCTTGTAATTCCTCCGGCATAACCGCCTGTAACGGCTGCGGAATTGGAGCAGTTTATAATGCTGCCTGTTTGCGTCGAGCCGTTACCCGTGTAACCCGCTATACCTCCGGCGTAACCGCCGCTTTTTGTTGTCGTGACGTTTCCTTCAAAGCTGCAGTTTTCAATCGCTCCCTTAACCAATTTGCCTACGATACCGCCGACATAATTGTTCGACGACGTGACGTCGCCTATGACCTTCAGATTTTTAACGGTTGCACCGTTAATTCCTCCGAAAAGCCCCTGATTTGACTCGGTAGAGTTGATATACAGACCGCTTATCGTGTGGAAATCGCCGTCAAATACGCCCGCGTACATATTCGTAACGTATCCGCTCGTCGGATATATAGGCGACCAGTCGCCTGTAAGCTCGATGTCAGCCGTTAGCTTTGCGTGTGCGTCAAGCGATGTTCCGCCGTTTACCATATCGCGGAACGCTGCCAAATCCTGCGCGTCCGCGATCAGATATGGGCTGTCTTCCGTTCCGCTGCCTTCAAGTACGCCGTCCGTCGCGAGCGCGATAGGCGGCAGTGCGGCAAAGAGCATACATAGCGCCAAAAGCAGCGCGAGTGGTTTTCTCAGTTGTTTTTTCATGGTTAATTCCTCCCGTTGATGTTTATTAAATATTAAAAAAGCCGCGATGACCGAAAAGTCATCGCAGCTGAGTTTTCCCGCGACAAATCACAATCCGCACACGACAAATAAGCATATAAATATGCGGAAACATTACTCCTACGGCGCGAGCCGCTTACGGAGCAACATCAAAGCAGGTCTTGTGGCTTATGCCGTATAGGGTAGTAACCCCGCGCTTTTACGCTCCGCCTTCTCAGTTTCCCAATGACCGGCTTTCGCCGACGAACATAAAAGCTTCGACACACACACCGACAGTTATCGCAGGGGATTTGCACCCCATTCCCTTTTCACCGATTATACCTGTTATTTGCGGTATAACCGACACTTTGTGTGAAATATTATATTTTTTACAGTATACCATATTTGTCCGCGAAATGCAAGAGTCAAAAATCCGCAAACGGTATATTTGAACAGTATACGGGAACGGTATACATATAATTATTTCGTGACGGTTCTTAATGCGTCACAAAGAACATGACGGCAAAGAGTGCAGCGATTACCCATGTTCCTATCTTTACGTTCCTTGCCTTTCCGGTAAACACGCTGATAAGCACATGAGAAATCACGCCGAAGGCGATGCCGTAAGAAATATTGTAGGTC